>CAZUMS010000003.1:0-184140 GCA_964621525.1 uncultured bacterium
CGGCTGTCGCCATATTCAGCAGCCGGGTTTGTACTTCGTCCCGTACTCTCCGCCAGATTTTCTTTGCAGTTTCAGTCAAACCCTTTGCCGAACTAACCGATCGGATCGGCATTTTTACAAGAACTGACTCGATTCCTTCGCGCAATCCCGACGAAACCTTCCACTGCTTGCGCCGCCAGGCGCCCGTTTTTCACTGCCGACTCCTTGGTCGAGGCAGGTCACTTAAAGTCGCTGACCAATAATGGCTCTGGCGTCGTTGGAGCCATTTCCGGCGGGAGATAGGGATTCCGAAGGTCGATCAAGCGCCGTTTCGACAGATCCAATTTTTCGAGCTTATCTCGGTAGTACTTACGGAAGGCTCGATCCAAGGTCCCGTCACGGATCAACTTCTGGAGCCCCGCTTCGACTCGATTCGCAAGGGCCTTTCCATGATCGTTCTGGCTGAACCAGTAGTACCGGGGAAGCGGGTAATACAAAAGCAGATCCTTTTCGATCGCGATATCCGGAAGCTTCGCCTTGCGGGCCTCATACTCGTCCACTATTTCATTTATTCCCCTGGAAAAGGCATCGAATCTCCTTTTGACAAGCATCTCGAACAAACCGTCGTAAACGGGGCCGGTTACTACCCTTAATCCGTTGGACTCAAGGATTTTAACGTCTTTCCAGCTGGCGCCCTGACCGATAGTGAAAGCCCTGAGATCTTCCAGAGTGCGGACGGCCGAAAAGCGCTTCTGATCCTGTTGCCGGATCAGAAGTACGCGATAGCCGAGAATCCCCTTGTCCAGCGAAACAGGAACCGGTCTCAGAAGTTTCGCATAGTCTTCCGTAAAGCCACGGACGAGAACCGTTATTGTTCCTGTGCCGTTCTTGAGTTCGGAGACCTGTCTTTCCTCACTCATCGGAACGGACGGTTTGAATTCAAAGTCCCCGTAACCGCCCCGGGTCGTTTCCAGCGCCGCTCGGAGAATTTCTATATGATACTGATAGCGAGTATCCGAAGCAGTTTCGGGTGCGTTATAAATATAGGACATCGGCGTTGCAGCGTATGCCTGGCTGCCGGAATACCAGCCCGACAACGCAAGAAACAGCGCCGCCGCAAACGATTCAACCCATCGCCGGTTGCAGGTCGTCATCGGCCGCCTCCCGAATAATCCGACGCCCCAAATGCGGACGGACCCAGTTGAGTATACAAACTTCGAAGATCTATTCTACCCGAATTGAAATATTTCTTCGGTCCCTCCGCCTCTCAGGTCAGGTGAAGCATGCGAAACCGTCACGTCATCGCCATCTTGGCTGCCGTAGTGATTCTGCTGGTCACCGCCTACATTCTTCATAACGAAATCGAAACGCGCCGCGACGCAATCCAGAAGATCGACCGGCACGCGAATGTGATCGCGAACGCACTCTGGGGTCTGGATCGCGAAGGCCCCCAAGACTACCTTCGCCTGGCGATCCAGGATGGCAGCTACGAAAAACTCACCGTCAGGACCAGCGACGGCGGTCTGTTTTTCCTCGGGACCGGGTCGCCGCTGGCCAGCGATACCGACCGCTGGCTTGCCCGGTTGAAGCTGATCCCTGAGTTTCCCGTTGCTGCCGAGATAAAGCGGGATGACCAGGTCATTGGCACGATCGAGGCCTCGGTCCGGATCAAGACCATCTATGAGGATCTATATGCCGTTTTGCTCGGCGGACTGTTCTTCCTGGCAGTGCGCCTCTACCGCCAGGTGCTCGCCACCAACCGGGACCTGGATTTAAAAGTCCAGGAACGAACAAGAACCATTCAGCAAAGCGCAGCTCGCTTCCGGTCTCTCATAGAGAATATCGCCGATGGCATATTGCTGGCGGATGCGAACGGCGTTGCGTTTTTTGAAACCGATACGACCGGGAAAGTACTTGGCTATCCAAACAATGAATTTATGGGACAGGCTGTTTCTGACGTCGCGCATCCCAATGACCGGAGTGCGATACTGGGCGTGCTGTCCGAGGCGCTCGCCCGCCCCGACGCTCTCATACAGGTACCCGCCAGCCGGTTCAGGCACCGTGACGGCCGATGGGTCTGGATCGAAGGTACGGCGGTAAACCGCCTGTCGGATCCGAACATACAGGGGATCGTTCTCAACTACCGGGATGTCACATCACGGATCGAGGCCCAGCAGGCTCTTCGCAAGAGCGAGGTATTATACCGTGCGATCGTCGAGACTGCCGAAGAAGCGATTGTCATGACCGATTTTGAGGGCCGGATTCTGCTGACCAACCGGCGGTTCAGCGAGCTGACCGGATACTCCAGCCAGGAGCTGTCCGGAAAATCTCTGGAAATGGTCATATTTCCCGAAGACCGGGAGTTGATCAGATCCAAGCTGGCGCTGCGCAAACTGGGCATTTCCGACCAGTACGACCTCCGGCTTTGCAACAAAGACGGCGGCGTTGTTCCGGTTCTGGTGTCGGCGGGCTCAGTCAGGGCTCCGGATGGGTCCACGCTGGGTGCTGTGAAGCTGATGACCGATATCAGCGTGCGCAAAAGTCTGGAAGATCAGCTGCGACAGGCCCAAAAAATGGAAGCGATCGGTGTACTTGCTGGAGGGATATCGCACGATTTTAACAACGTGCTTACGGTGATTCTTGGATATGTGAATTTGCTGCTCAAGAACTTCCGGCCTGACGATCAGATTTACCCGGACTTGGATGAAATCAGAAGTTCCGCTTTGCGGGCAGCGGACCTGACGCGCCAGTTACTCGCGTTCAGCAGGCAGCAGGTGCTGAGACCCCGGGTCATAGATCTTAACGAAATACTGTCGGATCAGGCCAAAATGCTCCGCCGGATTCTCGGCGAAGACATACAGTTCATTATGAACCCGTCGGCAGAAGCGACTCCCGTATTCGCCGATCCCATCCAGATTGACCAGGTAGTGCTGAATCTTGCAGTGAACGCACGGGATGCCATGCCCCGGGGCGGGACTCTGACCGTGACAGTCCTGCGAAGCGAGATGGACACCCTGAACGCACAGCAGCTGGGGCTGAAACCCGGGCCCTACGGATTGATCAACGTCAAAGATACCGGCCATGGAATGGACAAAGTGACGATGGCCCGGATTTTTGATCCGTTTTTCACGACGAAGCCTCCAGGCAAAGGGACCGGCCTCGGACTCTCAACGGTTTTCGGCATTATCCGTCAGAGCAACGGAGCGATTGAAGTGAAGAGCGAGCCGGAGAAAGGCACAGAATTCCGCATCTGGATACCAATCGCTGGAGATCAAGATATCGAACCCGCCCCGGTGCCAGAAAGTATTCCGAAAAAGGACCTATCAACGGGTCATTCGCTTCAACGCGGCACGATACTTGTCGTCGAAGATGATGAGAAAGTGCGAAAATTCGTGTACACGATTCTCTCCCGAAGTGGTTACGAGGTGCTGACGGCGGCCAGTGGTGGAGACGCGTTGATCATCTTCGAGAAACAAGCAGACCGCGTTGATCTGGTTCTCTCTGATCTGGTGATGCCCGTGATGGCGGGAGACGAACTGGTTCAGAGATTACGGCAATCGGATCCGGAATTGCGTGTCATCCTCATGTCTGGCAACCCCAGCTGGCGGACTAAGGATGTTGAGATTCCCGCCGACATACCTTTTCTTGAAAAACCATTCGGCCCGGAGGCACTGCTCGAGTGTGTGCAACGCGTTCTAGGGTCCTGAATGCAGAGAATCCCGCTCGCCAAGAAATCATTAGGCCGAGACTGCTTCCTGCTTAAAGATCCGGTCAAAATGAACGGCAGACTTTCTTTGGACAGGCTGGCCCGGGCCCCTTTGGGGAAGTCCGATGTTTTCGAAGGTCTGCTAATCAATCCTTACCTCAACCGGCGACCGGCTCCGGCCGCATCCGCGGAAGTCGTGCCGAAGCCTCCACTCCCCGCAGCATCGGCTATACAGTTTTCAAGGACCCGTCGCGGCGTTCCGCCACCTCTGCGCCTCTGGAGTTCCACCCCTCGGCCCTCCGGGCAGCTCCCCTCAAATTGAGGGGAGCCATCTGGAGCAGGCCTTCCCTGTTCACAGGGAAGGTGGCCGAAAGCCGGACGACTCCGGAACTGCGCGGGATCATCCCGCCCGTTTGACCGCCGCCGGACGGCCAAAATAGTTTCACGGGTATGAAAGTATTTGTCACCGGCGGGACGGGAGCGATCGGCGGCCATGCCGTTCCGGCACTGGTGCGCGCCGGGCACGAGGTGCTGGCGCTGGCGCGCTCCCCTGAGAAAGCCGCGAGGCTGAAGGCCCAGGGGGCGGAGCCCGTCAGCGTCTCCCTGTTCGACCGGGCGGCGCTCGCACGGGTGTTCGCCGGATGCGGCGCGGTGGTGAATCTCGCCTCGGCGCTTCCCGCCGCGGCAAAGTTCATGATGAGCAGCGTATGGACGGAGAACACCCGTATCCGCACGGAGGGGTCGGCGGCTGTCGTGGACGCGGCGCTCAAGGCGGGCGTGCCGCGCCTCCTGCAGGAGTCAGTGAGCATGATCTACCGGGACGCGGGTGAGGCCTGGGTGGACGAAAGCTGCCCGGTGGACCGGTTCCCGATGGCGGAGGGGAACCACGCCGCCGAAGCGAGCGCGAACCGTTTCACGGCGGCGGGCGGCGCGGGCGTGGTGCTCCGGCTGGGCTGGTTCTACGGGCCGGGTGCGGCGCACAGCGAGGAGTTTTTCGATCTGGCGCGGCTGGGCGTCTGCATATCCATGGGGCCTCCCCGGACGTTTCTCTCCTCCATACACGTGGGCGACGGGGGAGCGGCCGTGGCCGCTGCGCTGAATGTTCCGGCGGGCACCTACAATATCGTAGATGATGAGCCGCTGACCAAACGTGCCTACGCCGCCGCGCTCGCGGCGGCGGCGGGAAAGCGGATCTGGGTTCCGGCGCCAGGCCGCCTCGCACTCCTGCTCGGCAATCGTACCACGTCGCTCACCCGGTCGCTGCGCGTCAGCAACCGGCGTTTCCGCGAGGCGTCCGGCTGGGCCCCCGCCTATCCGAGCGCCCGCGAGGGCTGGATCGCCACGGCCAGCGTGCTCCGGCAGCGGCGGCTCCTCGTCCCCGGAAGCTGAACCCCTTTTATTAGAAGCTATCTCATGAATGCCTGAAGAGGATCAGGATGAAGGCCAGGTGGATGAAACCGAGGAAGTTCTCGGGATGGTATTCGTGACGCACCAGGGTCCTGCGAAACCATCCGGTCCAGGCGAACAGCCGCTCGATGTTCCAGCGTTTGCAGTTGTGGCGCAGCTCCCGCCCGTCCTGGGTCTTTGGCTTCTTCCGGTTTTTCTTGTGCGGCGCGACCATGAAGACTCCCCATTTCTCCTCCAGCCGTTGGTCGAGCGGGTCGCTATCGTAAGCCCCGGTTCAATACCCACGACGCATCGAAGCCTGAGGAAATGGGTGAACCGTGGCGGCAGGCATAAGCGGGGCAGATTATCCCGGCTTACGCGGCGGACCCAACCTGATTGAGACAGGATTGCGCTTTCGCCCCGGACTCTCCGCCGAACACGTTCCTGTCCCCTTCGGCGATTCGCGTTTCGCAAAGCAGCCGCAGTTCGGCATGAGTTCGGGACCGTCAGGCTTTCGACTTCTGCCCAAACGTCGGTAAGCATGCAGCCAGTCCGCGAGGACGGATGAAGATCACAAAGGGGACTTTTCATGTACGATTACCGCAAGTTCTACATCAACGGGGAATGGGTGCCGCCGGCCGAGGCCAGGGAACTGGACGTCATCAATCCGGCGACCGAGAAGCCGATCGGCAAAATTTCGCTGGGCTCCTCCGCGGACGTGGACAAGGCGGTCGCGGCCGCAAAGGCCGCCTTCGCGACCTACTCGCAGACGACCGTGCAGCAGCGGGCGGACCTGCTTCAGGCCATTCTCGCGGCCTACCAGAAGCGGATGGGCGAGATCGCCAAGGTCATCAGCGAGGAAATGGGCGCTCCCATGAAGCTGGCCATGACCGCCCAGGCCCCGTCCGGGCTGGCCCATTTCATGACCACGCTCAACGTGCTCAAGAAGTTCCCGTTTGAAGAAACCAGAGGCCGGACGATCCTCGTGCGCGAACCCATCGGGGTCTGCGGACTCATCACTCCCTGGAACTGGCCGATCAACCAGATCGCCTGCAAGGTGGCCCCCGCGCTGGCCGCCGGCTGCACCATGGTACTCAAGCCCAGCGAGGTTGCGCCGTTCAACGCCTGCCTTTTCGCCGAGATCCTGCACGAGGCCGGCGTCCCGAAGGGCGTGTTCAACCTGGTGAACGGCGACGGCCCGGGTGTGGGCACGGCACTCAGCACGCATCCGGACATCGACATGATCTCGTTCACGGGCAGCACCCGTGCCGGAAAGCTCATTTCCAAGGCGGCGGCCGACACGGTGAAACGGGTCGCCCTCGAACTGGGCGGCAAGTCCGCCAACATCATCGTCGACGACGACGCGTTCCCCAAGGCGGTCGCCGGCGGCGTGAAGTCCGTCTTCACCAACAGCGGCCAGTCCTGCAACGCGCCGACGCGGATGCTGGTGCCCGAACGCCGGATGAACGAGGCGGTGGAAATCGCCCGGGAGGCCGCGGCCGCCGTGAAGCCGGGCGCACCGGGTGACGCCGCCACCGTCATCGGCCCGGTCGTGAGCGAAACGCAGTGGAAGCGGATCGAGGACCTGATCCAGAAGGGGATCGACGAGGGAGCGACGCTCGTCTGCGGCGGTACCGGAAAGCCCGAGGGGCTTTCGACCGGCTACTACGTGAAGCCGACGGTGTTCGCGAATGTCCGCAACGACATGACCATCGCCCGCGAAGAGGTCTTTGGCCCCGTACTGGCGATCATTCCCTACAAGGACGACGCCGACGCCATCCGTATCGCCAACGATACGCCGTACGGGCTCTCCGGATACGTTTCCTCGGCCGACAAGGACCGCGCCCTGCGGATCGCCCGCTCGATCCGGTCGGGTAATGTCCATGTGAACGGCGCTGGCCCCGACTTCGCCAGCCCCTTCGGCGGCTACAAGCAGTCCGGCAACGGCCGCGAATGGGGCGACAAGGGCCTCGAGGAATACCTGGAGATCAAGGCGATCCTGACCTGAGGGGGCGCAGCCGCCTGGCTGGCATCATGCCGGTTGGCGCCAGCCATGACCGCCTCCGGAACCGGCGGATATCTTACCCGTCAGCAGATCGCGGCCGGAGCGAGCAGTTTTGCATCGAGGGAGAGCTGGGCCGCGACGGCTGCTTCCGGTTCCTGCGCGGTGCTTCCGCCCATGGAGACAATCTGGCGGCGTCCGCCGGCTTTCGCGCAGTAGAGGCGGTTGTCTGCGGTCCTGATCAGATCCTCCAGCGTTGCACCGTCATAACCCAGAGCGGCGACGCCTCCGCTGAAGGTGCAGGTGAACTCGTTGCCGAGATCGTCGGTGAAGGCCGTTCCGGAGAACTCTTCCAGAAACCGGGAGATCGCCTGCGCGGACGTGACCGCATCCTGGCCCGGCAGGACGATGGCGAACTCCTCGCCGCCCCAGCGCCCCCGGAGGTCCTCCCGCCGGAAGCGGGCCTGGATCTGCCGCCCGAATCCCGACAGAACCCGGTCGCCTGCGAGGTGGCCCCGCTGGTCGTTCACCTTCTTGAAGTGATCGATGTCGATAAGGCAGATGGACAGTGGACGGCCCGTGCGCCGCGCGTCGGCGATGGCAGCCTGCGCGCAGGCGACGAACGGCCGCCGGAGCAGCAGCCCCGTGAGCGAATCGCGCTCGGCGATCTCCCGTTCGAGTCGCGCGCGGTCCAGGCGGACCCGGATGCGGGCGAGAAGCTCCTCGTCGACGAACGGCTTCGTCAGGTAATCGTCGGCGCCGGCCCTGAATGCCGCTACCCGCACATCGAGCCCCGTCAGTGCCGTCGTGACGACGATCGGCAGGTTCCGCCAGGCGGTGGACTGGCGGAGCAACTTGCAGATGTCGAACCCGCTGATCCCGGGCATGAGCAGATCGAGAATCAGTAGTTCGGGCCTGACTTCGGCCAGCGCCTCCATCAGGTTCGTCGTGCTGGAAAGCGCATAGGTCGAAAAACCGTTGCGGCTCAGCACGCTGGCGGCGAGATTCAGGAACTGCTCGTCGTCGTCAACGATCAGCACCGGAGCGGAGCCGGCGGAGGCCGTTTCGCGGATCTGCCGGAGCGACTCGCGCATCCGGTCCGGATCCAGAGGTTTCTCCAGGAACCGGACCGCGCCCAGATGCACGGCGTCGATCCGGTTCTGCAGGTTGCCGTCGCTCCCGGACAGGAGGACCGGAATCCCGCTGTGCCGTGCAGTCAGCTCCCGGATCCGCTGCCGTGCAGCGGCATCCAGGTGATCGAGATCGATCATCAGCGCCGATGAGCGTGTCCCGCTTTCCATGAAGGCGGCCGCCGCTTCGGCCGAGCCGCAGACTTCCGGAGTGAACCCGGTCTCTTCCCCGACGGCGGCGGCAGTCTGGGCAGGCGTCTTTCCGGGATCGGCGACGATCAGCAGCGTCTGCACACTCTCCCGGCGGCTCAGCGACGGGGCCGCCTGCGGCCCGGGAAGACGTGCCGCATCGGCGAAGGTCCGGAACAGGTCCGGGATCGCCTGGATCCGGGCAGAGTCCTCCGGCTTTTCCATCAGGGAAACCAGCGCATCCTCCAGAAGTGCGGCGGCGTCGCCGACCGCCGGAAGGCCGTACGACCGGGCCGTTCCCCGGATGTTGTGGACCAGAATCCGTGCATGGGCGATGTCCGGCTCCATGTAGCCGGTGCCCAGAAGCTTGCGGACCGCCTCGTCGAGTTCCTTCACGACCGGGTGGAGCGACTCGCGGAATTCGAGACAGAGTTCCTCGAACTCCCGGTCGAGGGCCGCCGGAACCGGAGCAGACGGCTGGACCTTCGGCAGGAGCTGGTCGATCTGCCCGGCGAAAACGGTGGCGGACACCGGCTTATGAACGACCAGCACGACGCCGAGATCCTGCGTCAGGGTCTGGTAGCTCTTGAGATCCCGCCAGAACGAGGAAACGAACACGACCGGCAGACGGCTGTCCCGGGCGCGGAGCTCGCCCACCCAGGCGATGCCGTTCGTATCGGGCAGCAGGCCGTCCACGACCACGAGGTCGAGGCCGCCCCTGTCGATCGCCGCATGGGCCTCGCGGCCGCTCGTGCAGACCACGGGCTTGTGGCCGCGGTTGCGGAGTTCCTTGGCCAGCGGAGCCGAAAAATTCCGGTCGTCTTCGAGAATGCAGATCTTTGCCATGACTGTCTGTTTCCGTTCTCAGGCGCTCAGGGCCCGCAGGGGCATTTCCATCAGGGAAGGATTCCGGCCCCGATCGAGGTCCGGGACCAGGCTATCTAGAATCCTGCTCACCCGTTCCGTGAGCGATAGCGGGCTGAAGGGTTTGTAGATCGTTTCAATCACGCCGCCCGCCGGATCTCCGTTCCGGTTACGCTCTTCCCCTATGGCGGTGAGATACGCCACCGGAACCCTGGAGAACTTCTTCGAATGGCGGATGAAGCTCAGGGTTTCCGCTCCGTTCATCACCGGCATGACGGCATCGAGAAGCACGAGATCCGGGACGGACTGCTCCAGCATCCGGATTCCCTCCAGGCCCGAACTCACGGAAACCACATCCATCCGGCCGATCTGCCGCAGGGACGCCTCCGCAAGCCTCCGCACGAAGCGGTCGTCGTCGATCAGAAGTATTCTGGGCTTTCTATCTGCATTCATTTTCGTTTCCCCCTTTGACTGCAGTAAATCCGGCCCCTTGCCGGATCAGGATGCCAGGTAGATGACCGTCTCCCGGACCGCCTGCCGGTTTGCCGGCACGAAGCCTTCGGCCAGACGGCTCCTCACGGAGATCGGCATCCGGTCGAGCCGGAAACGCCGGGAGTCGAGACCCTGAAGCAGGTCCTTCTTGGACATGTAGATGTCCACGCCAAAATCGGAGGCGTGCTTTGGATCGGATGATTCCGGAGTGCCCGTCATCACGATGGTGAACGGGACCGGCCCCTGCGCGAACGCGGGACGCAGGCGGCTGCAAAGTTCCATGCCCGTCATCCGCGGCATCACCGAATCGGTGATCACGACATCCGGCTGAAACTCGGCTGCAGTCTCCAGGGCCTCCTGCCCGTCACGGGCAACCCTGTAGTCGTAGCCTTCCTTCACGAGGAACTGCGGAATCAACTTGCGGAAGAAGGGATTGTCGTCGGCAACCAGGACTCTGAGTTTTCGCATGGCGTCTCTCCTTGCTGCAGGACTAAAAGCAAGTTCGATGCCCGAGACCCGAGCCATCCCGATAAACCCTATAACTACCTGTTTTTTATATGATTTCTGAGACTTCGCAGAATGTTTGCCGCACCAGTACCGGAAGGTTCTCAGGGGGTATTTTTCGACTTGCCGGGTATCCGGAGACCACCCAAAACTGCGGCGGGAAAATCCAAAAAACCGGAGCCCGGCGGATTTCCGCCGGGCCCCTTCAATCTCTGCCATCCGTCCCGGCCCGAAGGCCCCCGGACCTGACTATCTATGACTAAACGTAGCGGACTTCGGACACCGACTGACGGTAGGCCATCCGTGTATCCGGGCTATTCTCGGACTGCCGGTTGAATTCGTTGTAGTCCACGAGCTGGACCGGCTTCAGTGCGCATCCCGAGATGACGAGAAGAGCTGCAATCACGAAGGCCGGCAGTCTCAGTTTCAGTGTCTGTGTCTTGGTGTTGTTCATGATCGTTCTCCTCGATATGAGGTAAAGCAATTACAGTGCCATACTGAAAATAGGGGAGAATGCCGGTTTTTCAGGGGTTTCAGGCCGTTTCTCATAGCTAAGTTGCAGTCACCGGATACCCTCCGGGGTTGGCCCCACCCGGCTTGATCCGCCGCCGACAGAAGGAAAGGACAGTACCTCCCCGGATAGCAGCCGCCTCCGGCTTCCGCTAAGCTTTCCATCACATGAAAAGAAAATCCCGGTTCCCGGAAACCGGACCTGCCGGCAGGATTGATTCCGATCGATGAGCGCGCCTGAAAACACCGCCGATCTGTTCCAGAAAACCCTGGATGCCTTGAGCAGAAACATCGCGATCCTCGACGAGCAGGGAACGATCCTGCACGTCAACGAAGCCTGGCGATCGTTCATGAGGGCAAATGGCGGGACCGAAGAACGATGCGGGACCGGGGCCAGCTATCTGGACGTCTGCAAATCGGCCCCTGGCCTGCCGGAAGCCAGGGCCGCCGGCCAGGCCATCGAGGAGATCCTGCGCGGCCGCCGCAGCGAGGCCCAGATCGATTACGACTGCCACAGTTCCACCGAAAAACGGTGGTTCAGCCTTCGGCTGGCCGCGTTCAGTCACGGCGGCCGGATCCGGATCGTCGCCGCTCACTCCAACATTACCGCCCGTAGGCTTGCCGAGCAGGAAGCCGAGGCAACTCTCCGCCTCGTCGCCCAGGGAAAGCTGGAATGGGAATCGACGATAGACTCGCTCCCGGAAGCCGTGTTCCTCATGAACCGGGAGGGCATCGTCGTACGGGCCAACCGGACCGTGGAGCGCTGGAACCTGTCCCCGGTGCTGTCGGTACATGGCAAGGATTTTCACCAGCTGCTCGATCTGCTGGCTCCGGGCCAGGGCCTGATCCGCAAGCTGGTGGATACCTGGGAACTCATCTACAGCGGGCAGAGCGACAGTTTCCGGATCGAGAATTCCGGCAGCAGCCGGGGATTCCGTGTCGACGTGCACCCTATCGACCGGGGCAAAAATCCGGCTGGAACAGCAGACCTGCGGGCGCCCTTCGCGGTCATCGTGGTTTCCGATATCACCGCCCAGATTTCCGCCGAGCGGCAGCAGAAGCTGCTGGAAGAAAAGCTCCTGCAGGCCCAGAAGATGACGGCGATCGGTACCCTCGCCGGCGGCATCGCCCACGACTTCAACAACCTGCTGGTGGTCATCAACGGCTATGCCCAGGTGCTGCTCAAGCAGCTCGATCCGTCCTCGCCCATGCACGAGGATGTACGCAACATTTTTGAGGCCGGAGAGCGCGCCGCAGGCCTCACCCGCCAGCTCCTGGCATTCAGCCGCCAGAAACCGTCGGAGATGCAGCTCGTCAGCCTGAACGCGGTCATCGGAGGCATGGAAAAGCTGTTCCGGCGGCTGATCCGGGAGGATATCCGGCTCAAGTTCAGGTTTTCCGAATCCGACGGCCGGGTAATGGGAGATATCCGCAGCCTCGAGCAGGTCATCCTCAACCTGATCCTGAATGCCCAGGATGCCATGCCCAATGGAGGCGAACTGACGGTTCACACGCGCCTGGTCTCCGTCTCGGCTCCGAGCGCACAGCAGCCGGTGGATATCCTGCCGGGGCAATACGTCATGATCACGGTGGAAGATAACGGAAGCGGCATGACACCCGAAGTCCGCAACCGGGTAATTGAGCCGTTTTTCACAACCAAGGACGTCGGCAGCGGAACCGGCCTTGGCCTGTCCGTTGTGTACGGCGTTGTACAGTCGATGAAAGGCTATCTTCGTATCGACAGCGCGCCCGGGGCCGGCACCCGTGTGGAGATCTATTTGCCCGCGGCCGCAGGGGACGAGAAGCATGCCGGAGAGACCGTACTGCCGGCTACCAGAGGGACCAACACGATTCTTCTGGTGGAAGACGAACCGGCTGTGCGGGCACTGGCCTGCCGTGCCCTGCGGGAGGCCGGTTATCACATCCTCGAAGCCCCCGACGGCGAATCCGCATTGAAACTGTCGGACGGCTTTGCCGGGGACATTCACCTGCTGCTCACGGACGTGGTCATGCCGGGAATGGACGGCATCCAGCTGTCCAGGGAAGTCACGGCCCGGCGGCCGGGCATCGAGGCGCTGTTTCTTTCCGGCTATCCGGACCGCAACCTCTCCGGCACCGACGCCATCCCCGAAGACCGCCTCGTCATGAAGCCCTATAACATCGAACGGCTGATCCAGCGGATCCAGAAACTGCTGGCTGCCCGGACCCGGCACTGAGCCGATCCCAAAAAAGGCGGGACCGGCAAATGCCGGTCCCGGGAGGAAGGTGAAGGGGAGGAGCTTAGTTGAACTTCTGGACGCCGCCGTTTTCGAGGCTGGCCATCCGGATATCGTGCTGGTCGCGGCTGTTCGCGCCCAGGAACTCAGGCTTAATGAACAGCCGGGCGAACGGGGCGCTGGCATCGGCACCGATCGGGGTCAGGGCCGCCGTGAAAGGGCCGCTGTCGGTGACCTTGTGGTCGATCCAGATCAGGTGCATCGACTCCAGGCGCTTGATGGCGCCCATGACTTCGGCGCGCGTCAGGCGGCTTTCGCGGGCGATTTCCCTGAGACCCGACTGCCCGTTCTTGCTGAGCACGGCCAGCAGCACCGCTTCGGGACGGGACAGCTCGACTCCGGCACGGGCCGAAGCCTCCTGGGCGGCGCTGTCCAGCTTCGCAAAGCTGTCTTCCCGCTGCTTGGGGGTATTGAGGCCGTCGAACAGTCCGGTCTTCGCGGTGGCTTCGGCTGCCACCGGCACCATGGAGGACGCGACGACAGTCGCCGCGGGATTCGCAACCAGAGTGCTGGCGACCATCAGTTCGGCACCGGCACAGGCCTGAAGCATCAGGCAGCTCGCCGCGGCAAGAATCGGAACCGGCAGTTTGTTGATCAGGGTCTTCATTGTTGTTCTCCTCTTTCACCCATCGGCTCCTTGCCGTGGCGGAAGCACTATTACAATCCCTGTGCCAAACGCGCTCAGAAGCATAACTATATGAAATAACTGGATATTTAGTTGATCCCGAATTCCGTGAAGTGAAGTCATGCAAAACCCACCCAAGGGTTTACAGGTCAAAGCCTACCCGCGCGGGCGATGCTCGCGGGAGTGTCAGAGGACCGGGAGTTTCTTGAGGGCGGCGAGGAGTTCGACGTGGCCGAACGGCTTCATGAGCCAGCGGGTTTCGGCCGGCAGGTGGCGTTCGTAGGCGGCCAAATCGCGGCCGGTCAGGACGAGGAATGGCACCCGCCCGAAATCCGGCAGACGGCGCAGATCGTGAAGCAGTTCGATTCCGTTCCCGTCGGGCAGATGGATATCGCAAAGCACAATAGAGGGCTGGAAGGTCCTGACCAGCAAACGTGCCTGTTCGACAGTCGCAGCCCTGCGAACGTCATAGCCCTCCCGCCCGAGAAATATCGAAATAAAGCGGCAGAGCTGGTCTTCATCCTCCACCAGTAGAACCGGGATTCTGGCGGGACTTCCGTTTTCCACGGCCTCAGCATGCTTGCCAGGCAATCCGAGCAAGGCGCTCCGTTCCAACGGGTTATCGCGGTCGTTCAGGAGCTGGCCGCCGTGCTTCTTTACGATAGCGGCGGCGATGTATTCGGATACGGCCCATCCGGACGGCCTCGGATCAATGGACCGATGCCGCTGGCTGCTGGTAACAGCGAAGCGGACGCTGTTTCCTTCGGCCGAAACGCGGATGCGCACCGTCCCGCCTCTGACGGTATCGGCAACGACCGATCCGGTCAGATAGGAAAGTACCTGCACGAGGCGGTCCCGGTTTCCGGAGATCACACAATCGGGCACCGTCTCCAGCACAAGGCTCACACCCGTTTCGGCCGCCAGGCCCGCCGAGACGGCCATCGCCAGCGAGGCGAAGTCACGGGCGCCGATGGTTTCGAGGGGGAGTTCCACCTGCCCTGCCTGAATCCGCTCGGCTTCCACCAGATTCGACATGAGGCGGATCAGGTCATCCGCGCTGGACCGGGCGACGGCGACCATCTTCATGGCCTCGCCCGACATTCCGCCCATATGGCCGCTTTCGAGCAGCCCGAGCGCGCCCCGGATCGCTGTCAGGGAACGGCGAAACTCGCTGGAAATCTCCAGAATTCCCGGCGGTTGTGTCATATCATCCGTCCGGTCAGGGTCCTTGCCGCTCATAAACAGACTCCCAGAACGGTGATGAACTGCTTCCGGTGAAGCGGAAGCCGGATCACCCTGTCGAGCTGCCGGACCACTTGCACTGGCGGCTCTGGTGCCAGGCGCGTGGAAATTCCAATGCAGGGTGCCCGTCCGGCATATCCTGCCGCTTCCAGTGCCGGGAGCACGGCCAGGAGCCGGTCCAGATCGAAATTGAGATCGACCAGAATCAGCTCGGGAACGACGTTGGCCAGTATCTGCGCGAAGGCCGCCGGTTCATCGACCGATATCAGATCGCACCCGGCCGCTTCCTGAATCAGCCGTTGGTCGACAACCCCCCGTCCGCTCTGGAAAACCACTGCAAAACGATAGTGTCCGGCAGACGCGGTGGAACCTGAAAGACCCACCCCGCGTTTCGGTTCAGGCGCACAAAGCTCTGGATTCATGGGATTTCCCCTGGGTGACGGTGTGCGGATTCAACACCTGGAACACCTGCCGGAAGTCGCTCGACAGGCATTCGGCCCGGAGCAGGTTCCGGTCCAGCAGGTCTCCGAGCTGTTTCTTGGAAACATAGAGATCCACGCCGAGGTCGCGGGCATGAAAGGGATTGTCCGACTCGGGGCTAGCCGTCATGACGATCGTAAACGGCCCCCGCCCTGCCCCAAGCGGAGGACGGATCCGGCTGCACAGCTCCATCCCGGTAATCCGGGGCATGATCTCGTCCGTAATGACGAGATCCGGCGCCAGATGCCCCACGAGCTGCAACGCATCTGCACCGTCATTAACGGTCCAGACGTCATACCCTTCCAGTTCGAGCCGGCAGGTCAGCATTTTCCGGAAGAACGGATTGTCGTCGGCGACCAGTACCTTAAATGGTTTCATTCAAATCTCCTTCACGCCCTCTGGTGTAAAGCAAAAGAGGTGCCGAACCCGTCGTGCAGGAAATATGAGGGAATTCCGCCGGAAACCCGGGGATTTCCGGCAATACCGGGACTCTATGTTCGGGAGTAACCGGGTCTGTGATGACCCAAGAGTGAGAACTTACCCGGCTGGGCCGTCGCCGGAAGGCTCTTCGTCGGCGATTGAACTGCCCGACTGGAACTTCTGGTACAGGCGGCGGAAGTTGCTCCGGTCCATGCCGGCGATTTCAGCCGCCTTCGTCATGCTGTTGCCGGCTTTCGCCATGACATGTTCGAGATAAGCCTGGGTGATCCGGCCGATGTGCCGGTCCTTGACGTCCTGGTAAGGCCCGTCGAGGTCCTCGGCGGCGGCCGGCCCGGTTCCACCGGCGGCTCCGGGAAGCGGCACCCTTACTGTCCCGGAAAACTCTACGTTCGGCCCCCGCGACAGGACGATCGCCCGCTCGACTGCGTTCTTCAGTTCGCGGATATTCCCCGGCCAGCCATGCGTGAGCAGGAACTGGCGGGCTTCCGGGCTGAACTGTTCGGCAGGTTTCTGGTATTTCCGGGCGAACTGGCTCAGGAAGATCCCGGCAAGGAGTTCGGCATCCCCCGGCCGGGAACGGAGCGGAGGGACTTCGATCCGGATGACGTTGAGGCGGTAGAACAGGTCTTCGCGGAATCGCTTTTCCTTCACCTCTTTTTCAAGAACCCGGTTCGTCGCGGCGATAATCCGTACGTCCACCTTGCGGGTCTGCGAGCTGCCGACGCGGCGGACCTCGCCCTCCTGCAGCGCCCGGAGCAGTTTCGCCTGCATCGGGAGCGGAAGTTCCCCGATCTCGTCGAGAAACAGCGTCCCCTCGTTGGCGGTCTCGAAAAGTCCGGCGTGGGCCCGGTCGGCACCGGTGAACGCGCCCTTCTCGTGGCCGAACAGCTCGGCCTCGAACAGGGTTTCGGTGAACGCGGAACAGTTGGCCACGACAAACGGTGCCTTGCTCCGCTTGGAACGGTCATGCAGGGACCTTGCGATCAGCTCCTTGCCGGTACCGCTCTCGCCGGTGATCAGCACCGGCGCATCGGTGGGTCCGGCGACCTCGACCAGCCCGCGGATTTCCTCGACCGCAGGGCTCTGCCCGAGCAGGATCGAGGCGACATTCGAGCCACCGCGCTCAAGTTCGATCGCCTTGCGCCGGAGCCGGACGTGCTCGGCTGCCCGCTGGAGCACGATCAGGAGCCGGTCGGTATCGAACGGCTTCATGATGTAGTCGTAGGCACCCTGGCGGGCGGCCTTCACGGCTTCGGGTACATCGCCGAAGGCAGTAATAAAAATGACCTCGGGCTCGCCGGGAAGCTTCTGGTAATCCTGCAGCGCATCAAGCCCGGTCCGTCCCGGCATGGAAACATCCGAAATGATAACATCAACCGTTACTGCGGAGAGCCCTTTCAGGGCATCGCTGACGTTTGAATAGGTGAGCGTCTTGTAGCCGTTCGAATCCAGCACCCGCTGGTACAGGCCGAGAATGGCCTTTTCGTCGTCGATGAGAGCGACCAGTACGGGGTCGTTTGAATCCGGCAACGGTAACACTCCCAGCGTCCCGGCCGGATTGTCCCCCACTGACGGCTATCTTGGGGGATATCGGCCTGCCCGCCTCATCCATCCTGATGATTTCGTATCGAAAATTAAGAATACCGGTTACGGGAGACACTTACAATTCAGCATTTTATGGAAATTTCTGCCTATTACAGCAGTCAGGATTGTGAAGGCCATTTGGAACCGATAAAATGGAGTCCACAAGTCTTTTATGAAGTGGCGCCTTCAACGACACGTTTTTGCCTCAATGCTGCTGGCAATGCTGGCCCTCGCCATTGCGGGGTTGATGGCATACCGCCGGGCTGCCGAGTTCGAACAGACCAATCGGATCGTAAATCATACCCATGAAGTTCTCTTTGCAGTTTCGAAGTTCCGCAACCTGGGCCGCGATGCCCAGTCGAGTATGCGCGGATATCTGCTTTCGAACGAAGAGTCGTTTCTCGACCCGTTGTTTCAGGCACGCCAGGAATCGGACCAGGCGCTGAGCAACCTCAAAAATCTCGTTGCCGATAATCCGGCCCAGAGCGGACGCGTTGCCGCACTCCAGGCCCTTTTTCAGAGCCGCACCGGGTTTGAAAACGAACTGCTAAAGGTCTTCCGGACGGAAGGCTTCGATGCCGCGCGCAGGCTGTTCGCCACCGGCAGAGGCAAGGCGCTGTTCGAGGAGACTACCCGCGTGGCTTCGGAGATGGAGGACGAGGAGCGACGGCTGCTCGAAGAGCGGAGCAATCTGTCCCATGTGTCCGGAGATGCACTGGTGCAGATGTTCGCGGTTCTCGGCGCAATGGCTGGCCTGGCCTTTTTCACCGCCCTGTACCTGATTGGCAGGGACAACGCATTGAGGCTGGAGGCGGAAACGGCCCTCCGCGCCAGTGAACACCGGCTGCACGAGTTCATCAGAAATACTCCGTGGATCGTCGGGCTCAAGGATGCGGAGGGTAAGTACCTTCTGGTCAACACGCCCTACGCCCGGGTGTTCGGCCGAAGTCCGTCTGATATTATTGGCAGACGCGACCGGGATTTCCTCCCTCTGGAACATGTGGAACGGTACGAAGATGCAGATCGTCAGGTGATTGACAAGGGGACGGCCGTTCAAGGCGAGGAGGTTGCACCCGCACCGGACGGGAGCCTGAGACACTATTTCTTCACCAAATTCCCGATCGGCACGGGCCTGGAAGGAAAACCCGACCTCTGCGTGATGGCTATCGACATCACCGACCGGAAAGATATGGAGGCGAAGATCGCCGCTTCCACGAAGGAAATCGAAGATCTCTATAATAAGGCTCCCTGCGGATATCACTCTCTGGACAGGGACGGGTATTACGTGCTCGTCAATGACGTGGAACTCGGCTGGATCGGCTGCACCCGCGAGCAGGCCATCGGCCGCAAGCGGTTCCGGGATTTTCTTGCTCCCGAATCCCGGCAGTTATTCGAGGAAAACTTTCCGAAGTTCATGGAAAGCGGTTCTGCCGACGGGCTCGAATTCGAGATCCGCCGGCACGACGGAAATCCCGTCTGGGTATCCGTCAGCGCAACGGCCGTCCGGGAGGCCGACGGCACCTACCGCATGTGCCGGTCGGTTCTTTATGACATCACCGCCCGCAAGCAGGCCGAGGGCCGGATCATGGAGCTGGCACGCCAGCTCGAAGAAAAGAACAGCCATCTCGAAACCGCCAACAAGGAGCTGGAGGCATTCAGCTACTCGGTTTCTCACGACCTCCGGGCCCCGCTTCGGAGCGTGGACGGTTTCAGCCAGGCCCTCGAGGAAGAATATCGCGACAGGTTTGACGACGCCGGGCGCGATTATCTGAACCGTATCCGGTCGGCCATTGGCCGCATGTCGCAGCTGATCGACGACCTGCTCGAACTGGCTAAAGTCAGCCGCATCGAGCTCAGTATCCAGCCGGTGAATTTCTCCCAGCTGGTGCAGGACGTGTGCGAGGGCTTCGCCCAGACTTTCCCCGGCCGGAACGTGGAACTGGTCATCCAGAGCGGCCTTGAGGCGCATGGAGATCCGCGCCTGCTCCGGATCGTCCTTGAAAATCTCATCGGCAATGCCTGGAAGTTCACGTCGAAGCGGGCGGCTGCCAGGATCGAGATCGGCCGGGAGTATCTCCCCCACGGGACTCCCTATTTCTTCGTCAAGGACAACGGGGCCGGCTTTGACATGGCATACGCGAGCAAGCTGTTCGGCATCTTCCAGCGGCTTCACGGCGCCTCGGAGTTCGAGGGGACCGGCATCGGTCTCGTCATCGTTCAGCGGATCGTGCACCGCCACGGCGGAATGGTCTGGGCCGACGGCGCGGTGAATCACGGGGCAAAGATCAGCTTCATGCTCCCCGGACCTGCACAGACTTCAGGTCAAGGGCAGCAGGCCGTCTGATTTCAGAAAGAGAGGGCACGGATCATGGAAACAGGCAACGGAACAATTCTCCTCGTGGAGGACAATTCCGACGACGAAGCGCTCACGCTACGTTCTCTCAGGAAGAACCGGATCGCCAACCGGATCGACGTCGTTCGCGACGGGGCCGAAGCCCTCGATTACCTGTTCGGCCGGGGCACCTTCGCCGCAGCCCCGCCGCCTCTGCCGCAGGTCGTCCTGCTCGACCTCAAACTGCCGAAAGTGGACGGCTTCGAGGTGCTCCGCCAGATCCGGGCGAATGCAGCGACAAACCTGCTGCCGGTCGTGATCTTCACGTCGTCAAGGGAGGAACGGGATATCGTCGAGGGATTCGCCAAGGGCGCCAACAGCTATGTCCGCAAACCCGTCGACTTCCAGGAGTTCGCCGATGCCGTCGCGTCGCTACAGCTCTACTGGCTGGTCACGAACGAGTCACCACTCAAATGAGCACGCCGCCGGCCACACGGGAACTGAGGGTCCTCCTTGTCGAGGATTCCGAGGATGACGCGCTGCTGATCCAGCGTGCGCTCATACGGGGCGGCTACAAGATCGTCTCCGACCGGGTCCAGACCGAACGGGACCTGCGCGACCGGCTCCTGAACGGCAAATGGAATCTCGCGATTTCCGACTTCCACATGCCCGAATTCAGCGGTCCCCGGGCCCTTTCGGTCGTCCGGGAGCTGGCGCCCGACCTCCCCTTCGTGGCGGTTTCGGGCCACCTGTCCGAAGAGCGGATTGTGGAGGCGATGCGGGACGGCGTCCACGACTATCTTCTGAAGTCGAACCTCACGCGCCTCGTCCCGGCCGTCGAGCGGGCGCTCGTGGAGCACGAGAACATCCGGGCCCGGCGGCTGCTCGAGGACCAGCTTCTCCTGCTGCGCGCGGCGGCCGAAAGCGTCGGCGACGGCATGCTCATTACGTCGGTCGACGCGGCTTCTCCGGCGGGCCCCGTCATCGCCTATGTGAACCGCACCATGGAGATCCTGACCGGTTACAGCCGCGAGGAATTCATCGGCCGCTCCGCCACGTTCCCGTTCGGCCCTGACCCGGACCGGCAGTTACCTATCCGGAATGCCCTTGTTGCGAAGGCAGCGTTCGAAGGAAACAGTACGCTTCATCGCAAGGACGGATCGGCCTTCGAGGCGGAATGGCGGGGCTGCCCGGTTGCCGGTGCAGCTTCCCATGCGGTGCTGGTGATCCGGGATGTCACCGACATCCGGCGCCAGGAAAAGCTGCAGACCGAACTCCAGCGCCAGCTTTCGGTCGCCCAGAAGATGGACGCCATCGGAAGACTCACGTCCGGCATCGCCCACGATTTCAACAACCTGCTGGTCGTCATCAACGGGCATGCCCAGCTTCTCAACTCGGAACTCCGTGACCGTGATCCCTCGGCGGCTACCGATGTGCTCAACATCCTCCGGGCCGGCGAACGGGCCGCCGAACTGACCCGGCGGCTGCTGACCTTCAGCCGGAATCAGGCGGAGGTCCCCCGGGTTCTCAGCCTCAATTCCAGCATCGCGGAGATGGAAAAGCTGCTCCGGCGGCTGATCCGCGAGGATGTGGTGATCCAGAAGAAACTCGCTCCGGATCTTCAGACGGTCCGGGGCGATCCGTCCCAGATGGACCAGATCCTGCTCAATCTGGCGGTCAATGCGTCCGATGCCATGACCTCCGGCGGCGTACTGACCATTGAAACCCGGAACGAGGCGGGCCGTATTGTGCTCGAGGTCTCGGATACCGGGCAC
Source organism: uncultured bacterium (assembly GCA_964621525.1). Taxonomy (GTDB): domain Bacteria; phylum JAGRBM01; class JAGRBM01; order JAGRBM01; family JAHCIT01; genus CAZMGV01. Next base: position 21,518 of record CAZUMS010000003.1, read on the forward strand.
GGCATGAGCTCCGAAGTGCAGTCCCGGATTTTCGAGCCGTTCTTCACCACCAAGGAACCCGGCAAGGGGACAGGCCTGGGGCTGCCCACCGTGTATGGCATCGTTCATGGCTGGGGCGGAGAAATCGAGGTGAACAGCCGGGAAGGATCGGGGACCACCTTCACGATCCGGCTGCCGGCCCACCAGAAGGCGGCGCCGGAAGAAACCGCCACGCTGCCGGTCATCCGCGGCGGCAAGGAGACCATTCTGGTGGTCGAGGACCAGGCCGAGGTCCGGAAACTCACCGCTCGGGTGCTCCGGGGATACGGCTACACGGTCATTGAGGCCGGCGACGGGCTGGAGGCGTTCGGGATCATCGAGAAAGGAGGCTGCTCCGTCGTCGATCTTCTGGTCACCGACGTGGTCATGCCGCAGATGAGCGGCTTCCAGCTTGCCGCCCGGCTAAGGGATTTCTGCCCCCGGCTCCGGGTGCTGTTCGTCTCCGGACATGTGGCCGAGGTCACCGCCGGACTTGGCGTCGATCTCTCGGCCGTGAATTTCCTGCGCAAACCTTACGACCTCGACGAACTCGCCCGGCAGGTGAGATCGGTTCTCGACCTGCCGGGCGGCGGAAGTCAACGGTAAGATTTCAGAGAGCGACGCCCGCCGGCTCCGGCTGGCGGATCGCGGAGCCGTTCCAGGACCCGGTCTGGCGGTCCCGGTCGGTCGTGACCGCGCCGGAGATCCCGGCCCGGGCGTGGGAGTCCATCAGGGCACCCCGCACGTCCGCACCGGAGAAGTTGGCGCCGGCGAGCTTCGCCCCGCGGAGATCGGCCCCGCGGAGGTCCGCGAACGAGAGATCGGCGTTCTCCAGATTCGCCTGACGCAGGTCGGTGTTCATCAGTTTGGCGCGGCTCAGGTTCGCTCCGGTGAAATCGGCGGAGCGGGCCGTCGCACGGTTCATGACGATAAACCGGAGGTCGGCGCCTTCAAGGCTCCGTCCGGTCAGGTCCCGGCCCGACAGGTCCTGCGCGACGAGACGCGGCCCCGTGCAGGTGGAGGCCACGGTGTTGTCCAGGCAGCGTTCGGCGTAACCCGCGCTCGCGGCGCAGCCGGATCCGAGCAGCATCTGGAGCAACACGATGCAGACGGTGGCAGAGATGTTGGCGAACAGGATATTTTCAAACTTCCTCATGACAGATCTCCTCTCGACGAAGCCAATAGAGCAAGCGTGGTGCCAAGAATGCCATCCGCGATGAAATGCCGCCGAACCTGCTGAAATTGCTGGAGAACACGGCCGGTAATTCCGGCACTCCGCTTCATCGTCCGGTGGGTCCCCGGAGACCCGCAGCCACCCCGCCGGGTTGCCGGTGACCTCAGACGAGAGGATTCGACAATTCAGATAACTCACTGATATTACAGATATTTTTTCCGACAAACTCGATATCGCGTCTTTGGTCCGGCCTTTGCTTTGTTCTGTCCAGATTCGCCCTGCTGCCGGAGAATCCGGACAGAACAACACAAGGGTGACGGGAGGATAACCACCATGAAGAGCCGCAAATCAGCGACGACGAAAACCGCCACCACAAGGAAGGCCGTGAAGACCACCGCCATCACGAAGAAACCCGTGAAGGTCAGTGCCGCCAGCACGCGGCGCAGCCCGGCAAAGACTGTGACGCGGCGTCGCCCGAAACCGGCGCTGGTGCAAAGCCCCGCGCCGATGGAAATCCCGGCAGTAGTGGCCGCTGCGGAACCGCTGCCGCCCCAGGCGATAGCGATCCTGGCAGCCGGCTCGGCGCCCCAGGGCCGCAACCGCCGGATCTTCGCCGCAACCATGGCCCTCGCCGGCGCAGCCGTTCTGCTGGCCGCCTCGGTCATTGCCGTCGGAAGCCCCGCCCCGGACCGCCGCGGGAACGAACCCGCCTCGATCGGACCAGCCTCGCTGGAAGAAAGGACCGTGGGCGAGAAGATTCTCCACACTGTCCCGGCAGGGAAACTCCGCGGAGCCGTCGAGGCGACGATCCGCAGGGTCCGCGAGAGCGCCCCGGATCTCGGCTCCTACGATACCGAATGGGCCCATACTCCGGTCGCGACGCAGCTCGTCCGTATCGGCGACCTCTACAATGAGCTCCGCAGCACGGCCCCCGGCACAACGGGCATCGTCGCCGTCCATATGGAGATTGAACCCAGCGGCCACGTTGGACGTGCCTGGGTCGAGGAAAACACGACCGGCGATGCCGGCTTCGCCCACTCGGTTCTGCGCGAACTGATCCGGGTCGGATACGGACACACGGGCTTCACCGCTCCCGTGGGCGTCATGGTGCCGATCGCCTTCGACGGCCATGGAGCAAATCTCGCGGGAATTCTCGCACACGCGGTCCGGATGCCCGGTGAAAGCGGCGGACGGATGGCGGCGCTCCAGGCAGTCGCCACCACCGGCGCCGCCGGCTGAAACCCGCGAAACTCCCGCTTCAAAGGTCTGGCTGGATGCCAGGCCTTTTGCGTCTGAACGTCTCCGCCTGACAGCTTCAGGTAATACCGGCTTCTCTCACCGCACGACTGGCCGGGAGCCAGTTCCGCCAGGTTTGCTCACTTCACTCCGGTCCAGTCGAGCCAGAGCCGGCCGTCGGTGAACACCCGGCCCGTTTCGGCGAGCTCCGTATTGCCGTTCACGATCTGTCGGTGGACGTTCACGGGCGGGCTGATGACGGTGTCCCGGCCCCTATGAAAGTCGTTGTCCTTCACGAGCGCCATGTAGGCCTTGTTAAGGAGAAGCGCCCGCTCACGGGAGGGCGCGACGAGATACGTAATGTCCTCCGTGCCGCCGGGCGCGGCCTTCTTCACCTTCGCCTTGTCCAGTTTCCCGCCGGGGAAGAATTTATCCAGCATCTCGGTGTTCGCACGGAACTCGTCGCCGCCCGTCACCCGGTCGAAGTAGGTGAGGATCTCGGGCTCCTTGTGGCCCGCCTGCGGGACGTCCGGAATTCCGCCGATGTTCTGGTATTTCCAGCCGCCCTCGCCCGGCACCTTTCGGGCCAGCGTGAAGGTCTGGTCCACGGTGACGCCGATGCCCGAATGGCAGCCGAGGCAGAAGTGGTGCTCCTCCGCCGTCTGGAGCCGCAGACGGCCGTATTCGTCCTCGATGAACGCCTGGAGCGACCAGCCGAACTCATTGGGATAACCCGCGAGCGGACTGCCGGTCTTAACGGGGACCCGGAACTCGTTCTTCTCGACGAGCGCGTGCTCATAGGCGCGCTTCACGGCCTCGAGCTGCCGGAACTCCTTCTTTTTCGAGTAGCGGAGCTCTTTCATCCGTACCGAGATCATGCCCGGCGCATCCGGATCGATATAACGGACCGAGTGGAGGTATTCGGAGCCTTCGGGGTAAAGGTGACGGAAGACCTTCACGTCCGACGCCCCGCCGGCGTAACGGGCCGGGAGCCCCTTGATCGACGTCACCGTTCCACCCGTCTTGCCGTCGCCGTCGAGGTCCGTGCCAGCAAGGTCTTCCAACACCGGTTCCACACGGCGTACGGGCCTTCCTTCGGGCTTGTCCGGATATTCGGCGGCGAAACGGGGATCGAAGGCGATGGCCGCTTCCAGGATCGAGAGATTCAGCTTGTAAATCTCGCGGGACTCCGCGCCGTCCGCCGTCCGCCGGAACTTCTCCGGCAGGCGGATGAACACGTCGTCGGTGCTGCCGTTCGTCGGCCAGAAGGTGCCGAGAAACGGCTTGTACCGGAGCGCCCGCCAGCCCGAGCCGTCCCGGGCGAAACCTTCGTCGTCGAAGCCCATCGAGAAGTCGAGGTCCGGCAGGTAGCCGCCCGCTTTCAGGTAATTCGTGTCCTTCTCCAGCGCCGGGCGCAGGGGCGTGTAGTTGTCATTCCGGACGTACCGGAGCGCCTCCTCGTCCGAGATGGCGGCAATGGCCTTCGAGCGGTCCTCGTGCAGGTTGGTCCAGTTGTTCGTAAGCGCCGCCTGGCTGAAGGCGTACTCCTGCTGGAGTTCCCAGTCGTGCCGCTCATTCGGCCACACTGATTGCGTGTGGCAGGTCCAGCAGGGGTTCGCGATACCACCTGTCGCCGTGTAGCACTGGGACGGCACGGCGGCGTCGCCGTTATACAGCTTGAACCGCCCCGCGATCGGCTCCCCCATAGTGAGCCGGGCGAGTTCCACCGGGTCGTAGACGTCCGGCTTCGAGCGGTATGCCTCCCGGTCGATGGTTTCGATCCGCTGGGCCATGACCGCTATCCGTTCGGGTGCGGTTTCCTTCGGGCGGCCCCTGCAGGAGACGAGAACCATCGGGCCGGCCGCTGCCAGAATGGCAATGACGAACAGGGGGAGCTTGCGGTTCATTCGGAGCTGCCTTTCCGGGATACTTCCAAAAGGAACCGGGAGCACCCGTCTTGGAGTGCTCCCGGCCCACACATGAAGGAGGAACCTGGAACTGCCGTCTTAGCGGGTTGTCGACCCCGGAACCGACGACTGCGGCCATGAGCTCGCATTGTCCTCGCCAGGGTGCTGGACCGAGAAGAACAGCGTCGACATATCCGGCGTGAACGAGGGGCCCGTGTGCTCGGCGTCGCTCGGCACCGTCAGAATGCGGAACGCACGGCCGTAGGTATTCGAGTTATCGTCCTCGGTGTCGAGGTAATACATCGCGTCGTGACCGACATCGGCCGGCGTCACGCCCAGGGTCAGGCCGAAGTAGCCGTCCGTGCCGAACCACACGCCGCCGTCCTTGTCAACGAGGATGTTGTCCGGGTTGCCGCCGTCATAGCGCTCTGCCGTGTCGTCGTCGCCGCCCCACACCTGCCAGTAGGTGAAGGTGGCCGAGGCAGACGGGTTCGAGGGGCTAGCCGTCTCTTCGATCACCCAGATACGGCCCGGCTTGTCGCTGCGGGTCCGGATACCGTTGCTGAGGTCGTGGTTCGTGCCCGTGACCAGAAGGCCGCGGCCGTTGTCGTTCAGGGAGTATTTAGCCGTGTGCTTGGTGAAGGCGATGTAGAGGAGCGGATTTCCGTTATCCAGCGGGACCGGATTGTACTCGAGATCTTCCGGCCGGTTCAGCTGCGTCACGCCGAGCTTCGTCGCCGCCGTGTGGAGCGAGGAAAGCACGGTGTTGTTGCTGGAGAAGCCGCCAATCAGGTTGAACGTCTGGCTCTTCAGCGCCGCGCCGACCTTCGTCGTCGTGGCGGGGATGCCGCTGCCAGCGACGCCGGCCTGGTTGTACTGCCACACCGGCGCATTGTCGGTGGCGTTATTCACGTCAAGCTTGATCCAGTGGCCGAAACCGCGGTCGCCCTTCGTCGGCACGCGCAGTCCGTCGTCGCCGTCGTCGCCGCCGCAGCCGTCAGCAGTGGCCGCGCCGTCGTTGTCGCCCGAGATCTGGAAGCCCGAGATCTGGTCGAACCGCTTGCAGTCGGAGAGACTGGCCGAGGTGCCGTCCCAGCCCATGGCCGAGAAGTGCGCCACATAGACCGAACCCGAATCGAGCAGGGCGCGGATTTCGCCGCGGTTCAGGCCGGAGGTATAGTTCGAGGAGGAAACGAACTTGTAGATGCGGCCGTTCGTGCGGTCATCGGCGGCGTAGATCACTATCGGCTGTCCGGAGACGAGCTCGAAGTTGCCGTCAGTGGCGACCGTCATGTTTTCCCACCGGGCGCGGCCCATGGAACCGAGCTTGCGGTGGCCCTGGCCGTCGCCTTCGATCGTGGCGTCATCATCGTCGTCGGTGATCGGCTTGTAGAACTCGTTCGGGGCCACAGCCGGGTCGATCTCGGTCAGTAAGCTGTAGTAGTCGATGTTGTTCTTGCCCTGGGCCACCGAGAGCTGGCCGTAGTTGGACGACGAGCTGGCAGTCCACACCGGCGCCACGTTGGCGGCGATGTCGAATCCCTTGCCGCTCGTGAACTTCTCGGCGGACGACCATGCGTCGGCGTCACCGTACCAGTCCTGGGCGTTTTCCTCGCCCGTGAAGATCGTGCCCCACGGCGTGACGCCACCGGAGCAGTTGCCCAGCGTGCCGGGAACGACGCCCTTGTCGAGGGCGACGCCGGCGTCGTCCTTGGCTGCCGCCGACAGGGTGTAACCCGTCACGCGGAACAGCGAGTTGCTGGTGCCGTCGAAACGGCGGTTGTCGGCGGACGTGTCGATCGTCCACTCACCGCCCTGCAAGCTGATTTTCACAAGGCTCGCGCCGAGCTGTTTCTTATGCCGGCGGATGAACTCGTCGCGGTCGGTAGCCGTGGACCAGGACTTGAGAGCGTCCGGGTTCAGGGCTTCGAGCGTGGCGGTGGAAAACAGGTTCCAGGCGGCAAGCCAGTTGGCGAACACGAGGTTCGACCCGCTGGCTGCGCGGCTCGATGTGGGGACGTTCCCCGACACGTATTCGTGGTTCACGAACAGCCAGCCGCTCTCGTTGTCGGAGCCGTTCCACAGGAGGCTGTCGCCCGCAGCCGGGTCGAGGTCGCCCGGAATATAGGCCGTGAAGTCGGCATTGGCGCCGAAGCGCGGGGCGTCAAGCGAGGTGTCCGCAGTAAGGGGGTCCAGCCACTTGGCGACCACGGAGTATTCGAGGCCGTTGGTGAGCACGAGGTCATCAGCGATCACCGGATTGTCGGTGTCCGAGAGGTCCGATGTGTTCGACGCGTCGTTCGGAAGCGGAAGGGTCGCATCCGACTCGAGGCCGTTGTCGTCGATGTCGGCGACCCGGTCCTTGATGAAGTCGGCGATGCTGCCTCCATCGGGGCGGCGGACCGCCACGACGGCCGAGAGGCCCACGTCATCGGGAAGAACGGGCGGCGTACCGGAAAGCGAGCCGGTATCCACGTCGCATCCGAAGATGGAAAGGGGTAGAGCAGCCAGAACGGCGGCCTTCGTCACGGTCCGGCGGAAGCTCGATTTGGAATTCTGTGTCAAACGCATTGGATCTCCTCCAAGAATGGTCCCATCCGTATGACGCGGAGTTATGAAGTTCGTTGGAAGGAGAAGTGATAAATTTGTGACAGGCCGCCCGCCGGATGGAGGCAAGGATCCGGCGAATCGGCCCTGAGGGGGCTTAATCAGCTCTTATTGGCGGGTTTTGGCTTGCCGGGACGGAGTTTCGGGGGTTTTTCCCCCTCGTGCAGGCGGCGGCGGCCTTCGAGGTCCAGTTTCCTGGGAAAATCCTTCCCGTATTCGAGAACACCCTTGCAGATTCCCCGGCCGAGGCGCTCGAGGTAGGCCGGGGTCTGGAAGTTGGCCGCCTCGGCCTCGTTCGTGACAAAGCCAATCTCGATGAGGATCGCCGGCATGTTCGCCCGTACTAGGACGAAGAACGGCGCCTGCAGCACGCCGCGGCTCTGGAAGCTGAACTCCTTCGCCAGCGTCTGGTGAACGACCGTGCCGAAATCCTCGCTGCCCAGGATGTGCTGCGCGCTCTTCAGCGACCAGAGCGTGAGGAGCAGCGGATCGTTCGGGTCGAGGCCCTCGATGCCGAGCGACTCATTCTCCGCCATGGCGACCCGGTGCGCCTCCTTGTCGGTGGCCTCCGGGTTCATGAGATAGGTTTCGATCCCGCGGGCCTTCACGTTGCGGGCGGAGTTCGCGTGAATCGACACGAAGACATCCGCGTTCAGGTTGTTGGCCACCTTCGACCGGTCGGCGAGCGGCAGGAACGAGTCGTCGTCGCGCGTGAGAAACACCTTCAGGTCCGGCTTCGTCTCGCGCAGGCAGCCTGCCGCGATCTGGCCTACCTTCAGGACGATATCCTTCTCCATGATTCCGCCGACGCCGGTGGCGCCCCAGTCATGGGCGCCGTGGCCGGGGTCCAGCACCACGACGTCGAAAACTTCCGGGGTGGGCGGCAGGGTGCCGAACTTGGCGACCACATCGACAGTCTGGGGAGCCGGTGCCATAGGGGGGGCTTCCGGACCGGAAGTAGCGGCCTCGGGGGATGGCTTCGAGCCGCAAGCCGCCAGAGCGGCGACGCCCAGCGTCACGAGAACCGCTCCAAACCGGCTTTTCAGCCCTTTATTCATAACGCAACGCACAAATATACAGCCAAAACACTCTTGACACTGACTGAAACCATGAGCGAGACTGCTTTTCAAGTCGTTTGCGTCAATTAACGCAGCACCACGGTAATGGTGGGGATTTCATTTTGGAATAGTTCCGGCCGGTTCCGGTCCGGAATGCTGTGTTGGCCGGACGGCTATCTGTAAAGGGCTGTAGAGGTCCATTTTTTGTCGACGGTTAAAAAACCAGAGAGTTCCTACACAGTTGTACTGGTAGGGGAGCAGGGGGTCCGGAGAATCACGGTCCCCACCTGGCTGCTGTCGGGCCGGGCCGTTGCCATCGCGGCCATCGTACTCGTGCTCGGCGCGAGCCACTATATCTACAGCGTGAGCCGCGCGGCCCAGGTGGACGGCCTGCTCGGCGAGAATTCCGAACTTCGCGCGCAGGTGGCGAGCGTCGAAACCCGCCTCGCCACGCTGGACCGCCAGATCGACCGTGTGGGACAGCTCGAAAGCCGCGTCCGCCGGATGATGGGCATCGACCCGGCACCCAAGCAGCCCGAGAGCGGCACCGGCGGCCCGCGCAGCACCGGAGACGCCGAGCTATACTCGACCTTCCGGCCCGAGGACGCCCAGCGGCTCCAGCGCATCGACGCCGACCTAGCCGCCCACTCGACCCGCACCAAGCGTGCGGAAATGGGCCTTGAGGTCCTGCTCGACCACTTCAAGAACCAGGAAATCCAGATTCTCGCCACCCCGACCATCTGGCCGGTCCGGGGCTGGCTGACCTCGACGTTCGGCTACCGCGTGGACCCGTTCACAGGCGAGCGCAAGCTGCACGAGGGGCTCGATATCTCGGCCGCCCACGGCACGACGGTGGCGTCGCCCGCCTCCGGCACAGTCGTCCGGGTGGGCATGCGCGACGCCTACGGCCTGTCGGTGACGATCGATCACGGCTATGGGCTGACCACGATCTACGCCCACCTCTCCGAGGTGAGCGTCAAGGTGGGCGACAAGATCCTCAGGGGGCAGCCAATCGCCTCCGTCGGCAACACGGGCCGCTCGACTGGTCCGCACCTTCACTACGAAGTGCGCGTGAACGACATCCCGGTCGATCCCATGCGCTACATCCTCAACTGATAGGCCCCGGATTGCGCCCCGCATTCCGCCGGTCATAATCCCGGACGGACATGAACCGGGAAATCCTCCTGCTGCGCGACGCCCTGGAAACGAGGGCCGCCGTTTTCGAGAACGGCGGCCTCGTGGAGTTCCAAGCCGACCGTCCGCAGGATTCGGCTCTCACCGGCAACATCTACAAGGGGCGCGTGGTCCGGGTACTGCCGCACCTTCAGTCGGCGTTCGTCGATATCGGCGAGGATCGCACCGCCTACCTGTTCGCCGACGACGCCCTGCCGGCGGACGCCCCGAAACAGGCGGCCCCAAATATCGCCGATCTCGTCCGTCAGGGTCAGGAGATCCTCGTCCAGGTGGAGAAGGAGCCCGCGCTCCACAAGGGCGCGAAACTCACGGCGCAGATCGCCCTGCCCGGCCGGTTCGTCGTCCTGTTTCCGGGCAAGTCCCTCGCCGGCGTCTCCCACCGCGTCGCCGACGAGGCGGGCCGGGCCCGGCTCAGGGAGCTGCTCCAGGAACTGGCCCCGCAGGGCTTCGGGCTTGTGGCCCGGACGGCGGCCGGCGCCGCGTCGCGCGAGGAGATTGCCGCCGACATTGCGGAACTGGTGTCCGTATGGGAGCAGGTGCAGAAAAAGGCGAAGACTGCGCCCGTGCCCTCGCTCGTGCACGGCGAGCTGGATCTCCCGCTCCGCGTCGTACGTGACTTCCTGCCCGACGGCTTCAGCCGGGTTGTCTGCGACAGCGAACCGCTTTTTGACAGCGTAAAGGCGTTCGTCGCTGCGGCACGGCCGGACCTCGCCGGGACCGTGGAACTCCAGAAATCGCCGGACCCGGCTGGCGACGTGTTCGGGCTCGACGACCAGCTCAGGAAGGCCCTCGCCCGGCGGGTGTGGCTGAAATCGGGCGGCTACCTCGTGATCGATACCGGCGAAGCCATGACCGCCATCGACGTGAACACGGGCAAGAACACCGGAAAAAACAACTTCGAGGACACCGTGCGCCGCACAAACCTCGAGGCGGCGGCGGAGATCGCCCGGCAGCTCCGCCTCAGGAACACCGGCGGTATCGTCGTCATCGACTTCATCGACATGAAAGAGGCCCAGAGCCGCGAGCAGGTGTCGGCCGCTTTCTCCGGAGCGCTCGCGAAAGACCGCGCCCGCTGCACGATTACCCGGATCTCGGAGCTCGGCCTCGTCGAGATGACACGGAAGCGTCACCGGGACAGCCTCACGGCGCAGCTTGAGGATCTCTGCCCCTGCTGCGAGGGTTCGGGCCGGGTGCTCTCGGCGGCAACCACAGCCCGGGATCTCCTGCGCGAGGTCCGCCGCGAGGCAAGACGCCTCGGGCCTGCTATTCTCGTGCGCGCCCACCCCTCGGTCGTGGACCGGCTCACGGGGCCTGACCTCTCCGGAGTGGAGGAACTCGAGCAGCGCATGAGTGTCCGGTTGCGGTTCAGGGCCGTCGAGGGCCAGCATCCCGAGAAGTTTGACCTGGAGACGGCGAAAGACACGGCCGCCTCCGGACGGCGGGTGAAGCAGTCATGATCGAAGTGGCGCCGGGCGATTCCTACGTACTCAGGGAATGCGCGCCCGACGTGCTGGCGTATCTCACGGAACTCCAGACGGCATTCGAAAAGTTCGACCTCAAGCTGATTCCCTTCCTGCAGAAGCGGCTGAAGGACGTCCATCTGCCCAGGCTCCGGGGCCTCGAGGTGAAGCTGGATTTCCACGCGGGCCAGAACCCCGCCGCCCGCGAATGGCTCGGTTTCGTGAAAACCCTGAGCTCCGGCTGCCAGACCCTTTCGGGGCCGATCAATCCGGCGAATCCGATGAATCTCCTGCTCGGTTTCCACTCGGCCAACGAGACCGCCGTGCGGCTGTTCGGCTACCGGCTCGCCGTGCCCTCCATCGAGCGGTTCTTCCTCGAGGAAGCGCCGCCCGAAGGGTTCCGGGAACCGGACCCCAAGGCTGCCATCGAGAAAGTGCCGCTGCTCGTGAACGGCGTCGAACGCTCCCACGCGCTTCTCTACCGTCCCTCGGGCAGGAATCCCGGCGACCCGCGCCCGCTCGCCCTCTGCCTGCACGGGGCCATGGGCAGCTCGGCGGAATTCATGGCGATCTGGCTCCGGGCGCTGCACTCCCACTGCTGGTACGGCCTCGTGCCCAAGTCGCCCGGCATGACGTGGGACCCCAAGGGAGATTTCCCCGCCCTGCTCGATCTCGTCCGCCGGACGGTCGCCCGCGAGAACATCGACCCGCAGAAGATCCTCGTTACGGGTCTCTCGGACGGCGGGAGCGCCGCCCTCGAACTCGCCTTCACAAACCCCGGCTCCTTCGCTGCGGCAAGTTGCGTCTCCGGCGTCCTGAAGCCGTGGGTGCCCGTGGAGTCGTGCCCGAAAAAATTCCCCGTCCATCTCATGCATGGGAGTAACGACATGCTGTTCCCCGTACAGCTGGCCCGCTCGGCCGAGGCGCGCCTCAGGAGCGCCGGCATTTCCGTGAAATACGTCGAGATTCAGGGGATGAACCATGCCTATCCCATCTCGAAGAACCGCGATCTCGTCGGGTGGTTCGAGGGACAGTAGGCGGCCCTATTGCCCCGGATGAAAATGGCGCCAGATCGCGTCCGCGAGTTCCGCGCTGACCCCTTTGACCGCTTTCAGGCTTTCCGGCGTTGCGGCCTTCACTCCGTCCAGCGAGCCGAACGCCTTGAGCAGCGCCATGCGGCGGGCGGGGCCGACGCCCGGAATGTCGTCCAGCTTCGAGCGGAACCGGATCTTCTCGCGGAGTTTTCTCTGGTAGCGGATGGCGAACCGGTGGGATTCGTCACGGATGTAAGTGAGCAGGCGGAATTCGGGTGAGTGCGGGTCCAGCGGCCGCGGATCTTCCTCGCCGGGCCGGAAGATGCGCTCGTCCGAGCGGTCGATCTCGCGCCCCGCAGCCCCCCGGTCCTGGATCCGCGATTTGGCGATGGAGGCGAGGTCGGGGGCGTCGAGCCTCCGGGTGATCTCGAGTGCTTCTGCCGCCCGGACCAGTTCGGCGAGCTGTCCCTTGCCGCCGTCCACGAGCAGGAGGTCCGGAAGCCGCCACTCGTCATCAGGGCCCCCTTCGGCACCGGGAGCCGGGGCGCGGGAAAGCCGCCGCGTGAGCACCTCCCGCATGGCGGCGAAGTCGTCGCCTCCGTCCACCGTCCTGATCTGGTACTTGCGGTAAAGCCGGCGCACGGGTTCGCCCATATGAAAGACGACCCGGCTCGCGGCGGTGAACTGTCCGCCGAGATGCGAGATGTCGTAGCACTCGATCCGCTCGGGCAGCCGCGCGAGCCCCAGCCTCCCGCGTACCCGTTCCAGCATCGTGCGGATTTTCTCGTCGGCCGCCCGGCGGCGGGAAAGCGATTCGGCGGCGTTCCGGTCTGCGAGCTCGATCAGCTTGGCCCGGTCGCCGCGCCTGGGAACAATCACCTCCGCCTTTCCCTGCCGGGCCTCCGAGACGAACTGGGAGAGCGCCTCGATCCCCTCGATCCCGAACGGGAGCAGGATCTCTTCCGGCACGTAGTTGTCGTTTCCGTAGTAGCGGGCGAGGAACTGCTCCAGCCGTTCGGCTGGCGTGAAACCGGCCATCTCCACAGGGATGGCGCGGGTCTCGAGCAGCGTGCCGCCCCGGATGAACAGCAGCTGGATCATGCCGTCCGTGCCGTCCTGGGCGAACCCCACAACGTCCCGGTCGGTGAGGTCCATGGAGACGACCGGATGCTTTTCGACCGTCTCCTCCACCGCCCGGAGCTGGTCCCGGTATTTCGCGGCAAGTTCGTAGTCGGTCGCCTCGGACGCCGCCGCCATCTTCGCCCGGAGTTCGTCCAGCACCGCGCGCCCCCGGCCCGAGAGCACCATCGAGACAGCCTTCACCCGCTCGGCATAGGCCTCCGGGGTGACGAGCCCCACACAGGGGGCGGTGCAGCGGCCGATTTCGTGCTCGATGCAGGGGCGGGTGCGGCGCTCGAGCTCGCCGTCCGTGCAGGTCCTGAGCTGAAATGTCCGCTGCAGGACGTCGAGCGTCTCGCGGGCAAGCGTCGCCGAGCCGTAGGGGCCGTAATACCGGTTTCCATCCTTCACGGGACGTCGCATGGCAAGCGCCCGGGGCCATTCGTGTTTCGTCGTGAGCTGGATGACGAGGTACGACTTGTCGTCTTTCAGCTCGATGTTGTAGCGCGGCTTGTGGCGCTTGATCAGCGTATTTTCGAGGAAGATCGCCTCTTCCTCGGTACGTGTCACCACGGTATCGATCTTCCGGACCTTCGGTACAAGGAACCGGATCTGGAACCGCCCGTCGTCGGACCGCTGGAAGTAGCTCCGGACGCGGTTGCGGAGCACCTTCGCCTTGCCGATATAAAGAATATCCCCGCGTTCGTCCCTGAACAGGTACACGCCCGGCTCCGCGGGCAGTTCACCCGCCTTGCCGAGCAGAAACTCCCGCCGGGCCTCGGGATCTCCGGGCAGGTTCCCCTCCGCATCCGGCGGCGAAGAGGCAGGTGTATCGACGGGATCGGACACGGGGGGAGTATAGCCCGTCACACCCTCGTCACTGCCAGCCCGCCGGCTTCGGGTGTTTCGGCGGCACCGAGGGCGATGAGCTGCCGGGAGAGTTCGCGGCCCGTTTCCCCGAAAGCGAGGACAATGAGATCCCGCGCCGGAGCATAACGGACGAGGAGGGCGGCGAACCGGGCAGCGTCTTCGCCGGCAAGCTTTGCCACAGCGGCTTCGTCGAGCACGAGCGGCTTCCAGCCGCCGAGACGCTCCTCCACGCCCCGGAGCGAGAGTTCCAGCTCGAACAGGTTCTGGGCGGCGGCGGCGTATGCCGGCCGGTTCTTCCACCATTCGCGCAGGAAATATACCGACCCGGCGGCGGCGAGCGCGGCAAGCGCGTGCGGGATGTACAGGCCGAACAGCTCGTCCCAGGACCAGACGAGGAGCGGCACCGGGAACAGGACGAGGGCGGCGATCCACACCTGCGCCGCATTCCACAGAAGCTGGAACTGCCGTTCGTCCAGCTGGAGGGCGCGGCCCGAGGCAGCGGCGGTCCGGGCAGAGAGTGAGCGGCACTCGGCCTTCAGCGCCGAGAGGTCCGCGAAGCGGGAAAGGTTTTCGAGCTGCTGCTCAAGAACGTCGAGGGAGGACACCTCCAGCAGTTCGCCGGGGGTTTGCAGCACAGGCGCACTGCCCTGAACCCGGCGGATCAGCGTCAGATCAGCCCCCAGTTCCAGTGAACGGAATTCGGCTCCGTCCCCCGGAAGCTGGACCGACACCCGCACGCTATTCGCCCATCACTTTCACGATGACCCGTTTCTTCCGCTGGCCGTCGAACTCTGCGTAGTAGATCTGCTGCCAGGGACCGAAATCGAGACGGCCGTCCGTGACGGGGCAGATCACCTGATGGTGGACGAGCATGCTTTTGAGATGCGCGTCGGCATTGTCCTCGCCCGTCCGGTGGTGGAGGTAATTCGGCTTCGCCGGCGCAAGTTCCTCCAGCCAGGTGTCGATGTCGCGGATCAGCCCGCTCTCGGCGTCGTTCACATAGACGCCCGCCGTGATGTGCATGGCGGAGACCAGCACCATGCCCTCGCGGATACCGCTCTTGGTGACGGCCGCCTGCACTTCGTCCGTGATGAGCACGTAGTCCCGGCGCTTTTGGGTCGTGAACCAGAGGTATTCGGTATGGAATTTCACTCGAAACCGCCGCCTTCCTCGGTGCCCGCCTCGGGCTCTCCGATGCTCACGCGGTTCCGCCCCGCCTGTTTGGCCGCGTACATGGCCTTGTCGGCCACCTTCAGGAACGCATCCTTGTTCTGTTCGGGCGTGTAGCGCTTCCTCACATGGTCGTGGAAGCTGGCGATGCCGATGGAGCAGGTGATGAGGCCGCCGATCTTGAGTGGCGGGCCGTAGGGGCCCTCGGAGGCGAGGAAGATGTAGTCCTGGATCCGGGCCCGGAGCGTCTCGCAGAGGGCCTGGGCCTCCGAAAGCTCCTGCTGGGCGAGGATCACGACGAATTCGTCGCCGCCGTACCGGGAGATCACTGCGCCGGGGATCGCCAGCACCTGCCGCATGAGGTAGCCGATCTCCTTGAGCACCATCGATCCGGCCATGTGACCGTGGGTGTCGTTCACCTGCTTGAAGTGGTCGAGGTCCATGAACACGAGGCAGAGCGGGCCGCCCGATGCCGTGGCGTCGATGATGTCGCGGGTGAGCTGTGCGTGGAAAAACCGGTCGTTGTAGAGACCCGTAAGCGTGTCCCGCTGGGCCATGTCGCGGAGCTTGTCGGCGTCGAGGGCATTCATGATCACGGACGACATGTAGTCCGCGAAGATGGCGATGAGGTTCATCTCCCGCTCGGTGAACGGCAGCTCGCCCGGTTTCTTCCGCAGGAGCAGCGTGCCGCAGACGGACTTCTCGATCGTCACCGGGACGCCGATCACCGGGGCCTGAAACGTCTCGTCGATGCCGACGTAGGGCGTGCCTTCGAGGTAGGTTTTCCCGGCGGTGCCCGCGTAGGCAGGCTCGGTCGAGCCGGGGAGCGCCATGTAAGGCCCCTGCCCGATGGAAGCGATCACAACGAGGTCGTTCTCCCGGCGGTCCGACTGCTTGGTGATCGGGTTGTCGAGCAGGAGGGCGGCGCTCGCGCACGGCACGAACGCGACGGCGCGGGAGAGCACGTCCTCCAGCACCGAATCGACCGGGATTTCCGGCGGAATATCGAGCGCCTTCCGGCGGCGGTCCAGAAAGACCCGGAGCTTGATCCGCGGCAGCGAACCTACGGTCGATCCGTCCGGCCGGCGGGTGATCGGCATGGCAGCCTCAGTGAACGGTCCCGTCGGTCTTGATCATGGGGATGGGCGGCGCGTTCACCACTTCCGTCTCGATGACGCCGAACCGGGCCTCGTAACGCTGCACCGATTCCTGGAGCGCCTTGAGGAACCGCTTGGCCTGACGGGGATTCACGATGATCCGGCTCCGCACGGTGGCGCTGCTGATGCCCTCGGCGCCGGGCGCCTGCGGCGGCATGAAGCAGAAATCGAAGACGAACTCGTTTTCGGCCGCGTTGATGAGCGAGAGATTGGCATAGTTGCCCTGAAGCAGCTCGTTCGGGCAGTGGATCTGGAGCCGGATACCGGGCGGGTTCTTGTCGGCGGGTTCGGACATGGAATGAAGGCCTCCGTCGGAACCGTCACCTTACGGAATGGAGACGCCCGAGGGCAACTGGGCGGGCTCCACATGAACGGTCACGTCCCGGATGCCTGCAATGGCCTGCCGGACGGCATCCGACACCTCGTGGCTGAGATCGTGGGCGCCTCCCACGCTCATGGCCGCATCCACCTGGATCGAGAGGTCCACGAACACCTTGCCTGGCGTCCCCCGGGAACGGATGTCGGTGCAGCCCCGGACGCCCTTCACCCCGAGCACGGCCCGCCGGACCTCCTCCGGGTCGATCTGGGCCCGGTCGGCGAGATAATCGGCGTTCTCGAGAATGATCCGCACGCCGGTCCAGAAGATCCAGATCGCCACGAGACCGCCCGCCAGGGGGTCTACCCAGGAGATCCCGGCCCAGCCCAGTACGACGGCGACCATCACGCCGCCCGTGACGGCAAGGTCGCTCGCCGTGTGGGCCGAATCGGAAAGAAGGAACGGACTGCCAAGTTCCCGGCCCCGGCGGCGCTCGTAGGAAGCGACGAAAAGATTCACGGCGAAGGTGACCGCCATGACTGCAAGGACGAGCTTTCCGGGCGCCTCCGCCGGGACCGCCGCACCGGTCAGCTTCTGGTAAACCTCCATCGAAACCGTACCGGCCGTCGCCAGCAGGAACAGCCCCACACCGCCTGCGGCGAAAATTTCGAGCTTCTGGTGCCCGTATGGGTGGTCTGCATCCGGCGGACGGGAGGCGAAGTAGAGGCTCACGAGACCGACGATGTTGGAGACACCGTCGGTCAAAGAATGCAGGCCGTCGGCATAGACGGCGACGAGCCCCGCCCAGTGACCCACGGCCATCTTGACGACCGCGATCCCCAGATTAAGGCCGAGGGTGATCCACAGGACCCGGGCGACCGCCCGGTCTGTCTCACCATCTTCAGGCCGGTTTCCCTCTGAAGTCATGCTCCTCTTTGTTGGCAGCAGCACCGGCGGACAGTCAACATGGGAGATCGGGAGATACTACCCATGAACCGACAGGTCCTCGCGGCCGCCGCCTTCGTTTTCGCCAGCCTGTTCGCCGGTCCCCTCCGGGCGGACGAGATCGAGATCCGCTCCCCCGACGGGGTGCGCCTGCGGGCCACCTACCGGAAGGCGGTGGGAGAAGCGAAACGGGCCGCCCTCCTCCTTCACATGCTGGGCGGATCCCGCACGGACTGGAAACCGCTCGAACCCCTGCTGCTCGAGTCGGGAATCTCCACATTCGCCCTCGATTTCAGGGGGCACGGGGATTCGGGCACAAAAACCGATGGCTCCACGGTCGATCACAAGAGCTTCGACGACCGCACCCGGCCCCTGATCGCGAAAGACGTGGCTCCCGCGCTCCAGTTCCTGGAGGCGCAGGGCTTCAAGCGGCAGGAGATCACGCTCGTCGGGGCCTCCATCGGGGCGAACGTCGCCATCATCAGTGTGTCCAGAGAGGCCCAGCTCCGGAACGCCGTTCTGCTCTCCCCCGGCATGAACTACCGGCAACTCCGTATCGAGGACGCCGTGCGGGAGTGGAACTCGCGGCCCCTGCTGGTGATTGCCGCCGAAAACGACACCTACAGCGCCGAGACGGCGCGGAAAATCCGCGAGATCCTCGCTTCGAAGGAAAGGGTGAAGGTGGAGGTCTATCCGGGCCACTCCGCCCACGGCACGAACATGCTGGACGTCATCCCCGGCGCAGCGGAGAAGATCGCCGGGTGGGTCGCCGGGAACTGAAAAACCGTCCTTCCCCCGCCCCTTGCACTCGAACTTTCAAAAGTCTATGAAAGTTTTGAGAAGGAGGGCGGATTCATGTCCAGCCCGCTACTGACCGGCCCCGACGCCCCGTTCCAGTTCCACCCTGCCCAGGCGGAAGTCACCCTCGGCAACGAGGCTTTCCACGAGCGGCTTGCCTACGAGATCCGGCGGGCAAAACGCGAAATCTGCGACTTCGTCCACCCCGAAACCGCCAAGGGCCACGAAGAGCACGACATGGAACTGTTCCGGGCCTATTCGGAGGCCATGGACCGCAACGTCTCCGTCCGGTTCACCATGCCCGACCTCATGTGGAAGATGCTGATCGCCATGTACAGTCACGAGAAATACGGCAGCGTCCGGTTTCTTGCCGGCGACGGACACATCCGTACCGTCCCGCAGGTGTGGTCCCCCTACACCGTATTCGACCGCGAGCGCGTGCTGCTCTGTATCCGCGAACCGCGCAAGCAGCTTCTCTTCAACCAGACCGTGCTGATCCACGACCCCGTGCTCGCGGAGAGGCTGGCCCAGGATTACGACCGCATGTGGAACGAGAAAGCGAAGGTGGTGGACCGGACCGAAGTGCTCGGCTCCAACTGGCGCAAGAAGCTCGCCGCCGTCCCTGCCGCCCCCGCCGCCTGAAACCCCGAGCCGCGCTCCTCCTGAAGCGTCCGGAGAACCGCCAATGAGTCCGACCGCCTCTGCAGCCGTCCTCGCCACGATCGACGAGCCGCTCCCTCTGGAGAACGCCGCCAGAAGGCCCCGGCCGTCCCCGCCGCTCTGGCAGCAGTTCGCCGTCGAGGCACTGCAGATGCTCCGCGCCGATCTGCTCGACGTGGAAGAGATCCTGAAAAGCCGGTGTGACGGTATCGCCGACCCGCTGCCGGGCGCGTGCCGCCACCTCGTTACCGCCGACGGCAAACGGCTCCGCCCGATTCTGGCTCTTCTCGGCTCGCGCATCGCCGGAGTGCCGCGGGACCGGGCCCTGCGCATCGCCGCCGCCTCCGAACTGGTCCACTCGGCCTCGCTCCTTCACGACGACGTGCTGGACGACGGCACCAAGCGCCGCGGCAAGGACGCAGCCCGGATACTGTATGGAAACCGCATCAGCGTGCTGGGCGGCAATCACCTGCTGGTGGGGGCACTGCTCGAACTGACCGCGACGAAGCCCGAGGACCTCGCCTCCGTGCTCGGCGTCCTGGACGAACTCGTGGAGGGCGAAGTGCTCCAGCACAACCTGCGCACGCGGCCGGTGATCCCATCTCCCGTTTACCAGCAGGTTGTGGCACGCAAGACCGCTTCCCTCATTGAATGGTCGGTCTCGGCGGCAGCCTCCGGAACGCCGCTTCACGGGCCGCTGTCCCACTACGGCTATCACCTCGGCGTGTCGTTCCAGATGGTGGACGACCTGCTGGATGTCACCGGCGATGCGGCAAAGGTCGGCAAGAATCTTGCGAACGACGTCAAGGAGGGGAAACCCTCCCTCCCCCTCGTCGTTGCCTGCGAGCTGTTCCCCGAGGCCCGCGCCGAGGCCCGGCGCGTGTTCGCGCTGCCCGAGGCGGACCGCACGGGCGGCACGCTCACGGAACTGTTCGGCTACCTTACCCACGAGAAGACCCTCGACGTGGGCCGCCGGTGGATCCAGTCGATCACGATGCAGGCGCTCACCGCGATCCGCTCCCTGCCGGCCTCCGCCGAGCGGGACCTGCTCGAGCGGGCGACGCTCGCCCTCGAAAACCGTCTAAACTGACCGGATGACGGAAACTTCCGGCAAACGGCCGCCCTCCCGGACGGTGATCTGGCTGCGGGCGATGCGGCTCGTCTCGCTGCCCGCCGCCCTCGTGCCGCTGATGGTGGGCGGCGGCCTCGCCTCCCTTGCCGAAAGGCCCGTGGACTGGCTGCTCATCGTCTGGATGACCCTCTCGGCGTCGGCGATGCTGCTCGCCGTCAATATCCGCAACGATATCGACGACCACGACCGGGGTCTCGACAAACCCGGCCAGCCGTTCGGTGCGGCGGGTTCGGGCGTACTTCCGGACGGACTGCTCACGCGGAAGGAAATGAAACGGGCGCTCTTCCTGCTCATGGGAATCGCGGCGGTTTCGTCGGTCCCGCTGATTTACGCCCGGGGTACCGCCGTGCTCGCGCTCGGGATTGCCGGTTTCTCGCTCGGGCTCCTCTACACGGCGAAACCGTTCGGCCTGAAATACCTGGGTCTCGGCGATCCGCTGGTGTTCCTGCTCATGGGGCCCCTGATGGTGAGCGGCGTGGACTGGATCCTGACCGGCGAACTTGTCCCGGCACGGATCCTCGCCGGATTGCCTGTGGGACTCGTGGCGGTACTGATCCTCCACTGCAACAACTGGCGCGATCTGGATTCGGACCGGGAGGCGGGGACCCTGACGGTCGCGATCCGTCTGGGTGAGCGTGGTTCATCGTTCTATGCAGCGGTCCTCGCCTACGGCGCAATTCTGATCGCCGCCGGGGCCGCTCTCGCGGGGGCCGTGCCGTACCTCTGCCTGCTCGTATTCTTGTGCCTTCCGAAAGCGTCCGCTATTCTGCGGCTTATCAGGGAAGGCCGTGAGGCGTACCGGCGGCGCGGACCCCGTGGTGATCCCACGTTCCATGCCGCCCAGCTGCACCTCCTGTTCGGCCTTCTCTACGCGGCGGGACTGTTCTTCGGCTGATAGATGGCGGATGAAAAGCAGTCCGGCCCCGTACACGGTGCGGGGGACAAGTTGACCAAGGCGGCACAACCCAAACCGGCGCTTCGTGCGCCCAAGCTCATGGCCGACGCCATCGGCCAGCTCATGGAGTTCTGGAATTTCAAGAGCAACCTGGGCCGCATCTGGACGCTCCTTTATCTCTCTCCGGACCCGGTCGCCGCCGCCGATATCGCCGACCACCTGAACCTCTCCTCTGGCGCCGTCAGCATGGCGACGAATGAGCTCCTCCGCTGGAAGGCGATCAAGAAGATCCACCAGCCAGGCGAGCGCAAGGACTTCTTCACGGCCGAAACCGACCTGTGGCGGCTCATTACGGGCGTCCTGTCGGACCGCGAGCGGCGCGAGATCGAATCGGCCCTGGAGGCCTTCAAGGAAGCGCTCTCGGCGCTCGATTCCGAGAAGGACCACTACGATCCGAAGGACTTCAGGTTCAAGAAGGAACGGATCGAGCGGATGTTCCAGCTCGCGATGATGGGCAAGACAATGCTCGACACGCTCCTGAACCAGGCCCACCTCAACATGAAGCCGATCCGCGAGCATCTGGACAAGCTGAAGAGCTGAAGCGGAATCCCAGCCCCTGAAAAGCCCTACGCCCGCGGCCTTTTCAGGCGGCGGACGTTCGGGTTAATAGGCGGAGGGCCGGAGCCCGATCAGGGATTGGGAAAAACCGGGTTCAGCATCGTTACTGGGAGTTGCCAGCCGTTCCGCTTGCGCGGTTCAGCGATCCCGTGGCAAACCCGGATGCCGGAACCCGATGGAGGAAACCCTCTGCCGGGCGCCGGCCTCTCCAAGGTTTTCTGCCCTGGCCGCCGGAGGGAAGAAGGCCTGCGCGGCTCGATGTCCAGGTTCCGTTGCGCATCGCAGGCCTCCTTTCATTCCCGTCCGGCTTCCCGGTACTTCCGCTCTCAGCCGCGGCTTCCGTGGAGCGTATCGCCCACGTAGCACTCGATGCCGAGTTCCTTGAGGTCGAGACCCTCGACTTCCTCTTCCTCGGACACGCGGACGCCCATCACGGCTTTCACCGCATACCAGACCACCAGGCTCGCCGGGAACGCATAGGCTCCGACAGCGACGATGCCGATGATCTGATTGATGAGCTGGCCGGCGCCGCCTCCGTAGAAGAGGCCGAGGCCGGGCTGGGCTTCTCCGCCGGCAAAGGCCGGAGCGGCGAACAGGCCCACGCAGAGCGTGCCCCAGATCCCGTTGGCGAGGTGGACCGAGAGCGCGCCGACCGGGTCGTCGATCTTCAGCTTGTCCCAGAACAGCACGCTGTAGAAGCAGAGGATGCCGCCGACCGCGCCGATCACGAACGCGCCGCCTGCCGTTACCCAGGCGCACGGGGCGGTGATCGCCACGAGGCCCGCGAGGCAGCCGTTCAGCGACATGCCAAGGTCAGGCTTGCCGAACGTGATCCAGGCGATAGCCGTCGCGGTCGCCATGCCTGCCACTGCGGCGATATTCGTCGTCATGGCGATGTGGGCGATGGCGCCGCCGTCCCAGGTCATGGTCGAGCCGGGGTTGAACCCGAACCAGCCGAGCCACAGGATCAGCGTGCCGAGCACGACGAGCGGAATTGAGTGGGCCGGAATCGCGTTGACCTTGCCGTCGGCCGAGTACTTGCCGATACGCGGCCCGATCACGAGGATGCCGGCGAGACCCGCCCAGCCGCCCACCGAGTGGACGACCGTGGAGCCCGCGAAGTCCCAGAATCCCTTGCCGGCGAGCCAGCCGGCACCCCAGATCCACTTGCCGGGGACCGGGTAAACCAGTGCTGTCAGCAGGAATGCGAAGACAACGAAGGAGAGATACTTGTTCCGCTCGTCCACGCAGCCGGAGACGATCGTCGCGGCCGTGCCGGCGAAGGCGAGCTGGAAGAAGAACTTGCCTTCCAGCGCCACGTTCGCCCAGCCGAGGGCGCCGGTGTAAAGTTCTTCAGGACCGATAAATGGCGTGAAAGAGCCCAGGAAGCCGCTTCCCTCGCCGAACATGAGCGAGAACCCGATCACCCAGTAGGCGAGCGTCGCCGCGCCGAACACGACGAAGTTCTTGCCGAGGATCGTGGCCGCGTTCTTCTTGCGGCAGAAACCGCTCTCCACAAGCGCGAAACCGGCGTTCATGAAGAACACCAGGAAGCCGGCGATCATCGTCCAGACCGTATCGGCCGAAAACTTGATCGCATCGGTGCGGGCCTTCAGTTCTTCAAGCTGCTTGCTCAGCTCTTCCGTCGAAGGACCGGCCGGGGCTGCCGCGGCAGCCGGTGCCGCTTCGGCGGGCGGAGCGGCCTCAGCCGGTGCGGCCGCTGCTTCGGCCGGCGGCGGCGTGTCCTGCGCCGTGACGAGGGACGGACGCCAGAGCGCCGCCCCCAGCAGCATCAGTGCGAGAATTACTGTGGATTTCTTCAACATGGCTTTTCCTGCCTCTCCCGTTTTTCATCGTTCGGGAACGGAACCCTTGGAAGATCACCGGCGGACCTCCGGCCTTTACAACCTGTCCGTCTGCCGGATCCATTTCAGACCCGGCGGGGATCTCTTCGGGTTCCGGACCTCGTTTCAAATGGTTTTTGTCTCTCAGGCGAGACAGGCCGGGCCGGGTGGATCGGACGGCACGGCAGTCTTTCCCACCGGGGCGGACTGCACTTGGCAGGCCACGATGATCTGCAGCCGGACAAAAAGCGCCTGAAGGCAGGGTTGAATCCGCCGGAAGTTCAGGACGCGACAAACAAACTCAAGCTACTGTAAGTATAAGCGAAATTAAGGAATCCTCCCCCGGCTGAAGGCACAGCTTTCGGGGTTCATTTTTTTGTCAAGGCTACAGGCTCCCGGCCCGGAACTAGTGTCTAAATATGTTGCAAGGATGCGGCTGAGAGCCGAGGCTTTGCCCGGAAATTGTGCATCCGGACGAAAATGGGGGCCGGTGCCCAGCCAGGGATTGGGAAAACCGGGTCCAGTACCGTTTTGCCGGAGCCCGTCAGCCGGATCATTTGCACGATCCGGCGATCCCGTGACGGTTCCGAGTACCGGACCTCGGTCGAGGAAACCCTCTGCCGGGCGCCGGCCTGCCCAAGGTCGTTGCGAAGCGGCGGAACCCGAAGGAGAAGAGGCACCATTGGCTGCGCGGCGGTTGCGTTGCGGTTCATGTTGCCTCCCTCCTTCAGTGTCCGGCTTCCAGGCGTCAGCGGGCGTGCGGGGTCTCGGACGCCTTGTCCATCACGACACCCACATACGCGGCGCAGCCCATTTCCGGGATATCAAGACCCTCAATCTCGGCTTCCACGGGTGTCCTGAGACCGACAGTCACATCGAGCAGCTTGAAGACCGCAAAACCGATGGCGCCCACATAGACGAAGTTCGTGAGCACGCCGATCGACTGGGCGATGAACTGGCTCGCATCTCCGTAGAAGAGGCCCTTCACCGGACCGGCAACGCCGTTCCAGCCATCGCCGTAGGAACCGTCGGCGAAAAGACCCAGGGCGAGGCAGCCCCAGGCGCCGTTCACGCCATGGACCGCCACCGCACCTACCGGGTCGTCGATCTTGAGGACGCGCTCGATGAAGAACACGGCCTCGACCACGATGATGCCGGAGACGAGCCCGATGATGCAGGAGGCCATGGAGTTCACGAACGCACAGGGTGCCGTGATCGCCACAAGCCCGGCGAGCATACCGTTCGCCATCATGCTGGGATCCGGCTTACCCATCCGGAAAGCCCAGCAGTAGAGCGTGGCCGCGAGCGCGCCGGTCATGGATGCGAGCATCGTGTTCACGGCTACCACTGCCAGACGAAGATCCGTGCCAGCGAGTGTTGAACCGGGGTTAAACCCGAACCAGCCGAAAGCGAGAATAAAGGTGCCGATGATTGCCATCGGAATGTTGTGGCCGGGGATCGGGTTCGGCGAGCCGTCCTTGTTGTATTTTCCGGCGCGGGGGCCAATCAGCCATCCGCCCACGAGCGCGAGCACGCCGCCCGTCATGTGCACGACCGAGGAGCCGGCGAAATCCACATGCCCGTGACCGAGGCCGTAATACTTGCCCAGCGTCGCCAGGAAGCCGCCGCCCCAGACCCAGCAGCCGTAGATCGGATAAATGATCGTGCCGACGGCGAGGCCATAGAGGAAGAACGACTTGTAGTTCCAGCGTTCGGCCATGGAACCGGTGGGAATCGTCGCCGTGGTGTCCATGAACACCATCTGGAAGAGGAACAGCGCGAAGATCGAGACATCGTAGACGTCGGATCCGAGGAAGAAGCCCTTCGTACCGAACAGCACCCAGTCGTTACCGCCCACCTTGATCGAGAAGGCGGAGTTCAGCACATCCGTGCCGCCCAGCGTGCCCAGCGCCCCGAAGCCGCCGAACATGAAAGCGAAGCCGCACACGTAGAAACCGAGCATCCCGAGCGGATAGATCAGGAAGTTCATGGCCATTGTATGCGACGCATTCTTGGCGCGGGTGAAGCCGGTCTCGACCATGGCGAATCCGGCCTGCATGAACATGACGAGGAAGCCGGCCAGCATGGTCCACACCATGTTGATCGAAACCTTGTTCTTGCCGACCTGGTTGGCGACGTCGCCCAGGGTCAACTTACCGGCTTCCGACTGAGGAACATCGGTCATGTTGCCCGTGGCGCCGCCACTGGGATCCGGCGCCCGCGGCGAGGCCGGCGCCTCGACCGTAATGCTCATCTCCACTGGCGCGGGCGGCGCTGCCGGCGGAGCGGGTGTGGCGGCGGCCTCTGCCGCCGGCGCAGAAGTCTCCGCCGGAGGTGGTACGGTTTCGTCGGCATTGGCCCAGTGGGGAACAATCAGTAGCGCGGCTGCGAACCAGACGATCGCCGCAAAACTCATAATCTTTCTGGATTTACTCATGATCGGTTTCCTGTCTCTCCATGAAATTCACTGCCGCCGTTTCACTTCATCCTGCGGGAGCCCGGCGCCGGAATCCGTCGTCGGCCCTTCTGGATGGAGCAGCCGACTCAAGCTCGTCGGCGGTTTCAGCAGTGCCGTTGTTGAGGCCTCAGGCAGACGGACCGGTCCGGGTGGATCTGGCGGCACAGTCGTCTTTCCCGTCCGAGACGAAGCATCAGCTATGCCATAAAAATGAACTAAAAATTTTAGTCTATTTCCGAGATATATTCGGAAGAAATATCGGGAATAACGATGTCGAAATTTAATTCATAAGTATATGATATTATTTATATATTTTACCAATTACGGAGATAAATACAGCACACCCGAAGGGACGTATTATCCTTCAAATAAATTGTACTAAAAATATGTGTTCATTCTTCAAACACCGGTTGAGAACCGTGCGAGGATTTCCGTAATGCCTCAAAAATTGGCGATTCGAAGACCTGTCGCCCCATTTCTGGGCACATCTGTTCTTTCACCTCTGAATCCCGCTGCCGGAATGTCCAAAAACATGCTCTGTGGAAATCATTTTCTACCTTTTATTTCACATGGTTATAAAAGTCCTACGTATTCCGAAGCTCCCGGTGGAGTTCTTGGTTTCTGCCTTGCACATTGGGGAAACGCTGAACCGGCCTGCCAGAGGATGGGGAACGTCCCGGTCGGGACCGGAAAGCCCGGTCCATACTGTTCTGTTAAGGACAGCTGGATCAGGAGAGCGGTCGGCAAGGTGGGACGGCGCCGGGTGAAAAACCGGCGCACCGGTGGATTCGGAACCCGTTAAACCCGGCACTCCAAAGAACAAGAAGCCGGTATCAGAGCCGTCCGGCGGGAGTGCGGAGGAAATCCGCCCCGCCCATGGCAACCCGGATTCCGGGTAGCTAGGTTAGGCCGCCCTTGAGAGCGGCAGATCGGAAGTTTTCCGGATGAAAAAGGTCGAGACCATCATCAAGCCGTTCAAACTCGACGAGGTGAAGGAAGCGCTGGCGGGAATCGGCATCAAGGGAATGACCGTCGGCGAAGTGAAGGGCTTCGGCCGACAGAAGGGTCACACGGAGCTGTACCGGGGAGCCGAGTACGTTGTGGACTTCCTGCCGAAGGTGAAGCTGGAAGTCGTCGTGGAGGACAGCAAGGTCGACGAGGTCGTTGACACGATCAAAAGGACGGCCAATACAGGACGCATCGGGGACGGGAAGGTGTTCGTGTTCCCCTTGGACCAGGTGGTGAGAATCCGCACCGGCGAGACCGGCAAGGAAGCCATCTGATCCTGGAATAAAGAGTTCAAGATATCGGCAGGCGGCAGCAGGATCCCGTGCGGCAGCCGGCCGGAGGCGGGCAAGCGGCAACTGAAAAGGTGCAGGCTCCCGGTGGAAAACCAAAGCAGGGAAAAACAAACCCAAGGAGCACTGGTGTCATTATGACGACAGGCAAAGACGTTCTGAAAATGATCAAGGACCACGGCGTCGAGATGGTGGACCTCAAGTTCACCGACTTCCTCGGCTCGTGGCAGCACAAGAGTCACCCGATCAACATGATCGACGAGGATACGTTCACCGACGGCCTCGGTTTCGACGGCAGCTCGATCCGCGGCTGGGCCGACATCCAGGAATCGGACATGCTCTCGATCCCGGACCCCTCGACCGCCCGCATCGACCCGTTCATGCAGCATCCGACGCTGTCGCTCGTCTGCGACATCGTGGATCCCATCACCCGCCAGCCGTATTCCCGCGACCCGCGCTATATCGCCAGGAAGGCCGAGGCCTACCTGAAGTCGACCGGTATCGGCGACACGGCCTATATCGGGCCGGAGCCGGAATTCTTCATTTTTGACGACATCCGGTACGAGGTCGGCCAGCACAAGTCGTTCGTCTCGATCGACTCGGGCGAGGCCCACTGGAACTCGGGCCGCGACGAAGGCGGCAACCAGGGCTACAAGATCCGCCCGAAGGAAGGCTACTTCCCGGTTTCCCCGTTCGACCAGCAGCAGGACATCCGCACGGAAATGTGCCTCGTCATGCAGAAGGTCGGCATCGCGGTCGAAACGCAGCACCACGAAGTCGCCACTGCCGGCCAGGCCGAGATCGACATGGTGTTCGACTCGCTGCTGAACATGGCCGACAAGGTGATGTGGTACAAGTACATCTGCCGCAACGTCGCCAAGCGCCACGGCAAGGTCGTGACGTTCATGCCGAAGCCCATGCCGGCCGACAACGGGTCGGGCATGCACACCCACCAGTCGGTGTGGAAGGGCGGCAAGAACCTGTTCGCGGGCAGCGGCTACGGCGGACTGTCCGAGTTCGGCCTCTACTACATCGGCGGCATCCTGAAGCACGCCAAGGCTCTCAACGCCTTCACGAACCCGACGCTGAACAGCTACCGCCGTCTGGTTCCGGGCTTCGAGGCGCCGGTGTCCCTGGCCTACTCGTGCCGTAACCGCTCGGCCTCCTGCCGCATCCCGATGTACAGCAACAGCCCGAAGTCCAAGCGTGTGGAAGTCCGCTTCCCCGACGCGACCTGCAATCCGTACATCGCTTTCGCCGCCATGCTCATGGCCGGCCTCGACGGTGTTCAGAACAAGATCAACCCGGGCGATGCGCTGGACAAGAACCTGTACGATCTCTCGCCGGAAGAGCTCGCCAACGTGCCGCAGGCCTGCGGCTCGCTGGAAGAGGCGCTCGAGGCTCTGGAGAACGACCACAAGTTCCTCCTGAAGGGCGACGTCTTCACGAAGGACGTGATCGACACGCAGCTCGCCTGGAAGCGTCACCACGAAATCGACGTGGCCCGTTTCACGGTTCCGCCGATCGAGCACAAGCTCTACTTCGACGCCGGCTGATCGCCAGCGCCCCGAAGCGGCCTGCAAGGCGCCGATGCGCTCCTTTCCTCTGGGAAAGGGGCGCATCGCGCTTTTACGGGTCCCGTTCCACCCGCGCTCCCCGTCCGCTACCCTAGCCCTCATGCCGAAGGTGTCCGTGCTGATTCCGGTCTACAACGGCGCGCCGTTTCTCGGGGACGCGCTGGAGAGCGTGCTCGCGCAGGAGGGCGCGCCGGATTTCGAGATCGTTACGGCCGACGACGGATCTGCCGATGCCACCCCGGCCCTGCTGGAGCGCTTCGTCCGCCGGGACGCCCGCATCCGGGCGCTTCGCCTTCCGCACGGGGGAATCGCGAAAACCCTTTCGGCAGGACTTGAGGCGTGCCGGGCTCCTTATGTCTGCCGCCTCGATGCCGACGACCTGATGCCGCCCGGGCGCCTCGCCGCGCAGACCGCCTTTCTGGAGACGAACCCCGGCGTTACCGCCGTTTCCGGTATGGTCGTCCACGAACCCCACCCGGAGATTCCCTCGGACGGCATGGCAAACTACGTTGCCTGGATGAACCGCCAGAAGACCCACGAGGAGATGCTTGCCGCCATCTGGACCGATTCGCCGGTCGCCCACCCGTCGGTGATGTTCCGGCGGGATGCGGTCCTTGAAGCGGGCGGCTACGCCAGTGTCCCGTGGCCCGAGGACACGGACCTGTGGTTCCGGCTGCTGCTCCGGGGCCGGCGGTTCGCCAAGCTCGACACCGGGGTCCTCTGCTGGCGGGATCACGGCAGCCGTCTGACCCGGACCGACAATGGCCATTACGGCCCCGCCGCGCAGGCGGCGATGAAGGCTCATTACCTGCCGAGGTTTTTCCCCCGCGCGGCCCGCCACGGCGTCACCGTCATCGGCGCCGGCCCGTTCGGAAAACGGCTCGCGAAATCCCTCGCCGCCGGCGGCGTGCGTGTGAACCGGTTTGTGGATGTGGACCCGCGCAAGATCGGCAGCAGCCGCCTCGGCATTCCCGTTTTGTCCGCCAGGGACCTGCGCCCGGACGACGGCGACCTGCTCGTATCCGCCGTTGGAACGCCCGGAGCGCGCGAGCTGATCCGGAGCGAACTTGCAGGACTCGGAATCCCGGCTAGCCACGGAGGAGACACCCGTGTCGTCTTCTGCCACTGACACGAAGGGAACACGCCGGGTACTGGACCGCTGGATCGTCGTCGAGGCGGGCGGGTTCCAGTTCGCTTTCCCGCTGGAGGAACTGGACGCCGTGGTCGACATCCACTCGTCGAGAATCCGGCGCACCCAGGGACGCCGGCGGCCGGGGTTCCTGGGCAACGCCGACTGGGCCGGGATGGAGCGGGAGATCCGCCTGCTCGCCGAACAGCTTGGGCTCCCCGCGCGGGTGATGGAGACCTATCCGGCGGTGGTCACGCGGCTCGAAGACCCCGCGACCGGCGACTTCGAGCCGGTGTTCTGGGCCGTGGAACGGGTGACAGGCTCCTATGACCGCGACCTCGTGGTTCCTGAGCCTGTGCCGCCCGAATGGTGGACATTGAGCCCGGTCCCCTTCAAGGCCGTCTGGTGGCAGGGCAACCGGCCCGTGTGGGTACTGGGTTCGGCGGAGCTGATCGCCCGGTGGAAGGCTGTGGAAGCCGCCGGACCGGAGACGGCCGCATGAGCCTCTACAGCAATCCCGGACAGGCGATCGAAACCCTCACCGTGCAGGTGATGACAGGCAGCGTGCGGTGGGTGTTTCCGTTGTCGGGCGTAAAATCGTTCGTCGAGATCCAGGCGGTCTATCCGCTCCCGCCGCCAGCCGCCTGGGACGGTCTCGTCCGGATCGACGGAGCGGCCTACTGTATCAGGATATTGAGGGAGGCGGGTGGCGACCCCGTGCCCGCAGTTCCTTTCAAGGGCTGCCTGATCGAGCGCGGACGGATCCCGGTGGTTCTCGGCTTCGAGAAGTTCGTGACCGGGCGGGGCCCGGAGGAGTTCGAGCCGGTGCCCGAAGGCAGCGGGCCGTTTCCCGGCGTCACGGGCCGGACCGTCCTCCCCGGTGGACCCTGCTACCATATCGACACCGGTAAATTGATCGTTTAGAGTCCCCTCACTGACGTCCCATGAGGTCCCTGCACCCGGAGGCCGCGAGGGTTTTTAGGCCCCCCAAAGCCCTGGTTGCGGGAACCGCCCGGAACAGGTGTAACGCATGCCGAAGAAAATCCTGGTCGCCGACGATTCCGTCACCATCCAGCGGGCCGTCCAGATCACCTTTTCAAACCAGCCGGATTTCACCGTCGAGTTCGCCAGGGACGGGGACGAGGCGCTCGCGAAGTTCAAGGCATCGAAACCCGATGCCGTCGTCGCCGACGTCGTGATGCCGAAGAAGAACGGTTACGACGTCGCCGAGGCGCTCAAGGGCCAGGGCGTGCCGGTGGTGCTGCTCAAGGTCAACTCCGAACCCTACAACGATGCCCGTGCGGCCGCCGCCGGAGTTGTCGAGGCGGTGCCGAAGCCCTTCGAAACGACGGCCCTCGTAGACGCCGTGAAGAACGCCATCGCCAAAGGCGCGGGCAAGGGCGCACCCGCCCCTGCCGCCGCGAAGCCCGCTGCTGCCCCGGCGGCGCCCAAACCGGTGGCTCCGGCACCTGCGGCGGCGAAGCCTGCGCCCGCCAAGGCGCCGGTTTCCCTCGAAGAAGAGACCGATTCGTGGGATCTCGGCGAACCCGAAGCAGCCCCCGCCCCCGTGGCGGCCAAGGCTCCGGCTCCCGCGAAACCCGCCGCTCCTGTTCTCAAAGCTCCGCCTCCCTCGCCGCCCAAGCCGGCGCCAAAAGCGGTCGAGGAAGACTCGTGGGATCTTGGCGAACCGGAGGCTCCGGCAGCAGCCGCATCCCTCGAAGCCGAAGTCGAAGTCTCCGTCGAGACGGCGGCGGAGTCCCCCGCCTGGGATCTCGGCGAGACGGAAGCCGTTCCGGCTGAGACCGAAGCCGAAGTCGAGGTCGAACTGGCGGCCAGCGGCGGCGACATGTGGGATCTAGGCGAAACTGAAGCCGCCCCGGCCGTTCCCCCCGCGTCGATTGCGCCGTCCTTCGGACGCCAGGCTCCGGCGGCCGAGGTGGAAGTCGAACTGGCCTCGGACGGCGGCGATACCTGGGATCTCGGCGAGCCAGAAGCTGCTCCGCCCGCTCCCGCGACGCCACAGAAAATTCCGGTGACTCCGCCCCCCGCGCCG
Source organism: uncultured bacterium (assembly GCA_964621525.1). Lineage (GTDB taxonomy): Bacteria > JAGRBM01 > JAGRBM01 > JAGRBM01 > JAHCIT01 > CAZMGV01. The sequence goes on from CAZUMS010000003.1 coordinate 53,245, forward strand.
CCGCCAGCTGCCCGTGCGGCTCCGGTTGCTCCGGCGGCAAAATCTGCCCCCGCCGCCCCCGCCACCGCCGTTCAGGTCAATGCCGCCCAGATCGAAGCGGCCGTGCGACAGGCGATCGAGCTGGCGCTCAAGCCCATGATCGACGAATCCGTGAAGCGGATCTCGAAGGCGATTACCGACGAGTTCCCGAAGATCGCCGAACGGCTGATCCAGAACGAGATCGACCGGCTCAAGGAAGGCTGAGCCCTTCCCGGCGGCCTGGACATTCCGGCGACCGGCGGTTTCTTCACCCGGTCCGGCACCGGACGCGGGCTCCCGGGATCAACCTTCATTTTATTTCCAGTTGCCCCGGCTCCGATTGTCCGGCACAATCCCGACTGACGCGAGTGTCATTTTGTTAATGCGTTGACCAAACGGGAGATATCCGATGGCAGGGAACGGTTCGGCGGGTACAGGCAACGGCGGGGAACTCCCCTTCCCGACAGTGGCCATCATCGGCACCGGCTTCGGCGGCCTGTGCATGGCGATCAAGCTGAAGGAGGCCGGTTACAACTCCTTCACCATTTTCGAGAGGGCCTCCCGCGTCGGCGGAACCTGGCGGGATAACAGTTACCCCGGCGCCGCCTGCGACATCCCTTCCCATCTCTATTCGTACTCGTTCGAGCCCAAGTCGGACTGGACCCGGGGATTCCCCGAGCAGAAGGAAATCCTCGAATACATAGAGCACTGCGTCCGCAAGTACGGCCTCGAACCGCACATCCAGTTCAATTCGGAGATCGAATCCTGTTCTTTCGACGAGCAGACGGGTCTCTGGACCGTGCGGACAAAGGGCGGCGAGATCCACAAGGCCCACGCGCTTGTGGCCGGTACAGGTCAGCTGAACCGTCCGGCGTATCCGAAGATCAAGGGGATCGACAGCTTCGAGGGTACCCAGTTTCACTCCGCCCGCTGGAACCACGAGCACAGGCTCCGTGGCCGGAGCGTCGCCGTCATCGGCACAGGTGCAAGCGCCATCCAGTTCATCCCGCCCGTCGCCGAACAGGCGAAACAGCTTTATGTGTTCCAGCGGACACCTCCCTATATCCTCGAAAAGCCGGACCGGGCGTTCATGGAGTTCGAGAAGTCGGTCTTCAGAAAGGTGCCGGCCGTGCGGGAATTCTACCGGCAGCGCATCTACTGGAGTCTCGAGACCCGGTTCTCGGCGCTCGCCCAGAAGAGCTTCCTGTCGGATCTCGTGACCCACGCCGCGATCCAGCATCTGGAAAACCAGGTGAAGCTCCCCGAACTCCGGAAAAAACTCACGCCCGACTACCCGCTCGGCTGCAAGCGGATCCTGATCTCCAACGATTTCTATCCGGCGATGCAGCGGCCGAACGTGGAACTCGTGACCGATTCCATCGACCGGATCACGAAAAACTCGATCATCACGAAGGACGGCATCGAGCGAGAAGTGGATACGGTCATTTACGGCACCGGCTTCCAGACGACCGGCTTCCTCGCGCCCATGAAGATCACCGGGCTCGGGGGCCGCGACCTGAACGACACCTGGAGGGATGGCGCGGAAGCCTACTACGGCGTGACCGTAACGGACTTCCCGAACCTGTTCATCCTCTACGGACCGAACACGAACCTCGGCCACAACTCGATCATCTTCATGATCGAGTGCCAGGTCCATTACACGATGCAGTGCCTCAAGCGCCTTGTCAGCCGCCGCCTCAAGTACCTGGATCCCTCGCCCGACGCCATGCGCCAGTACAACGAGTGGGTGCAGCGCCGCCACGGCAAGCTCGTCTGGAGCTCCGGCTGCGAGAGCTGGTACAAGAACGAGGCCGGCAAGGTGACGAACAACTGGCCGGGCTACACCGTGACCTACTGGCGGCGCACCCGCCGCCCTGACTTCGGGAGCTACCGCGAAGTGCTCCAGTAAAGTGACGTCCGGTTTGCCGCTTTAAAACACCCGGGGGCGGCGCCTTTTAATCGGCGCCGCCCCCGGTGTGTTCTGAGGAGGAGGGGAGAGAAGAGAAAGGACGTCAGGGACTCTTTGAAAATCTTCCGGTCAATGGACTGCGGCCAGCACGGTCCGGAGGCGGTCCGACAGGCGGGTCCCGCTTGGCAGCACGCCGGCGGCCCTGGACGGCGAAGCCTCGAATGCCTCGTCGTCCGCGCCCACTACAATCACATGGGTACGCTCGGCCAGCGCCTCGACCGTCTCCGAATCGATTCTGGCGTTCTCGACCATGACCCAGTCGTAGGTCCGCCGCCGCACGGCATCGAGCACTCCGCCGTCGTTCCCATCACGAAGCGAATCGATGCAGACCTGTCCGTAGAGCAGCACCTGGAGCGCCGCCACCACACTGGGATCCGAGCCCGCGATCAGCCCTCGTTTCATCACGACTGTCTCCTTGCCGGGACCGGCAGCGCGTTTCTATAACTGCTCCACTGCCGTTCTCTGCCCTAACAAATACACAACTCGTGCCAGAAAACCGCCGCGCGGGTTAAATGTGGATAACGGAGAAAACCCTTCTGGTAACAGCCGCTTACCGGGCCTGCGTCAATACGCCTGTTTACCTGTATCTTTTTGGTGTGAGCGTTGCCCCGTGCCCGGATCACAGGGTGTAATCCTGCGCAGACACCTGTCTGCAAACGGCACGCAAGCGTTGCGGGGTCTTGTGAATCTCCGCTCACAGTTGTTGACAAGGGTCCACCCCCTGCTGGGCGGCAAAACGTGCGTCAGGTCACATGTAACCTGTTGAAATCCAAGGCTTATCAGCCCCCAACAAACGTGACTTGCATCGCTTCACATGGGAATTTTGGAGTGGTATGGTATTTGGGCTTCCGGGGGGACGCCGATTCAACCGATATAGTGCGACCTGCCGGAACCGCTGGCTGCGGGCCAGTGGTGGACTTTTATGTTCACGGGAGAAGAAGCCGTCATGAAGATAAAGCACAGTCGCTCGATCTGGAAAACCGTCGCGCTTTCAGCCGCCGCCCTGCTTGTTGCGGCGGGCTGCGAATCTCCCCAGGAGTCCGGCACCGCCCAGGTTCCGATCAACGTCCTCCTGAAACCAGCGGGCATATCTGCCGCCGCGCTGTCGCCGACCGTGAATGATCTCTGTGAAAGCGCCGCACTTCCTGAATATGTGCGGTTCCGGTTCACCGACGTCAATGGCGAACAGGCGCTCGAGCGCTACTACGAAGGGCTCCTCACCGAAGAGGATCTGGCCAATACCGGCGGCTTCGTGAAAACTCCCGATGATCTCCCGTACCGCGAGATCGTCTATGTGAATCCCTATATTGACCCCCTCCCCTACGAAGGTAATGCCGAGGTGGTGGGCAGCCTTTTTGAGCAATCTTCTTCCGGCCTCTCGGGTGTCTTCCTGTTGCCCAAAACCCGCCTCCGTATCGAGTTCACCGCCTGGACCCGTCCGGCCATTGAGGACGGTATTTATTCCGTGACGCCGCAGTTCTGTCAGGGCGAGACCGATATCGAGATTACCGGCGATGACGAAGTGACTATCGAGGGCAATCGCGCGGAAACCGCCGAGGTCGATGTGAGCGTCCGGATGAACGGCAACACCGATGGCCCGGCCCCGTTCGCCTATTTCGCCCTTGTGGATTTCGATACCGGTTACGGTTTCCCTGTTCGCACGATCGCCGACGACGAGTTCGTGGACCCCTACAGCAATTTTTCGGTGGACAACGCGAACGTGATCCCGGAAGTCCCGGTGGGTCGCGACTATACATTCGTCGCCTGGCATCCGGGCCGCTATCCGTACGGCGGCAACGGCGGCTTCATCACGGAGATCCAGAACACCGGCAAATACGAGGTGGATGAGATCGATGACCTGACCACCGAAGGCGGCAGCGCCTCGGTGAACATCAACCTGTCGCAGGACCAGCCGCTCATTTTCTTCGGAATTGATGAAGATGCACCTAGAGGGATTCCAACAGTTGCAATTTCCGCCGATGATCGCTCGAAAAGCGCTTCGGACGAGGCCGAGAGGGCCGAAAAGTTCAAGGGTGCCCTCGATGTCATCGGCGCCATCAAGATCTGCAATCTCGCCGACGGTGACGAATACAACGCTGGCTACTCTATCAATGACTATGACTGTGCTACTGGCAATTTGGCAGAGCCCATGCTGACGCCGCCCGAAATGGCTTTTGTCAGCGGCGCTTACGGCTATGAATATAGCTCCAATTCCGGGTTCGCCCTCGAACGGACCGAGGCGCTCGCCGATAAGGACTTCTTTATATCAGAAGAAGGACTGACCATTACGGCCAATGCAACCTATGGGTATGTGTCTATACCAGTGCCTGATCCCGACCGTTCCTCGGGCCGCGGCCTCGACACCAACGTCATTCAGCCGGACTGGGGTGTGGGCCTTGCACGGTCGTTCTGTGTCTATACCAAGTACGTTGCCGGCATTGAGGCGAAGTTCACCTCCGCCCGCCTGTTCGACGATCCTTCCAGCAAGATCTCCGAGGCGAACCTGTACCAGTCCCAGGATTCCGCCGTGAAGAACGGTCTCTGCCGCGCCGACAGCGAAAGCGCCACGATCCTGAACCCCGGCATCTCGCTCCGGAACGGTGTCTTCTTCCAGACCCGCCGGAACCTGGCCCCGGCGAACTTCACCGGCACGTTCAATAACAACGATTCCAATAATTTCGGCTTCACTGTTCCGCCGGGCTTCGACGTCATCATCGTACCCGAGCCCGGCGACGGCCAGCGGCCACACTTCGACCCCCCCGCCATCTTCTGCGATGACGGGGCCTGCTTCGGCGAAGCCCTGTGTAGTTTTGCCGCTGGCCAGGAAATGCGCGCCTACAGCGTGGGCCCGAACGAGGTCCCATCGCTTGAGTTCCTTTCCCTGACAGTGGGCGTGGGCTCGGAAGACGCCTGTTTCTGACGCCGCCGTCCTGATTCAGCCGGAACGGGCTCCCAATGAGGAGCCCGTTCTGTTTCAGGGTCGGCTCCGCCGCGCTTGATTTCCCCGGTGCGGGCCGGAATCGTCACAGCCTCAGGGCCACAACGCCCGGCGGAGGATACCCATGCCGTCGTTCGACATCGTCAGCGAGATCAACCTGCAGGAGCTGGACAACGCCCTCAATCAGGCGCGCAAGGAACTTCAGCAGCGGTTCGACCTCAAGGACTCAGGCAGCGAGATCGCCGACGATATGAAGGAAAAGGTCATCACCATTTCCTCGGGCAGCGATTTTACGCTGAAACAGGTGACCGGCATCCTGGAGAACAAGCTCGCCAAGCGGAGTGTGCCGATCCAGAACTTCGAGTACCTTCCGGTAGAGAAGGCGGCCGGCTCCAGCGTGCGCCAGAAGATCCGCGTGAAAACCGGTATCGACAAGGAGCCTGCCAAGGAGATCGTGAAGGCCGTGAAGGATTCGGGCCTCAAGCTGCAGGCCTCGATCATGGACAACCAGGTTCGCGTCACCGGGAAAAAGCGGGACGACCTGCAGGAATGCATCGCGCTGCTCAAGGGAAAGCCGTTCGGCCTTGCCCTCCAGTTCACGAACTTCAGGGAGTGATCCTTGCCGCTGTTCGCCACGGGCCAGCCCGCCCGAATCGTTATCGCCGGGGGGGGCTACGCCGGACTCCATGCGGCGGCGGGGCTTGCTGCGCGCCTCGATCCCGGCCGGGCCCGGCTTACGGTCGTGCAGCCGGGTCTGCGCTTCGTGGACATCTGCCGCCTGCATGAGGCGGCCCTCGATCCTGTCAGCATTTCCTATTCTCTTCAGGATATCCTGGGCCGCCTGCCGGTGGACCTGATCGACGGCTCGGTTCAGGAAGTGGACCGGAGCCGCCATACGCTCACGCTGGATGCTTACGGGCACCCGGCCGACCTCCCGTGGGACTATCTGGTGCTGGCCGGGGGATCGGGGCCCGCCGATTTCGGAATCCCCGGCGTCCGCGAACACGCCCTCCCGCTGAAAACGGCCGACGACGCCGAACGGATCCGGGCGCAGCTCGCCGAGGTCCGCCGGCTCGGCCCGTCGGCCACCGCCGTTGTCGCGGGAGCAGGACTCACGGGCGTCGAAATGGCGTCGGAGATCGCCGCCCGCTGGAACCGGATTCCGGTCCGCCGGAGACCCCAGGTAATCCTTGTGGATACCGCCGCGCGGCTTCTGCCCCTGAGCCATGAGGATGCGGCGGATTACTCGCACCAGTGGTTCCGCAGGAACGGTGTCCGGATCCGGCTTTCCTCGCCCATCGCGGCGGTGGAGAAAGACCGGCTCGTCTTCCGCGACGGCAGCGCCCAGCCGGCCGAAGCCATAATCTGGTGCGCGGGAATCCGGGTGCCGCCCATGACGGGCCTGGAAGATCTTTACACGGGACCTGGCGGCCGAATCCCAGTCTCGGAGACACTCGAAACTGCTTCCCCCGGCATCTTCGCCATCGGCGATCAGGCGGCTCTCGCAGGCCGCGATGGAACGCCCGTCCCTCCGAGGGCCATGTACGCCTGCCAGATGGGAGACAGCCTCGCCGGAATCCTCTCAGCCCGGCTCCGGGGAAAATCCCCGCGTCCCTTCCGCCCGCAGGATCAGGGCGAGCTGCTCTCTCTTGGGCGGCTGGACGGAGCCGGTTACGTGCGGGCCGGATCGCGCCGGATTCCGGTTTACGGCAAGGCCGCTGCAGCGATGAAGGCGGCTTCGCTCCAGGCGCATCTCTTCCGTCTCATGGGCGAGCTCCGCCGCCCCATCCTGCCCGAGGGTTCGCTGATCGGCGATGTCCTCGGACGCCTGCGGGGCGGAACCCGCTGATGGACCGGCCTTACACGAACGCGATTCTCGCTGTGAGCCTGGACGGCAAGATCACGACTGCCGAAGGCGGCCCGCCGCGCTTCGCCTCAAAAACCGACAAACGTCATCTCATGGAGCAGCGGGCGCGGGCGGACGCGGTGCTCCTGGGCGGCGCGAGCGTCCGGAACGAAAATCCCCGGCTTGTCGTGGGAAAACGCTTCGAGACCGAACGCCGACGCCGGGGCCAGTCCCTTCAGCCGATGGTGGCGGTGGTGAGCGCGAGCGGCAACCTCGGGCCGGACCCGAGGTTTCTCCAGACTCAAGGTGAAGTCCGCCTCTATACGTCCACGCAGAGCCGCGGCCCCCGCAACCATCTGCCCGGCCTGGAAGTGATCCGGATGCCCGCCGGAAAAGACGGGGAACTCCCGCTCGGCCGGATCGTCGCCGGCCTCTGGAACTCGGGCGTACGGAAACTCCAGTGCGAGGGCGGCGGGGAACTTGTCCAGCGGATGCTCCGCCTCGATCTCATCGACGAGCTTTCGCTCACGATCTGCCCGGTAGTCATCGGCGGCCGCACGACGCCGTCGGCTGCCGGTGGTTCGGGTTTCAGCCTCGCGGAGATCGCGCGGTTCGGCCTCGTATCGGTCCGCCGGACGGGTAATGAGCTGTATACGGTTTACCGCCGGAACAGATGACGGACCGGGATGCTCAGTGGGCCCGTTCGACCACGTACCGCGCCAGCGCCCTTAAAGGATCGGCGCGGCGGTCGAATTTTTTCAGCGAGGCTACCGCCCGTTCCGCCGTGTCACGGGCGGCTTTCCGGGAACCTTCGATGCCGAGCAGCGCCGGAAAAGTCATCTTCTTCTCGGCGAGGTCGCTCTTGGCGGTCTTGCCGAGCGTCTTCTCGTCGGCGGTGAGATCCAGCACATCGTCCTGGATCTGGAACGCGAGGCCGATCAGGCGTCCGTAGTTGGCGAGCGCCTTCCGCTGGGCGCTCGGCGCACCGCAGAGAATCGCCCCGCCCTCGACCGAGGCGGCGATCAGCGCGCCTGTTTTGCAGAGGTGCAGCCGCTCGAGCTCCGAACGGGTGAGGCGCTTGCCCTCGGCGGCGAGATCCAGGGCCTGCCCGCGGATCATTCCCTTGTAGCCGGCCGCTTCCGCCAGCACGTTGGTGAACTCCAGCACGAGAGCGGGCGGCACGCGGCGGCGGTTGCTCGAATTTGAGCAGATGGCAAAGGCGTCCGTCAGGAGTCCGTCGCCCGCGAGAATCGCCACGGCCTCGCCGAAAACGACGTGATTGGTCGGCCGTCCACGGCGCAGGTCGTCGTCGTCCATGGCGGGCAGGTCGTCGTGAACCAGCGAATAGGTATGAACAAGCTCGATGGCACAGGCGAACGGCAGCACGGCGTCGGAGCTCCCACCCACCGCTTCGGCGGCGGCCAGGGCGAGCACCGGCCGGAGCCGCTTGCCGCCGGCCAGCAGGCTGTAGCGCATGGCCTTGCCGATCTGGGCGTCGGCGGGCATCTCCCGGGGTGCATGACGCCGGAGTGCGGCTTCCACCCGGCGGGCCTGCCGCTTGAGGTATGCCTCGAACGTCTCACCGTTCAGAAACCCGCCGGAGGGCCGGCTACCGGTTTTTCTGGTCACTGCCGGTCATCCTCTTCTTCGTCGCCGTCACCGGCGTCGTCTCCAAAATCTTCATCATCGTCTTCGCCGCTGTCCCCGCGGATCGAGCCGCCGGACAGGATCTTTCCGGCATCGAGCGAGCGTTTCTCCACTTCCGTGCGGCTCTTGCGGACCAGCAGTTCCACGCGCTTTTCGGCCGTTTCCAGCCGGTCCAGCAGGGACTTGGAGAGTCCCATGCCTTCCTCGAACAGGCCGATCGCCTCTTCGAGCCGGAGGTCCTCGCCCTCCATCCGTTCGACCAGGAGTTCGAGCCGCCGGAGCTGGTCTTCGAACCCCTCGCTGCCGTCGCCGCTGGAAGCCCCGGCAGGGGATGTCCGGGCGTCTTTCTTGCGGCGGGATGAACTCACGAGAGGGGTACCACCTTGCGCGGAGACGCCATCTCTGAAGGCTGGGGCTTCCGCGAAAGCGCCCAAGCTATAGTCCCCCTCCCCGGCGGTCAAGATCGGATCCGGGCGCGGACAACGCCGGTTCCGCCCGAACCGGACCCGTGCTCTTTCACGGGAAAACGGCGCGATCTGCATACCACCTTCAGCCGATTTCCCGATTAGTTACCGGGACTTGCAACGCACGCCCGGTTCCGGGTATTCTTCAAGCCGACTCGCAGTTCCAGATTGTTTTCTGTCCCACCTGCGAAACGAGGAGGCCGTGCGTGAATTCGCCCGGCCGGTCCGGCTGCATCCCGAATGCTGCGGACCCTCTGTAGCGGCCACGCAGGTCTCCCCGGCATACGCAGTCTTTCCGTTCTGGATGTACACAGGAGTTTTCCCGTGCCGAACCGCCGTCTTTCGATTCTGGCCCTCACCCTCGTTGCCGGCCTGCTGGGTTTTTCCCCGGCCCATGCCCTGAATGTCGAATGGGAGAACGCCTTCGGCAGCCGGGGCGAAGGTTCCGGCCAGTTCAGCACGCCCCTTCACGCCGCCGTCGACGAGAAGGGTAACTATCACGTCACCGATTCCCGGAACGGCCGGGTCCAGGTGTTCGATCCGAAGGGACTCTATCTGCGTTCCTACGGGCATCTCTCCTCGCCCCGGCTGTCGCGGCCCTCGGGCATCGCCATCAGCCCGGTCACGAAGCTGATCTTCGTCACCGACACGGACCAGCATCTTCTGTTTGTCTTCAACCCGGACGGAACGCTCAAGGAAACCCTTGGCGGCAGCGGTTCGGAGCCTGGCTACCTGAGCAGCCCGCAGGGCGTCTCCGTGGGCCGGGGCGGCCGGGTCTACGTCGCAGATACCGGCAACGGCCGCATTTCCGTGTTCGGCGAGGACGGCCTGTTCCTCGGCGTCTTCGGCCCCGAGACCCGGAACACGGTCGCCACGCTCAAGAAGCCCGTGGATGTCGCCACAGACATCGAGGAAACGCTCTACGTCGCCGACGCGGGCCTGAGGGAAGTGGTCATTTTCAGCCGCGAGTGGCGGCGTCTCACCAAGATCGGGCGCGAGCGGGGGTTCGACACCCCCGCAGCGGTCGCCGCCGATCGCTACGGTAGCGTCGCCATGCTGGACGAGGGCAGCCAGCGGATCTTCCATTTCGCCGCCGGCCAGAAGCCGCTTCAGACCTTCGGTTCCGAGGGCACCGCGCAGGCCCAGTTCCAGGACGCAGGCGGCCTCCTGTTCGACGAAGTGAACAACCGGTTCGTGGTCGTGGACGGCGGCAACCAGCGGGTCCAGACCTTCCGGCACCGGAGCCGTGAGGAACAGCAGGAGCTGCCGCCTTACCAGCCCGGTTTCACGCTCGAATACGTTCGTTCGATCTCCGCCCGCGCTGATGATCTGGATGCGGCTGACGGACGGCTTTATGCCTTGAACCGCGAGGCGAAAGAAATCCGCATCTATTCGGCCGACGGAGCCGAGCAGGGCCGCATCCCGCTCAAGTGGGGTTCCAAGGACGATACCGACGATCCTTCGCGGATCCTGTTCGCCAGCGACACGGTCTATGTGACCGACTCGGGCGCAGGCGACGTGAAGATGTTCGACCCCAAGGGAGTATTCCGCGGACGCATGGGCTCCAAGGGATCGGAACCGGGCAAGCTCCGGGATCCAAAGGGCATGTTTGCCGATGAACGGTTCATCTATGTGGTCGACCGGGGCAACGACCGGATCTCGCTGTTCAGTCCGAACGGCGGCTTCGTGACCGTGAATCAGGCGAAAGGATCGGGCGAACTGGATGAGCCCTGGGACGTCGTTACCGACCGTGAAGGGAATCTCTACGTGGCCGATGAAGGCCGCAATCAGGTCATGAAATATTCACGAAACAGCCAGTTCCTCAATGCCCTCTGCAAGGAGGGTTACGGGCCGGGGTTTCTCCAAGGCCCCGTCTCCATCGAGATCGACAAGATGGAAGTGCTCTATGTGCTGGACGAGAACGGAGTTACGGTCGCCGACCGGGAGTGCAAGCCCATCGCCCGCTTCGGAGCCGGAAAGGGCAAGGGCAAGGGCCGCTTCCAGCTGCCCGGCGGTCTTGCCGTGGATGATTCCCGCGGCGTGCAGATCTACTTTTCGGACCCCGCCAACAATGTGATTCATGTGGTCGCCTACAAGCAGACGCCTACGGCGGCCGTGAATTTCAAGGCGGCGCCCGGCAAGACCGGCGCCACCTTCAGCTGGGACGGCCCGCAGGAAGCATTCCGCGAAACCTGGGTGCTCGAAGGCGCCGTGAAGCCCGACGGCCCGTTCTCGAAGGTCGTCGAAGCGAAGGCATCGCCCGTCACCGTGAACTACCCCGTGGCCGGGGACCCGGTGTATTTCCGGGTCGTGGCGAGGAGTTTCTCGGGCGTCGAAAGTGCGCCCTCCCTCGTCGTTACGGACGTCTACCGCCAGGCGCAGCTCTATTTCGCGGCCCGGCAGTACGACGCGGCCCTGACCAAGGCGGACGAATATCTCTCGGGCGTTCCCGATCAGCCGGACGCCCTGCTGCTCAAGGCCCGTACGCTGACAGCCCTCACGCAGCCGCAACGGGCCGCGGAAATCTACCGTAAGCTGGCCGAAGTGGCGGGTTACGAGGAAACCGCCCTCGAGGAACTGGGCCGCATCCATGCCGCCGAGGGCAAGTACCGCGAGGCGACCGAGGCCGCGACGAGACTGCTCACAAAGAACGACAAGTCGGTGGCGGGATACAAGCTGCTGGCCGAGGTCGCCCTTGCCTCGGGCTCGCTCGACGATTCCATCTCACAGTCGGCGCGGGCGCTGGCCATCGCCCCCGACGACACGGGTGCCATGGATCTGCAGGCGAAGGCCTATATCAAGAAGGGTCTCGGCGACGAGGCGATCCGCATCTATTCAGCCGCGATCAAGATCAACAAGACCGATCCACGCCTCTACGCCGGCATCTCGGCGGCGCTTCTCGCCACAAACCGGCCCAGCCAGGCGGTTCCCTACCTCCAGTGGGTCGTGAAGACGCAGCCCAAGGAAGTTCCCGCCCGCGCCATGCTCGCCCGGGCGCTTCTGGCCTCCAAACAGCCAACCCCCGCCGCCGAACAGGCGGAGGAGATCAAGAAACTCGCGCCGGATTCGCCAGAAGGGTACGAACTCGCAGGCTTCGCGGCCCGTGATCTCGGCAATGCCGGAAAGGCGATCTTCGAGCTCGAGCAGGCGGCCCGCAAGGACCCGCAGAACCCCCGCTACCAGATCCAGCTCGGACTGCTCTATCAGCAGAACAACCGTCCGGGAGACGCCAGCCAGGCGTTCCAGAAGGCTATCGCACTCACGCCGAATACGGCCAAGGAACGCCGCGTGCTGGCGGACCAGCTCTTCGAAGCCAAGCTCTACCCGCTGGCGGTCATCGAATACGACAATGTCTTCAAGCTGGATCCCAAACAGACGGATGCTCTCGTTCAGGGAGCCGAGTGCTATTTCCTCCTGAACCGGACCGAGCCGGCCCGCAATCTGTATTTAAAGGCCATCGACGCCAATCCGAACGCGTCGGTGGCACATTTCCGCCTCGGCAGCATGCATATGACGGCCAAGGAGTTCGACAAGGCGGTTCCCCGGCTCATGCTCGCCGCCCGGATCGACCCCCGCCAACCGCTCTACCCAGCGCTGCTCGGCGATTCGTTCTCGGCCCTGGGCGACTACCGCTCGGCGTCCGAATCCTACCAGCTTGCGACGCAGCTCGAACCCACGAATGCCCAGTACCAGGCGAAGTTCCGCGAGGCGAAAGGCAAATACGACGCCGCTCCGTATGAACTCACCGGCCCGCTGGAAGTCGTGGACCTCACGGTGCCCGATCTCGAGCAGTCGTCGTTCGAGTCCTACCGGCAGAACGGCGCCCTCACGGTGAAGTTCGCCAACAACGCGGCGAAGCCCGTCTACCGGATCCGGCTCAAGTTCAGCGTCGTGGGGATGCTCCAGTATCCGTTCGAGGACCAGATCTCGTCCGTCGAAACGAAGGAAACGAAATCCCTCGTCGTGAAGCCCCGCTTCAACCAGGCGGCCATGGATCTTCCCGCCGACACCTTCGGGATTGCTGCATTCGAGATCGAATATTTCTTCCAGAAGAAACAGTACAACTACACGCTCTACCGGTCGGTGCTCATGAAAGCCGACCTCGCAGCCAGGAACACCCCTGCCCCCATGCCGGCAGTTACGCCGCCGCCTCCCGGCTATCCGGGGCGGTAGACGGCGGACCGGGTTTTACATCCCGGCCACCAAGGAAAGAGGCGGGGCAAATCCCGCCTCTTTCTGCTTCAGCCGCCCGGGTTTCGGAATCAGACAAGCGGATCGTAGGGGAAGATATCGGCCGACACCTGGAGCGGCACGAAGTTCGTCTTGAGCGCTGCCGGAACGATTGCGGCGATGTCCTCGGCGGTCCAGCCGCCCGCGTGGTGCAGATGACGTACAGGGCGTGGCACCGAGAACAGCACGATCTCGCCGCCGCGGACGGCGAAGATCTGGCCCGTGACCTCCTTCGCCTGGTCGGAGGCGAGGAACACGCACAGCGGGGCGATCTGCTCCGGCTTCATTTTCTTGAGATTCTCGACCCGGGCCTTCTGGGCCTCGGTCTCGCCCTCCGGGATCGTCGCCGTGAGGCGGGTCCAGGCGAAAGGCGCGATGGCATTCGCGCGGACATTGAAGCGGCTCATGTCGAGGGCGATGGAGCGGGTGAGCCCCACGATGCCCAGCTTCGCGGCGGCGTAATTCGCCTGCCCGAAATTGCCGATGAGGCCTGACGTCGAGGTGAAATTGATGATTGATCCCGACGACTGTTTGCGGAAATGCTCGGCAGCGGCGCGGCACATGTTGAAATTGCCCTTGAGGTGGACGGCGATGACGGCATCCCAGTCCTGCTCGGTCATCTTGTGGAAGATCACGTCCCGGAGATTACCGGCATTATTCACCACGAAGTCGATCTTGCCGAACTCCTTGGCCGCCTGGGCGACCATGGCGTGAGCGTCGTCCCACGAAGCGACGGACCCGAAGTTCGCTGCAGCCTTGCCGCCGGCCTTCCTGATCTCGGTCACGACTTCTTCGGCCGGTCGTTCGGTGGTAGCACTCCCGTCGGGTGCCACGCCGAGGTCGTTGACGACCACCGCAGCACCGTGTTTCGCCATGAGCAGCGCGATCTCGCGGCCGATGCCGCGGCCCGCTCCCGTCACGATTCCAACTTTACCCTGAAGCATCATGTCTCTGTTTCTCCCTCCACCGGCTCATCCGCCGGCCTGTTTCAGTTTCTTGAGCGACCTGGAGTATGGCGGCCGGGCGATGCCGGCTTCCGTAATGATGGCCGCGATATTCGCCGCTGGCGACACATCGAACGCTGGATGGCGGGCGGCGACGGCTTCCGGCGCGAGGTTCATTCCCCGGACCTGTTTCACCTCGTGGTGGCTTCTCTCCTCGATAGGGATCTCTTTGCCGGATTTCGTTCCGGGATCGATCGTGGAAAGCGGCGCCGCCACGTAAAACGGGATATCGTGCTCCTTGGCGAGGACCGAGAGCGTATAGGTTCCGATCTTGTTCGCCGTGTCACCGTTGGCGGCGATCCGGTCGGCGCCGACAACGATGCAGTCCACGTCGCCCTGCTGCATGAAGTGCCCGGCCATGTTGTCGGTAATGAGCGTCGCGGGGATACCTTCCTTCACGCATTCCCAGGCGGTTAGCCGGGCGCCCTGCAGGAACGGCCGGGTCTCGTCCACCCAGACGCTGATTTTCCGGCCCAGTTCGTGCGCCCGCTTGATGACGCCGAGCGCGGTACCATAGCCGCCGCTCGTGGCGAGCGCACCGGCATTGCAATGGGTGAGGATGCGGGCGCCTTTCGGAATCAGCCTGGCGCCGTGCTCCGACAGGGCGCGGCTCGCAGCAAGGTCTTCCGCATGGATCCGGACCGCCTCGACGAGGATCTGCCGGGGGTAATCGGCCGAGGACACGCCCGTTTCGATCAGTTCGTAGGCTCGTGCCCGCATCCGTTCGAGGGCCCAGAAGAGGTTCACGGCGGTGGGCCTTGTCTTTGCCAGACGGGCGATATCCCGTTCTGTCCGGTCGAGCGCCTTTGCCGGGGAGAGCCGGCCGGCAGCTCTCGCCCCCATGGCAACGCCGTATGCGGCCGTGACGCCGATGGCGGGAGCGCCGCGGACGGCCATGTCCTCGATCGCCCGTGCCGTCTCCTCCGCCGTACGGCAGCGGACCCACAGCTCACGCGACGGAAGCTGGCGCTGGTCGATCAGCTCCAGCACTCCGTTACGCAGACGTACGGTCTCTACAGTCACGAAGGGGAACCTTCCGGATGAATTCGGTTCAGGCGGGAATACCGCCGGAGCCCATCGCAGATACCCGCCGTACCGCTGGCCGTCAACCGGGCGTCAGGCGGTCATTTCAGCGCGAGGGAAAGTTTCTCCAGGACCCGGCGGCGGGATTCGAAATCGGCAAAATCGGGTTTTGGCGAGAAAAATTCGCCCCGGATAACGAGTTCCCCGTCCGGTGGGCGGGATGAAGAACCCGCACCAAGCCACAGTCCGAGCCGCCCGTCCGGAACGGGCTCCACCCGCACAGTCCCGGCGTCCAGCCACAAACGACGGTCCAATCGGTCCTTTTCCATGTCGAGTTCGAGCCTCATGGAACGGACTTCCGATTCGAGCAGCGGAAACTTCCGGCCACCCGTGAACGAGGTGATCCCGAGTGCCGTAACCTCGGGCGCGACAAATTCAAGAAGCGGACGTCCGATCTTCCCGAAGGCGGTTCTGGCGGAGAGTTTTCCGGTCTTCCGGTCAAAACGGACGCCCAGGGAGAACTCCGAATGGCGAAACCGGTACAGGACGGGGATCATCTTGCCCGGTTCCTTCACCGTCGCCCGGTCCAGCCGGAAATCCCAATAACCATCACCGGTTTCCAGCGATGCCGAGGGGCCTTTGGCGGGCCCCTGAAAGCCGAAACGGTCCGGCTCCGAAACGTCCAGATCCGCGAATCTCAGCTCCGAGAAATTGACCGGAACGCCGGCCCATTTCAGCCCGATCAGGCGGCTCAGGTCGATCACGCCCGGTGATCCGTCCGGCGAAGGCCACCGGAACGAACTGCCCAATTCGACGGATGAGAGTTTTCCGCCGGAGAATATCCAACGGACCGGTTCCGGACCCACCAGGAGTTCACCCTTACTTTCCTCCGGTGAGATGGAAAGATCGAGCGAGCCTTTCAGGCTTGCGCTGTTTTCAGAAGACAGTTCCCAGTCCTTCAGCACCAGCCGGCGTTTCGAATCCTCAACCAATATCGAGGTTCCGGCCCCTGCCTTCAAGGTCCAGTCCGGCATAAAGAACGAGAACATCAGCGAAAGATCCGCAGGGCCTTCAAGGAATATCCCGGATCCGGAAATTCGTACCGGTCCTACAGGACCTCCGAGGTCCGGCTGAACGGCCATGAGCCATCCTTCGCCGCCAGACGGCTGCCGGGTGAACATCCAGAGCAGTTCGTTCTGGTTCCGGAACAGCCGGAGGCTCCCCTTCCCTTCCTGCCAGCGCAGGGAGAAGTTCACGGTCCGGGAGCGTTTCCCGGCCTGGCCGTCAATCTCAACCACCAGAGGCAGGGACGGACTCACACCCTGCAGGCCGGTGAGGGCATCGAACAGGGCACGTCCAGTTGCCGCTGGCCAGTCCGGCAGCGAGAGGTCAAGCGGCAGTTCGCCGGAGGGATCGAGCACGAGGCCGGCCCCCGTCATCGTGACGCGCCGGGGACGGCCGCCTTTCAGGATGTCCAGCCAGGAGAGCCGGGCTTCAAACCGTCCGAGGGCGAGGATCAGCGTTCCGAGCTCCGTCCGGCGGGAGGCGCGAATGCCCGCTACCTGCCGGGAGACGCCGGCAAGGCCGATCCGGTAGCCTGCCCCCGAGGCGGACACTTCCGTCCAGCCCTCGCGCTCCAGCGCGGCCCTGAGTTCCTGCACGGAGCCGGTATCCGGGACCGAACAGCCCGCGACAAGGGCCAAAACCCCCAGAGCCGCGAGCCACGGTAAACGCCTTCTGCGCATCGATACCGGGAAGCCTAAACGATAAAAGAGCCAAACGGGACCCGCTCAGCCGCCGAGCCGTTCTTTCAGCAGCTTGTTTACGACGGCCGGGTTCGCCTTGCCCTGCGTCGCCTTCATGACGGCACCAACGAAGAATCCGAAAACGCTCTGCTTGCCGGCCTTGTACTGCTCGACCTGACTGGCGCTCTTCGCCAGCACATCGTCGATGATTTTCGCCAGGGCGCCCTCGTCGGACACCTGAACGAGGCCCTTCGCCTTCACGATCTCTTCAGGCGGCTTCCCGCTCGACCACATGTCGGCGAACACTTCCTTGGCGATCTTGCCGGAGATGGTCCCCTTGCGGATCAGGGAGATCAGCTCGCCGAGGGTTTCGGGCGTGACCTTCGCCTTCGGAAGTTCGGTCTCGACGTCCTTCACCTCACGGAGGATTTCCGTCTGGATCCAGTTGGCGGCGGCCTTGGCGTCGCCGGCGAGCTTCGCGGTCTTCTCGAAATAGTCCGAGAGCAGCTTCTCGGAGGCGAGAATCCCGGCGTCATAGTCCGAAAGGCCGTAATCCTTCATAAACCGTTCGCGCTTCGCCTCGGGCAGCTCGGGCAGCTTCGACCGGATATCACCGATCTGCGCCTCGCTCACGACGAGCGGCAAAAGGTCCGGCTCCGGGAAGTAGCGGTAATCGTGCGCCTCTTCCTTGCTCCGCATGGAGCGGGTTTCGCCCGTATTCGCGTCGAAAAGGCGTGTTTCCTGAACGACCGTTCCGCCGCCCGAGAGTACGATCTCCTGCCGTTTCATCTCGTATTCGATCGCCCGCTCCAGGAACCGGAACGAGTTCACGTTCTTTGTCTCGGTGCGCGTGCCGAACTTCTCCTGACCCTTCGGACGGAGCGAGACGTTGGCGTCGCAGCGCATGGAGCCTTCCTCCATGTTCCCGTCGCAGACGCCGAGATAGAGGAGCACCTGACGGAGCTCCTTGAGATAGGCGCTGGCCTCGCGGGCCGTGCGGATATCCGGCTCCGAGACAATTTCCATGAGCGGCGTGCAGGCGCGGTTCAGGTCGATGAGTGAACTGCGCACGTCGCGGCTCGCCTCGTGCAGCGACTTGCCGGCATCTTCTTCCACATGGATGCGTGTGATCCGGACGTCTTTCTCATAGGCCACGCGCCCGTCGTCCCCGAGCACGCGGATGCGGAGCTTGCCGTTCGAACAGAGCGGCTGGTCGTACTGGGAGATCTGGTAGCCCTTGGGCAGGTCGGGATAGAAGTAGTTCTTCCGCGAGAAGACCGACTTCGTGTTGATCGTGCAACCGAGGGCAAGACCCGTCCGGACCGCGAATTCGACCGCCGTGCGGTTCAGCTTCGGGAGCACGCCCGGAAAGCCCAGGCATATGGGGCAGGTGTTGGCATTCGGGTCCTCGCCGAACGTCGTCGGACAGCCGCAGAACAGCTTCGTCTTCGTGAGCATCTGGGCATGAACTTCAAGCCCGATTACCGGTTCGTATTCCACTGCGTCCGTCCTTTCAGAGTTTCGGGAACTGGCGGTGCCAGTCCGTGGCGCGCTCGTAGGCCCCGCCCGTCTGGATGAGCAGTTCCTCGGCGAAGTGCGGTGCGAGCACCTGGAGCCCGACGGGGAGCCCCTTGCCGGTGAACCCGCACGGCACGCTGAGCCCGCAGATGCCGGCGAGGTTGCACGAAATCGTGAAGATGTCGGAGAGGTACATCTGGATCGGATCGGCGGACTTTTCGCCGAACCGGAACGCCGCCGACGGCGTCACCGGCGAGGCGATCACATCGCACGATTTGAATGCGTCCAGGAAATCCTGCCGGATCAGCCACCGGAGCTGCTGGGCCTTCCGGTAGTAGGCGTCGTAATAGCCCGCCGAGAGGCAGAACGTCCCGAGCATGATCCGGCGCTTCACCTCGGGGCCGAATCCCTCGCCGCGGCTCCGGATGTAGAGATCGGCGAGGTCCTTCGGGTCCTTCGCCCGGTATCCGAACCGCACGCCGTCATAACGGGCAAGGTTCGACGAGGCTTCGGCCGTCGCCACAAGGTAGTAGGTCGCCACGGCGTATTTCGTGTGCGGGAGCGACACAGGCACGGTCTTGGCGCCCTGCTTCTCCAGCTCGGAGATGGCGGCGCGGACCGCCTTCTCCACGTCCGCGTCCATGCCGTCGATGAAGTATTCCTTCGGGATGCCGATCCTGAGGCCCTTCACCCCGCGGTCATGGGCCGCGGCGTAGTCCGGAACCGGCCGGTCGACCGAAGTGGAATCCATCCCGTCGTAACCGCTCATGAACTGGAGGAGGTGCGCGGCATCCTTCACCGTCCGGCCGAAGGGGCCGAGCTGGTCGAGGCTCGAGGCGAAGGCGATGACGCCGAACCGGCTCACGCGGCCGTAGGTGGGCTTGAGGCCCGCAACGCCGCAGAAGGACGCCGGCTGGCGGATCGAGCCGCCCGTGTCGGAACCGATCGTGACCGGCGCAAACCCGGCTGCCACCGCCGCCGCGCTCCCGCCCGACGATCCCCCCGACACACAGCCCGTATCCCAGGGATTCGCCGTCTTTTTGAACGCCGAGTTCTCCGTCGAGGAGCCCATGGCGAATTCGTCCATGTTGAGTTTGCCGAACGGGACGGCGCCTGCGTGCTTCAGCTTCGTGACGACAGTTGCATCGAACGTGCCGTTGAACTTTTCCAGCATCCGGCTCGCCGCCGTGGAGGGAGTTCCCTCCATGACGATGACGTCCTTGATGCCGACTGGAATGCCTGTAAGCGCTGTGACACCCCGGCCGCCGTCCAGCAGCTCCTGCGCCTTCTTTGCCTGCGCGAGCGCCTGTTCGGCGTTCACGTGCAGGAACGCACCGATTTTCCCGTCGTGCTCCCCAACCCGTTTCAGATGAGCCTCGAGGATCTCGGGTGCGGAAACCTTCTTCTCGCGGAGCAGCTTGCCCAGCTCGTCGACCGTTAGATGGCAGAGATCGGTACTCACTATTCGATCACCTTCGGCACGCGGAACATATTGAGCTCGGCAGCGGGGGCGTTTTCGAGTCCCCGAACCACGTCGAACGGCCGGTTCACCACGTCGTCGCGGAGCGGGGTATCCATCTCCACCGCGTGTTCCAGCGTGGGCACCTTCGAGGTGTCCACCTCCGAGAGCTGGGCCACGTAATCCAGCATCCGGTTCATGTGGGTGACATACGCCTCCGCCTCGGCGTCCGTGACGGACAGCCGGGCGAGCGATGCGATCTTGCGCACGTTGCCGACGTCGAGTTTCATTGGCGGTGACTCCAGCGGGAACCGTGCCGGGGACCGGCCGGCAACCTCCGAAAGAAGGCTCCGCACGGCCCGAAGCGGGTTCCGGGAGGGCGAGCTTTACATGGCAAAACGGAGCTGGGCAACCGGGCGGGAGGGGCGTTTCCCTACCCCTTCGCCAGCGTGGTGAACCGGGCGACGAGGTCCCGGTTTTTCTGTTTCTGGCGTTCGTCGTGGATCTGCCGCATCTCGGCCCGGCGGTCGGCAAGGAGTTCCGGCGGGATGTCGGCGAGGAACCGGCTCGGCAACTGCGGCACGGCCTTGCCGTATTTTTCCCTGGTTCTCGCCCGCGAGAGCACGAGACGCTCCTTGGCCCTCGTGACAGCGACGTAAAAGAGCCGCCGCTCCTCGGCCGTATCCACGTTCTGGTAGTCGGCCTTCACCCCCTCACGGATATCGGTGGACTTGAAGTGCGGCAGCAGGCCGTCCTCGCAACCCGCAACGAACACCAGGCGAAACTCGAGCCCCTTGGCCGCATGTATCGACAGCAGCGTGATCCGGTCGCCGGGGCCGTCGGAGGTGTCTTTCTTCTCGAGGGCGGACTCCTCCAGAAGCCGGGTGACGGCTTCCCGGGGATCGGTGACGTCGGCCGGAAGGGACCGGATCAGCTCGTTCAGGATGTTGTGCCGGACATCCCGCTGTACAGGGTCCTTGTACTCCCGGTCGATTTCGGCCCGGAGCCCCGAGCGGTCCACGAGCCGGTCGAGCACCGCCGACGCCTGGGATTTCTCGGCGAACATCCGGCGCCCTTCGTCGACGAGTTCGAGAAACCCCCTGAGACCTGCCGTCTGGGCCGGGGCGAGGGATCCGGATTCCACCAGATGGCGGGCGGTTTCCTCGTAGGGTTTTCCCGCCCCGGCCGATTTCTCCTTGATGAGATCCACCGTCGTCTTGCCGACACCGCGGGCCGGATAGTTCACGACCCGCAGGAACGAGAGGTTGTCGCGCGGACGGACGACGCATTTCAGGTAGCCCAGCGCGTCCTTCACCTCCCGCCGCTCGAAGAAGCTCTCGCCCCCCAGGACCCGGTAAGGGAGCTTCGAGATACGGAGCGCCTGTTCCAGCGGCCTCGCCTGCTGGTTGGTCCGGTAGAGAACGGCGATCTCCCCGAGCGGGACTCCGCGCGAGACGGCCGCCTGGATCTCGCTGGCGATCTGGTCGGCTTCCGATTCGGGGGTTTCGAACTCAAGCAGTTCCACCGGTGCGCCGGGACCCTTCACCGTTCGGAGCTGCTTCTTGTGCCGGTCGGAGAGCTTCGCAATGACGGCGTTGGCTGCATCGAGAATGTTCTTCGAGGAGCGGTAGTTCGATTCGAGCCGGATCACCTTCGCACCGGGGAAATGGCGGTCGAAAGAGAGGATGTGCTTCACTTCGGCCCCGCGCCAGCCGTAGATCGACTGATCGTCATCACCCACGACGCAGCAGTTACCGGTTCTCTCCACCAGCCCCTTGAGGAGACGGAATTGTCCGCCGTTCGTGTCCTGGTATTCGTCCACCAGCACGTAATCGTATTTCTCGCGAAGCTTGGCCCCGGCTTCCGGATCCGCGAGAAGCTTCAGGGGCAGGAGCAGAAGGTCCTCGAAATCGACCATGTCCTGCGAGCGGAGCGATTCCTCGTAGGGCTCCCACAGCTCGAACGCCGCCCGGTCGTAATCGGTAATGACGGACGGCACGGTCGAAGGCTCCAGCCCCGCACCCTTCCAGCGGGTGATGCGGCTCGCGATCTCAAAGACGTCCCATTTCCGATGATCGAGGCCGTGGGCGCGGATCTGCGCCCGCACGATGTCGCACTGGTCACCCACGTCCGCGATGCCGAAATCGCGCCTGAGGCCGAGCGGTTTCCCGTGATCCCGGAGCAGCCTCGCCCCGAGGGCGTGGAACGTGGAGAGCGTGACCTTCTTCGCCCGGTCGTGACCTACGAGCTTCTCGAGCCGTTCGCGCATCTCGCGGGCCGCCTTGTTCGTGAACGTAACGCCGAGAATCCGTGCCGGGTTCACACCCTTGTCCAGCAGGTGCGCGACCCGGAACGTGATCACTCGGGTTTTTCCGGAGCCGGCGCCTGCGAGCACCAGCACAGGGCCCTCCGTCGTTTCGACGGCGAGGCGCTGTTCGGAGTTGAGCGTGGAGAGATCGAGCATGGGCGGCGGCCGTCAAAATAGAACGGCTGCCGCACGAGACAAGCGGAACGGAAAAATAAAACCTAGAGCCGTTCGGTGGCGATCTTGAAATCGATGCCGCTGACGGGCGGGCTCACCGGATTACCGGGGTAAAAACCCTCGATGTCCCCCGGCGCACCGATGGCGTCGCCCGACCGGGAGATACGGGCAAATATCCGCATTTCGCCAGCGAAAACCGCACCGGGCTGGCGGAGCATCATGTCCGACGCAGAGAGCTCGTACCGGAGCGGAAACGAATATTGGCCGGGGATGTACCGCTTCACCGCCACGGGCGGACCGCCGTCGCCCTGCCGGGCGAAGATATAGAGTACGTCGGTAGACGGCTGGAGTTTCGTCTTGAGCGCCTCGTCCACGTCGATGGTTCCGGAGACGGTTCCGCCTGTTACGGCGGCGGCTTTCGGGCGCCCTTCGCCATCCACTTCGCCGATGCGTTTCACCTCGGCCCTGTCGGAGCAGGCGGCGAGCAGAACGATAGCGGCGGCGAACAGAGCAGACTTCAGGCTGGACATGGACGTTTCTCCTCCGGTCAGAGTTCCCAGATCGTGCGATTGAACTTGCCCGTATCCGGCTCCCAGCGAAACTCGGCCCAAGGGGCGAATAGCTCCGACGGCAGGGGGCCCACGATGACGAGCACGGGCGCCTTCGGGCGGCGGCGCTCCGGCAGCCGGGTCAGGAAGTCCCGGAACGCCTCAAACGCCTCGGGATATTTGGTGGACCGCTCGTACGTGCAGATCACAAACAGCCCGGCATCGATCTGGTTGAAATCGGCAATGGCACTGCGGAACATGCCGAACCGGTCCAGCTCGCCCATGACCACCGCCGTGCGGTCGGGGGCGCCGGGTTCTCCGGCCGGGGCCATCCAGCCCTGCGAAAAGCCGAACTTACGGGGCTCGACGCCGGGGAAGAACCGGCGGCCGATCTTTTCCCACAGGCCGCAGTCGCGGATGTGCTCATGAGAGAGATTGCCCACCATCACCTTGGTCCAGTTTTCGGGGCGCTTGTAGAGGTTCTTCCAGTTCTCGTACTCATGACGGAACCGGCGGATCTCGGCGAAGAATTCCCGCGAGACTTCTTCAGGTATCGGCATGGGCAGCGAGCTGCCCAGAAGCCTCAGCACCAGGGGGAGCGGCACGGCGGAGGTCCAGCCTTCTTCGGTGCCTTCTGAGATCCGGCGGACGAAGTCGAGCTTCACAGGCTCGCCCTTCGCATCCACAAGGCGCCCGGCCTCGAACGCCACATACTCGAGTGCATCCTTCCAGGCGATCAGCACCGGCTCCGAACGGAGTTCCTTGAGGAGCGGCCCCTCGCATTTCACCGGCTCGCCGGCGGTCAGCGGATCCCGGCTGTAGGCCATCGGCAGTCCCTGGAAGAACTCCATCGGCTTTTCGTGACGGCCGATCGTCCGCTCGCCGATCTCGATGGGCCGGGACATGACGAGGATCGCATCCGCGAACGCCGTCCCGGTGACGTAGAAATCGCTTCCCTCTAGCAGCACGCGGAACAGCGGCGTCCGCTGGGCGCCGTCGAACCTGAAGAATGGAACCGCCTGAATCATGCCGTCCTTGCCGGAGGCGGGACTGGGGCCCGTACGGGCTCTCCCGCCTCAGCGGTGCGGGCACTATGCGGATAAACAGGGGTGCTGGCAACCCCCGTGACCCGGAATTCCACCGGACTTTCAGGAGAATACTGCCGGGTCCAGCTCGAACGGTTCCCGGCGGAGTTTCCGGTGCGAATACACCGGGAGGAGTTCCGCCGGGCTGGCCGGAACGGGCGCAGGAATCAGCCCCGCCGAGAAGGCGAGAAACCCGGTCACCCGGTCCGGCGTCCAGCCGGCTCCGAGCAGCCGGTCCAGGGAAATATCCCGTTCCCGCTTGGCGAATTTGCGGCCGCCCGGAGCCACGATCAGCGGAACGTGGAGATAGTCCGGCGTCCGCCAGCCCATCGCCTGTTGCAGGGCGATCTGCCGGGCTGTGGAAGCGAGGAGATCCGCACCCCGGACAACGCAGGTGATGCCCATCAGTTCATCGTCGGTCACGACCGCGAGTTGGTAGCTCGCCACGCCGTCCCTGCGGAACACCACGAAATCTCCCGATGCCGCCTGGACGTCCTGGGACAGGGTGCCATAGAAACTGTCGGAGAACCGGATCTCGCCGCCCCCGGTACGGAACCGCCAGGCACAGGACTCCCCGTTCCGGACACGGCGCTCCGCTTCGGACGGGTCCATATGGCGGCAGGTGCCGGGATAGACCGGGCCGTCGTCCCCCGGTGCGGGCGCCCCGGCAGCCGTTTCGATCTCCCGGCGGCTGCAAAAACAGGGGTAGACGAGATTCCTCGCCCGGAGCGATTCGAGCACCTGCCGGTACACTCCGCTCCGGCCGCTCTGGAGATAAGGGCCATGTCCCACCGGCCGGTCGGGACCCTCGTCCCAGTCGAGGCCGAGCAGGCGGTAGTCGTCGGCGATGGCGCCGGAAAACTCCGGCCGCGAGCGGTCCGGGTCCAGGTCCTCGATGCGCAGGACGATCCGGCCGCCCCGGGAACGGGCGTCCAGCCACGCAATGAGCGCGGTTCTCAGGTTTCCGATGTGCTGGCGGGCGGTGGGCGACGGGGCGAACCGGCCCACGTATGGGCGCTCAACACTCACGCGGCCTTCTTCAGAACCTCGTCCACCATCTGTCCGGTAGTGGCGCCGCCGCCCATGTCGGCGGTAACGGCCTTTTTCTCTGTGACAACGGCGTCGATGGCAGCCTCAAGCTTCATGGCCAGCTTCCGTTCGTTCACATGGTCGAGGAGCATGACCGCCGTGCGGAGCACGCCGATGGGGTTCGCCCAGCCGGTGCCGCTCTTGTGCGGACGGGCCCCGTGAAACAGCTCGAACACGGCTGTTCCCGCGTCGCCGTAGTTGGCGCTCGCCACCGTGCCGGGTCCGCCGACGAGGCCCGCGCCGAGATCCGACAGGAGATCGCCGTAAAGGTTCGTCGTCAGGATGATGTCGTATTTCTGCGGCCGCTGGACCATCTGGAGCGAGGCATTGTCCACGATGAAGTCGCTAAACCGGATAAAGGGGGAATCCCCGGCAATGCGGCGTGCGGTGTCGAGAAAAAGTCCGTCCGACTTTTTCATGATGTTCGCCTTGTGCACGCAGACGACCGACTGCCGCCCGTACCGCTTGGCGTAGTCGAAGGCGAACCGGGAAATACGTTCGCACGCCTTCTGCGTCGCCAGCTTGATCGTGATGACGACGCCCTGGGCCGCTTTGTGCTCGATGCCGGCGTATATGTCCTCCGTGTTTTCGCGAACCACGACGGCATCGATGCCGCGGAATGCCTCGCGCACGCCGGGCAGGCTCTTGAGCGGCCGGACGTTGGCATAGAGGTTCAGGGCCTTGCGGAGCTGCACGTTCGGCGAGACGTACTTGACCCCGACTGCCGATTCGACCGGGCCCTTGAGGCAGACACGGTTCCGGCTGATCGATTCAACGAGTTCGGGCGGTACCGGATTCCCGGTCCGGTCGAAGGCGGAGCGGCCCATGTCGTGCACTTCCCATGCTGTTCCGGGGAGCAGGGCGTCAATCACGCGCCGCGCATGGCCCAGAAGTTCGGGACCGAGACCTTCGCCGGGAACGTAGGTGATGGTGAGTGCCATAATGGCCCATTTTTACCACACCGGCCGCCGGGCCGGTAGGCGCAGAAAGAGAGAGGGGTGCAGACCGGCTTCCGGCCTGCACCCCGAGAGAAAGAGAAAAAAAGGAGTTATGGAACAGCCCCGGACCGTTCTGCGGTTTTGGGGCCCGCAGACCGCCCCGGGGGCACTTATGCCCGGGTCAGGATGGGGACGGACTCTGCCGGGTCCGGCCGCCGGGCATCAGCCGAAAATGACGATGTAGACCACAACGCCGATCAGGAGCGCGAAGTAGACCTTGGCCGACCAGGGGGCCTTCCGGCTTCTTGCGATCACCGAATTCTCGAACATGCGTTCCACTCCTCCAGTCAGTCCCACGTATGGGTCTCTCTGCGGCAGGCCACCTGGGGCCTTAAACGATCGGGGGACAGACCGGAACCAGTTTCAACCAATGCCGCCAGTATAGCTACAAGAAGCGTACCCTGAACAGCACTCGGCAAACGGCTCCTTTTCAGCCGGAGCAGGCGGTTTTGAAAATCCGTGCTCCGGACTGTCAACAATCGGCGACACCTGCACGCATTGGGCTACCCGGCTTGCGGCAATCACACCGAAGGCCGGATCGTGAAAACCGTTTCACCGGGAAACAGTTCCACCTCTTCGATATTCAGACCGTCCACGCGTGCCGCCGGAGGCCCCTGTTCCAGCCATGCCGCGAGTTTCGTGCAGGAATCCCCGGAGCCCTGGTATTCGCCCTCGACTGCGCCGTCCGTGCGATTCCGGACCCAGCCGGTGAGGCCCAGTGTGCGGGCCGTATCCTGCGTGGCATAGCGGAACGCGACCCCCTGAACCCGGCCCTTCACCAGAAAGCGGTACCGCTTCACTCGCGGCCCTTTCCGGTTTCGCCGATCAGCTTTTCGAAGGCTTCCTCGTCCAGCACCTGCACCCCGAGTTCCTGGGCCTTGGTGAGCTTGGAGCCGGCCTCGGTCCCGGCCACGACATAACCCGTCTTTTTCGAGACCGATCCGGACACCTTGCCGCCGCGGGCCGCAATGGCCTGTGCTGCGTCGTCCCGGGTCCAGCGGGCCAGCGTCCCGGTGAGCACGAACGTGATGCCCTTCAGGCTGTCGCCCTGTTTTTCGGGAGGTCTGGGATGGACGCCCAGCGCCAGGAGTTCCTCCACCGTGCGCCGGTTCGCGGGGCTGCGAAAGAACCCGTGAATCGCCGCGGCGACCTCGGGGCCCACGTCGGGAACCTTGAGAAGCTCGTCCGTCGAGGCGTCCAGAACCGGATGAATGTCCCGGAAATGACGTGCTAGCGTTTCGGCCGTCGCTTCACCTACATGACGGATTCCGAGCGCGTTAATAAACCGGGCGAGGGTCGTGCTGCGGGATTTCTCCACCGAATCCAGCAGGTTCTGGGCGGATTTCTCGCCCATGCGCTCAAGGCCCGCAATCTGGTCCTTGTCCAGCCGGTAGAGATCGGCGAGCCCCCGCACGAGCCCTGTCCCGACCATCTGTTCCAGCGTCTTCTCGCCGATGCCTTCGATGTCCATCGCCTTGCGGGAAACGAAGTGGGCAAGCCGCCCGAGGAACTGTGCCGGGCAGACGAGGTTCAGGCACCGCCAGGCAACCTCGCCGTCGGGACGCGAAACCGGTTCGCCGCAGGAGGGACATTTCGAAGGGAACACGAAGCGGCGGGCATTGGAGGGCCGGAGTTCCGGTACGGGGCCCACGACCTCCGGGATCACGTCTCCGGCTCTTTGCACGATCACCGTGTCGCCGATGCGGACATCTTTCCGGGCGATCTCGTCCTCGTTGTGGAGTGTGGCGTTCCGGACCAGCACACCGGCCACCTTCACCGGCTCAAGCTTCGCCACCGGCGTCAGAGCCCCCTGGCGGCCCACCTGGATCTCGATATCGAGAAGCTTCGTCCGTTCCTGCCGGGGCGGGAACTTGAAAGCAGCCGCCCACCGCGGATCGCGGGTCTTCGATCCGAGTATTTTCTGTAACTCCAGACGATTCACCTTGATAACCGTGCCGTCGATCTCGAAATCGAGGGAGTCCCGCCGTTCGCCCATCTCGCGGTAGTAGTCCACCACCTCTCCGGGGCCGTGGGCCTTCCGGACGGCATCGCTCACCTGAAAGCCCAGTTCACCGAGCCAGCGGACCGAGTCCAGATGGCTCTTCAGTTCCGGACCGCCCTCCACATCGCCGAGAGCGTAGCAGTAGAAATCGAGCTGCCGCCGGGCGGTGATCTTCGGATCGAGCTGGCGGAGCGACCCGGCGGCGGCGTTACGGGGGTTGGCGAATACCTTTTCGCCGGCCTCGTCGGCCGCCTCGTTCAGGCGGCGGAACGCCTGCTTGGTCATCAGCACTTCACCCCGGACCTCAAGCCGTTCCGGCGGGTTCTCCGCCCGCAGGCGGAGCGGTATCGAGCGGATCGTCCGGAGGTTTGCCGTGACGTCCTCGCCGGTCGTGCCATCGCCCCGGGTCGAACCCAGCACGAACAGGCCGTCTTCGTAAACGAGTTCCACGGCGAGACCGTCGAATTTGAGTTCGCACGCGTATTCGACACTGCCTTTCAGCGCGCCGACCGCCTCCAGTGCTTTCGCCGTCCGCCGGTCGAACTCCTGCCACTCCCCCTCGTTCATGACGTTTTCGAGGGACAGCATCGGGTTCCGGCGGGTCACTTTCGCCAGTTCGGAGACCGGCGCGTGCCCCACCCGCTGCGTCGGAGAATCGGGCGTCCGGAGCGATGGGTGTTTTTCCTCGATCTCCTGAAGCTCCCGGAGCAGCCGGTCGTATTCGGCATCGGAGATATCGGGGTCGTCCAGCACGTAGTACCGGTAGTTGGCGTCGTTCAGCCGGTCGCGCAGTTCGGCGGCACGCTTTGCAGACTGGTCTTTCATGGCCTTGCGGATCCGGAGGCCGGAGAAACGGGCTCCGGAGGAACAAGCGACGGACCGCCCAGATGCGCGTATAGGTCCGAGCGGCGGAACTTTACGCCGAGCTGGCGGAGCGCTCCGCACATGGCGGCCGCGTTCAGACGGCCGCTGGTTTTCACCGCAGCCCGCAGATCCTCCGGCGCGGCTTCTGAATGGGAGTATCCCGTGGCCGAGAGATCATCCACGGGCTTTCCGTCCTTTTCCACCCGGAACCGGACCGTGATTTGCACGAACCGGTACTGGAGCACGAGCGGGAGGTCCGAAGCCGACATGACCGGGAGCTGGCGGAGTCCGAACGGAACCGCCTCGAATGACAGCCGTCCGAGAAGCTGGCCCGGCTCCGGCGCATAGTCTGCCGCCACCGGAATCACGACATCGAACAGGTCCGTGAGCGGAGCGACGGCGAGATTCGCGAGCGCGAACCCTTCGCCGTCCAGCGCCTTCACCGCCTCCTGACCGATGTTCAGTTCCGACACCCCGCCCCCCCGCGCGAGCGCGATGCGCGAAGCCGTATAGGGGGCCGGGTCCACGACAAGATAAAGCTCCGCGGGGATCCGCGCCGCAGGACGGGACAAAGAGCAGGCGTCCAGCTCCTCGACAGGAAGCTGGGCAGGCGCAAACTCCGCATACCCCTCGGTAAGTCCCTTGGGAGCGCATCCGGCGGCCAGCAGCAGCAGGGCCGCAATCCCCGGACGGAGCCGCCGGGTCATGGCGCATCCCCCTTCAGGACCACACTGCCGGTGGCGGTGGAAATGCCCGAGCTGTTCCACAGGCGCCAGACGAGCTCGGTTTCCGGTGCCGGATCTTCCTCGTAGAACAGCACCCCTGAA
This sequence comes from uncultured bacterium, assembly GCA_964621525.1. Taxonomy (GTDB): domain Bacteria; phylum JAGRBM01; class JAGRBM01; order JAGRBM01; family JAHCIT01; genus CAZMGV01. Next base: position 83,001 of record CAZUMS010000003.1, read on the forward strand.
ACCCGTTCCCCCGGCAGGAGCCGCCGGGCTTCCAGTGCGTGATTGCCGAAATCGGCGATCCGCTCCCGGTTCGGACCTCCCTGCATCGAGAGTGTAAGGCGTTCGGCTGGTGCCCAGAGGACAAGCAGAAGAAGGCGTATGAGACCGTAGCCGTCGTAGTTCACCGGCCGGTGCCTCCACGAAGTCATCATCGCCGCCCTGAGCGGCGGGAGCGGGTGCACCCCGATGCGGGTCGAAGACAGTGTGAAATCCCACGGCTCGAGATCGACGGGCTCTTCGAGTCCGTTCAGCACGGCGACGTGAACCGCAAGGACATGGTCGCTCGTGCCGGAGTCCCATTCGTTCTCGCCAAGTAGCCGGGCTTCAACCCTGACAGAACCGGCCGGGGGTTTTCCGGCCTCTGCCGCCGGGAGCCGGAGCGGCGCATAACCGCACCCCGTCACGAGGCAGGCGGCAAATACCAGCGGAATCAGGAGACGTTTCACAAAGCCTATCGTTGCCGGAACGGTTCCGGCACGCAACTATTGAGATGGAAACCCGATGGACCGACCTGTACCCGCCGCGCTGCCGGAATCCGTTCCGGCCCTGACCCGCCTCGACCGGCTGATCCTCCTTGCCGGGGCGGCAGTTTATCTCGCACTCCTGCCACTGGCGTTCGGCCGGGCCGGGGACGCTGTGGTCGATTCCTTTCACGATCTCGTGACCGTCATGCGGATCTCGCACGGCGAAGTCCTCTATCGGGATATCGCCTTCCTGTATGGCCCCATGGGGCCGCTTACGGTCTGGCTCTGGACGGCGCTGGCGGGGCTCACCGTGAAATCCTACCTCGTCCTGTGCGCCCTGCTCGCCGCGGCGGAGCTCTGGCTCGCCCTGAAAATAGCCCGGCGCTACCTCGCCCCCCTGGGTTGCCTGCTGCTTTTGCTCGCCCTCCTCTTCGGCTTCACGTTTCAAAGCGAACTGTTCTCCAGGCTCATGCCCTATTCGTTCTCGGCGTTTCTGGCCGCGACAGGTTTCCTGCTGTTTCTGGACCGGCTTCTGGCCGCGCGTGAAGGCAGCCTGATCGCCGCCTTCACGGGGGGCCTCGTCGCCGGGCTCCTGCTCCATACGAAGCTCGAATTCGGCCTGGCGGCGCTCGGAACCGCCGGACTGGATCTCGCGACCGAACGTATTTTTTACCGCCGGCACGAACCGGTCACCCGCCACCAGCCGCACCTTTGGGCCGGAATTCTGCTGGGAGCTGGATTCGGCTTCATCGTCGTGAACTCCCTTGGAGCTTCACTTTCCGACTATGCCGTGAACGTCGACCCGAGACCGTTCCTTTCAAGTCCAGCCGGAAAGGCGCTTGCCCGGACCGCCGGCGGAATTTCCTCCTTTGCAGGTTTCCTGAATTTCCTCCGTCAGGCGGGGGTTTCCCTCGCCCTCGCCGTTATGCCCGCCGCCTTCGTCTGGTGGGCGGGAACCCGAAACCACCGCTCCGCTCTCCTCTCCGCCGTTCTTGCCGGCGTCTTCCTTCTGGCGGCAGCAGGCGCGCCGGGGGGATTCGGCGCTGCACTGGAGATCGCCGCGGACTACACCATACTGGCCGGTGTGATCCCACTGCTGCTGCTTGCAGCAGCTGCACTCGCCCGGGACCGGCAGGATCTCGAGCCCGGAGGACGCACAAAATTTATTCTCGCCGCCGCCGGACTCGCCCTGCTCGCGAGAACCCCGAACGCGCTGTCCCCCGGCCTGTTCGGGGCATTCTACCTGCTGCCGGGCACGGTACTCGCCGTCAGCCTGTCGGGCTGGTGGGGATGCTGGTTCTCGGACTCCAGTCCTCGCCGGTCCGGCCAGGCCGTCGCCGCCGGGCTGCTGGTGTTCTGCCTGCCCGGATTCGTGCAGAACCTCGACCGGTTCCGGTTCAAGGAGTATGCGCCCGCCGAGGACCTGATGCCGTTCGCCACCGACGGACGGCGAGCCAAAGTGATCGGAGAGACCATTGCCTTCCTGCGAACACGGATGAAACCCGGCGACCCGTTTGCCGCCCTTCCGCAAGAACCGGTCCTCTACTTTGCCCTTGAGGCAAAACCCGTGTTCCCGGATCACAACTTCATCGCTCATGTGGTGCGAGGAGAACCGATGGAGCAGCTCGCCCGGCAGCTAGAGAGCACACTCCCCGCCTACGTGGCGGTGAGCAACCGCGCCTATCGCGAGGGTGGGCTTGGTGGGTTTGGAACCACTTACGCCCGGGAGATCCAGGAAGTTCTCAGCCGCCGTTACCGGGTGGCAAAAACCTTCGGCTCGCCGTCGATACCTCCCGGCCATGTCTCCACCGGCGGACTCGGGGACCCGCTCTATGCAATTACGGTCTGGGAACTGAAGCCCGATTGACGGCCGGAATCATTCTTCGGGGATGCCGTACTCAGCGAGCAGCTGGGTCAGCCGCTCGATGTTCACGAACTCGATGGGCGAGCCTTCCACGATCTTGTGGACGTCGGCCGTGAAGTAGTCGGTCGTGATGAACACGCCCTTGAGGCCCCGCTCACCACGGACCGAGCTTTTCAGCTCCTCGACCCGCTCGGCGGTCACAGGCTCGTCGCTCATGACACAATGGAAAATCACGAGTCCCGAGGCGAGCCCTGCCGGTAGCGAGGCGAACACCTCGAACTCGTTGTCGTCGGACCGCTCGATTTTCTGGACGTTCATCCCCTGCGCGAGAGCAAGCTGACGGACGGCCTCGGCGAAGGTTTCAAGCGACGAGAACCGGCGGAACCGGCCCTTGTCCGGAGGAGCGTCGGTGCCGCCGCCCTCGCCCCCATCCTCGCGGAGCACAGGTACAGGATGCCGCCCGGCAATGGCGATCAGGACAAACCCCAGCAGGAGTCCTCCGATCATCAGATACACAACGCTCATCCCGAAACCTCGCTGTACCTAATTATATCCCACCGGCGGCGGCGACTTCTCCGGTCTGCCCCATGAAAAAGGCCCGCTCGCTGCGGGCCTTTTCCGGCGGTGCGGCCCGGTAACGGGTTATTCGCACATTTCCTTGTACATCTCGGCTCGGCGGCCCTCGCGAATCAGCTGATCCGCCCGGAAACCCTGCCGCAGGGAAGTCCAGATCGTGCCGTTCACGAGGAAAATCATGCCGACGATCGGAATATTGTCGCCCTTCTTCACGATCAGGAGGAAGTTGTGGCTGTAAATACAGCCGGCAATGAGGCCGATCAGCAGGGCCACATTGAAGACGATCATGGAAATATCGAGCGCTTTGATCCGGTCCATCGTCTGTTTTCTCCCCGAAAGGGTCTCTGCCCGGCTTACTGAACCCTGAATAACGGGTCCGAGGGCCAGCGGGCGTTTTGTGATGTACCCACCGGGGCAAAATCAAGGGCATAAGGAAAGGGTTTCCAGGATGAAAAACCGGTGGAATCCGGCAGGGGTCCGGGGGTGGCCATACAGGCCAGGTAGCGGTTATAGGGGACGCGGGGCGCCAATAGGCCCCGGAGCACCGGTTTGTTCGAGCGAATCCTGGAAATCCTGCAGGCCCAGCCCCCCGAGGTCCTGATTGCCATCATGGTAGGCATCCTGCTCGCCTGCGGGCTGGGACTCCCGATGCCCGAGGACATCGTCCTCGTAACGACGGGCTACCTTGCCTACAACGGACTGCTCGATTTCCGGTGGGAGGTTGTCCCTGACGGCTATCACGAAGGATTGTTGATCGGCATAGCCGCGACGCTGCTGGGTGTTCTGGGCGGGGACCTGATCATTTTCTCCCTCGGCAGCCGGTACGGGACCCACATCCTCGACTTCAGGCCGGTCAAAAAGATCGCCACCCGGGAGCGGATCGAGGCCGCTGAATACTACTTCGAAAAATACGGGGCCAGGTTCATTTTCGTCGGCCGCTTCATGGCCGGAGTCCGGGCGCCGATGTTCCTGACAGCAGGCATGCTCAAGGTTCCGATGCGGACGTTTATCCTTTACGACGGAATCTCGGCACTCTTCAGCGTCCCGCTTCTCGTCTGGGTGGGATTCCACTTCGGCGAGGACATCAACGATGCCTTCCGGGCAGCCAAGAAGGCGCAGAACACGATCCTCTACCTGTTCGCTGCCGTGGGACTCTATTTCCTCGTCCGCTATATCCTCCGGGTCACGGGCGTCCTCAGGGAGAAACTGATCGTCGATCCGGCTGCGGAGAAATTCGAGCAGCAGCACCCCTCGGACGGCGAAAAACCCTTCATTCTGACCCCCGGTTTCGGGAAAGGCGCAAACCACATGAGCATTTTCAAGGCATACGACATCCGGGGCGTCGTTCCCGGCGAGCTGGACGAACGGCTCGCCCGGCGTATCGGGATGGCTGTGGTGGATTTTCTCAAGGTGGACCGGCTCTGCGTCTGCCGCGACGTGCGAGCAACGGGGGATGCGATCTTCGAAGCCTTCGCCGCGGGCTGCCGCCACCGGGGAGCGGATGTCTACGATATCGGCCGGGGGACGACCCCGCTGCTCAATTTCATGGTCGGCCGGCACGCCTTCCCCGCCGGAGTCATGATTACCGCCAGCCATAATCCGCCCCAGTACAACGGCTTCAAGATCTGCCGCTCGGGCGCGGTGCCGGTTTATGATGCCGAAATCCGCACCATCGGCGAGATGGCCCTCGAACCGGCCGAACCCTCTGCAGCACCGGCCGCCGGGAAGATCGTACCGTTCCAGGACCGGGAGCCTTACTACGCGGCGATCCGGGCAAAGATCCGGAGCGGCGGCCGCCGGCTGAAAGTCGTCGTCGACATGTCGAATGGTGCAGCAACGACAGTGACACCCGCTCTCCTGCCGCTCCTTCCCCACGACATCGTCGTCATCAACGGCGAGCCGGACGGCACGTTCCCGAACCACGAACCCGATCCGCTCAAGGAAGAGAACCTCGAGCAGTGCCGCCGGAAAGTGATCGCCGAAAAGGCCGACCTTGGTGCCGTGTTCGATGGCGATGCGGACCGGCTGGTGTTCCTGGACGAGACGGGCCGGACCGTGACGGGCGATATCGCGACGCTCCTCATGGCGCTGAACCTGATCGGCGGCCGCGCGGGAGAAACCGTCCTCTACGACGTCCGTTCCTCGTGGACCGTCCGGGAGGAACTGCTCAAAGTGAAGGCTAAACCCGACGTCTGCCGCGTGGGCCACGCCTTCATCAAGATGGCCATGCGCGAACGTGACGCCCTGTGCGCCGGAGAGCTGTCCGGGCACTACTACTTCCGGGACAATTTCTACGCCGAAAATACCGACCTCGCCCTGCTCCTCATCCTGAACCAGCTCGCCTTCTCGGACGAGCCGCTCAGCCGGATTGCGGGCCGCTATCGCCGCTACCACGCCTCGGGGGAGATCAATTCGGAAGTGGCCGACAAAGCGGCTATGATCGCCGGCATCAAGGAGCGTTACGGGGCCAGGGGCCGGGTATCCGAAGTGGACGGTCTCACGGTCGAATTCGACGACTGGTGGTTCAACCTGAGGCCGTCGAACACCGAGCCGCTCCTGCGCCTGAACGTCGAGGCGAAGACGGCGGACCGGCTCAGGGAAAAGACGGACGAGCTCCTGAAGACCATCCGGGCTTGACGCCCCGGTCCGGGAGCGGCCCGGACTCCCGCACCGGGCGGAGCATATGAACGGGCAGCTGGAAACGCTGACAGTCGAGGAGATGCCGAAGTCGGCCACGAGGATATTCCTCGAAGGCACGGCCATCGCCGCCTTCTTTGCCCTGATGACCGTCGTGGTCGGCGTCGTCTCGATGTTCCTGACCGGCGGGATGTACGACCCCGAAGCCCGCCAGTTCTTCGGCGGCTTCATGAGCTCGGACCGCTTCGGCCCTCTCGGCATTTTCGTATTCATCCTTGTGAACGTCTGGACCTGGTGGTTCTGGCGGATCATGGGCTGCGTCCGGGAGTTCAAAGCGCTTCCGCCGGAAGAATGGAAAGCGAGTCCCGAGCGCCTGACCGAGCTGTTCCGCCAGATTCACGACATCCCTTACCGGGCGGGGTTTTCCAGTTTCCTCATGTGGCTGGTGGGCGGGGTGATCGCCATCTGGTTTTTCCGGGACCTGCCGGGATTCATGCGGTGGCTTGTGCCGCTGATCGCCGTAAGTGCGGGGCTCTCGATCAACCTGCCGCAGATGTACACGCTGAAGTTCCTGGTGCGGCCTGTCGAGAACGAGATCCGCCGCCTGAATCCCGACATCAGCATCGCCGCGCTCGAACGGCGGAACAGCATCGGGCGCAAGCTCCGGGCGGGACTGATCGGCCTGCTGGCGCTTACACTGGGCGTATCGTTCCTGATCTCTTTCCTGCTCGTGGAACGCTACCGTCTGATCGACCGCAAGGACCGGCTGACGAACCAGATGGTTCTCTACCAGGACTGGCTGTCCCGCATGAACATTTCCGATGCAACGCCGGAAGAAATGGACAGGTGGATGGGTCCCCTGAAGGAGTTCAGGACCAGTTCTCACGGAGGCGCGATTCTCTATGATCTGGATACCAGCCGCTTCCTCGTGAACGTGCCCGGAGCGCCGGAAACGAAGGAAACCATTGATCTCATGCTGGCATCCGACCAGCAGTTCACCGACGACTACATCAACGGATTCACCTACCGGTCACTGCCCCCGGACCTGTTCGACCGGTACGGCCTGAGCGGCCGCTACCGACTTGTTCTCGCGGAACATTACGTCCTCGGATCGGGCGGATTCCTGAGAAACTCGCTCCTCGTTTACGGCATATTCTTCGCCATGGCCCTGCTCATCTCCTACTACCTGAGCCGGGACATCATCGTCCCCCTGCGGGAGCTCCTCCGGTACACGAAGCGCATGGGCCAGGGCCGCCTGAACCGCCGCCGCCCGTTCGTCGCCGGCGACGAGCTGGGAGAACTTGCCGAAGAGACCGCCCAGACGGCCTCGAATATCGCCGCCATCGTGACCGATATCCGCACCGTCGGCGGTTCGGTGAACGATGCAGCCCGTGCCGTCGCGGGCCGCAGCGTCTCGCTCTCTCAGGCAAGCCGTGACCAGCTCCATCAGGCCGAGAACACGGCCCGTTCCATCGACCTGCTGGCCAGCCGTCTCGAAGGCAGCAAGCAGGAGATCGACCGGCTGGAAGAAGCCGTTTCCGCCAGTTCGTCGGCAGCCATCGAGATGCATGCGAGCGCCCAGCAGGTGAACCAGACCACCACCCAGCTCGCCGTCGAGACGGAGAATATCAAGAACGCTTCCGGGAAGATGGTCGAGGCGACCGAGCATGTGGCGAACCGCCTCGCCGACCTCGAGTCGTACACCGACCAGACGGTTTCGGCTGTCCAGCTCATCGAGGACCGCATCCGCGCGCTCCGCAAGGACGCAAGCCTGTCGGAACAGCTATCGAGCGACGCGCTGGCCAACAGCCAGGTCGGGCGCGACGCACTCGCCGCTACCGTCCAGTCCATCGCCTCGGGCCGTCAGCTCGTCATCGAAACAGCCCAGATCATCGTCTCGCTGCGGAACCGGAACCGCGCCATCAACGAGATCATCGAGACCATCCGTTCCGTGGCAAGCCGTACGACACTGCTCTCTCTGAACGCCTCCATCCTGGCGGCACAGGCCGGAGAACACGGGGCATCGTTCCAGGTGGTGGCCGAAGAGATCCGCCAGCTCGCCACCGGTACCAACACCAAGGCCCGTGAGATCGCCGAACTCATCGAGACGATCCAGGTGGAGACCGAAAATGCGGCGCAGGCCATCGAGCAGGTGACTGTGCAGGCGGACGAGAATGTCTCGCTTGCCGAAGGCACTTCCCGGGTCCTCGATGAAATCACCCGCAAGGCGGAGAGTTCCCTTTCGGTGGTGGAGCGAACCACCCGCGCCATCGAGGACCAGAGCCGGTCGGCGGGGGAGATTACCGAGATCGTGAAACAGCTCGGCGAACTGGTCCGGGAGTTTTCCCAGCTCGGTGAATCCCAGCGGACCATGGGCGGCCGCATCGCCGCCGGCATCGAGCAGGTCCGCGAACACGTACTCCGGGTCAGCCGGGCAAGTTCCGAACAGGTGCGCGCCTCCGGGCAGGTGACGGATGGTGTCGAAACCGTGACCCACACTCTCCAGAACGTCCTCCGCACCCTGAACGAGGAAATCGGTTCCACGGGTGATATCCGTAAATCTTCCGGCCTGGTCCGTGACACGGCGACAAGCTCGTCCCACCAGAGCGAGGAACTGGTCCGAGTATCCCGTGAGCTGGAACGGTTCGCCGAGCTGCTCCAGAAGGATGTGGACCGGTTCCGGATCGAAGACTCCTGACTGGAATATCTCCAAGTTGCTGTAATTAATGAATATTCCTGGATGCCGAGACGCGCCGCGGCAGCCAGAACCTGACCAAAGTCAATTTGACTTTCGTTTTCAAAATCGGGGATACTTCTCCTGACCGGGGTGTGGCGTGGACACCGCACTCCGCGGGTGGTGAAAACGTATCATGGAGTGCTCCCCGGCAAACGGGCTGCTGACCCTGGCCGAACTGGGCCGTAACGAGGCGGGAATCGTCACGGCCGTCACCGGCCGGTGCCGGGACTCGTTCCGTCTGATGGAGATCGGTCTCGTGCCGGGCACTCCGGTCCGTGTGCTGAATTCCGGCAAACTGCGACTCCTGGCGGTTCATGGTGGGCGCTTCGGCATCTCCCGCGATCTCGCCAGATCCGTACAGGTCCGCCGGGCCGCCTGATGCCGGAAAGTCCGGTTCTTTCCCGGCGGGAAACCCGATGAGCGAAACTCCCAGCGAGAGCGGTTCCCCTGCCGCCCGGCAGCCGGTGATCGTCATCGCCGGCAACCCCAACGTCGGAAAGACGACCGTTTTCAATGCGCTCACCGGTTCCCGGCAGAAAATCGCTAACTACCCGGGCGTCACCGTCGAACGGAAAGAGGGCTTCCTCGAACTCCCGGGTATTTCCCGCTGCCGGGTGATCGATGTCCCCGGCACCTATTCGCTGGTTCCCAAATCCGAGGACGAACAGGTCGCCCACGATGTCATCACGGGCCGGTATAAAGGACTCCCGGTTCCGGATCTTGCGGTGTACGTGGCGGACGCATCGAATCTCGAACGAACGCTGTTTCTCTACAGCCAGATCCGGGATTTCGGCATCCCGGCCGTCCTCGCCGTAAACATGCTGGACATCGCGGCGGAGCGGGGTCTCGGTATTGACCTTGGCCGGCTGTCCTCCGAATTGGAGGTTTCCGTAGTGGCCCTCGTGGGCCATCGGGGCCGCGGCCTCCCGGAACTCAGGGAGGCAATTGCAGCAGCGCTCCGGAAATCTCCGGATATCTCATCCCGGCAACGTCCATGGACGCTGAACCCCGCTGTTGCCCGGGAAGCTGAGCAACTCGCTCCCGCGATGAAGCCTCATCTCCGCGATCCACGGCTCAACCCTGTGGAAGAAGCCCTCTGGCAGCTTGCCACCACCGAAGACCACCGGATCGGAACCGGACTGTCCGCAGAACTCCAGGAACAGGTCCGAACCGCACTCGAAAGACTCGCGAGCGGCGGAACCGACGTCCGGACCGAGACGATTCAGGGGCGTTACGACTGGCTGAACCGGCTCGCAGGCCGGGTCCAAACCCGGGCGGCAGCCGAACCCCGGACCTGGCACGACCGGGTCGATGCGGTGGTGACTCATCGGTTCGCGGGACTGCCGATCTTCCTCGCAGTGATGGCACTCATGTTTCAGGCGGTGTTCGCCTGGGCGGATCCGCTGATCGGTTTCGTGGAAACACTGGTGATCACCGTATCCGGGAAGCTCGCGGCCGTGCTCCCTGAAAACCTCGCGACAGACCTGCTCCTGAAAGGGGTCATCGCCGGCGTCGGCAACGTGATCGTATTTCTGCCACAGATCCTGATCCTGTTCTTTTTCCTCAGCCTGCTCGAAGACATCGGCTACATGTCGAGGGCCGCGCTCATCGCTCACCGGATCATGTCGAGGATGGGGCTGCCCGGGAAGGCGTTCATCCCGCTCATGTCGTCGTTCGCCTGCGCGATCCCCGGCATCCTTTCGACCCGGGTGATCGAGGACCGACGCGACCGGCTGGTCACGATCTGCATCGCTCCGCTGATCAGCTGCAGTGCCCGCCTCCCCATTTACGCCCTCGTCATCGCGGCCGTGTTCGATGCGGACCGGACAGTATTCGGTCCGTTCACCGAGGGCGGCCTCGTGATGCTCTCCATGTATCTTCTCTCGATCGGCATGGCCGTCCTTGCGGCCGCGCTGATGAAACGTACCATTCTGCCCGCCCCGCCCTCGGGGTTTCTTCTCGAGCTCCCGCCCTACCGGATGCCGCTCTGGAAGGACACGCTGCTCAACATGTACCAGCGTTCGGTGGTGTTCCTTACGGAAGCCGGCACCATCATCCTCGCCGTCACTGTGGCGCTGTGGTTCCTGCTCTCGTTCCCGCGCACCGGGCCGGAGATTGCGGCGGCAGAATCGGCGCGCCAGGCCGCGGCGGAAGAACTCGCCGCCTCGCCCGATGGAAGCACTGCCCGGACTGCCCTTGAGGAACGGCTGACGGAAGCCGGCAACCATCTGGCGCAGGAATCGATCCGCCACAGCTACGGCGGACGCCTCGGGCGCCTGCTGGAACCGGTCATCGCGCCGCTGGGCTTCGACTGGAAGATCGGTATCGGCCTCGTGGGCTCGTTCGCCGCCCGCGAGGTGCTCGTCTCGACGCTGGGCCTCGTCTACGGCCTCGGCGAGGCCGACGAAACCTCCGCCCCGCTCCGGGAACGGATCCGCGCCGACGTCGATCCCGTCACGGGAAAACCGGCATTCACCCCGCTCACAGGGGTATCGCTGATGGTGTTCTTCGTGCTCGCCTGCCAGTGCATGTCCACGCTGGCGGTGATCCGCCGGGAGACTCGATCCTGGCGCTGGCCGGCGTTCGTGTTCGCCTACATGACCGTGCTTGCCTGGACTGCATCGTTCGCAGTCTATCAGGGGGGACGGCTGCTGGGATTCGAGTAGAAAAGGATCCCGGAGGAATCAGGCGGCCGATTCGGTGTCGCCGGGAAGGTCGCTGGCGGCGGCATCCGCCGGAGCGTCTTCCTCGCGCCGCTTCTTCTGGGCGCGGCGTTCGAGCTGGAAGATAACCGGCGTCTTGATCTCCGAACGCTCGATCTCGTCTACCACGATTCCACGGAACGTGGCCGGAGTCTCGCCTTCCTTCGTGCTGTTCAGGACCGGCTTGTGGACGATGGCGCGGATGGTGGTGCGGCGGTGCTTGCCCTTCACGTTAGTAAACACGAGGCGATCCCCGACGGCCAGCGGCTGGTCGGGCATCAGCCCGATCACAAGCACGCCCTTGTCGTCCAGGGTGTAGGCGTTCAGGCCTTCGAAGAAAATATCGCCGCTCATGCTGCCGGTCGCTCCAGGGTTCGGAAATCGGTTATTCAATACTGCCCGTCCGCACCACGGGCGTCAACGCGCAGGGATCATTTCCGGCGTGCGCAAATCACGCGGACCGCCTGTTCGCGGAAGCGCCGGGGTTCGAGCGGAACCGCCGACTCGACGGTCCAGCCGGGCTGGTTCAGGCCGAGTTCAGCCCGTTCCGATTCCTCAAACGACGGTCCGCGAATGAAGACAGCCCTGCCCGAAGGCGACAGGAGTCCGCCTGCAAGCCCCAGCACGAAGGCCGGAGTGCCGAGCGCCTGCGCCGTGAGCCAGTCATAGCTGCCGGGTTCGCCGAACGCTCCGGCGGCGATGGATGCCGGATCGACACGCACCTCGGCCGTCCGGTGGTTGGCCAGTGACAGCAGCCGGGCCGCATGTTCCTGGAACGTGACTTTCTTGCGCCGGGCCTCGATGCTCGTCACCTGAAGGTGCGGCCGGGCCCAGGCCAGAACGAGTCCCGGGAAACCCGCCCCCGAACCGGCATCGGCGAGACGCCCCCGGTCGGGTATCTCTGCCGCAAGCTCCAGCGCATCCAGACAGAGCGCCTCGACGAGGGCTTCTTCGTCCGGAAGGGCCGTGAGCCGTACGGCGCGGTTCCACTTCAGCACTTCCCGCGCAAGCTGGAACAGGGGGTACACGTCCGTGCGGGGCGATCCGGCCGCCTTCAGTTTCGCCCGCAGCCGGTTTTCCAGATCCCCGCTCATCGTCTCCGCCACAATCCTGAAACGCGAAGGGGCGGCAGGTAAACACCGCCGCCCCCCCCCCGCGTCTGTCCGGCCTCCGAAACGCCGGCTCAGCTTCCGGCTTCTTCCTCGTCACCCTTGATCAGGGTATCCGGCTCGATCTTGTACTCGATCTTCGTATCAGCCTTGATCTTCTCGAGGAGCTGCATCTGGACCTCGCTCCGCATGGAGCGGGTCAGGTCGTCGCGGACCTCATTCAGCTGGGACTCCCGCTGGGCAGGATCCGGATCGACCCGGCTCTTCAGGCGGATCACAAACAGCTTCTCGCCCACCTCAAACGGTCCGGCAACCTGTCCCGGCTTCGTGAGACCGAAGGAAGCCAGCTTGAGCTCGCTCGAACGGCCGATCTTGTTCACGACGTCACTGCCGCTCACGCCCTCGGCCGAGCCGGAGTCCGCCTTCGCGAACACGCCGGTCTCTCCTGAAGCGGCACCTTTCACGGCCTTCGCCGCCTTGTCGGGAGCCGTACCGGAGGCAAGGGCCTTCTTCACACCCTCGATTTCGGAGGCCAGCTTCTCGCGGGCAAGCCGCTTCTTCACACGCTCGGCGACCTGCTCTTTCACTTCCTCGAGCGGGCTCGGCGAGGGCTGGAGAATTTCCTTGAGCTGGTAGACAAGGGTCCGTCCGCCAACCTTGGCCAGCCGGGGCTCGTCACCGGGCTTCAGGGTGCCGAACACGATATCCTCGTCTTCCTGCGGCAGGCGGCCCACACCGGCCAGCATCTCGCCGCGCGCGAACGGCGGCGAAACGACGATCTCGGGGGCCGTGCCGGACTCCGGAATGCCGGTCGCCTTGATCTTTGCGAGATACTGCTGCGACTCCGTGTCGGCCACGGCCTGGGCGCGCTCGTTGGCAAGCTTGCGGCGGATCGCTTCCTTCTGGTCGTCGAACGGCTTCTTGTCGCCCTTGGCGAACTTCTCCGTCACGGTGACAAACCGGTAGGAACCGAACGACTCGAAAACGGGGGAAATATCCTTGAGGGCCAGTTTCTTCGCCTGCTCGACCACGTCCTTGTTGAAGTATTTCTCACTGACGAGCCCTAGGTCGCCGCCCTTCTTGAGCAGCTTCTCGCGGCGATCGGTGCTGACCTCGTTGGCGACCGCGGCGAAATCCTCACCGGCCTTGACGCGCTTCAGGGCCTCCTCGATGATTTCGCGGGCCTTTTTCTTCTTGTCGTCGTCGGAGAGCTTCTTGAGCGCTTCGCTCTCGGGATTGCCCAGATCGAACCCGACGACCATTTCGCGCACCCGGAAGTTCTCCTCCTGGAAGGTATATTCGTCCGGATTCTGGTCATAGTAGGCGCGGATGTCGGCATCGGAGATGTTCTTCACGTTTTCCCGGTCGCGGATTTCTTTGCCGTTCGGATTGAAGTCCGCATAGCGCAGCACTCGCCGCTCGGGACGGAAGAACTCCATCTGGTTTTTCTCGTAATAGTCGCGGATCTGGGCATCCGACGGCTTCATCGAGCCCGACAGTTCCTGGATATCGACGCTCACGAACTCCAGCGCCACCTTGGTGTTGCGGTTCTGCCACTCTTCCTCGACCTGGGCTCGCGACGGGCGGACGCCGTCGTAGAACAGGTTCGTGAGCTTCTGGCGGATCAGATCCTCGCGCAGGTCCCCCTCGAACTTCTCGGCCGTCATGCGGCGGCGCTGGAGGAACTGCTGATAGAGATTCACCCGGAACACGCCGGCTTCGTCGTGGAACGTGGGCGTTTCCTCGACGAGGCGGCGGACTTCCTCGTCACTAACACTGAGACCCAGTTCCTTCGCCTTGTCGCCCGCCCCATAGCGGAAGATGATCCGGTCGAGGGAGTTGGTTTTCACCTGCGGGCCGAAATAGCCCTTCAGCTGGTCCCACTGGTCGCCGTACTGCTCCTGATAGCGGTACTCCATCTGCCGGTAGGTCTCCATGAACTCCCGGACCGGGACCTTGTGCTTGTCATTCACGATCGCAAAGGTGTGCTCGGCCTGGGGGCCGCCCGAAAACCGGTGGAGGTTCGGCACCAGCAGGAAACCTGCAAAGAAGGAAAGTGCGAGCAGCCACAGGAGCGCCTTGGCCCCGATGGTCTTGAAACGCTGGCTAGCGGTGACTTTCGCCATAATCGAATAAATCCCTGCCGGATCACGGCTTTCTGTGATTTTCCTGAGTCAGGAGGCTTACACCTACCCCGAGGGGAGACCCGATCTCAAGAGGGCTCTCTAGTGCCTTCCCGGAACGGCCTTGTCAAACCCCCTAGGCCACCGGCCCGAAACCGCCAATCCCCCGGCAATACTGGAGATTTCCGGCTAGGATAGTTACAAAGGCATCGGGGGCGGGGGTCCCGGCGTGTCCTCTTCCGAAGGGCCGCAGGGCTGATAACGGTCTTGCGGATTCCGGAGCTTTCCGGAATCGACCGGCGCGGAAAGGTTTGGCACCCCGGCGGCATGTATTCCTTCTGGCAGAAACCGCTCTACCGGCTCGTGATTCTCACGGCCGCGTCGTTTTTCGTGTTTCTGAACAGCATCGCCCGGCAGAATCAGGTGGGCCCCGTACCTCGGCTCGTGCTGAACAGTGTGGCGGCCGTACATCAGGGGCTTGCGGGTTCGGCTTCATGGATAGCCAGCGTCGCGGGCCGCTATGTCTATCTCGTGGGGATCAAGGACCGGCTCGATCGGGCGGAGCAGGAGCGCGATTATCTGCTGGCCGAACGGCACCGGCTGATCGAGCTGGCCCGGGAGAATGCGAGACTGCGCAGTCTCGCCGGTCTCCGGGAGACGCTTGGCGGCGACCTCCTGCCTGCCCACGTTATCGGCGTCTCGGACGACCCGACCGTCATTACCATCGACCAGGGGTCGTTCAGATCCGTCGTCCCCGGACAGGCTGTGATCTCGTCCGGCGGTGTCGTCGGCCAGATCTGGTACGCGGGGGAGTTCACCTCAACGGTGCTTCTCCTCTCGGACGCCCGGAGCCGTGTCCCCGCCTACGCCGAGCGTTCACGGGCCCGGGGCATCATCACCGGCTACGGAAACGATGAGCCCATCCAGGCGGCGCGAGTCCGCCGGACCGACGATGTGAAAACGGGCGACCTGTTCATCTCGGCCGGCTCGGGGCTGATCTTCCCCAGGGGACTCCCCGTGGCCCGCGTCGTCTCCGTCGGCGACCCCGGCAACGAGCTCACCCTGCCCATCGTCGTGGAACCCGCCGTGGACGTGAACCTGCTGGACGAGGTGATGGTGGTCCGGCTGCGGGCCGACACGGGGACGGACCCCGCCGCGAGCGGCGCCGCCGGAACGCCTGCTCAACCTGAAACTGCCGCGATCCCGGTCCTTCAGTCCAGGGCTGCCGAAACACACGGGAGGAATCCATGATCGACCCGTCCCAGGATCCGGTCTGGCGCGGCTTCCTGCTCTATGTCGCCGTGGGCGCCCTGTGCCTCATGCTCCAGCAGACGCTGCTCACGCCGCTTGTCCCCTGGCTTTCTGTCCAGCCGCTCGTCGCCCTCTGCGTACACGCCGGATTCCGGCGCGGCCCCCGCGAGGCCATCTGGGCCGGGACGGCGCTCGGCATCCTGTGGGACGTGATGGGCTCCGGCCTGTTCGGGGCCGCCTGGTTCCGGCTGATGGCGGTGCTCGTCGTTGTGCATCTGGCCCGCCGGTTCTTCCGCGATTCGGTGGCGTTCCTTGTCTTCACCACGTTTATAGCCTCGGCCGCCGAACGCATCATCTACGTTGTCGAAACGGCGGGGTTCGCCGGATGGGAGATCGACACTGGCAGCGTGCTGGCCCGGATCCCCGTGGCCGGGCTTGCGAACGCCCTGCTGGCGCTCGGCTTCGTCTATTTCTTCGACCGGGTGTTCAGGACCCGGATGTTCCGCCTCGTTCAGACCGGCATCAACATGGGCGGCTACGGAAGCAGCTGAACGGACGTCATGGCGAACTATCTCGACACCGGCGCGATCCAGAAGTGGCTCCAGGGCCGCATCGCGCCGCTCGTGATCCTGTTCACCGTGCCGCTTCTCGCCCTGATGATCCGGCTGTTCATCCTCCAGATCGTGCAGCACGAGCACTACGAGGTCCTCTCCCGGGACAACAAGCTGATCAGCGAACGGCTCGTGGGCTACCGGGGAATCATCTACGACCGCTACGGCACGATCCTCGCCGAGTCCCGCGCCGCCTTCTCGCTCATGCTGATGCCGGACCAGTTCCGGGTATCCCGTCATGACCGGCGGCGGCAGGATGACATCGACGCCCTGATCGGCCAGATCGCCCTGCTGCTCGAGGACGACCCGGCCAATATCCGGAAGTTCCTGAAATCCTGGAAAGGCCGGGACCAGTTTTTCTACCAGCCCTACCGCCGCGACCTCACCTGGGAACAGATGTCGCGGATCGAGGAAGCGCACCTGCCTCCGGCCTACGCCATGGTCATCACCGATCCGGTCCGCGACTATCCGTTCGGACGCAACCTCTCGCACGTCCTGGGTTATGTGGGCGAGATCAGCGAGAGCGAGCTGCCGAAATTCCGCGAGAAATCCCCCGCCAAGGATTACCGGCAGGGCGACTGGATCGGAAAGGCCGGTATCGAACTCACCATGGAGCAGGAACTCCGGGGGGAAACCGGCTACCGGGAGCGGATCGCCAACGCCAAGGGCGAAATCCTGGACCCGGAAGACCTCGCCGAGTTCGGTATCCGCGGCGAGCATATCCCGGCGAAGTCGGGCAACTCGCTGATGCTCACCATCGACGCCGAGCTCCAGCAGTACGCCTGGAACCGGATGGAGCATGTGCTCGAGGGTTCGCTGGTGGCCCTCGACCCCGCAAGCGGCGAAGTGCTGGCCATGGTGGACAAGCCCGGCTTCGATCCGAACCTGTTTTCCACCGGTATCCGGCCCGAGATCTACCAGTCGCTGCTCTCCGACAAGCTCAGGCCGCTGTTCTCGCGCACCGTGCAGGGACGCTATCCGCCGGGTTCCACCTACAAGATCGCTGTCCAGGCGGCCGCCCTCGAGGAAGGCGTGGTCGGGCCGAACACCTCCTACCTCTGCACGGGCAAGAAGAAATTCGGTAACCGCGATTTCGCCTGCTGGAACAAGAAGGGGCACGGCAACGTCTCGGCCAAACGGGCCATGCAGGGAAGCTGTGACGTCTATTTCTACAGCGCCGGCGCGGCGCTCGGTATCGAGAAACTGGCCTACTGGTCGGATCATTTCGGCCTCGGAAAGCCCACGGGTATCGAGCTGCCGCATGAAACCGCCGGTGTAAACCCGAGCCCGGAATGGAAAAAGCGCGTCCTCAAGCAGCCCTGGTACTGGGGCGAGCTGATCAGCTCGTCCATCGGTCAGGGCTACACGCTCATGAGCCCGCTCCAGGTCGCCAAGATGACCTCCGTGATCGCCGCGGGCGGCAAGGTGTACCGGCCGCATCTCGTCAAAGCCGTCGTCCCCGGCGACGGTTCCCCGGTCCGCGAGATCCCCAAGGACCCGGAAGAAATCCTGAAGATGGACAGGAGCGTGATCCAGACAGTGACGGAGGGCCTCCGGGCCGTGGTGAACGAACCCGGCGGCACGGCATTCATGAGCCGGGCGAAGGACATCCTGATCGCGGGGAAAACCGGCACCGCGCAGGTGTCGGCCATGGAACTCCAGAAGAAATACAAGGACAAGGGCGAAGAACTGCCCTATGACCTCCAGGACCACGCCTGGTTCACGGCCTATGCACCGGCGGGAGAAGATGAGACGCCGGAGATCGTCGTGACGACGCTTGTGGAGCACGGCGGCCACGGCTCCAGCGCGGCGGCCCCGCTCGTCAGGGACGTGATTCTGGAGTGGCAGCGGCTGAAGGAAGCCCGCCGCCTCAAGGCGGAACTGAAGCCGCCCCGGGGGGAGGCCACGCCATGATGCGCCCCGGCGAAATGACCTCGAAGCTGGACCGGTGGCTTCTCTACACGCTGCTGTTCATCTGCACCTTCGCCGTCCTGAATCTGGCGAGTGCCGGACAGACGATCCCCGGCCGGCCGGTGTACCTGGCTCAGCTCGGCGCCATCGCCGCCGGCATCGTCCTGTTCGCCTTCGCCGCGATTCTGGAACTGAAAACCGTGGAGCGATGGGCCTACTGGCTCTATTTCGCGGGACTTGGACTCCTCGCGAGCGTTCACTACTTCGGCTACAGCGCGGGCGGCGCCAAAAGCTGGCTCAGGTTCGGCCCCGTGGGGCTCCAGCCGTCGGAGCCGATGAAGATCCTGCTGATCGTCGCCCTCTCCCGGCTTCTGCTCCGTCAGGGACTCGACCGTCCCATCGGGTTCTCCTCGCTCCCGAAAATCTTCGCCCTCCTGCTCCCGCCGCTCGCGCTGATCCTGAAGGAACCCGATGTCGGCACGGCAGTGATCTACGTGGCGACCGCCGGAACCATGCTGCTCTACGTCGGAATCGACCGGTCAATGAAGCGGATCATCATCGGTTCGGTGGTGCTCGTCGTCGGCGGGCTCAGTTTTTATACCTTCGTGCTGGGGAAGGACCCTCTCCAGCACCTCAAGGCCCATCACCGCAAGCGCCTGATCGCCCTCGTCGATCTCGAATCGGACCCCAAGGGCGTCGGCTACCAGCAGATCCAGGCGAAGATCGCCATCGGATCGGGCGGGGCGACGGGCCTCGGCTGGGCGAAGGGGCGCCAGAGCCAGTTCGCCTACGTGCCGAAACAGCACACCGACTTCGCGTTCTGCGTGCTTGCCGAGGAATGGGGGTTCGTGGGCGGCCTCGCCATCGCCGGCGCCTTCTGGATCCTGATCCTGAGGGGCGCCATCGCCGCCCGCGAGTCCCGGGATCCTTTCGGCACGCTCTGCTGCATCGGCGTGATCTCGCTGCTGTTCTGGCACATGGCGATCAACCTGGGAATGAATCTCGCCGTCATGCCGGTCATCGGTATTCCGTTGCCGGTATTGTCAGCCGGCGGGTCGAGCGTACTGACGCTGTTCCTCGGAATGGGGATCATCCAGAACGTCTACAAGGACCGGTTCCACTTCTGAACCGGTCCCCGGGATCTTTCAGAGCCCGAACTTCTCCCGGTAGTCGTCCCCCGAAAGGCGGATGACGTTTTCGGCTTCGTCGCGGCCATAGATCTCGGCGATCGTGACCCGGCGGTCCGTCTCGCCCGGCTGCTGCTTGTAGGAGAGAAAGTAGTGCCGGAGCCTTTCGACGAGACCCGCAGGGCAGTCCCCGATATCCCGGGAGCCGCCGTAGACGATGTCGCCTTCCAGCACGGCGATGATCTTGTCGTCCGCCTCGTTGCCGTCGATCATCCGGAGGCCGCCCACCGCCCTCACCCGGCAGAGAATCCCGCTATGGGCCACGGTCTTCTCCGTCAGCACGCAGATGTCCAGCGGATCGCCGTCGCCCACGATCTCCGTCTTCGCCCCGGTGCGTTCGGCACAACGCACGCCAGTCCGCCGGCCGCAATAGGTCTGCGGCACGAAGCCGTAGAGCGTCGGGCACAGGCTCGAAAACCGCTGGGGCCGGTCGATCTTCAGATGCCCCGAGGCCTTGTCCACCTCGTATTTCACCGTGTCGGTGGGAACGATTTCGATATAGGCGTTCAGCAGCCCCGACACGGAATCGACGGCCGGGATTCCGTGCCAGGGATGGGCCTGAAGGACGGGAGGGTTATTGCTCATGACGAAAGGGTGGACGGAAAAGAGCGGAGGCCGCAACCATCGAATGGCAGCTCAAGAAAAACGCCCCGGGTTCCCCCGGGGCGTTTTTGCGTCGGTCAGACGGAAGGGCGTCTCAGACGAACGCCTTCTTGTACATCGTGACGACAGCGGCGCCGCCCAGACCCAGGTTGTGCTGGAGGGCGATCTTGACGTCCTTCACCTGGCGCTTGTCGGCTTCGCCGCGGAGCTGCCAGTTCAGTTCGGCGCACTGGGCCAGGCCCGTGGCGCCGAGGGGGTGGCCCTTGGAGATCAGGCCGCCCGACGGGTTCACGACGACCTTGCCGCCGTAGGTGAACGCATCCTCGTCCACGAACTTGCCGGCCTGGCCTTCGGGGCAGAGGCCCAGCGCCTCGTAGGTGACCAGTTCGTTGCAGGAGAAGCAGTCATGCAGCTCGACGACCTGCACGTTCTCCGGACCGTAGCCCGACTGCTTGTAGACGCTCTCGGCGGCGGCCTTCGTCATGTCGGAGCCGACGATCTTGATGCAGCTCTTGGAGTCGAAGGTGCTGGAGAAGTCGGTGGACATCGCCATGCCGATGATCTCGACGGCCTTCTTCTCGAGCTTGTTCTTCTTCACGAAGTCCTCGCTGGCGAGGATCGCCGCGCCTGAGCCGTCCGAGGTCGGGCAGCACTGCAGCTTCGTCAGCGGCTCATAGACGGTCGGGGCCGCCATGATCTGCTCGAAGGTGTACTCGTCGCGGAACTGCGAGTAGGGATTGTTCACCGAGTGCTTGTGGTTCTTGTAGCCGATCTTGGCGAAGTGCTCCTTCTTGGTGCCGTACTTCTCCATGTGCTCGCGTCCGGCGTTGCCGAACATCTGCGCCGCCGGCGGGGCCGGGGCGAACTGGCGGAGCTTCATCATCGCCATCATGTGCTTGTCCATGGGGTTCGTGCGGTCCTGGAAGTTGGAGCCCAGCGAGCCCTTCTGCATCTTCTCGAAGCCGAGGGCCAGCGTGCAGTCGGCAAGGCCGCCCTCGATCATCTGCTTGGCGAGGAACAGCGCCGTCGAACCGGTCGAGCAGTTGTTGTTCACATTGTACATCGGGATGCCCGTGAGACCGAGCTCATACACCGCGCGCTCGCCGCAGGTGGAATCGCCGTAGCAGTAGCCGATCGCCGCCTGCTGCACCTGGTCGTACTTGATGCCCGCGTCCTCGAGCGCCTTCGTGCCGGCTTCCTTCGCCATCTGCGGGTAGTCGAAGTTCTGCCGGCTGCCCGGCTTCTCGAACTTGGTCATACCCACGCCAATTACATAAACCTTGCGACCCATGATCAGTACACTCCTTGAATTTCGTTCCGGTGGCGCGCGAGTCCTGATCCCCAGGCCGGGCTGCACCCCGAAATTGACTGGCGAGTCAACTAACTGATTACCCTGTCAGGGGCAAATGGGAATTCCGCCGCAGGTCAGACCCCTCCCCCCCTGTTTTCTGTCCGAACTAACCCCCGCCTCCCGCGGTTTCCCCCTCACGTCATGCGAGGGGGGGGCGGGTCATCCCGCCGGGGTAGTTTTTCAGGGGACCCCACCGCCCGGATTACCGGGCATCCTTCGGCCGGGCTCAGGACAGGCTCTCCACAGAACGTGGGAGGAAAAAGAAACCGGTCCCTTTGTTCTGTTCCGTGTCGATCCGTGCTGATGCGTGCAAACTGGACACCGGTGTCTCGTATGGGATGATCTCGGGGCCGCATTTCGGGGCTATGCGGGTTTCGCGGGGTGGCTCCCGGAGGGGTACCCCCCTCCCCCCCCTGTTTTTTCGCACGGCCCTGGAAGCGGGACTGGTTCAACCCTGCCGCTCACCCTGCGCGTAATTATAAGGGCCGAGCGGTAAAGCCTTCGCTTCAGGGATTCCCTTCGGCAGACTCAGGGTGAACCTGACGCCCGGCCTGAGCGGAACCTCAACCGTCGTGGGTTTCCTATCCCACGCTTTCGTCATTATAGCACAACCCCGTGTTCCCGATTGGCGTGCAACCCGGCGGAATCACTGGGGCCGAAAATTAATTTCGCCACTGCCCTCCGGCCGTGCACTTCAGGGGAATCCGGATAGATGCCGATCTTACGTCTTGCCCCATTTTTGAAGGGTCTTGAAAAGAGCCTGCGCGATCTCCGCTGTCTGGTCCGTTTCGCCCCATAGCGAACCTGCAAGCTCCCCGTGCGCAATTCGCGCGAGATAACCCATCAGCAGTTGCAGGATGACCTGGCGGACCGGGGCGTGCTCTGGAATCGGCGGCCGGGCGTTTGCCCGGATCACCTCCTCGACGCGGTCGAGGAGCGGCGGTGCGAACTCGGCGACCACGTTTGCCCCCCGCCCGTTCGGGCCGATCAATTCCGAAACCATCACCCTCAAAATGCCCTCATTCTGCCGCCGGTGAAGGCGGGCGACTTCTGAAAAAGCCCGGATAAAAATCTCCTGGGCCGAACCGTTACCCGCCAACGTACGGTCGAGAATTTCCGAGAGCGACGTGTAGAAACGGCGGAGCATCTCCTCGAAGAGCGCATCCTTGGAGGCAAAGTGGTAGAGCAGCGAAGGCGCGCCGATCCCTGCATCCGCGGCAATATCGGCCAGCGAAGTTTCGTGGAAGCCGTGGCTCGCAAACCGTTTTTCGGCGGCGGCCAGCAGGAGCTCGACCGTATCGGCCTTGCGCTCGTTCTTTTTCGGGCGCCCCATGCGTCCCTCCGGCAGCCGAAACTACCGGAGAAACTTTTCCTTGACAATATCAAATGGCATTTGGTAATTTACCGAATGACGTTCGATAAATCTCAAGACGAGGAGTATTAACCATGCAAACCAACACTCAGAAAAAAACGGCCGACCTGCATCAACTGGAAAGGCTCCATGGGCGCTCCCACGAAGAGCTGGAGCAGATCTTCCGGGCAGCACCGGCACCCGAATCGATCCAGCAACTGCATGGCGACCCGTTCTGTCTGGGACTGCAGGTGGGTTCCGCACTCAACTTCCTGCGGCACGGACCGCTGGGCTTCATCGGCCGCCGTGTCGAGCAGCAGGCCATTGAGCCGGGCTTCGTCTGGAACGGCAAGAGCTTTCATGCCTACACCGGCACCGAAGGGCGCGGTATCAACCGCTTGCGGCTGTGGGGACTCCAGGCGGGCTTTCCGTTCAAGGTCGGCATTGCTCCATCGGTAATCGACAACCGCCCGTGCATCGCCCTGAATTTCGATATCGAAGAGAACCCCTGGTGGGAAAAGCCGACTTATGACGAGCTGCGCGAAGTCTCGCCCGGAATCTACATGGGACCGTCAACTTACAAGACTGATAGTGGCGTCCGTATCCTGGCGTGGTTTGGCGCGGACACCAACCGGCAGGTGGAAAGGCCGATGAGTTACTAACTGGGACTGCAGGCTTCCGGCTGGCTCCTTCTAGGCAGCTCCGGCAGCCTGCGGATTCACAGGGAACCGGGTCATGCCGAAACAGGAAGATATGATCAATTCATCTGCCGGGCCGGGCTCCGGAAACGGGGCTGCGGCCGGGGAACTCGCACCACGGCGTTCGGCGGATACGATTGAGCTTTTGAAACCTGTCGCCCGGTACGTTTTTGAGGTGATCTACAAATGCGAGTGGCGGCATCCCGAACGCATCCCCGGCAGCCCTGTTCTGGTCGTCGCCAATCACAATGCCGGCGGGATACCCGACATTTTCCTCCTGCTGCATGCCTGGAGCAGCCGTTTCGGAACTCACCGGCCTCTGCTGGGGCTGGCGCACAAGATCAACTTCAAGCTTCCCGTTCTCCGTGAACTCGCCGAGGGGATCGGCGCCGTTCCAGCCGACGCCGGTACCGCCAGGAAAGTGATCGGCAGGGGTGTCGATCTGGTTGTCTTTCCCGGCGGCGACTGGGAAGCCGCACGCCCACGGTCACAGGCCGGCAATATCGACTTCGGCGGGAGAATGGGTTTTCTCCGGCTCGCGCTTGAAACCGGTGCGACGATCTCTCCGCTCGTCTTCGCGGGAGTTCATGAGAGCACCCTGATCGTCAGCCGGGGTACGTCTCTGGCCAGATGGCTCAGACTGGACAGGCTCTTCCGCCTCAAGTCCATGCCGATCGGAATCCCGCTGCCTGTCATTCCGGCCCGGGCGATCATGGAAAGCCTCGATCCCATCGATCTCGGGCTGGAACTCCGGGGCATCGCCGGTTTCGAGAAAAAACTTGCCCACGGATACGAACTCGTCACGTCGCGGATGCAGCAGAAACTCGACGAACTGGAAGCCGAGCTGGGTCACAAGTCACCACGGCAGACCGCGATGCAGACGGACCAACCGTGAAGCCGGGACCCTGATTCTATAAACGCTCCCGCTTCCCTACTCCCCCCGGAGGGGAGCTAGACTGGGCTCACCACCGGAGCCCCGCACCCTGAGCAGAATCCTGAAAACCGCCGCTCTCGTCATCGGTTCGTTCGCGGCCGCGCTCCTCGCAGCCGAGGGAATCGTGTCGGTGCTGGGCCTGGGGAACGATCCGTTCCCCGCCCACGAGGTCGCGATGTTCCGGGACAATTCGGCGCGGCTCCGGCCGAAGTTCGTCCTGGACAGCCGGTTCGGCATCCGTCCTCCGGCGGGCTCCGGCGCCAACGATCCTTACACACCCGAGGGCATTTACCGGGGCGCGGGACCGGGCGGCGAGGAGCCACCCGCCTACCGCCTCGAGAAAACACCGGGCCGGGAGCGGATCCTGTTCGCCGGAGACTCGGTGACGCGCCGGGGCCGGATCATCGGGGCGCTCCGGCGCCTGCACGGCGACGGTGCGGCCGAATACCTCAACGCCGGAGTCGAGACCTTCAACACGGAACAGGAACTGCTCTGGTACCGGACCTACAACCGGGCGCTCAGGCCGGACCAGGTGATCCTCACGTTCCATCCCAACGACTTCGAGGCAACGCCGGCGGCCTTCATCGACGAGGCGGGACGGCTCCGCGTGTACTCGCCGCAGGCCGGAAGCTGGAACCCCAGCCGCCGCCTGTTCGCCTCGAGCCGCCTCTACCGGTTGTGGCTCGGCTGGCGGCTGGGCGGCGGCGGAAACCCGGCCGGAACGGAACGGGCGGCAAAAGCGCTCGAAGGGTTTGCGAACCTGTCGAAAGAGGACGGCTTCCGGCTGGATGTGCTGCTCCTGCCGCCGCTCGTTCCCGAAACGGAGTGGACGGAGAGCGACCGGAAAGCACGGGCGGATTTTCTCGCCGTCGCGGGCCGTCTCGGGCTGAACACCTACGACCTTGCCGAGCCGCTCCGCGAGGCGCTTGCAGCCGGAACCGAAGTCCGCGAGACGCCCGGCGACCCGTGGCACCCCTCGGACGGATTCGCGGAGGCTGCCGCACGGCATCTTGTGGAACGGGGATTGTTCGGGGATGGACCCGAAACGCCGTAGGCAAACAGTCCAGAAAAAGGCCTGAACTATCCTCCGTCCCTCCGGGGCACCTCCTTTGAGAGAAAGGAGGGCCGCTACCGCACAGACACTCTCAATTGAGATTGTCTGGGTGAGAACGCCGCCCTCTTTCCCTGAAAGAGGGTGGCCGGAGGCCGGGTGATAGTTTCCCCGCCCGCAAGGACAGCTGGCTTTTCCGGATCAGTACTGCTGGACGTGCTTCTGGAGCTTTCCCTTTTCCTGGAACCAGTTGATGGCTTTCAGGAACGCCACTTCGGCGGGGTTCGGCTCCGGCAGGCGCAGCACGCGGCGCTCTTCCTCGCCCGACTGCATGCTGCCGGGGTGCGCCTTGAGGTAAGCCTCGGTGAACCAGGATAGCTTGGGTGCCTTGCCGGACATCTTCGCCGACAGTTCACCCAGAGCCGCCGCCGGCGTCGTTACAAAGAACGGCAGGCGTTTGCCCTGGTACGGGCGCTTCAGCAGGAAATCGATCATGCGGAACATGTCGTCCGTGGAGAGGTATTCGGCCGAGAGGATGTACTCGTGTCCCGAAAGACCCCGGTCGGCGGCCGTGACGAGATAGTCGGCGCAGTCCTCGACATCGATGATGCCGGTGCCGCCCGAGGGATAACCCGTGAGGTCGCCCTTCACGTAATCGACGATCGCCTGTCCCATGGGGGAGGGCTTCGCGTCGCGCGGGCCCACGAGCACCGACGGATGAACCGTCACGACGTGCATGCCGTGCTTGATCTGCTCGAAGGCGATCTCCGTCGCGCGGCGCTTGGTCCGGACGAAATCGCCCGAAACACCGCGCGGAACGGCGATGGAGCCGACATACACGGCCCGCTTCACTTTATGGAGGCGCGCTGCGTGGAAGACGTTGGAGGTGCCGACGACGTTTGTGATGTGGTGAACCTCGGGGTCCGGGTACCACTTTGCCGTGGTGCCGGCGCAGTGGAACAGGTAGTCGGCCCCTTCGGTGCCGTGGCGGAGCGAATCGATGGTCGAGAGGTCGCCCTCGACGATCTCGCAGAGGGTGCCGTCCAGCACCGACCGGTCGGAGCCCGGCCGCACGAGACCCCGGACACGGATCCCCCGCTTGTTCAGCGCCCGGACGACCGCCGAACCCAGAAAACCGTTTGCACCCGTCACAAATGCGAGCATTTTCAGCCAGTTCCCCGTTTCCACGAGATTGGGCATCCCCGCAAGGGACACCATCAAAGACCGGATTGTTTGAACCCGAAGGCGCCGCGAGGTCAAGGGGCAGCGAGGGGGGCTTTGGGCGGCTCTCCGCCGTCCGGATACCCCCGCTTGCGCCCCGCCGAACCGTTTTGCTATCTCCCGGCAGCCGTTCGGAGGACCGGTCCCCGGGACAGGGGCCGTTTCCGTCTCCAAAAGGCCAATTTCAGCCGCCGTTGCCAATGGCGGCGCCAGCCCGGCGGGATGCCGGCAGTAAGGATCAGCCCCGGAACGGGGCCTGAAAACGTCTCCTTCACGGGAAACGGACAGGACCCCGAAGCTCCGCGCTCAAGACCACCCCCATGACCCTGAAAAACCAGGCCCTCGAATACCACTCCAGCGGACGCAAGGGAAAAATCGAGGTGATCTCCTCGAAGCCCTGCTCCACCCAGCGGGACCTCTCCCTCGCCTACACGCCGGGCGTCGCCCAGCCGTGCCTCGAGATCGAGCGGGACCCGGATCTGGTCTACGAATACACGGCCAAGGGGAACCTCGTCGCCGTGATCTCGAACGGCACGGCCGTGCTGGGCCTCGGCAATATCGGCCCCATGGCCGGCAAGCCGGTCATGGAGGGCAAGGGCGTCCTCTTCAAGAGATTTGCCGACGTCGACGTTTTCGACATCGAGATCAACGCGCCCACCGTCGACGAGATGGTGAGGGTCATTACCGCGCTCGAACCCACCTTCGGCGGCATCAACCTGGAAGACATCAAGGCGCCGGAATGCTTCGAAGTCGAGCGGCAGCTCATCGAGAAACTCAACATCCCGGTGTTCCACGACGACCAGCACGGAACGGCGATCATTTCCGCCGCTGCGTTCCTGAATGCACTCGAGATCACGGGCCGCGACATCAAGAACACAAAGGTCGTCTTCTCGGGAGCCGGCGCAGCGGCGATCGCCACGGCGCGGCTCTACTCCTCGCTGGGTCTCCCGAAGCAGAACGTCCTCCTCGTGGACACCAAGGGCGTCGTCTACCGGGGCCGCAGCGAAGGCATGAACCAGTACAAGGAAGAGTTCGCCGCCGACACCTCGGCCCGCACCCTGGAACAGGCGATGAAGGGCGCGGACGCGTTCGTCGGCGTCTCGGTGAAGGATCTCGTCACCCCCGACATGGTCCGCACCATGGCGAAGGATCCGATCGTGTTCGCCATGGCGAACCCCGACCCCGAGATCACCTATGACGCCGCCACGGGAGCGCGCAAGGACGTCATCATGGCGACCGGGCGCAGCGACTTCCCGAACCAGGTGAACAACGTGCTCGGCTTCCCGTTCATCTTCCGCGGCGCGCTCGACGTGCGCGCGAAGACGATCAACGTGGAGATGAAGCTCGCCGCCGTGCGCGCCCTCGCCGAACTGGCGAAGGAAGACGTACCCGACAGCGTGCTGTCGGCCTACCGCGCGAAGAAGATGTCCTTCGGCAAGGAATACCTGATTCCCAAGCCGTTCGACCCCCGCGTGCTCACCTGGGTCGCCCCGGCCGTCGCCAAGGCGGCGACCGACACGGGCGTCGCCCGGCTGCCGCTCACCGACATCGAGGCCTACCGCGAGCAGCTCGCGCAGCGCGTGGACCGCTCGCGCGTCATCCTTCAGCCCATCTTCAAGAAGGCGAAGGAAGAGCAGCGGAAGATCGTGTTCCCCGAGGGCGATCACCCCGCGGTGCTCCGCGCCGCTGCCGCCCTGGTCGAGGACCGGGTCTGCCGCCCGGTGCTCCTCGGGCCGGAAAAACTGATCCAGACGGCGCTCGAGCGTTACGAGCTGGACCCTTCGCAGGTCGATATCGTGAACCCGATCACGAGCGAGAGCCACGCAGATTACACGAAGGAACTCTGGTCGCTCCGGCGCCGCAAGGGCATGACGGAAGTGGAGGCGAGCCGCTGGGTGCGCCGCCGCCTCACCTACGGCGCCATGATGGTCCGGCAGGGCGAGGCCCACGGCATGGTCGCCGGTCTCACCCGGAACTACCCCGAAGTGGTCGAGCACGCCATCGACATCGTGGGCATCCGCAAGCCGAACACGCTGATCGCGGGCGTCTACATGATGATCCACAAGGGCCACGCGATGCTGTTCTCGGACGCCCTCGTGAACATGGACCCGACGCCCGAGCAGCTCGCCGAGATCACCGAGCTCACCGTCAGCGCCGCCCCCATGCTCGGCATCGACCCGCCGCGCGTCGCCATGCTGTCGTTCTCGAACTTCGGCAGCGTGCAGAACGCCATGAGCGAGAAGATGCAGCGGGCCGTGGGGCTCGTCCGGGGCCGGAATCCCGGCCTCATCGTGGACGGCGAGCTCCAGCCCGACGTGGCGCTCACCGCCGAGACGCTGCACGAGTATTTCCCGTTCTCGGAGCTGAAGGACCCGGCCAACGTGCTGATCTTCCCGTCGCTCTCGGCGGCGAACATCGCCTACAAGCTGGTCCACAAGCTGGGCGCGGCCGACTCCATCGGCCCGATCCTCGTCGGCCTGAACCGCCCGGTGAACTGGGTGCCGCGGCTCGCCTCCCCCGAAGAGGTCGTGAAGACCGCCGCCCTCACCGTGACCCAGAGCCACGAGGCCGAGGCCTACGCGAAGAAACGCAAGGCCGGCTGACGGGGCTTCCGCAGTCCCTGAAGACCGGAAGGGCGGCACCCCAGGGGGCCGCCCTTCTTTCGTTCCGGGTCCGGATTAAAAGCGCGTGTAATCGGATTCCGGCCTTGGTATTCTTTTCACTCGCTGGCGGCAGGGCTTGAAGCGCCTGCGCGCCCGGGAGCGGTAACCGTGGAACGGCGAAGCGTACTCAGACTGATCGGCCGGACGGCGGCGGGCGGCCTCGTCGTGGGGATCTACAGCTGCGGAACGACGCGGTACACTTCCCAGGGAGTGGACTGCGGCGTCGTGCCGGACGACCCCGAATGCCTCGAGCCGTTCGACCTCGTGTTCACGACGGGCGGCGGCCACACCCACACGTTCACGATTTCCAGCACCGACCTCGGCGATTCCGGCGGGGACATCACCTACACATCGAGCGAGACGGGCGCCCACACCCATGACGTCACCCTGACGGCGGCCGAGCGGGACACCATCGCCTCGGGCGGCAGCGTCAGCAAGACAACGACGGTGGGTAATTCCCATACACACGGGGTCGTGTTCGAGATCCCCGAGGATCTCGAGGAAACCACCTCGACCGACAGTTCCCACTCCCACACGTTCCTGATCCCCGGCGAAGACCTGCTCACGCCCACGGGGGACAAGACCTATACGTCCAGCACCACCGGCCACAGCCACACGGTCACGCTGACCGGGGCGGAGCGGGTCACGATCGCCTCCGGCGGGACCGTGGGGCCAAAGACGACCTCGACAAACGCCAGCCACAGTCACACGGTGACGTTCTCCACCGCCTGACGGTCACATCTTGAACGTCAGGCCGAGATTCACGCTGTTCAGCAGATAGTAAGTGGTGAAACCGGGCGCGTCGGGGCCGCCCGAAGGGTCCCTGCGGCGTTCGAAGAAGTAGTCGAGCCGGGCGCCCGCGGCCGGAACGATCTGCCAGTAAAGGCCCGTACCCACGGTCACGGCGGGCGTCACGCCGATGGGCGGCGTGTTTTCCTCGCCGTAGGCGAAGGAAACGTAGGGGTGCCAGTCCTCCCGGACGGTGAACCCGATCCGGGTCTGGTACGTGAGCGTCACCTCGTCGCCGCCGCAGATGCCGAGCGCGAGTTCGGTTGCGGGCGAAGCCGAGCAGGACAGGACGCCTTTGGCCACCCGGCTGTCCGTGACGAGCACGCGAAACTCCCCGTGTACCCAGCCTGCCGGGTAGGCCTTGAAGCCGAAGATGTACTGGTAGTTGCTGTCCACGGGGTACGGAATCACGTGGGCCCCGGAGGCAAACCGCGGCTCGATGTCGGCGAACCGGAACCCCACGAGCGGCGCCACGAGGCCGCCGATCAGGTATTCGCCCTCGATCCGGTAGTCCTGCCGGGCCAGAAACAGCGGCGACGGCGAGAACGCCGCCGAGCCGGTGAGCGTCAGGTCCTTTGCCGGCTGGACGAGCGCAAACAGATTGAACCGGAAATCGTTGTCATGGAACCGGTAGTAGCGGTCGAAGCCGGCCGAAAGAAGCAGTTTGCCCGGAACCGCCGTGTAGCTGATCTGGAGATAGTTTCCGTTCTCCCAGCCGCGGTAGACGAGCTTCGAATAGCGGTCGGCATTCACGCCGAGGTCGAACCTCCAGCGGAAGGCATGCGGGAGGCGGTCCAGCTTGACCCGGATCGCGGAATCCTCCGGGTGAGCCGCACGGGCCCGTTCGTAATGGTCCCGGGCGGTTTCCACATTTCCGTCAGCGAGCGCAAGATCCCCGGCAAGGAGCAGCGCGTCCTTGTTCGACGGATCCTTGTCCAGCACCGGCTGAAGTTCGGCCATGGCGGCCGTGCGGTCACCCTTCCAGTAGAGCGTCCGGGCGAGACCGAGATGATAGGAAAGGTTGCCCGGCTCGATCCGGATCGCCTGACGCCAGGCCGACGCCGAGCCGTCATAGTCGCCCGTCCAGCCCAGCATGATGGCGAGCTGCTCGAAGGCGGCGGCGCTGCGGGGTTCCTTCGATTCGCCCGGCGTCTCAGGGGCGAGAAAGTCCTTGAGTTCGCCCTCGGTGATCTCGCGGAACACCTTGATCGCCTCGTCGTAGTTCCGGCTTTCCTTGAGGGAGAGACCGTCCTCGAACGTGGCGGCCGCCGCCGGAATGGCAGAAACGGCGGCCAGAAGGGCCGCCATGGCGGCATAACGGATCGGTTTCATGCTTCCCCTGACGAGCTCGGCAGACGCCCGGACACCCCTGCCCTGCGGCCAGTCTGCCGGAACCCCCGGTTTCTGGCAACGGAATTCCGGCCGCACGGCGGGTCCACTGGAGAGATAACCCCCTGGAATAACTGGAACTCTTTACTGCCTTGACCCAGCCCCATTGGCGGCTATAAAGGCCGGTCTCTTTGGGAGGCCCCCGCAAGGCGGGACGGCGTTCCCGAAAGCCCTGCGCCTGCGCGCCTCGCCGCCGGTTCCGGAAGGAACCGCCGGGGGCGGACAGCAGCCAGGCATGCCCTGGAGGTTCCCATGTCGGGTCACAATAAATGGTCGAAGATCAAGCACAAGAAGGGCGCCGCTGACGCCAAGAAGGGCAAGATCTACACGAAGCTCATCAAGGAACTCACCATCGCCGCGAAGATCGGCGGCGGAGACCCTGACGGCAACCCGCGCCTGCGCACGGCCATCGCCGCGGCCCGTGCCGAGAACATGCCGAACGACAACGTCGACCGCGCCATCAAGAAGGGCACGGGCGAACTCGAAGGCGTGAGCTACGAGGAGTTCTCCCTGGAAGGCTACGGCCCGTCCGGCGTCGGCATCATCATGGACATCCTGACGGATAACCGGAACCGCGCCGTCGCCGAGGTCCGTTCCGCGCTCGACAAGAACAACGGCAAGATGGGAGCGAGCGGCTCCGTCTCCTACAACTTCAAGTCGCAGGGCGTTTTCTCGATCGAGAAGGGCAATCTCACCGAAGACAAGATCATGGAAGCCGCGCTCGACGCGGGCCTTGAAGACATCCAGGACGAGGGCGACGGCTTCTACCTCACCTGCGCGCCGGAAAAATTCGCCGACGTGAAGGACGCCCTCGACAAGATCGGCGCCAAGTACATCAGTGCCGAGGTGGCCAAGGTCGGCCAGACCACGGTGGCCCTCACGGGCGCCGACGTGGGCCGCATGGTGAAGCTGCTGGACCGCCTCGAAGAGCTGGACGATATCCAGAAGGTCCACCACAACGCCGACATGGACGAGGCAGAGCTCGAGAAGCTGGCCGGGTAACGGTCTCTCTCTCAAAGGCACATCTTCTGAGAAGGGCGGCCCCGAAGGCCGCCCTTCTTGTTTTCAGGAAGACCCTTCCGCCCTTGCGGGACGGGAAGACAGAAAATCGGCTACTCTCCTTCTCATGCCGCCGCGCCGCATTCTCGGTATCGATCCCGGTTCCAACGTGACCGGCTGGGGGGTCATCGACCTCGATGGCTCCAGGCTCCGGTACGTGGCTCACGGGCAGGTGCGCACCAGCGCGAAATCCCCGCTCGAGGACCGCCTGGTCGAAATTCACGAGGCCATCGAGGCGGTCATGTCGGAACACACGCCGGTGCAGGCGGCCGTGGAGCTGCCCTTCGTCTCGGAAAACCCCCAGACGGCGATCGTTCTCGGTCACGCACGAGGCGTTGCCATTCTCGCCGTGGCGAAGGCGGGCGTCCCGGTGACGTCCTATCCGCCCGCCACGGTAAAACAGGCGATCGTGGGGTCGGGCCGCGCCGAAAAAACCCAGGTACAGCTCATGGTGAAGACCCTGCTCTCCCTGCGTCAGGCGCCGCCCGCAGACGCCTCGGACGCCCTCGCCGTCGCCATCTGCCACGCCTTCCGGTGGCGGCCTTGACCCGGACGAGGGAACCGGCGAACCCTAGGCCCATGAAACCGAGACGCCTCAAGAAGCTTCCCGAACTCAAGGCCGCCGCAGCCGCCCTCAAAGGGGCGAAGCGGATCCTCTGCACCTGCCACGTGAACCCCGACGGCGACGCCCTCGGGGCGACGCTCGCCTTCGCCAACGCGCTGAAGACGAAGGGCAAGGACGTGTACGTCTTCAATCGGGACCCGATGCCGTTCAATCTCCAGTTCCTGCCGGGCAGCCAGTGGCTGAAGAACACCGAGCCTTCGTTCAAAAAGCCGTTCGACCTGTGCATCGTGAGCGATTCGGGCTCCATCGAGCGGCCCGGCGTGGACCTCAAGGGCTGGCGCGAGAAGGGCTGGGTGAAGACGGTCCTCAACGTCGATCACCACAAGGACAACCAGCGGTTCGGCGACATCAACTACATCGACCTCGACGCATCGTCCTCGGGTGAATGCGCCTATGACGTGCTCGAAGCGTCGCTCGGCGTGAACCAGGGGTCGGCGGTCTGCATCTACACGGCCATCATCACCGACACAGGGGCGTTCCGCTATTCGAACACGACGCCCAAGACCATGCGCACGGCGACGGACCTCATGGAGCGGTTCCGCATCGACCCGGCGCTCTCGTCCGAGATGATCTACATGACCTATCCGCGGGCCCGTATCGACCTGCTGGCCGCGGTGCTGCCGTCGCTCGAAGTGTCGGAGAGCGGCCTCATCGCCTCGCTCACCGTCCACCGCAGGACCATCGAGCAGACGAAAGGCTCCAAGGACCTGCTGGACGAGTTCGTGAACTACCCCCGGGGTATCCAGGGGGTCGAGGTGGCGGTGTTCTTCAAGGAGGCCGGCGACAACGAGTGGCGCATATCGCTCCGGTCGAAGCGCTACCTCGACGTCGGGGCGGTCTGTAACCGCTTCGGCGGCGGCGGACACGCCCGCGCGGCTGGCTGCACGATCAAGGGGCCGCTGGAACAGGTCCGCAGGACCGTTTTCGCCGAACTCGAAAAGGACTTGCAAAAGTCCCGTCCGCGTGGGAAGTGAGGGACCCCCGGACGCCGCCGGGGCAAACCGGCTCCCTCACGAGGTCCCTCCCTTGAACGAACCCCGCCGCCCGCGCATCGAATTCCGTTCCGACCTCGGCGGCATCGTCGTCGTGAACAAGGACGCCGGCATGACCTCGTTCGCGGTCGTGAAGGCGGTGAAAAAGATCTTCAAGGTGAAAAAGGTGGGCCACACGGGCACGCTCGACCCGTTCGCCACCGGCGTCCTCCCCATCTGCATCAACAAGGCGACCCGGTTCGCCAGCCTCGTCACCGACTTCGACAAGACCTACCGGGGCGTCGTCCGGCTCGGCGCGGAGTCCGACACCTACGATCTCACCGGCGCCGTCACCGAGCACAAGCCGGAGAAGTTCCCCGCGAAGGCCGAGGTCGAGACGGCCCTCGGGGCGTTCCGGGGCAGAATCCTCCAGACGCCGCCGATATTCTCCGCCATCAAGGTGGACGGGAAGCCGCTCTACGAAGTGGCCCGCGCGGGCGAGACGTTCGACATGAGCCAGAAAGTCCGCGAAGTGACGATCTACGAGCTGACACTGAACTCTTATGAGCCGCCGCTTGTGGACATCACGGTGAAGTGCTCGAAGGGCACCTACCTGAGGTCCATCGCTCACGACCTCGGCAAGAAGCTCGGCACAGGCGGCCTGCTGGAGAGCCTCGTCCGGGAAGCCGTGGGGCCGCTCAGGATCGAAAACGCCTTTTCGCTGAAGGACCTCGAGGAGCAGGTGGATCCGCTGCCGGTCACGAGCCCACCGTCCGCCTATGCCAGATGGTTCACACCGCCCGAAGACCTGCTGGCGGCGATCCCCGAGATCAAGGTGAACCGGGCCGATTTCCTGGAACTCTCCGACGGGCGGATCTCGGACCCGGACATTCTCATCGGCCTTGCGAAGGACCGCAACGACGGCTCTGTCGTGGACACGCTCGAGGCGGGCGGCATGATCCGCGTGACCGATTCTGCGGGCCGCGGCACGGCGCTCATGGAGTGCCAGTTCCCCGAGGGGCAGAAGACCGGCAAGCGGTTCCTGCGCCCCTTCCGGCTGCTGCAAAAGGGCGAACGGCTGTTCTAGGGCTGATTGTTCGCGGGCAGAAAACCGTCAGATCTGGACGACTTCGTTCACTTCCGGAATGAGTTCGCGAAGGCGCATCTCGATTCCCTGCTTCAGTGTCGCCACCGACGACGGGCACGAGGAACACGAGCCGCGCATCTGGAGATAAACGGTCCCGCCCTCGAACTTGTGAAACACGATGTCGCCGCCGTCCTGGGCGACGGCCGGGCGGACCTGCTGATCGAGGATATCGATGATTCTCTTGGCGATATCGGAGTCGCCCGCCGCGCCGTGATCCGATTCGACGCGGGCTCCCGTCACCACCGGCTCGCCGGCTTCGAGGTGCTGCCGGATCTCGCGCAGCATGGCGGTGTTTACGGACATGAGCTTGTCCTGCCCCGTCACAGTGACGGTGACGAACGTGGGGCCGACCATAACCGCCTTCACGCCGTCCACGCCGAAGAGGCGCTTGGCCAGCGGCGAGCGCCCTTCGGCTTTGGCCGCCTCCAGGAAGTTCTCCGCGCCGCGCTCCAGGAGCTGCTGGTTCACGGTATATTTCAGCGTGTCCGGATTGGGCGTGAATTCAAGGCTGACGTTGACTGGCATGACGGATAACCCTCTGGATTTACTGGACTATCTGGCTCGCCGGGTCACGGCGTTCCGGACTATGAGATCAAAATAAGGACTTACCGGTCCGATTTCAAGCCCGACGCCCCGATGCCCATCAGGCACCGGCCCGGCCGCCGGCTATTTGCGCACGATCCCGAGCCCCACGCCGTCTCCCACGGGGAGTACCTGACCGGAAATTTTCGGGTGATTGACGAGGAACCGGTTGAAAGCCGCGAGGGCCTTCGTCGTCGAGCGGTAGTGCGCGTTCGACGGCTTCTGGAGTCCTGCCACGCGCCCGGACCAGAGCACGTTGTCGGCCACGATGACCGAGCCCGGCTTCATGCGCGGGAGCGAGAGCTTCACGTAGTCGATGTATTCCTCTTTCACGGCGTCGATGAACAGGAAGTCGATGGGATCCTTCCGGTGTTTCAGGAATTCGAGCCCCGGCATGCAGTGGAAAGTCACGAGTCTGGCCGTCCCGTCCTTCACGAGAGCGGCTTTCGCCCGCGCCTGCCGGGCGGCGTCCACGTCCACCGTATGCAGCTTCGCCCCTTTGGGACCGAAGGTTTTCAGACCCCGCGCCATGAACAGCGTCGAGTAGCCGATGGCGGTGCCCATCTCGGCGATCACCTTCGGCCGGTGCGCCGAGACGAGGAACTGGAGCAGAAAGCCCAGGTCCGACGAAACGATCGGCACGTCTTCCTTCGTGCCTTCGGTGAAAATCCGCTTCGCCAGCGGATCGAGCCGGGGACCCAGCGTCTCCAGATAGGCGAGCACGCCGGGCCGGGTGGGGGAAAAATCGGTGGACATGGCTATTTCACCGCTTTCGTGTCGACCACTTCTTCGGGGATCAGGGAGATTTCGATACGGCGGTTGCGGCTCCGGCCCTTCTCGGTGCCGTTGTCCGCCACCGGGCGGTAATAGCTCGCCCCGGCGGCGGTGAGGATCTTCGGCGGAACGCCCTGGGCTTCGAGGAACCGCACGACGTTCACCGCACGGGCAGTGGAAAGCTCCCAGTTCGTCGGGAACCGGCCCGTGAGGCGTCCTGATATCTTCTGGTTGTCCGTGTGGCCTTCCACGAGCACGCGGCGATCCTTCGTCTTCTTGAGGATCGCGGCGACCTTCTTCAGGACGCCCTGCCCCTTGCTGTTCAGGTCCGCCGAGCCCGAATCGAACAGGATCTGGTCAAACAGGTCGATCTGGATGCGCCCGAGCGACTGCCGGATCTGGACCTGCTGCTCGGAAATCTCGGTCTTGAGGTTCTGGACAAGCCCGTCGTAGGTCTCGGTGAGCTCGTTCAGCTTGCGGGAGGCGAGCTCGGCCTGCTCTTTCACCTTCGCCAGTTCCTGCTGGGATTTCTGCTCGCTTTCCTGTGCCTGGGCCTGAACGCGGGCGAGTTCCGCCTCCATCGCCGTCACCTGTTCGGAACCGGCCAGTTTCGCCTTCTGGATCTCCGCCTCGAGCTGGCGGACCCTGTCCGCCGATGCCTGCCGCTCCGCGGCGGCACGTTCTTCCAGCTCGGCCGTGCGCTGGCGGAGCCGTTCGGAGGTCTGCTCGAGATCCTGCTGAAGGGCGGCGTTCCGGGCGTTCAGCTCGTCCGCCCGCTTCTGCTCGGCATCCAGATCGGCGGAGAGTTCCTGCGCCTTCTTCTCGCTCGCCTCGTTCTGCGACCGGAGCTTGTCGTAATCGGCCTTGAGAAAATCGTAAGTGGACTGGGAAACGACGCACGCAGGCAGGACGAGCGCCGCCGGCGCCAGCAAGAAGTAACGGGTCATCGGGAAATCCTCCGGAGCGAACCCCGCCCTCACGGGGTCCGGCAGAGATATCCCCCGCCACGGGCAGGGATCAAGGCCGGGTTTGCGCCGCCCCTGTGGGGCATCTAAAGAGTCCGGAGCATGGTGAAGATCTGCCCCCATTGCGGAAGCTACTGGTTCGGAGGCCGTTACTGCCAGACGTGCGGCCCCGAAGCCACGCTGATCGATTCCGCTTCGGTCGAGGCGGAGAAGTGGAACCGCCGCCGCCGGGTGGACATCCGCACGCTCTACTTCGCCCGCAGCTCGATGCTGCTCGGAGCCATGTCGATGATCGGCGCCGTGGTGCTGATCCTCGTCGAGTGGGAGCGGGTCGTCAGGGCCGGGGGCGGACGCCTCGAACGGCTCCTCGTGTTTCCGAAGATCATCGTCCCGTTCCTGCTGGTGAACCTGCTCATCAACTGGGTGTTCAAGCGCCAGGTGCTTAAGGACCAGAAAACCTACCGCCAGACGTTCAGCGGATCTCCCGACGGGGCCGAGAGCGAGGAAGCCGCCCTGCTCCGCTCCCGCCGCGAACCCAAACAGTGACGGCGCGCACACTTTCGCCCCGGCAGCCGCCCCCGGCCGGTTCCTGAACTGTCACGGGCTTGCCTCAAATCACAGTTACCCTGATTCAAACGGTTTTTGACCGTTGTTTTCCCCTTTCCCATATTGCCGGAGATTGCATCCGTGAATTATCTTCGCGAGCAGTTCATGACAGCCGGCTCTGGCAAACCTGGATTCACGCTCAAGGATAAACGGAAGACCTACAAGACTTCCGTGAAGGCCGTCTATTCGGACGGGAAACACACGAAGAAGTTCTACCGCTCCCTGGACATCAGCGTGAGCGGCCTCTCGCTTTCCACCGAATTCCCGCCCGAGATCGGCATGGAACTCGTCGTCGAGTTCAAGATGCCGGAAGTGCTGGAGACCGTCCTCGTCCAGTCCCGCGTCGTGCGCCACCTCGTCGTCGACACGCCGGGCAGCCGCATCGACAAGACCCGCAAGCCCGAGGTCTACGGGTTCGGCATCCGGTTCCTTGAACTTCATCCCGTCCAGAAACAGGTTATCCGCAACTACGTCCAGGCGGATGAACCTTGAGCGGAACCGGACAGGAACGCAGCGAAAATCAAGCCGAGAACATAGCGTGGCCCTTCACGCTGCTCGTGCTGCTGAATCTCGCCAACTACATCGACCGGCAGACCCTGTCGGCGGTGCTGCCGCTCGTGAACGCCGAGCTGGGCCTCTCCGATGCGCAGGGCGGCCAGCTCGGCAGCCTGTTTCTCGTGAGCTACATGATTGCGAGTCTCCTGCTCGCGAGCCGGCTGGACCGCTGGCCGCCCTGGAAAACCCTCGGCTGGACCTGCATCGCCTGGTCGATCACCGCGGGGGCGGGCGCCTTCGCCCCCGGCTTCGGTCTGCTCGCCACGACACGGCTGCTTCTCGGCGTCGCGGAGGCTGTCTACGTCTCGGTGGCTCCGGTGCTCGTCGCTTCCCTTTTTCCAGAATACCGCCGCACACGGATGCTTTCCATCTTCTCGCTGGCGATCCCCGTGGGATCGGCGCTGGGCTTCGCCCTCGGGGGCCTGCTGGGCGGAGCGCTCGGCTGGCGGCACTGCCTGATGCTCACGGGGTTCGGCAGCATCCCGCTCGGCCTGTTCGCGCTCCGGATGGCCCCGGCTCCTTCTCCAGCCTCCGGAAGACATGAGCGCCGGCCGACGTTTGCGGCGATCCGGCTGCTGCTCTCCGATGCCCGCTATACGCTCCAGGCCATGGGAGGAGCGGCCGCCACGTTCGCCCTCGGCGCGTTCGCCCTGTGGCTTCCGACCGATCTCGTCCGCCGGTTCGGATTCTCCCTCGGAAAGGCGGGGCTTGTATCGGGCGGTGTCATCGCCGGAATGGCGATGATCGGCACGCTCACGGGCGGCCTCCTCACCGAAAAACTCGAACGGAAATCCCCGTGGGCTGTCTACTGGGTTCCGGCGGCGGGGCTGGCGGCAGGCGCGCTCGTCTCGGTGCCCTACTTCCACTTCACGGAAGCGGTTCCCGCCCTCCTGGCGCTCGCCGCCTCGGTCATGCTGATCTTCCTGCACTCGGGACCGGTCCAGCGGGCGATCCTGGACCGCTCGCCGCAGGGGCTCGCCGCCATGGGTTTCGCCTTCAACGTCTTCTTCATCCATGCGGCCGGGGACGTCTGGAGCCAGCCGCTCGCGGGCTGGCTCTCGGATCTCGGCGTCTCGAGGGGACTGACCCCCGCCGAGTCGCTGCGGGACGCGCTCCTGTGGATCGGCGTGCCGTCGCTCGTGGCGGGGTCGGTGTTCTTCTTCTTCGGGGGCCTGATCGAAAAGCGCGAGAAGGGTTCACTCCGCGAGGGTTGAGACGATCTTTCCCCGGGCGTTGCCGGCGAACTGGAGCTGGTTGAACAGCCCCCGGAGTTTCTGGAGCGGCTCCGGTGCGCCGCAGAGGGGGATGAACTTGCCCGCCTCTTCCGAGGCGGCCTGCATCTGACGGAGCATCTCGAAGAACCCGTAGCGCCGCGCGATCAGGTCCGCCGGCGGAACGCCCGCATTCTCGTCCTCCAGCGTTTGTGCCGAATCCCGCGCCAGCGTGAGGAGCGCCCGTGCCGTGGCAAGGAGCCGCCCCACGGCCGTCTTCGCCTCCGGCTGCTCCCGGAGCAGCGCCGCCAGAAGCCCGGCGTTCCGCTCCGCCACCCCGGCGATCCAGCTCGCCATGAGCGCGTCTTCCCACTGGCGGAATGGCTTCACAATGGAAGTCCAGCCGTCTCCGCCCGCGCCGCCGGTGTCAAGCCTGGCCCCGGAAGGAAGCCGGACGTTCTCGAACTGGAGGACCCCGTGAGGAGCGCACTCGAGACCGGGGTGCACGGGCATCTCCGAGACGGTGAATCCTTCGGTTCCGCGGGGCACAAGCAGCACGCCGAGATCGCGCCTGCCGCCGCTTTCTCCGCAGACGGCCATCACAAGGAACCGCTCCCCCACGGGACCGCCGGTCGTGAATACCTTGAGGCCATTCAGCACCCAGCCGCCGTTATCGAGGCGCGCCGACGTCGAGATTTTCGCCGGGTGGGAGCCCACCTTGGGTTCGCTCGCCCCCATGCAGGCAAGGCCGGGAGTTTTCCGTAAAGCCGCGAGATCGGCGGGCGAACGCCCGGCCAGCACCCGGAACGTCATCACGTAATGGACCGTGAGGGTGAGCGGAACGCCGGTGTCGGCTCCGCCCCGGGAGAGCCCTTCGAGCACCGCCCCCGCGTGAAGCACCGACGGAAGGCCGGGGCCCGGCACGAGCCAGCCGTTGGCATCGAGCGCGGCGAGGAGCCGCCGCCACAGGTCCGCCGATACGGGCCGGTCCAGACCGGCGGCGACAAGCTCGCGGGCGGTGAAGTCACGGACGGTTTCGGCGAGAACGGACGGAGTCATGCCCG
Organism: uncultured bacterium; assembly: GCA_964621525.1. Taxonomy (GTDB): domain Bacteria; phylum JAGRBM01; class JAGRBM01; order JAGRBM01; family JAHCIT01; genus CAZMGV01. Next base: position 123,821 of record CAZUMS010000003.1, read on the forward strand.
CACAGCCTCCACCGGCGGCCCCGCCGTGTCAATCGCGCCTTGCCGGGCCTGCGCGGCGGGGTAAGATTCAGCCAGTCCCGCCAGAGACGGGACCGCCCGAAGAGGAGACCCCCGATGGACCCGCGCTCAGTCAAAGTCGGCGACATGTTCGCCAATCTCGGCGATCACGCCCGCTCGGACGCCATTCTGGACGAGCTCTACGACCGGAGCTGCGTCTTCCAGGACCCGCTCCAGCGTGCCGAGGGACTTGAGGCCATCCGGGCCATGAACCGGCGGCTCGAGAAAAAGATGGGCGCCGTCACCGTGAAGCTGCTCGGCGATGCCGTCTCGGAAAAAACGCTCACGATCCGCTGGGTGATGACCTTCAGGGCCCCGTTCATGCGGAGGCCGGGAAACCTCGAAGGCGTCTCGTGGATGGAGTTCAACGACGCCGGCAAATGCATCCGGCACACCGACTACTGGGACATGGGCGGGATGATCGACGAGGTGGTACCGATCGCGAAGCCCCTGCACGACCTCGTCCGGAAATTCGCCGGCTGACGCCCGCGCTCCCCGTCAGGTAAAGATGTTCGCCAGTTCGGCACAGCCGTAATAGTCGCGGATCTCGTGGACCTCGCCGTCTCCGGCGGTGATCTTCCCCCGGAAACGGCCGCATTTCTGGTGATAAATGGCGATAGGCTCGAGACCGACCTTCTTTCCGCCCTCCGGGTGGAAGGTGATGTCGATATTCCCCTTCCGGTCCGAGGCGCGCCAGGGTTTCATCGGGTCCTTGCGGTCCACCTCGAACTCCACTTCGTCGCACAGCCAGAGCTTCTCGCCCGCCCAGAGGCAGTTCTCCGCCCAGTAGGGGTCGGGCTTTCTGTCAGCGTGGGCCAGATCGACGCCGATAAGGCGGCCCTTCGGGTCAAACCCCCCGAAATTGAACCAGCGGTAGGCGAGGCCCGAGCCCGTGGGCCTCAGCTTGAGGTCGTCCATGTTGGCGATGTCCCGTTCGGGGCTGAACCGGACCGCCTCGCGCCCGATCCGGAGCTCGCCTTCCACCGGCATCTGGGCCTTGTGGTTGTAGATGAACCCGCCGCCGTCGATGGGCGACATGAGGACTAGCGGCTGCATCCGGCCCAGGGGCTCGCGCCAGAGCAGGCTGCCCTTCACCGCCGGCTTTTTCCCGGACGCGGCGATATCGACGGTGACGTCGTGGCGGCCTTCCTCCAGCCGGTGAAGGATCTCGATCCGGAAACCGCGCCCCTCGTACCGGGTAACGTCGTTCCAGGTGGAACCGGCCACCTTGACCCGGCTGCGCAGGCCCGGCCGGTCGTGGGAGAAATAGGCCCCGGTTTTCCGGTTGTAGCCGTAGAGCACCGCCAGGGAGGCGAGCTTCGCGTCGACGACGATGAGCCCGAGATACCAGTCCGGGTGCGCGATTCCCGCGCCGACCCATTCGAGAAACACGGGCGGGATCAGGCGCCCGCTCCGGGACAGCAGCTTCGACGCCGTGAGGTTCATGTTCCGCACAGGCGCGTCGAACATGCCGAGCCGGACGAGCCCTCCGGTCACGATCGCCGGCGGAGCGGCTTCGGGCACGACCCGCGGGGCACGCCCGTAGCCGGACGGCACGCTGAAAAACGCTGGATCCATGGGCTCTGTATTACCCGCCAGCGGAGCCTGCTGTCGAGTGGTCAGGATTCAAGAAACCGCTTCACCGCCTCGCGGTATCGGCCCGCGTCGGCGCGGCCGAGGTCGAACGTCGAGCGGAGTTTCGCCGGGCTCGTGTAGTCCCATTTCTTCACCGGAACCTCGACGGACGGAGCCAGGTACAAACGGCCGGGTTCCGCAGGGAGAAGTTCCGGCGGCGTGGGCCGGGACAGGATGACGAGGGTTTTCCCCTGCCGGGAAACTTCGGAGAGCGCCCGCACCGGCACGTTGTCCACAAGACCGCCGTCTACGTACGGCTGTCCCTCGTACCGGTGAATATCGGTCAGCGGCGGCGTCGACGACGCCGAAAGCACCCAGTCGACGACCGAGGCCACCGATTCCGCTTCCTGCACCGTGACGACCCGGAACCCCAGTCCGGGCATCGGATCGTCCGGTCCGTGAACGAGTTTCTGCTTGCGCCGCTCGTAATGCCAGACCGCCTTCACCCAGGTGGAAACGGACGGGTGTCCGCTTCGGATATAGGCGAGGAGGATGCGCACCGGCCCTGCCATCCGGAGCGAGTCCCAGGCCCCCTGCTCCAGAATCCCCGTGAGCGTGCGGCGGTACATGTCGTTATGCGGAAGGGGGCGGCGGCCCCGGAGCAGCCATTCGGGATAGAAATTGCGCGGATTCGATGCGGTGACTTCGGCGAACCGCTCGAGGGTCTCCCGCGCACGGCCTGCCGCCGCGGCGATGGCCATGGCGGAACCCGCGGACGTGCCCGACCATTCGGCGACCGGCGGCAAGAGGTCCTTCAGCTCGTCATAGAGCCCAAGCCCCCAGAACGTGCGGCAGCCGCCGCCCGCGAACACGACCGAAATGCCCGTCTGCTGCATCGCCGCTGACACTCCCATCAGTTTCCGCCCCTGCGGACAGAAACATTCAGTGTTGATCCTTCCCGCCTTTTCCGGTTTAGTAAAGCCCCGGACGGACGAGGGGGAACAACCGCATGAAACGGTGGCTTAGGGTCCTGGCGGCGGCGGCCGCACTGGTGTCGGCGGCGGCCTGCGGCGGCTCCGCGATCCGTGCGGCGGGAACGGACGAGCAGCAGGAGACGAAACTCGCCGCAGGCGAGATCCTCACCTCCTCCACGACCGACCCCCTCACGAAGTCGAACCTCGGAATCGTCACCGGGGTGATCGACGCACCGGTGGAAAAAGTCTGGGCGGTCATGTCCGACTACGACAACTTCCAGAAATTCATGCCGTTCATGAAGGAGACGAAAGTCTCGAATTCCGAGGGCACCGTCGCCGACATGAAGGTGACCTGGAACAACGTGAACATCCCGGTGTCGGCGCTCCCGATTTCCATCCAGTACTGGTCGCTGATCCGGATCCGCACCTACCCGCGCACCTATTATGCCGAGTTCCAGCAGCTCGAAGGCGAGCTGAAGCGGGTCGAAGGGACGTTCCTGCTCGAGCCGTTCCCGAAAGCCGGCGGGGAGAAGTCCCGCATCGTCATCAGCATGATCTTCCAGATCGGCGACATCCTGGATCTCGGTGCGCGCGGGTTCTTCGAGCAGCTGCTGCCGTACTTCATCAGCAACCTGCGGAGTCACATCAGGACACTGGACCTGAATCTCGTCGAGGTGAAGCCGTGGGCGACGATTCCGAAGGTGAATGTCGACGAGCACCTCGAAAACCTCGGCGACCTGAGCGACACGCTCCGCTGAACGGTCCGCAAAAATTTTCAGCGCGTCCTGAAAAAATCCGTGACATTTGTCAACGGAATCAGTAGTATTAATTTACTTAGTGAGGGTTAAGTGAGACGGACAGGCAGGAGCAACGCTTTCCAGCCGTCCATCTAGAGGATTCATCCAATGCCCGTTGCAAAGAAGAAGCCCGCGAAGAAGAAGGCCGCCAAGAAGACCGCGAAGAAGAAAAAGAAGTAACCGGTCTTAACTGATACACCGGGCGGACGGCCCGCTCTCCCACCGGGAGGCGGACGCCCGCCCGATGTTTTTGTACCCGTTTCGCTCCGGTAGCGCGCCTACTTCGCCGGAGCCTCCCCGGCGGCCGGGGATACTGGCTCCACTGCGGGAGCGGCAGGAGCGGATCCGGCGGATTCTGGCACCGCCGCGGCACCGCCCTTTGCCAGGGCTGCTTCCACATCGGCGATCAGCCTCGCGGCCGGATACTCGCCAACGAACTTCTGTATGACCCGGCCGTCTGGATCCAGCAGGAATGCCGTCGGCAGTCCCCGCGACTTCCCGAACCGGTCGATCATCGAATCGTCCCCGTGAAACACCCGGTAGTTCATCCGGTTCGTTTTCGCGAACTTCGCGATCTCTTCCGTCTTTTCGTCGTCCACCGAAACTCCGGCCACCGCCAACCCCTTGGGCCCGAACCTTTCTTCGAGCGTATTCAGCGTAGGAATGGCTTCGATACAGGGGCCGCACCAGGTCGCCCAGAAATCGAGAAAGACGTACTTGCCGGCGAAGGAGGAGAGTTTCACTTCGCCGCCGCCCTCAAGGTTCCGCACGGTGAGGTCCCGCTCCGTCCAGCCCGGCTCGTTCTTCGCCGCCGGGGCGGCGGCGACCTGGGGAGCGGGTGGCACGAGATCGGCCGGATGGGACGGTTTGGAATGGTCACAGCCCGTACCGGAAAGGGCGAGAAGCAGGGGTATCAGAAGGTCTTTCATGGCGAAAAGGTTAATAATCGCCGCCGCTTGCGCCCACAAGGGCTCCTTGACCCTTCCGACAGGGCAGGGATAAGGTCCGCCCGCTTTAATCCGGGCCCTTTATTAGGAAAGAGGCCGGGCGGGTTCCCCCGAATTTCCCAGTGTTTAGCGACCCGGAAGGTTTTCCGGAACCGGCCGCCCCGGCGAATCAGCATGGAACAGGACAACGACCAGATCCGAGAACGCCGCAGGAAGCTCGAAGCCCTGCGGGCAGGGCCGGGACCGGCCTATCCCAACGGTTTCAGGCCGTCCCACCGGGCACGTTCGCTCCAGGACACCTACAAGGACACTCCGGCGGCGGAACTTGATGGCCTCCGGGAAAAGGTTTCGGTCGCGGGCCGTATCCGCGCCATCCGGCTGTTCGGCAAGGGCGGGTTCTTCCAGCTCCAGGACACGACCGGCAGGATCCAGCTTTTTGCCGACCAGTCGAAGCTGGGCGACGGCGGCATGTCGCTCGCGAAGAATCTCGATATCGGCGATATCGTGGGCGCCGAGGGCGAGCTGTTCCGCAGCAAGACGGGCGAGCTCACGGTCCGCATGGACCGGATCCAGCTCATGACCAAGTGCCTGCACCCGCTGCCGGACAAATGGCACGGTCTTCAGGACGTGGAAGTGCGCTACCGGCAGCGCTACCTCGACCTCATCGTGAACGACGAGGTCAGGGAGGTGTTCAGGAAGCGCTCCCGGATCGTCACCGCCATCCGTAACTACTTCACGGCCCGGGACTACCTCGAGGTCGAAACCCCGATGATGCACACGCTCGTCACCGGGGCGAAGGCGAAGCCGTTCCGCACGCACCACAACACGCTGGATATGGACCTCGTGCTGCGGATCGCCCCCGAGCTGCACCTGAAGCGTCTCGTCGCGGGCGGCTACGACCGGGTGTTCGAAATCAACCGGAACTTCCGCAACGAGGGCATCAGCACCCAGCACAACCCCGAGTTCACGATGCTGGAGTTCTACGAGGCGTGGGCCACGTACGAAGACCTCATCGGGATCACCGAGGAGCTGTTCACGGGGCTCGCCCAGACGCTCCACGGCGGGACGAAGTTCACCTACCAGGGGCAGGAAGTGGACTTTAAGCGCCCCTGGAAGCGCATCGGCATGGAGCAGGCCGTCCGGGAAATCACCGGCAAAGGCTTGAAAGACCTCGCCTCGATCACGGAGGCGGATTTCATCTCGATGCTGGAAAGCGAGCGCCTGCGGATCAAGCCGGACGAAAAGCCGTCCGACGTCCGGGCGCACATGCGCAAGATCGCGGCCGAAAGCTTCAACCGGACGCCCGAAGACCGCCTGACGGCGGTGTTCGAGGAGATCGTCGAGCCGACACTGATCCAGCCCACGTTCGTGACCGAGTATCCGACCGTGATCTCGCCGCTCTCCCGCCGGAACGACAGCCGCCCGGAGATCACCGACCGGTTCGAGCTGTTCATCACGGGCCGGGAGATCGCCAACGGCTTCTCCGAGCTGAACGATGCGGACGACCAGCGGGGCCGGTTCGAGGACCAGCTGAAGTCCCGCGAGGGCGGCGACGAGGAAGCCATGGACTACGACTCGGACTACATCCGGGCGCTCGAGTACGGCCTGCCGCCAACCGCCGGCGAGGGCATCGGCATCGACCGGCTGGTCATGCTGCTCACGGACCAGCCCTCGATTCGCGACGTGATCCTGTTCCCCCTGCTCCGGCACCATCAGGAGCCCAAATGAGCTGGACCTGGTGGGTGGCTCGCCGCTACCTGCTCGGCCGCTCGCGGGCGGCCTTTTCGTTCCAGACATCTGTGGGAATCCTGTCCGTCGCCCTGGGCGTCGCCGCGCTCCTTATCGTTCAGGCCGTTATGGCGGGGTTCATGCAAAACCTGCGGGACCTCATGCTGGGCGCAAGGCCGCACATCCTCGTCTCCTACGAGTCGGGTTTCAGCCGTCTCCAGCTCCCCGACTGGGAGAAAACCCAGCAGGAGGTCGAGACCGTGCCGGGCGTCGTCGCCAGCGCGCCGTTCTTCCAGCGGGACGCCATGCTGACGAACGGGGACGAAGTTGCCGGCATCCAGCTCTTCGGCGTCGTGCCCGAGGATATCCTGCGGGCATCGATCCTGGGCGAGAAGATGCGGGACGGGAGCTTCCTGAACCTGAACGGCACGGGAAGCGAGAACGTCTCGCCGTCCGCCCAGCGCGCTATCGAAAGCCGCAAGGACCTGCCGCCCATCGTCCTGGGCAGCATCCTCGCCGAAAACCTGTTCGTGAGCACCGGCGACGAGGTGACGGTGATCTGTCCCCTGTGCGGTATCGGCCCCACGGGCCCTACAGCCCGGCCCCGCAAGTTCGTCGTCGTCGGCATCTACAAGCTCGGTTTCATCGAATATGACTCCATGCTGGCCTTCACGGCCCTTTCGACGGCGCAGGATTTCTTCGAGCCCGGCCTTCCGCCCGAGGACCGCTACGTGACCGGCATCCAGGTACGCATCGGCGACGTGGACCGGGCTCCGGAGATTTCCGGCGAGATCATGCGGCGGGCCATGACCGAGTGGGACAACCCACGCCTGAGGGCCCGGAGCTGGCAGGAATCGTTCGGCGACCTGTTCAAGGCGCTGGCGTTCGAGAAGCTGGGCCTGTTCATCGTCGTGCTCATCATCGTCATCGTCGCGAGCTTCAATATCGCCGGGTCGATGATCGTCCTCGTCCGGGAGAAGATCCAGGACATCGCCATCCTGAAGGCCATGGGCGCCACGAACACTTCGGTCCAGCGGGTGTTCCTGTTCACCGGGGCATTCATCGGCCTTGTGGGCACCCTCGCCGGGCTCCTGCTGGGGCTCGGCCTGTGCTGGCTCGAATCGACGTTCCATCTCGTGCCTATCGACCCGGCCGTCTACCAGATGGACCACCTCCCGCTGCTTGTCCGGTTCGACGACGTGATCTGGGTGGTGGCGGCCCCGGTGTTTGTGACGACGCTGGCAGCCCTGTTCCCCTCGCTCCAGGCGGGGCGGCTCACCCCGGCGGAGGCGCTCCGCAATGAGTGAGCCGGTGATCAGTGCCCGCGGGCTCAGCAAGCACTTCGACCTCGGCGGCCGGACGGTGCCCGTGCTCCATGGCATCGACCTCGATGTGAAGGCCGGCGAGCGGCTCGGCGTCGTGGGCGTCTCGGGCGTCGGCAAAACGACCCTGCTCCATGTGCTCGGCACCCTCGAGCGGCCGAGCGCGGGCACCCTCACCGTCGCCGGAACGGATGTGACGAAACTCGGCGAAGATTCCCTGCCGGCCTTCCGTGGCGCGAACCTCGGGTTCGTCTTCCAGGCGCATCATCTCCTGCCGGAGTTCACCGCCCTCGAGAACGTCATGATGCAGGGGCTCATCGCCGGGCGGCCGCGGGAGTTCGTCGAACGCGAGGCCCGGTCGCTTCTCGACCGGCTGGGCCTCGAAGGCCGCTACGATCACCGCCCCAAGGAACTCTCGGGCGGCGAGCAGCAGAGAGTCGCCATCGCGCGGGCGCTGCTCCTCAAGCCCCGGATCGTCCTCGCCGACGAGCCCACGGGCAACCTCGATACGCACACGGCGGAGGAGATCCACCACCTGCTGGTCCGCCTGAACGAGGAAGACGGCACGACCTTTGTCATCGTCACCCATTCGCCCGCCCTCGCCGCCCTGATGACCCGGCGGATCACGATCGTGGACGGCCGGATCGCGGAGGCCACGAGTTGAGCCGTTTCTTCCACGTCCTCCTGCTGGCCCTGGTCCTCGCCCTCCCCGCTAGCCTGATGGCCCAGGCCCCCGCTCCGGCGGCGCCGCCGGAGTCCCCCGTGCCGCCGTCGGTATTCGACCTGCCGCCCGCCGGGGAGACGATCGTGGACATCCATGTTCGCGGGAACCTGCGGGTCGATCCCGAGCTGATCCGCCAGCGGACGAGAACCCGCGCGGGAACGAAGCTGAACCGCCGCTATCTGGCCGAGGACATCCGCACGCTCTGGAAGATGGGCTGGTTCGAGGACATCCGGATCGAATGGGAGACGGCGGACGGCGGCATCCGCCTCATCTACGTCATCAAGGAACGGCCCACGGTCAGCGCCATCAAGTTCCAGGGCAACGACGACATCGGCGACGACAAGCTGAAGGAGGACCTCCAGTTCAAGGTGAACTCGGTCTACTCGCCATCGGCGGTGGACAAGACGGTGGAGCGCATCCGCCGCCGCTACGAGCAGGAGGGGCATTTCCTCGCCTCGATCCGCACGGAGATCGAGCCCGCCGAAGGCCAGAACACCATCCGGGTGGTGTTCCATATCGACGAGAGCGACAAGATCCGGATCCGCCGCATCCGGTTCATCGGCAACAAGGCGTTCGGGGAGGACGCGCTGAAAAACGAGCTCCAGACCAAGGAGCAGCACATGTTCTCGTGGTTCACCGACCGGGGGAACTACGTGCGCGAGATGCTCCTCTACGACGCCCTGAAGCTCAAGAACTTCTACCTCGACAACGGTTACGTGGACGCCAAGATCTCGGACCCTGTCGTGGAGCTCGCCGAGAGCCGGCAGGCGCTCTATGTGACGTTCAGTATCGTCGAGGGCAAGCAGTACAAGATCGACGCCGTCCAGGTGACGGGTGACCTGATCCGGAGCGAAGACGAGCTCCGCTCGGCGCTGGGCACGAAACCGGGCCTCATCTTCTCCCGCTCGAAACTGCTGGAGGACCAGGCCGCGCTGGAACGCGTCTACGGCGACGAATCCTACGCCTTCGCGAACGTGACCCTGATTCCGAAGCCGAAGGACGTGGAGAGCGAGACGCCGCAGATCGACCTCGAGATCAACATCGACAAGGGCCCGCAGGTGTCGGTCCGGCGGGTGCATATCAGCGGCAACTCCAAGACCCGCGACAACGTGATCCGCCGCGAGGTGCGGCTCGCCGAGGGCGAAAAGTACAGCACGTCGGCGCTCGAGAAGTCACAGCAGAAGATCCGCCAGCTCGGCTTCTTCGACGAAGTGGAGTTCACCAAGGAGCGCGTGCCGGGCTCGCCCGATCAGATCGACATCCGATTCACGGTGACGGAGCGGTCCACGGGCTCCCTGAACCTGGGCGGCGGTTATTCATCGCTGGACGGCCTGTTCGTCTTCTCCCAGATCCAGCAGCAGAACCTGTTCGGCCGAGGCCAGTCGCTCTCCTTCAGCGGCCAGCTCGGCAAGCGGAGCAAGGTGATCCAGCTCCAGTACCGGGACCCCCGGTTCTACGACAGCTACTGGGGCTATAGCGTCTCGGGCGAGGCGTCCCAGCGGAAGTTCTTCGACTTCGAGACGCTCCGCGTGGGCGGCCAGATCGGCGTGTCGTACGATTTCACGAGCATCAGTCCGGCGTTCGACGGTTTCGCCGCCAGCATCGGGTTTTTCGGCTTCCGGACAAAGCTGACGGGCCTCTCGCCGAGCCTCGTCGCCCTCGGCGACCGGATCCGCAACGACACGGTGAAGACCGGTTTCGACTTCGGCGTGGTTCTGAACCGGCTGGACGACAACATCGACCCGTCGCGAGGCCACCGCCATTCGGCGCGGTTCCAGACCGCCGTCAACGTGTTCGGCGTGGACCCGTCGGTCGTCTCGCACTTCAACATGTACGAATTCACCGGCACCTATTTCAAGCCGCTGTTCTGGAACGTGATCGGCGTCGCCAAGTGGCAGATGCGGTTCCTTCAGCGGCGGGAGAGCTTCTTCCTGCTGATCGAGGAGCGTTTCTTCGGCGGCGGCATCGACAACCTGCGCGGCTATGACAGTGCCTCGGTGAGCCCCTTCGACGTGGGCCAGAGCGGACAGGCCGTCCGCATCGGCGGCGACAAGGAAGGCTACGTCTCCGGCGAGCTGGTGTTCCCGATCTACAAGCCGGCGCGCCTCAAGGGCGTCGTCTTCGTGGATGCCGGCAACGTTTATGCCGATAACCAGTTCATCTTCTCGGCCCCCTGGCTCGTGGACGTGGGCGGCGGCATCCGGTGGTTCTCCCCGGTAGGCCCGATCCGCCTCGAACTCGGCGTGCCCCTCGTGAAGCCGAAGTATCTCACTGCTGACGGCAGCGGCTTCAGCGCCCCCGTCTTCAACTTCACCATCGGTCAGCTGTTCTGAGCGGCAGCGCCCGGCCAGCGGTTTCTGACCAGTTTTTCCAGCGAGATCACCGGCAGGATCAGCGCCCCGGCGGCGGCCGAGAGCAGGAGGTCTTTTGCCTCGATGGGCTTCGTGCCGAACAGCCCGTTCATGGGCTCCGCGTAGACGAAGACGAGGTGCAGCACCGTCATCGCCCCGATGCCGAGGAATACGGTCGGGTTCGAGAAGATGCCGATCTCGAGGATCGAGTCGAGCAGGGACCGGCAGTTCAGCAGATAGAAGATCTGGAAGAAGATCACCGTCGTCACGGCGATGGTCTGGGCTTCCGCAACCGCGGCAGCTGCGTCCACCCCGGCTGAAAGCTCATCCGCATAGACGTACTCGAACATGACCACGGCGACGGCTGCCATGAGCAATGAGGCTGTGACTGTGCGGAAGATCATGAACCGGCCGAGAAGCGGAGCGTCCGGGTCCCTGGGGCCCCGGCTCATGAGATTCCGTTCGGGGGCCTCGAACGCGAGCGGGAGCGCCAGCGCCACGGCCGATACGAGGTTGATCCAGAGGAGCTGGGTAGGGCTCACGGGCAGGAGCAGCTCTTTCGTCGCAGGATCGAACGGGAAGAACATCACTGCCCAGATCAGGATGAAGGCGAGTCCGAGGTTCGCCGGGAGCACGAAGGCCAGCGACTTGATCAGGTTGTCGTAGACCCGGCGGCCTTCCTCGACGGCGGCGGCGATGGAAGCGAAATTGTCGTCCGTCAGGATGACGTCGGAGGCCTCCTTGGACACGGACGTCCCGGTGATCCCCATGGCGACGCCGATATTCGCCTGCTTCAGGGCCGGGGCGTCGTTCACGCCGTCGCCGGTCATGGCGACGATGGAACCCGACGCCTGGATCGCCTTTACGAGCCGGAGCTTATGCTCGGGCGCGACGCGGGCGAACACATTGGCCTCTTTTACCCGGACGGCCAGCTCTTCATCGCTCATTTTCCCGATCTCGCGGCCTGAGAACGAGGGCTGGCCGGCCTTGTGAATGCCGATTTGCTCGCCGATGGCACCCGCCGTGATGAGGTGATCGCCGGTGATCATCTTCACGGCGATTCCGGCGCGCTGGCAGGCGGCAATGGCCGTAACCGCCTCCTCACGGGGCGGATCGATCATCGCCTGGAGACCGAGGAGTTCGAGGCCCCCTTCCTCCACATGGGCCATCGTGAGGTCTTTCAGCCCCGTTCCGAGCCGTTTGCGGGCGAAGGCGAGCACTCGCATCCCCCGGGCGGCGTACTCCTCCACCTTCGCATGCGTCTGCGGCGGCGCGTCCTTGCATTTAGGGAGCAGCACTTCAGGGGCGCCCTTCACGAACGCCACGGATTCGCCGTCGATCTCGTGCAGGGTAGCCATGAACTGGTAGTCCGATTCGAACGGAATGCAGTCGATCCGGGCGTGAACGCGCCGGAGTTCGACCGGGTCGAAACCGCCCTTCAGGGCAGAGACGACGAGGGCGATCTCGGTCGGGTCGCCGGAAGTTTTCACCGTGTCGCCTTCGAGGCTCACGGCTGAATCGTTGCAGAGCGCCCCCGCGATGAGGAGCCGGTGCAGGTATACGTCCGGGTCCTCTTCCGTGGCCCGGGCGGAAAGGATCCGGCCGTCCGGCCGGTAGCCGATGCCGGTGACGTGATAATCGTGGCCGTGGGGCGTCCAGAGCGCCTGTACGGTCATCTCGTTCCGGGTCAGCGTGCCGGTCTTGTCGGAGCAGATGACCGAAGTGGAGCCGAGGGTTTCCACAGCCGGGAGCTTGCGGATGATCGCCCGGCGGCGGGCCATCCGCTGGACACCGACCGCGAGCGCGATGGAAAGGATCGCCGGGAGGCCTTCCGGGATGGCGCCGACGGCAAGCGCGATGGCGAAGATCGCCGTCTCGCGGACTGCCGTGAAGGCATCGATCCCCGCCACGTTCATCGTGCGGATGGAGCCCACGACGAGCAGCAGCGCCGAGGCGGCGACAATGGCGACGGAGATGGTGAAACCGATTTTCTCCAGCGATTTCGTTAACGGCGTCTCGAGCTGGATCGTTTCCTGGAGAAGGCTCGAAATCCGGCCGAGTTCGGTGTGCCTCGCCGTCGCCACGACGATGCCGCTTCCGGTGCCGAAGGTGACGAGCGAACCCGCGAAGGCGAGGTTCGTCCGGTCGCCGAGTTCGAGATCCGTCTCCAGCGGCGGGATCGTCTTCGGAACCGGTACCGACTCGCCCGTGAGCGCCGACTCCTGGATCTGGAGGTTCTTCACCTCGAACAGCCGGAGATCCGCCGGCACACGGTCACCCGACGCGAGCAGCACGACGTCGCCCGGCACGAGTTCTTCCGCCGGGATCGACATGCGGACGCCCGCCCTGAGTACGTGCACGTTGTGGGGCACCATGCGCGAGAGGGCATCGATGGCCTGTCCGGCCTTATACTCCTGGAAGAACCCGATCAGGGCGTTCAGGACGACGACGACGAGAATCACGAGGCCGTTCTTCGCGCCGTCTTCGGGGTCGGCCACGAAGGCGACAGCCGCCGAGACCAGCAGGATCCAGATCAGCGGGTTGTTGATCTGGCGCCAGAGGAGGTCGAGGGGGCCGTCACGGCGGCCCCTGGGCAGCGTGTTCGGCCCGTGAAGCTCGAGCCGGCGGGCGGCCTCGGGGCCTGCAAGGCCGCTCCGGGACGACGCCAGAGACCCGATGACCGCATCGGCGGTCTTGTCGTGGAACGTGACGGTTTCAGGTGAAATTGCGGAACGGGGCGAACTGCTCATTGGACATGCTCCTAGACGGTGATATCTAAAAGCAGTCTCGCGCTTGTTCCTATGACCGAGGTTCTACCGGGAGAACCTGTGCTGACGATCATGGGACCCGGCATTTCTCCGCCGGGGGCTACTCCCCACTTGCTGGCGCATTAATGGCAGCTCTTCGGGGCCGAATCAACAGGCCGCTTCTGCCGGCGGGCAGTTCCGGTATCCTGAACCCATGGATTTCAGCAGCCGAAGCACGCTTGTAATGGCCGTGCTGGGAAGCGCCCTGTGGCCGCTGTTCGGCGCCGGTTTCAGCATCCGTCACCTGTAAAAGACGAAACCCGGCCCTCCCAGGGGGAGGAACCGGGTTCCGGCCTGTAAGCCTCAGCAGCGGACTACTGGGGCATCACGGTCTGGAGCTGCATGAGCAGGCTCATGTCGCCCGTGACGACCATCTGGCCGCTCATGAAGAGCTGCTGCGGGGGCATCGAGCCGTCCTGCATGCCCTTCCAGTTCTCATAGGAAAGCTGGATCGTGGCCGAGGCATCGGGCTTGTCGCCGGCTTCCACGCGGAACGTGCCGTCGCCCGGGAACACCATCGCCCACTTGCCACCGCCCTCTCCGGTGATGTCCCAGAGGAGCGAGCCGTTCACGGACATGAGGGCGTCCTTCACTTCGGCGCCGCGCTTCTCGAACATGTAGGGCATGATCACTTCGTAGGACTGCTTGGGGCTTGCGTTCTTCGTGGCTTCACGAAGGGCCTTGTTGTCGTTGGCGGGGATCTTGGCGAGCTCCGCCTTCACCTGGTCGTTCGACATATCGGGGGTAATGGCCATGGGGTACATTCCTTCCTGTTAAGGATTTATTTGGGTTGGACTTTCTATCTCTGTCCCGGGGTTTTTGCAAAACTCCGGGTTTTTCAGCCGTTTACTTGCCGAGACCGAGCTCCGCCCGGGCCGCGGTCAGGTAGTTGATGTGAGTCGTGCCGGCGCCGAGCTCGAGGAGCTTCGAGTCGCGGGCGAGCTTCTCGATGTGGTACTCCTCCATGTAGCCGTAGCCGCCGTGGAGCTGGATCGCCTTGAGGGCCACGTCCACGCACATCTGCGAGCAGTAGGCCTTGGAGGCGTTGATGAACGCCACGTCGCGGATGCCCTTCTTCTGCATCCAGGCGGTGCGGTAGACGATGTTCTCCACGTTCTTCATCTTCACGTACATGTCGGCAATATCGAGCTGCACGGCCTGAAACTCGCCCACCATGCGGCCGAACTGCTTGCGCTCCTGCACGTACTTCACGCTGCGCTCGTAGCACTCCTCGATGATGCCAAGCGCCATCGCCGGGATGCCCGACCGCTCGTTGCCGAGAGATTCCTTCGTATCGGCGCGGCCTTCGGCGGTTTTCTCCTTGCCGCCGAGCAGGTTCGCCTTCGGGACGCGGACGTTGTCGAAGAACAGCTCGCTCGTCGGGGAGTCGCGCATGCCCATCTTCTTGAACGGCTTGCCCTGCGAGAAGCCGGGCATTCCTTTCTCGAGGATGAACGTGTTGACCGGCTGTTCGGCGATCGGCTGTCCGCGGTCGATCTTCGCATAGACGACGAAGACGTCGGCGCACGGGCCGTTCGTGATAAAGGTCTTCTGGCCGTTCAGGACGTAGTAGTCGCCGTCCGGCTTCGCGCTGGAGCGCATGGAACCGAAGGCGTCGGAGCCGGCGCCCGGTTCGGTGAGACACCAGGAGCCGACCTTTTCCATGGTCGCCATCGGGATGCCGTACTTCTCGACCTGGTCGGCATTGCCCTTGGAGATGATCGCGCCGCCGGCGAGACCCATCGACACGCCCCAGCTCATGGCGAAGCCCGGCGAAACGCGGGAGAGTTCCTTCACGACGATCATCATCATCATCGGATCGCCGCCGCCGTCGCCCATCAGCTCCGACATGGCGGAGTTCGCAGCCTCGTTCTTCTTCTCCGCGGCGGCTCCGGATTCGGCCTCGCGGAGCTTCTTCACGCGCTTCTGAAGCGCCATCTTCGACATGGCGTCGAGACCGAACTGCTTCATCATGCCGCGCATGAGGTCGTAGGGGAGCATCTCCCCTTCTTCGAGCTTCGAAATGTTCGGACGCAGGTTCTTGTCGCACCACTGGCGAATCATCTGCTGCGTCATCTTGTGCATCTCGTTCAGTTCAAACACGGGCGGTACTCCTTAGGCGGCTGGCGCGGGCTGCGCCTCCGCAGAACGGGTTGTGACGGCCGGTAATAACAGGAAGCCGGACCCCTCCGGCCGCCGCCGGGGCCTTGTGCAAGGCGGGCCCGGCGGGTGTTCCCGATCCATCCGGACACCGGTTTGCCACGATTTGACTGACGAGTCAATCATTGGGTTAAGGTGAACTTCCCGGACCAGCGAAGCGGAGACGGCGCAGGAATCCCATGGGTTCCGTGAGGCCGTCACGAAGGTCCGGGGCGCCGCCTCGCCAGGCGGTTATCCAGACAACGGGGTGGTTGAATTATGGGTCTCATGTCCACGCTGAAGTTCCTGAACGTCACGGTTCGCAGCATCTATACCGTCGCGGTCACGCTGAAAGACGGTACGAAGCTCTCGGCGGCGAAGCTCGTCGAGGAGACGGCGGCGAAATCCCCGAACCAGATCTGCGTCAAGTACGAGGACCGCGTCTACACGTACCGGGAGTTCAACGAGGCCTGCAACCGGGCCGCCGACGCGTTCCTGAAAGACGGCGCCAAGAAGGGCGATGTCGTTGCGCTCCTCATGGACAACCGGCCCGAATACCTGATGACGATGATCGCCCTGAACAAGATCGGCGTCGTCACTTCGCTCATCAATACCCACGTCACGGGTGTCCAGCTCGTCCACGCCATCAAAATCTGCAATCCCCGCTGGATCATGGTGGGCAACGAGCACCTCGCGAACCTGAAGGAGATCGAGAAGGATCTTCCGAACGGCCTGTCCATGAAGGACGTGCTGATCTGGTCGGATAGCCCGGATGTGCAGGTGCCGTCACAGGCCCGCCTGTTCAACACGATCCTGAAGCAGTCGGGTACGTCGAACCCGCCGTCCACCGCAGACCAGACAGTGAACGATCCGATGATCTACATGTACACGTCCGGCACGACGGGGCTGCCCAAGGCGGCGCTCATCAAGAACCAGCGATTTCTCCGGGCGGCGTTCTCCTTCGGCCGGATACTTTCCAAGCTCCAGCCCACCGACACGACCTACCTTGCGCTGCCGCTCTACCATGCGACGGGCGCCGTGGCCGCCTGGGGCGCGGTCGTCGCCACTGGCTCGGCCATCGCCCTCCGGCGCAAGTTCTCGGCGACCCAGTTCTGGGATGACGTGGTGAAATACGACGCCACGGCGTTCAACTACATCGGCGAAGTCTGCCGCTATCTGCTGCACGCGCCGCCGCATCCGCTGGAAAAGAAGCACAAGCTCCGGCTCATGATCGGCGCCGGCATGCGCAAGGACGTCTGGATCCCGTTCGTCGAACGGTTCGGCGTGAAGGAAGTGATCGAGTTCTACGCCGCCACCGAAGGCAACGTCGCCATCATCAACGTGGACGGCGAACCCGGCATGCTCGGCCGGCTCCTGCCGGGCCAGGAAGTCGTGAAGGTCGATCCCGAGACCGAACTGATCCTGAAGGACGCACAGGGCCGATGCATCCGCGCGCAGGCCGGCGAACAGGGAATCCTCATCGGGCAGATGAATAACGTGAACCGGTTCGACGGCTACCTCGACAAGTCCAAGACCGAGGAAAAGATCATCCGTAACGCCTTCGGCGACGGCAAGGACTACTTCAACACGGGCGACCTCGTAAACCTGCACAAGGGGAAGAAGGTCTCCTTCGCCGACCGCCTCGGCGACACCTTCCGGTGGAAGGGCGAGAACGTCTCGACGAACGAGGTGTCCATCGTCCTGAACCAGTACCCGGGCGTGATCGAGACGAACGTCTACGGCGTCGAGGTGCCCGGAGCCGAAGGCCGGGCCGGCATGGCGGCTGTGGTGGTCAACGAGAAGTTCGACGTCGCCCAGTTCGGGGCGCACGTGGGCGAAAACCTGCCGAAATACTCGATCCCCTACTTCATCCGCCTCCAGAAGCAGCTCGAGCTCACGGGATCGTTCAAGTACGTCAAAACCCACCTGAAGAAGGAAGGGTTCGACCCGGCCAAAGTGAAGGAGCCAGTCTATTTCTTCGACTCGGTGGCGAAGAAATACGTCGAGGTGACTCCGGACCTGTTCGAGCGCATCAACCGCGGCGAAGTCGCGGTGTGAACCGGACTCAGTTGACCGGGGTCGCGGACTTCACCTTAGGGCGTTTCAGCCAGGCGGCGTAGTAGCCGCTTCCGCCGCCTTCCGGGAACCGGGGCGGCAGGAGCACCTGCGCGCCGAAGGAATACCACTGGGCCTTGAGGTCCTCCCACCGGTTCAGCTCGAAGCCGCTGCACGGGCTGCACCCCGGTGTTTCCTCCGGCGGGTCGGGCAGCGTCTTGTTATCGGTATAGAAAGCCGAGGGGCTGAGCTTGAGCGCCTTGTCGTAGTTGACGAACACCACCTCGGTGAGGCCCTGTCCGGTCATCAGCAGCCAGGGCTCACTCCCCATGTCAACCAGCACCGGGCCCTGGGTCGAGTTCCCCTCGACCGGGAGCCCCTGCGGCTCGGTCTTGGTCACGAATCTGAGGCCCCGGGTGTCGTTGAGATCCATCATGAACTGCACGTCGAGGGATGAGAGGAACAGCGCCGCATGCGCAGGCAGCCGGAACCGCACCTGTGCATCCCATATCCGTTCGTAATGGATGAACTGCACGACGGCGCTGATCCGGAATCCCGGCACCGGCGCCACCGATAGCGGCAGGTCCCGGACGATCCGTACCGGCCCGGCGCGCACGCCCCGGAGCTCCGATTCGATGTCTTCTTCGTCCACCCGGATCGTCATCAGGTTGCCGAGGGACCTTGCCTTCATGCGAACCTTGAGCCGGTCGAGCTGGTCGGGTGGCGCCCCCCGGTAATCCCTGAACGAGAGCTTGTCGAAGATATGTGGATACTTGAGCGAGTATCCCCACGTATAGGCCGGGGTCACGATCGTGTCGGTGGTCCGGTCGTACCGGAGACCGGTGGTGGACGGGAGCGTGCCCGCCGGACCGGCCAGCGCGTAGACCTTTTTCACCGGCTGCCCGGTGAAAGCGATTTCCGTCACTTTCCCCTGCGCCCTTGCGAGCTGCTCGGCCGGGCAGTCGTCCCCGAGATCCCTCGCCATGAGCACGATCTCGTCGTTCTCGTCGATGACTCCAGGGGTTGAGTCCTTCACGGCCTCTCCCTTGAATACGTTGGGGACGATACGGCCGTCGTCAGTGAATTCGTCGATCTGGAACAGGACCGGCCGGATCCGGCCCTCGGTACAGGAAAGCAGAGATATCTCCGCGACGTTGCGTCCCTTCAGTTCCGGAATTTCCGCACCGGTCATGACGACGGGGAAGATGGACTCTTCCGCCTGGGCGGACCTGGCGGGGACCGCACCAGACAACAGGACGGCACCTGATATCAGGCTGGCAAGACCGATACGCATCGGATGCATTTTAGTTGCCGGGCGGGCCGGGCGCACCTTTCACCGGGCCTATCCAGCGAATAATCCTCGCCGCCCGGATGAAAAGCGGTCCGCTTTGAATCGGTCAGGCGAATTCGTCCTTCAGGCGGTCTGCCTTCCAGACCTTTTTCCCGGTGGCCTTTTCGAACAACCACACGAACGGCTTGGCGACGATGAACAGCGGTCCCATGACGAGGTGCACGGGATTCCTGAAAAACGCCGGCTGATTTCCCTCGATGAAATGCCCGATGAACTGGATGATCCAGCCCATGACGAAGAAGACACCGAGCGTCTTCCAGTCGAAATAGTCCCGGGCGAACCACGTATAGAGCGGCCAGGCGAGGCTGAACACGATCATCGGGATGCCGATATAGTGGGTCGCCTGGTTCCAGGGGTGCTGGTGCTTGAGGCGGTAGACCTCGAGGTAGTTCAGGCCGCCCCGGTCGATCAGCGCGTCCACTTCCTCGTGCGTGTATTTGGGGGTGAAAGTCATTGCTCAGGCTCCTTTCACGGCTTTTCCGGCGGGTTTTCCGAACGCCCGGAACATCTCCGCGTCGAGTTTCTCGAAATGCGCATAAAGGCGCTTTCGGGCCAGCTCCGGGTCATGACGGGCGATGGCATCGATCACCGAATCCCTCGAATCGTTCGTCCAGGCAGGCAGTTTCCAGAGGGACCCGCCGCGCTTTACAAGCGCCCGGTATGCGGGCGAAAAGGAGTTATAGCTCCACTGAAACGTGATGCTGCCGGTCAGGCGGATCATCGCTGCGTAGACGGCGTAGTCCGCCTGCTGCTCGGCATCGGCGTCTGAAATCCCACGGACGGCCCCGGCGAGCGCCTTGAGTTCGCCAATACCTTCAGCTGTGGCCGACTCGGCGGCAGCTGCTGCGGCTTCGGACAGAAGGAGCTGCCGCATCTTCATGGCGTGACGGAGGGGACGCAGAAGCTGGGCCGTGGGCTCGGAATACTCGGCAAGATACGGAAGCAGTTCGAGCCGGCCGTCGCGGCCGACGTCGGCGATCTCGATGGAGGCTCCCTGCCGGATGATGAGCAGGCCAGCGGATTCGAGAATGCGGAGCGCCTCGCGGAGCGTGTTGCGGTTGGTGCCGAACCTCAGGGCGAGTTCCCGCTCAGGCGGAAGTTTCTCGCCGGCCTGCAGCTCACCCTTGAGAATCCGCCGCCGGAGCTGGTCGGCGATCTCGTCGGAAACATTCGTTCTCTGGATGGGTGCAACCTGCATCGGGTCCGTCCGGGCGGGAACCCCGCCAACTGGTTAAACCAGTTAACCAGATAGCTCGTGCCCTGTCAAGAAGAGCCGTTCGACACCGGGGGCCCCTCCAATTAAAGTGCGCCGCTCGGGCGGACCCCAACAGGCGTCTGCACCGCCAGTAACTATGGAGAATCCATGATGGTTTCCCGATTCCGACCGGCCCTCGCCTTCTTCGCCGCGGCCTCGCTGGCATTGCTGCCCGGCTGTCTCGGCCTGTTCTTTCAGCCGGCTCCCGAGCCGGACTATTCAACCGAAGGTGTCCAGCTCCTGCCCGCCGCCAACACGGTGAGCGGTCTCAAGGCCTCGGACATCTGCCAGATCGACGCCTCGAAGACCCCGCCCGCGGGCATCGCTTTCCATACGGATACGATTCGCGACCTTGCCCAGAAGCAGAAGAGTGCCGTCGTGAACATCTACGTGGAAACCGCGACCCCGGTCAGGACGCAGATCCTGTTCCTTCCCGTCCCCGGCGTGCCCACGTTCGACCTGCCGGGCGAATCGCTCGGGAGCGGCGTCATCTGCTCGAAGTCAGGCTTCATGCTGACGAACGCCCACGTCGTGGCCCGAGCCGACAAGGTGAAGGCCAAGACCGAGGACGGCAAGCTCCATGACCTCGAGATCGTCGCCGTGGACCGAAAGCACGATCTTGCGCTTCTTCGCGTAACCCCGGCCGGCGAATTCCCAGCGGCAACCTTTGCCGAGGCCTCGCGCCTCGCCGAGGGCGACTGGGTCATTGCCATCGGCAACCCGCTCGGGCTCACCCACTCGGTCTCCCACGGCATCGTATCGCAGCGCAGCCGCTCGATCTCGGATCTCACGCGCGGCCGCTCCCGGAGCGGCTCGGCTTCGGAGGGGGACGACGACATTCTTTTTCTCCAGAGCGATACCCCGATCAACCCCGGCAACTCGGGAGGCCCCCTGTTCGACATCACCGGACGGGTCGTCGGGATCAACACCCTGATCGCCCGCAACGCCCAGGGAATCAGCTTTACGATTCCGACGGAACGGGTGAGAATGTTTCTGGACCAGGTGGGAGAACTCGCCACCCGGCGTTATCCCGCCGTGCGCCGCTGAGCCTCGCCCGTCCGAAGGACTGACGTGACGCCATCCACTCCGGTACCCCGGGAACTCATACTGCGGCTCCTCACCGGAGCCGACCAGGGCCGCGTGATCGAACTGCACCAGGGCGAATGTGTGGTCGTGGGCCGGGAGTATTCAGCCGAGCACACCGTCGAGGTCACCGCCGTCCGGGCGATCCGCCCCGGAGGCCGCGCGCAGCTCCCCAGGCCCATCATCCAGCGCGCCGAGGAACTGCTGTCCAAACGCGAGCGTGATCCCGAGTCGACCGCACCCCGTTTCCCGCCGAGCCTCGATACCTACCGCCGCCGCGACGACATCCGGGTCCAGGACCAGACCGTCTCCCGCCTCCATGCGCTGATCTATCTGGACGACCGGGGAGCCGGCGTCATCGATCTCGGTTCCACCAACGGTACCGAGGTGAACTCGCGCAACGGCGCCCATCATCCGGTACGAAACGGCGACCGGCTGCGCCTGGGCGATCTCGAAATGTCCGTCGAGGGGCTCTGAGCTCCCTTTAGTGCCGGTTCAGCCAGGCTTCGAACTCATCGACGCTCGAGGTCAGCGTGCTCCCGACCAGCACCTCCCGGTAGCGGGGGGAGCCGCTGCCGCCGACGACAAGCTCGACCCCTTCGGGAAGGCCTTTCTGGACCGCCGCAAGCTCGGCCGACAGCTCGTTCTCGCGGCAATCGGCAACGGACAGGAGGATGTATTTCGCCCTCGATGAAACCGCCGCGGCGAGGATATCCGCCGCCGGCAGGCTGGTTCCGAGGTAAACGGCCCGCCAGCCTCTCGTGGCGATGAGCATGCTGACGATCAGCGCTCCGAACTCGTGCTGCTCGCCCGAAGGTGTCGCAATCACGGCGGCGGTCGCGTTCGTGGCAGGCGAATAGGCCTTGAGCTGCGTCGCGATCAGGTTCCGGAGCAGAGCCGTCGCCGCGTGCTCATGGAATACCCGGAAATCTCCCCGCTCCCAGCGCAGACCGACTTCCTCGACGATGGGAGCGATCAGTTCGACGACCAGCGTACGGGCGTTCAGCGTCGTCGCTGCCCGCTGAAGAATCTGCTCCGCCTGGGGAAGGTCCAGAAGGTTGACAGACGAGAGGAACCGCCGGCGAATTTCCGTGAGATCTGAGGCTGGGAACTGGGGCGAGGGATCCGGCTGGTAGGCGCCCAGAATCCGCTCCAGTTCCTCCATCGGGAGCTTCGAGAGCCGCCCGATCGAATGTCCCCGGTCCAGCAGCTTCCTGATGACGACGAGGCGGGCGATTTCCTCGTCCGTGTAGAGCCGCCCGCCGGCTTCGGAGCGTGACGGCCCGAACGTTCCGTACCGCCGTTCCCAGACACGAAGGGCGTGCTGGGAAATACCCGTAATCCGCGAGACGACACCGATCCGGTATTTGCCGGGATGGGTGGTTTCAGGGGCATGCATCCAGTCAGTTTCTTTCCTGGATGATGCTCGGTCTTGGCTCATCCAAATTCCCCATCATCATGGGTGTCTATAAAATGTCTAAAATCTGTTGACTTGTCAAGATTTATCGCTATATTTGTCTATGTTTCGTATAGATAATTACTCGATAGATAGCAGATATGGACACAATAATCTCGACAATATCAAGACTTCCAGTATCGCTCGGTGACCGCTTTCAAGAGACCTACAATCTCCTGAATCTGTGCAATCTGGACCAGCTGGATGAGCTCTATACCCACGATGTGGAGTTCGAGGACCCCTTTCATCGTCTTGAGGGCCTGGACTCGCTCAAGCGCTACTTCGAACACCTCTACCGGGGAGTCGCCGACTGCCGGTTCGAATTTTCCGGCCGGCTGGAGTCGGAGCAACAGATCGCACTCGCCTGGAAGATGCATCTGCGCCTCACCCGGCGCCCCAAGGACCTGATCACCGTCAACGGATCTTCGTTCCTCACCGTGCGGGACGGAAAGATATCCAGGCACCGCGACTACTTCGACGCAGGCGAGCTCGTTTACGAACGCGTCCCGCTTCTGGGTGCCGTCATCCGCCGGATCAAGAAGCTTATGCAGGAGCAGCCGTCATGATCCGGGACGATTACCGGGGCCTCAAGGTGTGGATCACCGGCGCTTCGAGCGGTATCGGACGTGCTGTCGCGGCGGAAATCGCCGCAAGGGGCGGGCTGGTCGTGGCCTCAGCAAGGACCCGGAGCGCGCTCGAATCGCTCCAGGCCGCGTGTGCTCCGGGGACTGTCGATATCCTTCCCTTCGATGCCGCGGATAGAGAGGCGAATCTGGAAGCCGCCCGGGAGATCGAAAAGCGGTACGGACATATCGACATTGCCTTCTTCAACGCCGGAACCTGCGAATACGTCGACATCCGGAACTTTGACAGCTCCATGTTCGAACGGCTGGTCAGAACGAATTTCCTCAGCATGGTCTACGGCATCGAGGCAGCACTTCCGCTGCTGCGGCGGTCCTCCCGGCCCCAGCTTGTGGGCATGAGCAGCACGGTCGCCTGGCGCGGCCTCCCGAGGGCCGCGGCCTATGCCTCCACCAAGGCGGCCATCCGGAACATGCTCCAGGGGCTCCGGATCGATCTCCTAAAGGAGAACATTCCGGTTTCCATCGTATGTCCCGGTTTCGTCCGGACTCCGCTCACCGACCGGAACGACTTTTCCATGCCCGGCCGGATCGAGCCGGAGGAGGCCGGAAGGCGAATCGCCGACGGCATCATCCGAAAAGAGATGGAAATCAGCTTTCCGAGACGCTTCAGCATCCCGTTCCGCCTGTTCACAGCGCTGCCGGATGCTCTCTACACCCGCCTGGCGGGGAGGCTAACTGCATGAGAATCGCCGTTATTGGAACCGGAATTTCCGGGATGACTGCTGCCTGGCTGCTCCACCGGAAACACGACCTGACTGTTTTCGAGGCGGACAGCCGCATCGGCGGCCATACGAACACCGTCCGGTTCGATCTCGATGGAAACACCTGGAATGTCGATACCGGTTTCATCGTGTTCAACGACCGGACCTATCCCAACTTCATCCGGCTCATCGAACGGCTGGGGGTTGCCTGGCAGCCTTCGAACATGAGTTTCGGGGTCAAGTGCGGCCGAACCGGACTCGAGTGGGCGAGCATGGGGATGAACTCGCTCTTCACCCAGCGCTGCAACGCCGTCAGCCCCCGCTTCCTCCGGATGGTCGCGGAAATCCTGCGCTTCAACCGTACAGCGGGAGAATTGCTGGAGCCCGGCAGCGACGAAGAGACGCTCGGGGCCTACCTGGAGCGTAAACGCTACTCACGAACCTTCATCGACTACTACATCGTTCCCATGGGTGCGGCGATCTGGTCGGCTTCCATACGCCAGATGCTGGAGTTCCCCGCCCGGTATTTCGTCCGGTTCTTCACAAACCACGGAATGCTTCAGATCCTCGACCAGCCGGTCTGGAGGGTCATCCGGGGCGGTTCCAGCACCTACATGGAAGCTCTCGTCCGGCCGTTCCGGGACCGGATCCGGACCGGCAGCCCCGTAAGGGCCGTCGAACGTAACGGGGAATATGTCACCGTCCGGACCGATCGGGCGGGAGCCGAAAAGTTCGATCAGGTAATTCTTGCCTCCCACAGCGACCAGTCGCTGGCTGTGCTGACCGACGCCACAAGCCAGGAACGGGAGATACTCTCCCGGTTTCCGTACCAGAAAAACGAGGCGGTGCTCCACCACGACGAAGCGGTGCTCCCCTCCCGCCGCCGGGCCTGGGCGAGCTGGAACTATCACATCCCCCGTTCGCCGGACGAGCCGGTCATGGTCACCTATTACATGAACCGGCTCCAGTCGCTGGAGTCGCGGCACGCCTTCTGCGTCACCCTGAATCCCGGCCGCGAGATCCGTCCGGACCGGGTCCTGAAGACACTAACCTATCACCATCCGGTCTTTACCCGGGAGGCAGTGGCGGCCCAGAAGCGGCATGGCGAGATCAGCGGCCGGAACCGCACCCATTTCTGCGGAGCCTACTGGGGATTCGGATTCCACGAGGACGGCGTCCGCAGCGGTCTGGCCGTGGCGAAATCCATCGATCCGGAGGCCGTGCTCTCGTGATGAACAGCTGCATCTACGAAGGCACCGTCCGGCACCGGCGGTTCGGCGGTCCACGGCATGAGTTCAGCTACCCGCTGTTCATGATGTATCTGGATCTGGACGAGCAGGAGACGGTTTTCCGGGGCCGCTGGCTCTGGTCCACCCGCCGTCCGGCACCGGGCTGGTTCCGCCGGAGCGACTATCACGGAAACCCGGAGATCCCTCTTGCGGAGGCCGTCCGCAGGACTGTCGAGCAGCGGACCGGGGTCCGCCCGGCAGGTCCGGTGCGGATGCTGACCCACCTGAGGATGTTCGGCGTCTCCTTCAATCCGGTCACGTTCTATTACTGCTTCGGGGCCGGCGGCTCCCGGGCGGAATTCGTACTCGCCGAAATCACCAACACCCCCTGGAACGAACGCCACTCCTACGTTCTGGACCTCCGGGAGGACGGAGGAAAGGCCCGTCCCCACCGGTTCCGCAAAACCTTTCATGTCTCACCGTTTTTCGGGATGGACATGGAATATCTCTGGAGACTCCCCTGTCCGGCCGGAACGCTCTCCGTTCATATGGAGAACCTGAAAAATGGCCAGCCGGTTTTCGACGCCACCCTTTCCCTGAAGCGCCGGGAGATCTCCGGACCCGCCCTCGCGTTCGCGCTCGTCAGGTATCCCCTGATGCCGCTCCGGGTTCTTTTCCTCATCTACTGGAATGCCCTGAAACTCCGTCTGAAGGGAGCTCCCTTCCATTCCCACCCCGACAAGGCAGTAACACCTCTGGAGGTTCGACAGTCATGAAAGAACAGACGCTTGGATGGCCGGCGGCGCTCACCGGCATGGAAACCTTCCGGTGGGCCCGGCCTGCAGTGCACCGGCTGCTGGGCAGGCTTTCCGAAGGCCGCCTGACGCTGGTCGATTCCTCCGGCCCACCGGTCTCCTTCGGTCCCGGCGGAAAGGATCGCGGGCTGGACGTGACGGTCCATGTCCGGAACCCGCGCCTCTACGGCCGCCTGCTCACAGGCGGCAGCATCGGCGCGGCGGAGTCCTACATGGATGGGGACTGGACTGCGGATGACCTCGTGAAGCTGATGCGCCTCTTCGTCCGGAACAAGCCGGTCATGGACGGCCTCGAGACGGGATTTGCGAAAGTGGCGGCACAGGCCCAGAGGCTCGCCCACGCCCTCCGGCGGAATACCCAGGCGGGGAGCCGCCGGAACATCGCCGCCCATTACGATCTCGGCAACGACTTCTTCTCCCTGTTCCTCGACGAGACGATGATGTATTCCTGCGCCATCTTCCCGTCGCCGGAAACGTCCCTTCGCGCGGCGTCCACAGCCAAGAACGACCGGATCTGCCGCAAGCTGGACCTGAAACCTTCCGATCACCTGCTGGAGATCGGAACCGGATGGGGAGGATTCGCCATTCATGCGGCACGGCTGTACGGCTGCCGCGTGACGACGACGACCATCTCCGCCCGTCAGCACGAGTTCGCTTCCGAACGGGTCCGGCGGGCCGGGCTGTCGGACCGCGTCACCGTGCTCCTGGAGGACTACCGGGACCTGAAGGGCCAGTTTGACAGCCTGGTGTCCATCGAGATGGTCGAGGCCGTCGGCCACCAGTACCTGGATACCTATACGCGCCGCTGTGCGTCGCTTCTCAGGCCGGACGGGCTGATGCTGCTGCAGTCGATCACCATCGACGACCGTGAGTACGAGCGGGCCCGCGACGAAGTGGACTTCATCAAGCGCTACATATTTCCGGGAAGCTTTATTCCCTCGGTAACCGTACTCGCGGAATCGTTCCGGCGCAGTGGCGGCCTGAGGCCGGTGCACCTGGAGGATATCGGGCCGCACTACGCCCTCACGCTTCGCCACTGGCGGGAGCGCTTCCTCGCCTCGCTGCCCGGGGTGAAGCGGCTGGGTTATCCGCCGGAGTTTGTCCGCATGTGGGAATACTACCTGGCGCTCTGCGAGGGCGGATTCGAGGAACGGTACCTCGGCAACGTGCAGATGCTGCTCGCGAAGCCGGACAACCGCCGGACTCCCTATCTGCCGGATCTTGGCCAATGAACCCGCCCGCCCATCCTGCGGTTCAGGCGCTGCTGTTCAACGGCGTCTGGGCGGCCTGCGTCCTTGGCGGCGCCTCCCGCATCGCCTGGCTCCCCGGAGCGGCAACGCTGGCCTTCCTCTCGGTGCATTTCGCCTTCGTCCACTGGACGCCCCGGGAGCCGGTCCGGATCCTCGCCACCGGAGTGGCCGGCTTCGCAGCCGATTCAGCCTTCTCGGCGGCCGGACTGTTGAGGTTCGGAGTAGCTGCGAACGGTCCAATAATCCCGCCGCTCTGGCTGCTCTGTCTCTGGCTCGCCTTCGCTGCTTCGCTGGGCGGCTACCTGTCGGCCCTGCGGGATCGCCCCGCCCTGGCCGCGCTCACCGGAGCGGCCGCCGGTCCCCTCAGCTACTGGGCGGGAAGCCGTCTCGGGGTCCTCAGCCTCGGAGACCGGCCGGTCACGAGCCTCACCGCTCTCACCCTGTTCTGGGCTGCCTTTCTGCCCACCGCCCTCCGGCTGACTCAGACCGGAGGGACGCCCGCCTTCCGCAAGGAGCGCAGTCATGCCTAGACATTCCATAGCCGCAATCGCGGGACTGCTGCTCTCTGCGGCGGCCCCCGCGCAGGCCAACCCTCTGATTTCCGTCCGCAGGGCGGAGCCGTCGGCCGCCGGGGGCGGCCGCTGTCTGGACCGCCTGTGCTTCGAAACTCCGGTGGTCATCGGCGAACTCACGGCGGAGCTGAAAGGGGCAGGACTTCTCAAATATCTGGGGTTCGAGGTCTATTCGGCCGCCCTGTACGTGTCCGGAGACCATCCCCGGCCGCTGGATGCCATCGGCCGGTCGCCGCTCAAGCTGGTCCTCCGGTATCACCGCTCGATCCCGAAGACGCTGATCCAGAGTTCCACCGGGCGGGCCCTTCGCCACCTGCCACCTTCCGAACTGGAAGCGCTCCGCAGCGATCTCGACCGGATGTACGGGTTCTATGAAGACGTCCGGGAAGGGGACCGCTACGCCCTCGTCTATCGCCCGGAAACGGGTCTCTCCGTCTGGTTCAACGGCAGCCTGAAAGGAACGATACCGGGAGACGCCTTCGCCAGAAGCTATCTTGGAATCTGGCTTTCCGACGCGCCGCTGAGCGACGGCCTGCGGGACGCCCTGAGCGGGCGCTGAGACCTCAATCGCGCCAAAAAACGACGCGGCCGTTGCCGGCCGCGCCACCTGTTCCTCATCCCCTCGGTCTGAGGGAAAGTCCTGTTGCTTATCTGTCGAGCGAGAGGCCGATGTTACCGGCGAGCCGGTAGTAGTTGCCCTCGATTTCGCCGAAGCCGCGCTGGTAGGTGAAGGTCGGCGCGATGTAGACGTTCACAAGGGTGAACAGCTTGACGCCGGTGCCCACTTCGAGGACGCCGCCGAAACCGCTCGTGGTGCCGGTGCCGACGTTCGACTTGTTCCAGAGGACGCCGCCGCCGAGGAAGGCGTAGGGGACGACTTCCTTCGGGATCGCCATGACGCCGCGCCAGTTCGGGAACTCCGCCTGGGCGTTGGCCGTGAAGATGAAGTCGTTCGAGCTGCCGCCGAAGGCCGAGTAGCGCTGCCACACGATCTCCGGCCGCACGCCGAAGGCGATGAACGGAGCCGGTTCGATTTCGTACTGGGGGTCGCGGTTCGCGAGCCGGAACAGCACCGTGCCCGACCCGCCGAGCGAGAACCCGCCCTTGCCGTCGGCGTTCACATAGCCGACCGCGAGGTCGCCCGTGCGTTCCCACAGCTTGATCTTGTAACCGCCCTCTTCCTGGGCCCGGGCGGGAGCCGCCGCCAGGACCATCCCGAAGAGAGCCGCCGCGAGCGCAAGCTTCAGTTTCATTGTCAGTTTCCCCTTCTTGAGCAGGTTTCCCATATCAGCTGTCTGCCGGTTCATGACGGTGATTCCCATGGTTCCACCGCAAATCACGGGAAGGCCGGCAGACCAAGGATCGTCTGAGCATAGATATCAGACACTCCGTTAACATCTGCATCCAGATTGGTCGCCGTCGTTTCAAAGATCACGTACTCGCCCCAACCGCCAGAAATCGTCGCTTTCTGGCTGGTGCCATCACCTTCAGTAGCAGGAGCAATCACGCTGACCAGTGCCAGTGAGCCGGTATCTGTCGTCGTGTTCAGCACAAAGCTGAACACGTCACGCCCGGTGGTCGCAGCCGATTCGATATCGGTCGCGGCTGAATCGAACGCCACGATAACAGTGGCAACCCCGTCATAATAGACAACCGGGTTTCTGCTGTCACCGTTTGCGTCATCGGCGCCCGCATTTTGCGTACTCACATGATAGGTGTCGCTCGCTCCGATATCACGCAGGAAAACGTCATTGAAGCCATTATCATTGTTGATCATCGTCGTCCCGTCGTCCTGGGTTCCGATCTGAGCGTTCGTCGCTCCAGAGACGAAGGCTACAAACTGGCCGTCAAGCGACATCCCTGCTTCGATGGAAGCGCCGCCGGTCAGCTGAGCACCCGCATCGGTCACCGACACGCGAATTGTTGCTGTCCCGCCGACAAACTGGCGGCGGAAGATATCACGAAGCCCGTTCGTATCGCCGGCAACTAGGTCCCGCGCATCCGACTCGAAGGCAACATAGACATTCGCGGCTTCCTGGCTGATCACCGGCTTGTAACTGCCGCCTCCGACCACCGATTCCAGTGTTCCGCCGTTTCGCAGACTCACACGGCTCGTGACCCCGGTATACATGTCATAGACGAAAATATCGCTCTTGGAATTCGTATCTCCGGCCACGAGGTTTGTCGCCAGCGAATCAAATGCCACGTAGCGGCCACCGCGGGAAATCGCCGGATTGAACGATCCTCCGTTGGCCTGAGCGCCAGACGGACCGACGCTCGCCCGGATCGTTGTTCCGGTCGCGGCGTCATAGACGAAGATATCGCTGGCGCCGTTCGTATCGCCGCCGACGACATTGCTCGCCACCGACTCATAGGCCACGTAACGTCCATCGCCGGAAATAGAGGCGTTAACGCTGTGGCCGTTCGCAGCGGCAGGGGTAATCAGCTCTGATGTCACCTTGCCGGCACCAACCTCGTTGAACAAGCCGTTGTCATCCGAATCCCGGTCCACGATATAGATGTGGCTGAATGCACTCGGAGCCGACGTCAGCAGTTCGTCCCCCGTTGCCTGGAACGCCACGAATCGTCCGCGGTCGTCCGAAGACGGGTTGGTCGACGATGTAGCGACAGGAGCCGTTCCGTCATCCGGATCCTGCGTCATCCGCAGAATGGCCTGACTAGCCGGCACAGAATCGTAGAAGAGGACGCTCTCAACGACGGAGGGCGAACTTCCCTGATCATACGCAAAAGTGAAGTCCACCAGTTCCGATCCGGCGTCATAAACCAGATCCTGGAAAACTACCTTGCCGTCGGCCGGAGTCAGCGGAGTCGTGCCTGTCAGCGCGCCAGCACCGGTTTCCGATACCGCGATATTCCCGGCGTCGCAGGTCGTGCAGACGTTACCCAGCGAGTCGTAAAGAGTGACACCAATCCAGCTGATGCGTCCGTTCTGCACGGAGAAATCGACCGGCGTATTGTCCACGGAAATGACTTCTGCACGCCCATTCTCGATATTGAAAGCGCTCGACAGCTGGTTCACCGCTCCAGCCGACAGCGTCGCCGCAGCATTCAGCTGGAAACCTGTTCCGGGTTTGTCGATTTGGATCTGGTTCGGCGCGTTGAATGTCGCCACGCCGGCAACAGCCGGGAGGACAATGCTGGGAATTGTCATGATCGACGCATCCCTGAGCGATGCACCCGCGGGGTTCGTGCCAATGGTGAGTGTCACGGCCGCCGTCGAGTAGGCGCCGGTGTTCACGGTATTTCCGTACGCATCCTGAACGGTGACAGCAACCGTCTGGCGGGCTTCCGTTCCGGTATTGTCACCGCCAGAAGCCTGACTGGCTGGCTGGGTCGTGAACGCGAGTGCCGTAGCCGCCGCATGACCAACCGTTACGTTAACTGCCGTGACATTCGTCAGACCCGAGGTATTCGAGGTAGAAACTGTGAAGGCTTCGGCGGTGTTGTAACTGAAAGCGTTGAATGTCGTGCTCCCGGTGACATTCACCGGGCCGAACGAGCCGGTGAACGCGCCAGTTCCGGTCTCTGTCAGGGTCACGTTGTTTGCAACACCCGCCGGAACGAGATTGTCGTTCGCATCCAGCACGCTGACTGTCACGGCGTTCCACGTCGCACCCGCAGTCTGTGACGCGTTCGGCGCTACCGTGAACAGCAGCTTGTTGGCCGCGCCGGGCGTGATGTCGAAGGTGTCCGACGTCGCGCTGGTCACGCCGCTGGAGGAGGCCACGAGCGTGTAGCCCGTGCCGGTCTTGTTGACCGAGATGTTACCGAAGTCGTCGGCGACACCTAAGTTGTCGGTGTCGTCGGGGTTCGTCGCTACGGTGAGCGTGCCGCCGCCGGCGTTCACGCCGAAGGCGAGCGTCACGTTGCGGGCCGTGTCGGTTTCCGCCACGTTTCCGAGGGCGTCGTAGACCGTGACCTGCGGGCTCTGGGCGAAATTCGCGCCCGCCGCGCTCGAGGCCGACGGCTGGGTCGTGAACGCAAGGTAGGACGACGCACCGTTGGTGACATCGTAGATACCCGAGTCGTCGAAATCGGCGGTCGCGGTGTTCGTGCCGCGCAGGACATGATTGCCCGTTTCGCTGAGACGCACGCTGTAGGTCGCCACACCGGCGGAACTGGTGTTCGCCGACAGCGAAGTGCCGAGCAGCACCGTGGACGGCGCGGCCTGGACGAACTGGGACGTGCCCGGGTTCGTCTGGATAACCAGCGTCGTCGCCGTTCCGGAAGTGAGGACCGGGTTGTTGAAGAAGTCGCGCACGGTAACGGTGACCGTCTGCGTCGCGTCTGTCGTGACCGCCGAGATATCCGGGGCCACGATCACGTTGTCGGCGTCGCCGTTCGAGATACCGAAGTAGCCCGAGTTGTCGTCGTCAGCCGTGCCGGCGCCGATCGACGAGCGGACGAAGTAGTTGCTGTTCACGTCGTCCACGCGGACGTTGAAGGTGACTTCACCGGCCACGGCAGCGGTCGTCGTGCAGCCCGTGTTGCACGAGGTGCCCGAAACATCGGTATCCAGCGGTGTCACACCCTGACGGAGCGACATCGTGGTGCTCGAATCGGCGCCCGTGCCGCCGCAGGCCGCACCGGTGACCTGGTTGCCGAACACGTCGAGAATCCGGACCGATACCGGCTGGGTGATGTCGGTCGTCACGTTCGAAGGGCCGACATAGATGTCGGTGGAGAACGCGTCGCCGTGGCACAGGTCGAACTGGTTGGAAACCGCCTGGCTGAGGCCGGCCGCGTTCGCGAGAACGCGGTAGGTGCCGGGGCGGTTGATGGAGACGGCGTTCGTGCCGGCGACCCAGCTGGCGATACCGCCGATGGTCGGCACCGGCGAGGCGCCCGCGCCCTGCAGCGAGCCCGTGCCGCCCGTGAGCGAGAGCTGGACGTTGGCGCTGGAGGAGGTCACGAGGTTGCCCTGCGCGTCCTGGATCTGGACCGTGACCGGGAAGCCGGCCGTGTCCGCCGCGAAGGTCGCGGGCGGCTGCGTGCCGAAGGCGAGCTTCGAGGCCGCGCCGGCGTTCACGGTGATGTTCGAGGTGGTTGCGTCGGTGTAGCCGGCCGACGGGTTCTCGGCGGCGGTGACCGCCGTGAGGCTCGTCGCCGTGCCGAAGCGGACCGCCGTGAAGGTCGCGATGCCGTTCGACGTGCTCGCCGAATTGAAGGAGAAGCCGCCGTTCGCCACGCTGCCCGGCGTCGCGCTGATGTCGATCACCGTGCCGCTGGTGGAGGTCAGGTTGCCGTCGGCGTCGAAGAGGCCGACCGTCACGAAGCCCGAGCCCGAGGCGGTGGAGAACGTGCTGCCCGCCGTCTGGAGGACGGCCGGGGCGCTCACGAACTGCAGGTTCGTCACCACGCCCGCCGTCACGTTGAACGGGTTGCTGGTGGCCGAGGTGATGGACGGGAGCGTCGCGTGCGAGGCGCGCAGGACGTAGCCCGAGCCGGTGCGGCTCACGTTGAGCGCGGCGAAGGTCGCGACGCCCGAGGCGAACGCGGCCGTGCCGCCGCCCTGGATCGTCGAGCTGCCGGGGTTCGTCGAGAAGGAGAGCTGGGCGTTGCCGGCCACGCCGGTCGCCGTGTTGCCGTAGGCGTCGCGCGCCTCGACCGTGAACGAGCCGATACCGCCCGCGTCCGTCGTGCCGTCCGGCACCACCGAGCTGAACACCAGCGACGAGGCTGCGCCTGCCGTGATGTCGAAGGTCGTGCTCTGGGCCGACGTGAGGCCGGTCGAGGTCGCCCGCAGGCAGTAATCCGTGGCGGGTGCGTTCGCCTTGTTCACGTTCACCGCGGTGAAGGAGGCCTGTCCGGCGACTGCCTGGACCGCCGAGCCGCCCGTGAGGGTGGCGCCGTTGCTCAGGCAGAGCGGGTCGATGGCGATTGCCACCGAGTTCGTGCCCGAGGCCGCGTTGCCGTAGGAGTCGCGCAGCTCGACCACCAGCGGGAAATACTGGTCGGCCGTGTAGGAGGCGGCGGGATTCGTCGTGAAGGCCATCGACGCGGGGTTGCCCGCCGTGACCGAGAAGTCGCTGCTGTTCACCGCCACGAGGCCGGCCACGCCGTCATCGGCCTGGAGCCGGTGCGTGCCGATGCTCGGAGCCGCGCCGCCCACGCGGACGCCGGTGGCGCCCGTGAAGGTGGCGATGCCGCTCACCGGGGTCACCGACGGATTGCCGGGCTGGAGCGAGCCGGGGCCGAGGACTTCCGTGAGGGTAATCGAGGTGACGAACGCCGTGTCGGTGTTGCCGAACGCGTCGCGTGCGGCCACCTGGATCGTCTGGACCGTGTCGGTGGTGGCGGCGGCCGGCTGGTTCACGAAGGCGAGAACCGTGGCGGCGGCGGCCGTGATGTCGAACGCGTCGGACGGATCCGAGACGAAGGACGGCGAGCCCACCTTGCGGGCGCGCAGGGTGTAATCCGCGCCCGTCTTGTTGATCGAGATGTTCGCCCACGAGAGGACGCCCGCGGCGGCCGTGTCGGTCAGCGTGCCGGACAGGGTGCCCGCGCCCGCGTTGTTCGCGAATTCGAGGGACACCTGCGTCGAGCTGTCGTTATCGCAGAAGTTGCCGTACGTGTCGTACAGCTCGGCTTCGATCGCCGGGGCGATGGCGACACCGGCGGTTTCGTCCGTCGGCTGCACCGAGAACGAGACCGAGGCCGGGGTGCCCGGGTCGATGTCGAACGCCGCCGAGATCGCCGCGCCGCCGATGGCGGGCGTCGAGGCCGCGAGCGTGCAGCCGAGCTGGGCCGTCGTGAGGCCGACCGTCGGGAAGGTCGCAACGCCGGCGCTGGTCACTACCACGCCGCCGCCGGACAGGGTGCCCGTGCAGGCGCTCTTCGTGAGCGTCACCGGGTAGTTGCCCGCCGAAACGATGTTGCCGTACTGGTCGCCGATACCCACCTGGACCGCCTGGGTCTGGTCGGCGGCAGTGTCGGCCGGGCCGGAGAGGAACGTCACCTGCGCCGGGTTTCCGGCCGACATGGTGAACGCCGAGCTGTTCGCGTTCGTGAGGCCCGCGGTGTCCGTCGTCGTCATCCGGTAGGTACCGGTCTGCGTCGGCTGGAAGCTCCACTCGATGAAGCCGTTATCCAGCGACTCGGTCGTGAAGCAGTTCAGGACGTTCGGCGAGGCGACGCCGCAGGCCTGCGGGCCGGTGCTGACCACAAGGTCGGCGGTCTCGCCGGCCGTCGGAGCTGACAGGTTGCCGTAGA
The DNA here is from genome assembly GCA_964621525.1 of uncultured bacterium. Classification (GTDB taxonomy): domain Bacteria; phylum JAGRBM01; class JAGRBM01; order JAGRBM01; family JAHCIT01; genus CAZMGV01. The sequence goes on from CAZUMS010000003.1 coordinate 158,886, forward strand.
TGTCGCGGGTTTCGACGCGGATCGAAATCTCGTTATCCACGGTCCCGTTCACGGGCTGCGTGGCAAACACGAGCTGCGTCGGGGCCAGCGGGCTGATCACGAGGTCGCCCGAGGCCGGGGTGCTCGTCAGGCCCGACGACGTGGCGGTCAGCGTGTAGGTGCCCGACTTGCGGATCACCGTGGCGGCGAAGTTCGCGATGCCGCCCGCGGCGTTCGCGGAGGCCCCCGCGTAGATCGAGCCGCCCGTGGGGCCGGTCGTGACCTGCAGGTTGATGGCCGCCGAAGACGAGGTGACGAGGTTATTGTAGGCGTCGGTCACTTCCACTTCGAAGGCCGTGAGCGCGGCGCCGGCATTGGCCGAAGCCGGCAGCGGGAAGCCCGTCGAGTAACGGAGCTTGGACGCCGCACCTGCGGTGATGTCGAACGAGTTGCTGATATCCGAGCTGAGGCCCGGCGAGGTCGCCAGCAGTTCGTAACCGGTATCGTCGTCACGCACCGCGACGGCCGTGAACGAGGCCACGCCGCCGATGGCGGTCACCGTGCCGCCGCCGATCAGCAGCGTGCTGGACGGGTTGGTCTGGAAGCTCAGCGTCACCTGGTTGGTGGCGGTCGTCACCGGGTTTCCGAACTGGTCCTGCACCGAGACCTGGACCACCTGGGTCTGGTCGGCCGTCGCATTGGACGGCTGTGCCGTAAAGGCAAGCTGGTTCGGAAGGCCGAAGGTTACCGTGAAGCTGGAGGAGAACGCTGTCGGGTTCGGAACCGGAGAGCCGCTCACGTCCGTCGCCTGCAGCACGTAGATGCCGGGAGTATCGACCTGCACGTTCGTGAAGGTGGCGATGCCAGCCACGCTGGTCTGCGTGCCGCAGCCGCTCACGCACGAGCCGGGGCCGGAGAAGATGCTGAGCTGGATGTCCTGCGTGGCCGTATCCACGAGGTTGCTGGCGGCGTCACGCACCGCCACGGCGATCGTCTGCAGCGAGTCGACCGTGCCGTTCTGCGGCTGGACCGTGAAGGCGATCCGGTTCTCGGCGCCCGCCGTAACGTCGAACGGGTTGCTCGGCGAGGACGACGGGTTCGTAAGCGTCGCCGTGGCGACGAGGGTGTAGTCGGTTCCGGTCTTGTTGACGCGGAGGTTGGTGAACCCGGCCACGCCGTTCGTGGCTGCGATCGGGCCCGCACCTGCGAGCGTCGCGCCGCCGGCGTTGTTGCCGAAGGTCATGCGGACAGGGGTCGTTGCCGTATAGACGTGGTTGCCCTGGCCGTCGAGGACGAGCACTTCGATCGGATCCGGATCCTGGAGGTCCGTATCGGTGTCGCCGTCCAGAACGGAGGTCACGATCTCCAGCGAGCGGGCGATGCCCGGCGTCACCTGGTAGGTCTCAACATTGGAGTTCGGAACCGTGGCACCGAAAGCCGTCGCCACGAGATCATATTCGCCGGTGGAGTTCAGGCCCACGGCAGTGAAGGTGGCGACGCCGGAGACCGGGAGAATCGAGCCCCCGCCGGTCAGGATCTGCGGCGAGACGGAGCGCTGGGACAGCGGATCGATCGCCGTCGCGGCATCCGTATAGGCGGAAATCGACAGCGTCACGTTGTTCGTGGCGGTCGTCACGAGGTTGCCCTGTTCGTCCAGGATCCGGACCTGGATCTGGCGCGCCGTGTCCGGCGTCCAGGTGCCGAGCGACACCATCGTCGTCAGGATTTCGGGCTCGTACGGAACGCCCGGCGAGACGACGAACTGGTTGCTGTTGGCAGATGTAAGAGAGGCGCTGTCGTCGGTCGCCGTCAGGCGGTGCGTACCGTTCCGCTTGATCCGGACACTCTGGAAGTGCGCGACGCCGGCCGAAACCGTCGTCGGAACCATCGGGCCGGGAGTACCGGTCTCGCAGGTATAGAGGTCGGGAGCCGAGGCGACGCAGCCGCCATCCAGGTCAGCGGCGCCGGGGCCGATGGGCTTCGTCAGGTAGACATCGCCTGCCAGCGTCGCATCGGAGCTGCCGGTCGTATCGACGTTGCCGTAGATGTCCGTCGCAGCGACCGACACTTCGAACACTTCGTCCGTCGTCGTGGCGACGGGCTGCGTGACGAACCGGAGCTCGGCCGGGGCGGCCGGGTCGATATCGAATGCCTGGCTATAGCCGTCGTCGATGCCGCCACCCGAGAAGGCGCGGAGCACGTAGCCCACGCCCGCCTTGTTGATGAGGCGGTTGGCAAACGTCGCGATGCCGCCAAAGGTCGTCTGGCTGGGGTTCAGGTTCGCTGCCGTGGAACCGCCCGCGTTCACCGAATACGCCAGCGTCACGACGAGACCGGTCGCACCGGAGCCCGAGGTGATCAGGTTGCCGTGCTGGTCGAGGAGGCAGAGGTCCATCGACTGCGTGCCGGCGGGCTGCGACGACGGGCCGGCGCAGGTGTCGCCGTTGTCGTCCGGACCGTAGTAGAACGAAAGCTGGTCACGGAAGCCGTGGGTGATGTCGAAGGACGAGCTGTTTTCGTCCGGATCTGCGAGCGAGGCCGACAGGGCGGTCAGCTCGTAATCGATACCCACCTTGTCCACGCTTACAGCCGGGAAGACCACCACACCGTTCACCGGCGTGCGCGCTTCACCGCCCGAAAGGACCGGGACGGAGGAATTCACGAACAGGTCCGCGAAGCTCGTGTCGAGTGTCAGCGATACCGGGTTCGTCGCACTGGTCACGATGTTATCGTTCGCATCGCGGATCTCGACCGCCACCGACTGGGTGAGGTCGGCGGTCGTCGTGACCGGCTGGGACACCCAGATCAGGTGGTCCGGAACGCCGGCACTGATGTTGAACGAGTTGCTGAGCACGTTCACGGCCGGGCTGAGATTCAGGGACGCGAGCAGCCGGTAGCCGTTTGCTGCCGTGTCGATATTCACGTTCGGGAAGGTTGCCACGCCGCCGACCGCCGCAATGGTGTACGGATCGGACGGGTTCAGCGTCGTGCTGCCGGGGTTCGCCACCGGAGCGATCGTGAGGTCCACGTCGTCGGTGGCCGTCGTCACGAGGTTGCCGTAGGTGTCGAGCAGGGAGACGGTGAGGATCTGCGAAAGATCGGCCGTCGTGTTCTGCGGCTGCACGCCGAAGGAGAGCTGTGACGGGGTGCCCGGGTCGATCGTGATCGGTGCGCTCACGCCGCTGGCGAGACCGGCCGAAGTGGCGAGCAGCGTGTAGTTCGTGCCCACCTTGGTGATCCGGACCGCCGTCAGGTTCGCCACGCCAGCCACGGTGGCGGCCGGGTTGTAGAGTACCTGGGCCGTTCCGCCCGACGGGTCGTTGCCGATGGACAGCGAAATCGAGGCGGTGGAAGCCGCACCCGTCGTCACCACGTTGTCATTCTGGTCGAGAACGCGGACTTCGAGCGCCTGACCCACGTCGGCCGCGATCGGGCTCGTCGGCACCGTGTTGAACGCCACCTTGGAGGCCGCACCGTGGGTGATGTTGAAGGCCGTGCCGGCCGGAGCCGCGAAGCCGCCGGGTGCGGTCACTGCATCCAGAATGTACCCGACGCCTGTCCGGTTCACGTTCACGCTCGGGAACACAGCGACGCCGCTCGCGAAGGTGGTCGCCGAGCCGCCGGTCAGCGTGGCCGCGCCGGGGTTCGTGTTGAAGCTGAGGCTCACGGTCTCGGCCACCGGGCTCGTGATCGTGTTGCCGTGGATGTCCACGAGCCGGACGCGCACGGTCTGGTTCGCGTCGGCGGTCGCATTGGCAGGTTGGTCCACCCATACAAGGGCGTCCGGACTGCCGTGCGTCACGGTGAACACGCCGCTCGTGACGGCGGTGAGACCGACGCTGCTGATTGTTGCTGTATAGGTTCCGGGGGCCGTGACCTGGAAGTTGAAGGTGGCCGCGTCGTCGACCGAAACGCCCGCCAGCGGGCCGCAGCAGCCGTTCGCAGGTGTCGTCACCAGACTGAGCGCGGTGCCGTTGGCGGCTGTTCCGGCCGCGTTGCCGAACACGTCCTGGATCTCGACCGAAATGCTCTGGTTCACGTCGGCAGCGACCGGCGAGGTCGGACCGGCCGTAACGGCGAGCTTGTTCGAGGCGCCCGGTACGAGATCGAATGCCGACGAGGTGTCGCTCACGAGGCCCGTCGAGCTGGCATTCAGCTGGTAGGCAACTCCGTCGCGGTTGATGTGGACGTTCGGGAACGTCGCCACGCCGGCGACCGCCGTCGTCGTGCCGGAGACCGGCAGGCCCGTCGGGCCGACGAAGATCGCACCCGGGGTGCCGCCCGTGATCGAGAGCGCCACCGGGCTCGTCGACGTCGTGACGAGATTGCCCCACTGGTCCTCGATATTGACGGCGACGCCGAGACCCGGCGACAGCGCCGTCGTCACCGCAAGACCCGTATTGATGACGTTCGCGAAATCGACCGCCACCGGCGCGCCGGCCGTGATGTCGAACGCGTCGAGCACGTCCATCTGGAACGGACCGGTGTAGGTCGCACCGGAGGCGTTCAGCAGGTAGCCGTTGAAAGGATCGCGGATGCGCACGCTGAACGTCGCGACACCCAGGATGGTAGAAACCGGGCCGCCGCCGTCGATCGTAGCTCCGGGGGTCGTCGTCAGCGTGATGTCGTCGCTGTCGGTAAAGACCACATTGCCGAAGCCGTCGACGATCGCCACCTGCACCTGCTGGAAGTCGTCGGCGGTGGCATTGTCCGGAATCTGGACGAACTCGAGGCCGGTCGCGGCCGCCGGATTCACCGTCACATTGCCGTAGCCGGCGCCGAGACTGCCCGAAGTCGCCTTGATCCGGAAGGTTCCGGCTTCAAGTGCCGCGATGGAGTAAGGCGTCGTGGCCGCGGGACCGAACGTGGCGATACCGCCTTCGCAGGCCGCGGTCGGAATGAGCGGAGAGAGGGTCGGCAGCTGCGTGAAATCGTAGAGGCCGATCGGGTTGTCGTTTGTGAACTGGACGAGCTGGACGGTCACGTCACGCGAGGTCGGAACGATATTGTTGTAGGCGTCCCGGATCTCGACCGTGAAGTCGTTCCACAGGTTGCCGGCCACCGGGGCGTTGCCGCCCGAGATGTTCGACACGTCCACGAAAATGCGGTCCGGGATATCGCCCTGGACCTCGACGTCGTAATCCGGCGAGTTGTTCAGAACCGCCGGGTTCGTCGACTCGAGATGGATCGTGTAGGTGCCCGACACGGTCGCGAAAATACGGGTGGACGTATTGATGCTGAAGGTGGCGAGTCCCGTCGCCGGGTTCACCGTGCGGGTGAGGGCGCCAGGGGCCGACAGCAGCGCACCGCCGCCCGGAACCGAGGTCGCCACGACATCGATGTCAGGCGAGTTGCCGGTCACGAGGTTGCCGAACTGGTCCACGGTCTTGGCCGTGAAGGTCGTCCACGTCTGGCCCGCAACCTGCCGGTTCGCCGGGAAGGTTTCGAACAGGACGTCCTGCGCAGCGCCGACGCCAACGTTGAAAGTCGCGCTGGTCGCTGACGAAATGCCGAAGATGCTGACCGAGGCCACGAGCGTGTAACCCGTGCCGGGAGTGTTCACCTGGAGGTTCGGGAACTCGGCATAGCCCGACGGATCGGTCGTGTCGCTCCCGCAGTTGATACAGCGGTTGCCGAGCGGATCGGGTTCGAGACGCAAGGTCACGACGACCGGATCGTCGACCGGGTTGCCGTTGGCATCGCGGACCAGCACCCGGATCGGGTTGCCGAGGTTCTGGTCCTCCTGCGTCTCATCGACGGTCACGTTCTGCGGGCCGATCACGAACTCGATCTGGCTCGGGTCGCCGGACTGCACGTTGAAGGTCGCGCTGTTCACGGTTTCGCCCGTGAGCTGCGCCGTGGCCGTGAAGAAGTAGTTCACGTCCTCGGTCGGCACGTTCACGCTCGAAAACACCGCGAGGCCGTTCGTCGCCGCGACGTTTACGTTCGTGACGGGGCCGCCGCAGGTCGTGCAGTTGAAATCGAACTGGTTGATGGCGAGGTTGACGTTCTGGCTTTCCTGGTTAGCCGGGATCACAGCCGCCGGCGTCTGGGAAACGAGATTGCCCCACTGGTCGAGCAGCCGGGCGGTGATGCTGAACGTCTCGGTCGAGGAAACAATGCTCGGGAACGGCGAGGGCTCGGAGATCACGACCGAGGCGACTTCGCCGTTGACGTTGCTGAACGTATCGCTGATCACGCTCACCTGCAGGTTCTGGTCGCGGACCTGCACGCGGTAGTTGCTGCCCGACTTGTTGATCCACAGCGGGAACGTGGCGAGACCGCTCGCGAGCGGCTGCGTGAGCGACGCAACGGTAGGCGTCGGGAACGCACCGACGGCAAACTGGCCGCCGGCCGGATTCTGGAAGAACAGCATGTCGAGCGTGGCGCTCGAGATGTCGTCGCCCTGGCGGGTCGTCACGCGGTTGCCGTACGCGTCGAGGGCCTCGATCTGGACCGGCTTCGAGGCATCGGCATAAAGCTCGGCGCCCTCGTTCGGCTGGTTGATGAAGCTGAGCCGGCTGGTCACGCCGCTCTGGACCTGCACCGCGATGGTGGCGGAGGGGTTCGGAACATCGTCCGAATCGGCCACGACGTCCATGGTGATGTTCGTCGTGCGGAACGCGAGCGCCGGGAACTGGGCGACACCGCCGTTCACGCGGCGGGAGTTGTTCTCGAACCCGCCGTTGGCGCTGGAGCCGCTCGTGTTGTTGATCTCGACGAAGATCGAATCGGCCGAGTCGATCTGCGTGCACAGGTTGCCGAACTGGTCCCGCACGAAGGCCGTAACGGGGGACGGATTCTGGAGCGAGGAGAACACCTGATCCGTCCGCTGGATGCCCTGCGGCTCGTAGCTGGTGCCCGACGCGTCAGCGAACGAGACGAAGAACGGATCGCCCGGCTCGAGGTCGAACGCCACCGAGGCGGCCGTCGTGACAGCCGCGAACGGATCGGTGGCCGTCATCACGTAGCCGTTGCCGACGAGGTCGATCTGGAAGCCGATGTCGGCGATGCCGGCGACGACCGTGTGGGTCGTCGGGGCGCAGCCCGAGAAGCAGTCACCAGCCGGGTTGCCTGTGCCGCCCAGGATGTCGACCTGCACGGAGGTCGTGTTGTCGGTCGTCACGATGTTGCCGAACTGGTCGATGACGGCGACCTGGATGTTTTCGGTCTGCGTCACCTGCTGGTCGATCGGCTGGGTGAGGAACAGGTAGCTGTCCACCACGTCCGGGTCGACCGTGACGGTGATCGGATCGGCGGCCGCCAGGGCGCCGGAAGCCGCGGTGATCACCACCTGGCCGGCGCAGTTCGCCTGGATGCCCTCGAAGGAAGCCACGCCGAGCACGGCCGTACGCTTGAAACTGTTCGGGGGCGCATTGACCGTATCGAGGAAGTTGGCGGCTGAGTTCTGGCAGCCGGAAACCACCTGCACCTCGATCACGCGGGAAGTCGGGATCACGTTGCCGTGCGAATCTTCCACGCGCACTTCAAACGTGTTCCACGGCGAGCCCACCGACTGGGTGACCGCCGCCGGCGAGTTCGCCGGAACGAAGGCGAGACGGTCGACCACGTCGGGGCGCACGTCGATCGTCGTGTTGACCGGCGTGGACAGCGAGCTGTCGGAGGTCGTATCGGTCGCAAGGCCGTTGGCCGCAACGTCGACCGCGCAGGTGGCGCAGGAGACGCCCATCGTCACGATTTCAGCCGCGTTGTAGAAGATGTCGGTGAAGGAGGCCTGGCCGCCCACCGCAGCGCGCGTCGTTGTGCCGCAGATGCCGGTGTAGAGGCCGGTGGGGCATTCGCCGCCGCGGGCAGGGGGAACCGAGGTCAGGTTCGTGAGGTCGATGCTGCCCGTCGCGGTCGTGGCGTGGTTACCGAACTCGTCCACGATCCGGACGGTGAAGGAGTCCCACTGGCGGCTCGCCGTCACCTGGGACAGCGGGGCCGTCGAATACTTGAGGTGGTGCGGCGCGCCCACCGTGATGGCGACGGGCGAGCTCGTCGCCGTGGCGACACCGGCAAGGCCGGCCGTCGCCGTCAGGGTGTAGGTACCGGGCTTGCTGAGCCGGAACTCCTCGCCGCCGGCGAAGTTGGCGGCGCCCTGGGTCATCGTCACCGGTACGCAGTTCAGGCAGAACGCGCCGGCCGGGCCGCTCGCGATCGACACCGTGACCTGCGTCGTGTTGTCCGTGAGGACGGTGTTGTTGAACTGGTCGAGGATCTTCACGACCGGGGCCTGCGCCGTGCCGGTCGTGCCGTTCACGGGCTGAGCCGCGGCGATCACGTCGCCTGCCGCCGCCGGAGAAACGATCGGGCTGAAGGTGAGCTTCTTGGCCGCACCCGGCGTGACGTCGAAGCTGCCGGACACCGTGTTGATGGAACCGGCGAGCACCGTCGCGCTGGCGACGAGCGTGTAGCCCGTGCCGCGGCGGCTGATCTGGACGGCGTTGTCGCCGGAGCCGGTCTGTTCGTACTTGGCGAGGCCGCTGTTGACGGAAACGGCGATGGACGGGATCGTGGCTCCGCTGCTGTTGATCAGCGAGCCCGCAACCGGCACGCCGGCGTTGTTCTGGATGGCAAGCGTCACGACCGTGGCCGAGTCGCTCGTCACGCGGTTGCTGAACTGGTCGCGGATCTCGACCTGCACGAGCTGACGGGCGTCGGCGTCCACGGTGCCCGGCTGAACAGCGAAGTTCAGGTTCGTGGCGGCGCCGTGGGTGATGGCGAACGTGTCGCTGTCCACCACCGGGAGCACGCCCGAAGTCGCGCGCAGGCGGTAGTTCGGGCAAACCTTGTCGAGCTGGAACACGAACGAGGCGACGCCGAGCGTCGGGACGACGAGGCCGCCGCCGGTGAGCGACACGAAGGTGCCGCCGCACGGGTTGCCCGTCGCCGGGGTGAAGTTGAGGGCGACCGGGGTCGCGTCGCTGGTCGTGATGTTGCCCTGCGCGTCGCGGACCGTGATCGTCACGGTCTGCTGCGAGTCGGCGTTGGTCGCCGCAGGCTGGGTCGTGAACGTGAGCGAGGCCGCGGGGCCATGGTTCACGGTAATGTTGACGAGCGAGGTCGGCGCGAGCGTGCCCGAGGTCGCCTGGACCGTGATCGGGAGTGCGCTCGAGGTGTTGTAGGTCACGGCCGGGAAGGCGGCGACGCCGCCCGCCACCGTCACGGTGTTGCTCACGAACGCGGCGTCGACCGGCACCGACTGGCGCTGGATCGTCACGGCGGTCGAGTTGTTCGACGTGGTGAGGTTGCCGTCCTGGTCGAGGGCGAACACGGCCACCGACGCACCGGCGACGGGCGTCCACACGGAGCCTGCCGTCTGCGTGGTCTGCGGCGAACGGTCGGTCGAGGAGCCCGGATCCACCCACACGAGCTGGGTGGCCGTGCCGTGGGTCAGCGTAAAGGCGTTGCTGTCGATGCTGTGCGCGAAAGGCGCCGTCACGGCGGCGTTCAGCGTGTAGCCGATGGCCGGGCGGTTGATCTTCACGTTCGGGAACGTCGCGACGCCGTCAACGGCGTTGACGGTCACGCAGCCCGTGCAGGCGAGCGTGGGCACGTCGGGGTTGTCCTGGACGAGCGAGAGCGAGATCGCCGCAGTCGAGGCGGCGGGATTCGCCGTGCCCGTCACGATGTTCTCGAACTGGTCGACGACGGCCACCTGAATCGTCTGCTGCGTGTCGGTGGTGCCGTTCGCCGGCTGCTGGATGAACTTGAGGGTGTACGGACCGTCGGGATCCGGATTCACCGTTACCGACAGCGAGATCGTCGCCACGAGGTCGGCCGACTCGGCCTTCAGGGTGATGTCCTCGGCGACGTTGTACGACAGGCCCTGGAACGTGGCGACGCCGAGGACGGCGTTCACGGTCGTGGGACCCGACAGGATTCCGGTCGCGGGCGGCGAAACCACCGAGAGCGAGACCGGCTGGGAATCGTTGATGCGGTTGCCGTAGGCGTCGCGGAGCTCGACGGTGAAGTCGTTCCACACCACGCCGGCCGCCACGGGGCTCGCCGGAGGAGTCGCGAAGGCGAGCTGGGCGGGGACGTTCGGAACGATCGTCACCGGGATATCCAGGATCGGGCGTGCGCCCGGAGCCGTGATATCGACGACGATCGGCTCGGCGAGCTGGTAGACGACGTTGTCAAATACGGCAACGCCCCCTTCCGTGGTCTCCGTGACCGTGCCGAGGAGCGTCCCCGTGCCGGTCTTCAGCGAGATCGTCACGTTGACGCCGCCGTCGCTCTGGGGTTCACCGCGCACGTCAACGATGCGCACGTTGAACGGGACCCAGGGGACGCCTGCAATCTGCTCGCGGTTCGGTTCCGGAGAGAAGACAAGCACCTTCTCCGGGCTTCCCGAACAGCCAGTGATCGCCAGAGCGGCAGAAACAATAAATACCGAAGTGACAGCCTTAAATACGGACGCCAGTCGCATCCCCACACTCCCCTAGGTTGTTGAATTGGCTTGAGAACCAATAGACCCAAAGATTACAGGGCGCTAATCCTATAGAAGCCCCGGCAACCCGGCAATACCGAATAGGTACTTTTCTGCGAAATGACGCAGAATCGTTCAGAGGATTATGAAACGGCGTCTCCGGAATTCACTTAAACATCCGTTATCTAACGGGAATTTGCGAATGTAGCCCGGCTCACTCTGCGCCATTATGAAACACTCTTGCGGGTAAATTAACGTAAGACCAACCCTGGCTGAATGAAATCCAGACCCCGGTTATCAACTTTCCCAGCTGCACTGCAAAAATTCACTGACAGAGACTCGGCGCAACGCGTCCGTATTCACGTCCGTTGAACGCCAGATCGTTCGGCGTTTTCGCCGCGTAGTCATAGGTCGAAGCCGATCCGTCGGTCTTCGTCACCGTGACAGTTCCCGACGCCGCCGTGCCGGCGGCGTTCCAGCGGCCCGCGCCGCCGCCCTGCCCCGCAACGCCCCAGCCCGTGCCGTAATAGCCCGACTCGCTCTGCTCGAAGTACCGCCCGTCCGGACAGAACGCCATCGTGCGTTCGCTGCCGCCGCCCGTGGCCGCCGCCTTGTAGCTCCACCACTGCCCCGCCACGACGTTCTTCGCCTGCGTGCGGTCCACCGCGAAGAACTTCACCGAGCGGGCCATCGAGTCGACGCGCTTCCTGATGTTCTCCATCTTGGCCGCCTCGTCCGTCGTGAGGCCCCCGACCATCACCATGGATTCCTTCCCCTGCACGGCGAGGAGCCTGGCTCTCAAAGCAGTTCCCTGCGCATCCGAGCCCGAGGCGTCCGCATACCGTGTATCGCCGCCCTGGAGTTTCACCGTCTGGACGCCCTCAAGGGCGCCGAACTGCGCACCGGTGCCTGCAAGCGCCTGGACAAACTCGCGTTCGATCGCATCATCCCCCTTCGCCCGCGAGAGCCACACGAAGATAAGGCCCGCCTCGGTATCACTGCCCAGGGCTAGCCCGTCCTCGGTTTCCCGGTAGTTCCAGCCGCCGGGGATCGTGACCTGCGCCCCTTCGGATTCGGCCCGGTACGGTTTTCCCTGCGCCTCCGCTCCCCTGGGATCCAGCTTCGGGACCGCATCGCCCGCGCGGGCGGGCAGGACCGAAACGAGCACTACGAAAAAGACGATTCGCTTCAGCATGACAGGAACCTCCCTCCGGATACGGCCCCGATTCTGGACGGGCGGCCGGGGTGACGCCAGAGACGGGATCGGGCATGCTCGCACACCCTGAGATGAACCCCCGGAACCTCACCTTTCGCCGTCATGCATCGATAGCAGAGATCGGCCCCGAAGCCTGGCGGCCGTGCGAGACGCCGGGAAATCCGTTCCTGGACTACAGCTTCCTGCTCGCACTCGAGGAGAGCCGGAGCGTCGGGCCCGGAACCGGCTGGGAGCCCCGCTACCTTACGCTTCACGACGAAACGGGCCTCGCCGCCGTTGTCCCGGCGTTTCTCAGGTCCGACTCCTGGGGCGAATACATCTTCGATTTCCAGTGGGCGGGCGCATACGAGCAGGCAGGGCTCGCCTACTACCCGAAGATCACCGTGGCCGCGCCGTTTACTCCGGCAACGGGCGAGCGGTTTCTCGTGCGGCCGGATTTCCCGAAAGCATTGGCCGTGCCCCGGCTCGCGCAGGCGCTGACGGCCCTCGCGGACGACGAAGGCGCGTCGTCGGTACACATCCTGTTCTGTACAGAAGAAGAACAGGACCTTCTCTCCGGTGCCGGCTACTTCCCGCGCCTTTCCTACCAGTTCCACTGGACGAACCCCGGCTACCGGGATTTTGACGGCTACCTCGGCGGCCTCCGCTCCCAGAAGCGGAAGCACATCCGCCGCGAACGCCGGGAAGTCGCGGCGCTCGGCCTCGAGATCGAAACGGTCACGGACGCCGGCATCACGCCCGGGCACCTGGACGCCCTGTGGCGTTTCTACCGGTCGACCCATTTAAAACGCGGCTCCCAGGGCTATCTCACGCAGGAGTTCTTCCGGATGATCCCGGAACGGCTCCGGGACCGGACCGTGATCGTGGCGGCGAAGGACCGCGGCACCTTCACGGCCGGCACCCTCAACTTCCAGAAGGGCCCGAATCTCTACGGCCGCTACTGGGGTTCGGACCGGCACTACCCGTTTCTCCACTTCGAGCTGTGCTTCTACCGGCTGATCGAGCACGCCATCGCCACCGGGAAAAAGCTGTTCGAGGCCGGGGCCCAGGGAGAGCACAAGTTCCTGCGCGGATTCGCGGCGAGCCCCACCTGGAGCGCCCACTGGATCGCCCACCCCGGCGGCCGCCGGTCCATCGGCGCCTTCCTCGAACGGGAGGAGCCCGCCGTCCGGCGGACCATCGAGGCCTACAACCGGGTATCGCCCCTCAAAACGGTCCGTGGAACCGCTCCGGAAAACCCGCCCGGGGAGGACGGCCAGGTGCCGGAGAGCCCCACCGGCTCAGCCGAGGAAGAGGAATAGGCATCCTGCCCGACCGGGGGGCTGTCTCTCCCCGAATAGTGGTTAAACTACCCCCCAGAATGGCTGACCCGAGGCACCAGGGGGTCCCCGGCGGCGACACGGCCGTCGTGACGGAAGAAAAGGTCCGGACGAAACGTCCGGACAAGTACGCCGTTGTGCTGCTCAACGACGACTACACGCCCATGGAGTTCGTCGTCTGGCTGCTGCAGAACATCTTCCACCTGAACCGGGACGACGCGACGCGGATCATGCTGGAAGTCCACACGAAGGGCCGGGGCGTGTGCGGGGTCTACACTTTCGACGTCGCCCGGACGAAACTGGAACGCGTGCTCGCCCTTGCCCGCCAGCACGAGCATCCGCTTCAGGCCGTTCTTGAGGTGGAGGAAGGAGACGGCGAGCCGTGAAAGTGTCCGAGGAACTCCAGAAAACGCTGAAGAAGGCTTACGAGCTCGCGGAGAAGCCGCGCCACGAGTACGTGACGCTGGAACACCTCCTGCTCGCCCTCACCGAAGATCCCAGGGCCCGCGAAATCCTCGTCCAGTGCGGCGCGGACCTCGATATCCTGCGGGCGGAAATCCTCTCGTTCCTGGACAACGACATGACCGTGATCCCCGCGGGCTCGGACACCGAACCCGAATACACGATCGGTTTCCGGGCCGTGATCCAGCGGGCCGCAGGGCACGTGCAGTCCTCGGGCAAGAACACGCTCGACGGCGGCAACGTGCTCGTCGCCCTGTTCCGCGAGCGGGAGAGCCACGCCGTCCATTTCCTCGAAAAGCAGGGCGTCACCCGGCTCGGCGTCGTCCAGTACCTCTCGCACGGAATCTCCCGCAGCAACCTGCCGGTCCCCCGGGAACACGGCGCGGGCCCTGCCGGCGAGGACGGCCCCGACGGCGAGGGCGGGCAGGCAAGGGACCCGCTCAAGCAGTTCTGCAGCGATCTCAACGAGCGGGCCTCGCAGGGGAAGATCGATCCCATGGTCGGCCGGGGCCCCGAGCTCGAACGGGTCATCCACATCCTCTCCCGCCGCCGCAAGAACAACCCCGTGCTCGTGGGCGACGCCGGCGTCGGCAAGACGGCCATCGTCGAGGGGCTCGCGCTCCGGATCGTGAAGAACGAGGTCCCGCCGGAGCTGAAGAAATTCCGCATCTACGCCCTCGACATGGCGGCGCTGCTCGCCGGAACCAAGTTCCGGGGCGAGTTCGAGGAGCGGCTGAAGGCGGTCGTCGAGGCCGTGAAACAGAGCCCGGACAACGTGATCTTCGTGGACGAGATCCACACGATCATCGGCGCCGGGGCGGCGAGCGGCAGTTCGCTGGACGCCTCCAACCTGCTCAAGCCCGCCCTCTCTAACGGAGAGATCAAGTGCATCGGCACGACGACCTACAAGGAGTTCCGCTCGATCTTCGAGAAGGACCACGCCCTCGCCCGCCGGTTCCAGCGGGTCGAGGTCAGGGAGCCCACCGAAGAGGAAGCCCTCCGGATCGTCGAAGGCCTCAGGAAGCAGTACGAGGAATTCCACAAGGTTGTCTTCGAGCCGGAGGCGCTGAAGTCCGCTGTCGAACTGTCGTCGAAACACATCTCCGACCGGCGGCTTCCGGACAAGGCCATCGACGTGATCGACGAGACGGCCGCCGAGGTGAAGCTGAAGCGCGGCGCGGGAAGTTCCGTCACGGTGGACGACGTGGAGACGACCGTCTCCCGCATCGCCGGAGTGCCCGCCCGGAGCGTGAAGCTCGACGAGCGCGAGCGGCTGAAAAATCTCCGCGCGGAGCTGAAGGCCCGGATCTACGGGCAGGATGCCGCCATCGACCAGGTGGTGAACGCAATCCAGCTCTCGCGATCGGGCCTCGGCGAACCGGACAAGCCCATCGGCTGCTTCCTGTTCGCGGGCCCCACGGGCGTCGGCAAGACGGAGCTCTCGAAGCAGCTCGCGGAAATTCTCGGCACGGCGTTCATCCGGTTCGACATGAGCGAATACATGGAGAAGCACACCGTCTCGCGGCTCATCGGCTCGCCGCCGGGCTATGTGGGCTTCGACCAGGGGGGCCAGCTCACGGACGCCGTCCACCGGACGCCGCACGCGGTCCTGCTCCTCGACGAGATCGAGAAGGCCCACGAGGACATCTACAACATCCTGCTTCAGGTGATGGACCACGCGACGCTCACCGATAACAACGGCCGGAAGACCGATTTCCGGCAGGTGATCCTGATCCTCACGACGAACCTGGGCGCCCGCGAACGGTCCCAGACGGCCATCGGCTTCGGCGAAGGCGGACGCGGCGACCCCGGCGGCAAGGCCATCGACAAGGCGTTCTCGCCCGAGTTCAGGAACCGGCTCACCGCCGTCGTCCAGTTCGGCTCGCTGGGCCGCCCCGAAGTGGAACGGATCGTGAAGAAGTCCATCGCGGAACTCGAAACGCGCCTCGTCCCCAAAGGCGTGAAGATCGCGCTGGACGAATCCGCCCTCCTCTGGCTGTGCGAGAAGGGGTACGATCCCGTCTACGGCGCGCGGCACGTGCGCCGCCTGATCGAGACGGAAATCTCGCACCCGCTGTCCAGCGAAATCCTGTTCGGCCGGCTCGCGGAGGGCGGCACCGTGACGGTCCTGGCGAAGGACGGAAAGATCGCGTTCGGGTTCTAGCCCTTCACGGCGGCAACCGAGAGCCGCGCGATATTGCGTTCCTCGTCGGTCGGAATGACCAGCGTTCGGACCCGCGCATGGTCGGTGGAAATGTCGTGGGCGTCCGTGGGCCGGACGACCCGGCGGTTTCTGCCCCCGCTCACGCCGATCCCGAGGAATTCGAGCCCCGCGCAGATCTCGGCCCGGATATCGGGCGAGTTCTCCCCGATCCCGGCCGAGAACACCACCACGTCGAGCCCGCCCATGGCGGCCGCGTAGGCGCCGATGGTTTTCTTCACCTTCGAGGTGAATAGTTCGAGCGCGATGGCCGACGGCTCGTGCCCCTTGCGGCGCTGCTCCAGCAGGTCGCGCACGTCGCCCGTCGAACCGCTCACGCCGCGGAGGCCGCACTGGGTATTCAGGAACCGCACGGCATCGTCCAGCGTGCACTTGCGGATCTCGGCGATCCGCTTCACGGCCGCCGGGTCGATGTCGCCCGAGCGGGTCTGCATCGGGAGGCCTTCGAGCGGGGAGAAGCCCATGGTCGTGTCGACGCTTCGGCCGCCCTTCACGGCCGCCACGGAGCACCCCGCGCCGAGATGGCAGGTGACGGTCCGGAGCCGTGAGACGGGTTTGCCCGTGACCTTCGCCGCTTCGGCCGCAAGATAGGAGTGGGAAAGCCCGTGGAAGCCGTACCGGCGGACGCCGTACTTGAGCGCCATTTCGAGCGGGATCGCATAGAACCGCGACGCCGAAGGCAGCCGGGCATGGAAGGCCGTGTCGAAACAGGCCACATGCCGGGCCTTGGGCCAGATCTCGCGGGCCGCGCGGATCACCGAGAGCGCCGCCGGCTGGTGCAGCGGCGCGAGCGGGGCGAGGTCCTCGATGTCACGCTCCACTTCCTTCGTGATCTCCACCGGATCGACATAAAGGTTCGAACCGTGAACGACCCGGTGGCCCACGATGGCGATGTCTTCGTGCCGGTTCACCGGGAGTTCGGCGTGTTCGTTCAGCCGTTCGCCGAGATTCTCCACCGCCGCCCGGTAGTCTTTCAGCCGGGCCCTGCGGGTTTCCTCGGGCTCCCCCTGGTAGCTGAACCTGAGCTCCGACCGGTCGGAGCCGACCCGGTCCACGAGACCTTCGGCGAGCCGCCGCTCGCCGGGGAACTCGAACAGGTCGAACTTGAGGGTGGACGAACCGGCATTGAGCGCCAGCACGTAAGAGGTGGATGCCAAGACGGACGGTGCTCCCTCGGATAATTTCCTTCGGCCGGAAGTCTAGCCGAGCGTTTCTTCCCAGTCGCGCACGATCCGGTCCGAAAAGGGAATTCCGGTGAATTTTTCCAGCTCCACGAGACAGGTAGGCGAGGTGACGTTCACTTCGGTGAGATAGCCGCCGATCACGTCGAGGCCGACGAAGAACAGCCCCTGCTCGACGAGGAACGGGGCGAGCTGTTCGACCATCGCCCGCTCCGGTTTCGTCACGGTGGATTTCACCGCGCGGCCGCCGGCGGCGAGATTGGAGCGCACTTCGCCCCGGCCCGCCACGCGGTTCACCGCACCGATGGGCTGCCCGAGCCAGACCAGGATCCGCTTGTCGCCCTTCTTGACCGCAGGGAGATAACGCTGGGCCATGACGGGCCGCGTCCCGCGTTCGGTCATTTCTTCCCAGATCACGCCCCGGTTGTCGCCATTGAGGCGCCAGAGATAGACCCCCCGGCCGGCGAATCCGTCGATGGGTTTCAGCACGATCTTTCCGCCCTGCTCCCGGCAGAAGGCGTCGAGGTCTTCCCGCCGTGACGTCACGATCGTGGGCGGCACCAGGTCCGGGAACCTGAGGGCGAACAGCTTCTCGCTCGCCGCACGGATTCCCTCCGGGTCGTTGATCACGGGAGCCTCGCAGTAGTCCAGCATCCAGAGGGCGTGCAGGTAACGGGCGTCCACGGGCGGGTCCTTGCGCATCAGCACAAGGTCCACCTCGCGGCTCGAAACCGTCACCGGCCGCCCGCGCAGGGTGTAGAACGGAAGGCGGGGCCGTGCCGGCGTTCCCTGGTCGATCTTCGCTTCCTGAAGCGTGAAATACAGCGTGCCGTCCCGGACCGTGAGGCCGCCCGGAGTTGCCACATAGGTCCGGTGGCCGCGCCGGCCGGCGCTCTCCAGCAGACGGAGCGTCGTGTCGTGATGCGGCGTCAGCGCGTCGAGGGGATCGATGATGGCGGCGATGCGGAGCGGCATGGAACCGGCAGGGTTGAATCGGACGGGCGGAGGATCAAGCGGAGCGCCGAGGGGTCCCCGTTGCACCGGCGCTCCGCCGGTGGCTAGCGTGCCTTCCGGTAAATCACCCCATGCCCCAGCTCTCACCAGAACTCCAGGAACACCGGCACAAGAAGCTCTTGCGCTCGGCCATCGAGGTGTTCGCCGAGAAGGGCTTCCACGAGACGTCGGTGGACGACATCCTCGCCAAGGCAGGCATCGCGCGCGGGACCTTTTACCGGTATTTCGATTCCAAGCGCGACTGCTTCAGCGAGGCGCTGGACTACTTCTTCGGCTGGCTGACGGAGCGGATCCGGCCGCTCGACATCTCGGAGCTCTCGGCCGAACAGTACCGCGCCCAGTTCCAGATGCTGGCGAAGGCGATGCTGTCCAACTCCGACTACCGGAAGTTCACCCGCCTCATTCTCGTCGAGGCGCCCACCCTTGGGCCCGACTTCCGGGACAAGATCGACCGGTTCTTCGACACCATGGTCGAGCTGATCGCGGGCTACATCAAGAAGGCCGTTGCCAAGGGGCGCGTCCGGCCCATCGACCCGGTAGTGGCGGCCCACAGCATCCTGGGGCTCGCCAAGGAAGCGCTGCTGCTCTGGTACCGCGCCGATCCGAAGAAGCCGGACATCAACGCCGTCGCCGAGAACATGCTGCTCTATTCGTTCTACGGAATGCTGCCCGCGGCGGACTGATCACCCCGCCGGGTACATCTTCACCTTGCGGGTGGCGGGGTCGAGCCCGACGGCCGAGCGGCCCGAGAGCAGGTCGATAAAATCCTTCCCCAGAAGATCGCGCCGCCAGCCTTTCAGGACCGGAGAGCCGTCGCCGTGGGCCGCGTCCGGGCCGCCGCGCACGAGCGCCTTCAGCATGGAGCGCGTGGCGAGCACCTCGGTGGCGATGTCCGCTTCCTTGGCGCGGGTCTGGACGAACGCCTGGAGAAGATTCACCGAAGCATCGAGCCCCTGCTCCACCGGGTCCGGCTTCTGGGTCTGCGGCCATTCGGCCTCGGGGAGTTTCAGCGCCCGCTGGATGGCCGACAGAACGCCGGGGGCAATGCGGGAGAGTTCCTGCGGATGAATCCCCCGGATCTGCGCCAGCTCGTTCTCGCTGCGGGGCATCCGCTTGGCGGCGGCGAGAATCACGTCGTCCTTCACGAGGAAGTGGGGCCGGACGTCCCTTGCCCTCGCCTCGATCTCGCGCCAGGCGGCGATCTCCCGGAGCACGGCGAGTTCCTTGCGGCCGAGATTCCCCGCCCGCCGGATATCCAGATACACCTCGTACGGATCGGGGTCCCGGTACTGGTCCGGCTCCACCGAGAGGGCGAACTCCTCCGCCGCCCACGGGCCGCGGCCGAGGCGGCCGAGGTCCCGCTCGAGCCGGCTGTAGACCTCGAGAAGGTGCGTCACGTCGCCGACGGCGTACTCCACCTGCCGTGCCGTAAGCGGCCGCTTCAGCCAGTCGGTGTAGGTTTCGGTCTTGTCGAGCTTGCGGCCGAGCGTGCTCTCCACCAGCGGCCCGTAACCCACCTGCGGGCCGTAGCCGAGGAAACTCGCCGCGATCTGCGTGTCGAACACGTTCGCGGGCAGGCCGCCCCCCTGGCGGAGCAGGATCTTCCAGTCCATGCCGCCCGCATGGACGATGACTTTCAGCTTTTTATCCAGCAGGAGGTCGTAGAGCGGCGAGAGGTCCTTGAACGCCAGCGGATCGACCGCCCCCGAGGGGCCGTCCGGCGCGGCGATCTGCACGAGCCCGAGCCGGGGCCAGTAGGTGCGTTCGAACACGAACTCCGTATCGAAGCCCACGACGCCCGCTTCGCGGATTTCGCGGCAGAGCTGGAGCAGGTGTTTTTCGTCCGAAACGAGCACGGGCACTCCATAGCCGGTCCCGGCGGGTAACAAAACCCTGTACCTTTTCCCCGCTTCGTTGTACTAGACTCGGGGCCGGACCCTCCCCATGCCGAAAACCGCAGCCGCCATCTCCAGCCGGAGCTTTGCCGAGGATCTGGAATCGTTCCGGAAGTTCCGGAAGAAGACCCGCCTGGGGACTCTCACGGCCGGAAATTCGTCGGTCCCGGTGTTCACCAACGAGTTCTGGACCCGCCAGCAGCGGGCGGCCCATTCGCTGCACGAGATCAGCTACCGGGCCTGCTTCAAGCCCCAGCTTCCGGCGTTTTTCATCGACCGGCTCACCCGCCCCGGCGACACCGTCTACGACCCGTTCATGGGCCGGGGCACTACGCCGCTCGAGGCGGCGCTCCGGGGCCGCGTGCCGTCCGGGAACGACATCAACCCCCTGAGCCGGGTGCTCGTGGAGCCGCGCCTCTGCCCGCCGGAGCCGGAGGCCATTACCCGCCGCCTGTCGGAACTGGATTTCGGCCGTCCGCGTACTCTGCGCGAAGATCTTCTGGCGTTCTATCACCCCGAAACCCTCGCGGCGGTCTGCGCCCTCAGGGACCACTTCCTGAGGCGCGAAGCGGACGGGACGATGGACGCCGCCGACCGGTGGCTCCGCATGGTCGCGGTGAACCGGCTCACGGGCCACTCGCCGGGGTTTTTCTCCGTCTACACGATGCCGCCCAACCAGGCCGTGTCGGTCGAGTCGCAGCTCCGGATCAATGCCGCCCGCCGGCAGACACCTCCCTTCCGGGACGTGAAGGCCATCATGCTCCGCAAGAGCCTCATGCTCCTCAAGGGTCTCACGGACGCGGAGCGCCGGACACTCGCTGCCGTGGATCGCCGCGCCCGCTTCACAACGGGACCCGCTGCACGGACGCCGGGGATTGCCTCCGCCTCGGTGGCGCTCGCCGTCACCTCGCCGCCGTTTCTCGACGTCGTGCAGTACGCCTCGGACAACTGGCTGAGGTGCTGGTTCTGCGGCATCGATCCGGACGCAGTGCCGATCACCATGACAAAGCGGCTGGAGGACTGGAAGACGGAGATGACCGCCGTCCTCAGGGAGTTGCGCCGGGTGCTCCGGCCCGGCGGCTACGCGGCTTTCGAGGTGGGCGAAGTCCGCAGCGGCAGGATCCGGCTTGAGGAAACCGTCATCCCGGCCGGCGAAGACGCCGGGCTCGAACCCGTGCTCGTCCTCATCAACGCCCAGAAGTTCACCAAGACGGCCAACTGCTGGGGCGTGGACAATAACGCCAAGGGCACAAACACGAACCGCGTCGTCCTGCTGAGAAAGCCGCTCAGGGGCTGACCCGGCCGGCGCCTGTTCAGCGGATGTTGTACCGCTCCCGGATTCCCGGTTCCTGCTCGTCCATCTCCTTGTGGTCCAGGATCACGGTGGTGTTGTTCTCGAGCAGGATTTCCACGTAGGTGCGGTCGTCCGGCGGATTGAGATACCGGCTCACGTCCTCGAGGCTCGTGATCTTCTGGCCGTTCACCTCCATGACCCGGAGGTTTTTCACCTGGCGTTCGTAACCCCGGTTCACGGGGGCGTTCAGCACCTGCGAGATCACGACCAGTTCCTTGAGCCCCTCGTCGCCCACGAGGCGGTTCGCGTAATTGCGGAGCGAGACCGGCGTGCGCTCGTCGTCCTCGCCGCCGCCGAAGGTCCACAGGTAGACGGGTTCCACCGCGAGAAACACGAGTCCGCCCGCCACCACGTACCGGGGCGGCAGGTCGTAGCGGGGCATGTCGGGGATCAGCGTCGTCACGTAGGGTTTCAGGCTGATGTCGAGGGTGCGCTTCTCGCCCGCCCGGAGGATCTCGGCCCTCAGCGTGTCGCCCACGGCCTTGGACGAGAGCACGTAGCTGAAGCCGATGGTCGAGTCCTTGCGGAAGTTGATCCGGCTGTCGTTGAAGACGGTTTTGCCGTCCACGGACAGGATCACGTCGTCCACCTGCAATACACCATCGGCCGACGATCCCATGGCGATCTCCCGCACGCGGATGCCCGACTGGCCGGGCTGCATCTTCAGGGAGGCCCGCTGGGCGTCGTTTTCGAGCGTCTGGAAGGTGAAGCCAAGGTTCGTGATGCCCCCGATCGTGCCATCAGCGGCGTCTTTCAGGAACTGCTGGACGACGATCGTCGGCACGAAATAGCCGAGCCCCTCGCCGCTCCGGTTCCCCTGTGTGGCGACGCCCAGGCACTCGCCCGTGCTGTCGGAGAACACCGGGCCGCCGGAATTGCCCGGGTTCAGGGCCGCGTCGGTCTGGACCAGCAGGTTCGGCAGGCGGCTGTGGGCGTAGGGGAGAATGTCGATGCGCGAGACGACGCCCTCGGTGTAGGAAATCTGGCGGCCGCCTGCCGGATAGCCGACGGTGACGACTTTCTGCCGGTGCTCGGGCAGGTCGCCGAAGGCGATCTGCTTCGCGCCCCTGGCCGCCGAGGGATCCTTGAGCCGGATCAGCGCCAGGTCCACCTGATGGTTCACGGCGAGAACTTCCGCCTCGACCTTGTCCGGTTTCCCGGGGATTTCGACCTCGAGATAGGTCGAGTTCGCCACGCAGTGGCCGTTGGTGAGGATTCCCTCCTTGATGAAAAAGCCGGAGCAGGTGGAGGATTTCGTGGCGAGCTTCGTCCACGGCTGGGTGAGGTTCCAGTACTGGGACGTGATGTAGACCTTCACGACCGAGTTGCTCTGGCGGGTGAGGTCGGCCGCCCGGAGGCCGGCGGGAACCGACAGGGTGAGGGAGAGACAGAACAGCAGACGGCGCGCCATCTTCATGCGGATCGTTTTCCTTTCGGGAAAGCTGTGAGGATTTGCAGGGTTCAGTCTGGTTTCCGGGGCGGAGACAGGCAAACCAACGTTAAAACGGCTTGAGATTCGGAACCGGGCGGATTAATGAACCCCACTCGCTGACGTGCGCGTCAGCGATACCGACGGGCCGCACGGCGGCCTTTTCGAGGTGACCGGATGGATCTTCAGCGGATGCTCGAGCGCTGCCGGCGCGGCCAGTGGAACGTCGAGGATTTCGATTTCACGGGCAAGCCCATCGCCCTCAGCCGGTTCGACGAGATCGAGATCTGCCAGGCGTTCACGAACCTCATCTACGTGGAGCGGATTGCCGGCCTCACCTTCCTCGAACTCTCCCGCAAGGTCCAGGACCCTAACCTCAAGGCGATCTACGAGAGTTTCCACACGGACGAGGTGCGTCACTCGGTCGCCGTCGCCAAGCTCGCCGATTACTTCAACGTCCATGACTACAAGATCTACACGCCTGACCAGCGGCTCACGATGCTGATCCGCTACATCACGCGGACGATCCAGGAGATCAACCCGGCCTTCGCCTCGGCGATGGTGACGCTCGGCGAGCTGGTGCTGGACGTGGCGCTGCTCCGGGCCGTGAACGACTACGTGGACGATCCGCTCTCCCGCGCCGTGATCGAGAAGATCAACCAGGACGAGTCGCGCCACATCGCCATGGACTTCTACCTGATGGAGGAGTTCGGCAAGCAGGAGGCGGAGCCGCCGTCGGCGAAGGAACTCGCCGCCATGATGACGGACCTGAACCTGTTCGGCTCGCTCACCTGGGCGCTCCTCTTTTTCGGCGACTTCTTCTCCCGTGTCGTCGCCGTCATGGACCCGGAAGCCGTCCGTTTCATCGAGGCCCAGTCCCGGTTCCGGATGCTCGGCCGCAAGAACTCCGACATCGCCAAGAACCGGGGCTACCGGATTCTCCTGAACCTCTCGAATGCGCTCCGGGAGATATTCCCCCGCTACAAGGCGGTGAGCCACACCCTCAAGTTCGGCGTTCAGGGACAGATCGCCCGGGCAGAGGCCCGCGGCGAGAAGGCCCCGTACAAGCCCGGACGCCCGTCGGACGAGAAAAGCGCCGTCGATCTCGCCCTCGAGATGAACTGAACGCCGGTCCCCCAACTGGACCCGAAAACCCTGTTTGGGGCTTCCCCGGCTGCCGGGGAGCCCGTTGTGCCTTGTTTTCGGGCACCTGCCGGACCTGACTTAACTGTCAAATTGGAACGCCCTCGAATACTTATTAAGTAATTGATATTACTAGAGATTATGCCTGTGGATTATTTTCAGAGAAACTTGCCCAGAAAATCGGCGAAACGGTTGAATGGTCTTTCGGCGGTCGTCTAGTTTTTCGGCCGGGTGGTGAAGCGCGGCCGGGATTAATCAGTCACGGATCTCGCGAACAGTCTTTATCAGGGAACGACGGTCCGCTTCCACATCCGCATGGAACTTCGGCCAAAGGATCAAGGCCACCGCCTGTGTTGCCTCGATCAGAGTTGGTAAGACGCCCCGGACACTTCGGCGAGTATCCGGGGCGTCGTCTTTTTTCCGGCGTCAGCGCCCGAACAGTTTGGGCACCTTCACCCCGCCGGGGAGCTTGTCCCCGAGCGCGCCGCCCACGGATCCTTCGAGCGCATCTTTCAGCAGCTTCTCGCCGTCTTTCGACAGGTCCTGAAGCTGCAGGTCCATGCCCGTCAGGTTCTTCACCTTGGCGTTCATCTCGGCGAGGGGCTTCTCCACCCGCTTCATGATCTCCGCCTTGAGGCGCTTCTCGAACTCGACGACCAGCTCCTGGATGATCCGGTTCAGGGCGTTCTGCAGGATCTCGTCCAGGTTGGAGCGGAGGATGAGGTCGTAGTTCTCGGGCTTTCCGTGGACCTCCGCCTCGATGTTGAACTGGTCGATGTCGCCGAGCGCGCCGGAAATCGCCCGGGCCACCGGGTTCTTCTGCATGCTGTCGAACCCGGTCACGATCTTCACCGGCTTCATGCCGGCGAAGATCAGGCCGTTCACGGCGTCTCTCACGAACTCGATCTTGACCTTGGCGCTGGCGTTCGCTTCCTTGAGGGTGATCGGCCAGCGGTCATCCTTGGACAGGGCTTTCTCCCGGATCTCGAAACCGTCCGCCGAAAGCTGGAAGATGTCCTTCGCCTCGGCCGGACGCACGCGGTTGAACTCCATGTCGAGGGCGGCCCGCTTGATGACGGTTTCGAGCTTGTCGCCCTCCAGCTTCACCGTGAGCGGCTGGCCCCAGACGGGCTGGTCGCCGGTGATGTTCCGGATCTCGCCCTTGAACGAGCCCACCTCGTCCACCGCCAGCGTCACGCGGGATACCTTGACGAGGAATTCGGGCAGCGGATGATGGTCTTTAAACCGGACATCGATCCCCTTGCCGCGTTCGGGCTTCTTTTCCTTCGGGTCTTCTTCTTTTTTCTCGAGATAGGGAGCGACCTTCCCGTGCCAGTAGAAAAGCTTTGAGAGGTTGTCCGCGTACTGGGGGCCGAGGAACGTGCGCGTGAGGTTTGTGAGCCCCTTGCCCGAGAGGTTGTACTTGTCCTTCAGCCGCTCGATGTCCTCGAACGGTGCTTTCTGGGCCTCGCCGATCCGGGTCTTCACGAGCTCGAGCGTGTTCTCCATCTCCTCTTTGGCCGACTTCAGCTTGTCGAGTTCCCGCTGGATTTCCTGCGGGAGCCTGGACACGTCGGCGGCCGCCTTGAGCGCCCCCGAGACGGCGC
>CAZUMS010000003.1:184240-186370 GCA_964621525.1 uncultured bacterium
TCCTGCGGGAGCCTGGACACGTCGGCGGCCGCCTTGAGCGCCCCCGAGACGGCGCTCTTCTTGGACGCTTTCTTCACCTTCTCGACGCGGGCCTTGTACTCCTCGAACGTCTTCTTGTTCGGAAGCTCCTTGATCCGCTTCTCCCAGGCGGCCCGCTGCTCGTCGATCTCCTTCTGGACCGTCTCCACGAGCCGGACCGAGGCGAGATCCTCCTGCTTGAGGATCTGCATGACGTCCGGGACCTCGACGTCCGGGACCTCGACCGGGCCCATTTCCTTCGCCACGTAGTCGGTGACGGCCTTGGGGATCACCGTGTTGATGTCGCGCTTCGCCTCGCCCGAATACTTGCGGGGCGTCCCGAACACCATGCCGTCCATGACCATCTCGTTGATGATGGTCTTGCGCAGGAGGAGCTGCGGAGCCTCCAGATTGAAGGCGATCCGTTTCACCTCGACGGCGTTCTCCATCGGCTCGCCGGGATTCGTCACCTGGAGCCGGCTGAGCTCGACCCCGAGCGGCAGGAACGTCACGTCCGCGCCGTCCAGATCGACCTTCGCGCCGACGGCGAGCGTGCCCCACCGCTCGATGTAGTTCTCGACCCACCTGTCGATGTAGAAATACCAGACGGCCCCGATGAGGCCCGTGACGACGGCGAACGCGATAACGCCCTGCCAGCGGATCCACTTCATCATTTGACCAGCCCCCATCCCTCAGCCTTCAGGTAGAGCTGATAGAGGTCCGAGGCCTTGAACGCCTTCATGATCTGGGACTTGTTGATCCATTCGAGGAAATGCTCGCGGTATTTCCGGATCAGCAGGTTCGAGACGAACAGGAACGGCACGAACGCCGCCAGCGAGACGGCGAGGCTGCCCATGACGATGGTGTTGTTGAACCGCTCGATGCGCCAGAGCACCTGGTTGTACATGCCGGTGAACGTGGGCTCCAGCGAGGGATTCGTGAGGATCGAAAGCCCGATATTGTGGAACACGGGGTCCAGCAGGTAGGCGAGGCCGGTACAGACGCCGAAGGACAGCAGGAACGCCGACAGGTTGCACCGGATCACGAGCACGAGAAAGAGCACCGCCAGGTTGTGCAGGCTCATGAGCGGCGTGAAACCCATCACCATGCCGAACGCGAACCCGAGCGAGATCTGGCCCGGCTCCGCGTCCGAATTGAGGACTTTCAGGAATTTTGCGATCAGCGTCAGCATAGGGGCTGTCTGTCTCCTTGGATAAATGAATCCGCCGCCGGCGGACCTTCCCGTCCCTTGATCCACCCTGCGTACTACGGCCCGCAAAGCCCCGTCAATGAAGGCCGCTCACGTCCGGAGGGCGCGCTTGCACCCCGCCGCGAAGCGGCTATGGTCTGCCCCGCCCGGAACGGCCCCGCAGGGGGAACCGGCGGGCCGGAGCGGATGGACCCATGAACGTACTCGTGCTGGGCGGCGGCGGCCGCGAACATGCACTGGCCTGGAAGCTGAAGCAGGGATCTTCCGTGAAGCGGGTGATCTGCGCTCCCGGCAACCCCGGCATCGCCACCGACGTCGAAACCGACGCTTCGTTCGACATCCTGGACCCGAGCCAGGTGATCGAGGCCGCCCGCCGCCACAAGGCGGATCTCGTCGTCGTGGGTCCCGAGGCCCCGCTCGTCGCCGGCGTCACGGACGCCCTCACGGCGGCGGATATCCCTGTGTTCGGGCCCAGCCAGTGGGCCTCGCAGCTCGAATCGAGCAAGTCCTTTTCCAAGTCGGTCTTCAACGACAACCGGATTCCCACCGCGCGGGGCGAAACCTTCACCGATCCCAGGGCGGCGCTCCATTACCTCGAAACCCTCGGTTTCAACTGCGTCGTGAAGGCCGACGGCCTCGCCGCCGGCAAGGGCGTGATCCTCTGCGACACGCAGGAGGAAGCCATCGTCGCCATCGACCGGATCATGACCCGCCGCGAGTTCGGCGACGCCGGCAGGCAGGTGGTGATCGAGGAAAAGCTCGCGGGCGAGGAAGTGAGCGTCTTCGCCTTCACGGACGGCGACAACGTGATGCTGCTGCCGTCCGCGCAGGACCACAAGCGCGTGAACGACGACGACGAGGGCCCCAACACGGGCGGCATGGGCGCGTACTGCCCGGCGCCG
>CAZUMS010000004.1:0-170729 GCA_964621525.1 uncultured bacterium
GAGGCGCAGAGGCGGCGGAACGCCGCGACGGGTCCTTGAAAACTGAATAGTCGATGATGGCGGGGGAAGCCCTTACCCCGCCACCGGGCCGCCGAAGACGTTCATGCGGTTGCGTTCCTTGCGGTCGTAGTCGCTGTCCGTGGCTGTGGTCGCCTTGCGGATGACGTCGAGGTAGCCCGGGGAGATTTCGGCGCGGTCCAGCGTGCCGTTCTCGCGCAGCATCCGGTGCATGGCCGGGAGCCGGTAGTGCGGCACGTACATGTAGAGGTGGTGCTCCAGGTGGTAGTTCACGTGGTGCGGCGCCATGAAAAACCGGACCCAGAACGGCGCGAGTGTCGTGCGAGTCTGCTTCAGGATGTCGCCCGGGTCCGGCACGGCGGCGTGTTCGGCGATGTTGCGGATCCTCAGCACGGCGCTGTAGCCCGTCATCGCCGGGAGCCACCAGAGCAGGAGGAACGCCTCGGGGCGTCCCGCCGCGGTGAGTCCCGCGAGAATGATCCCGTTGGTGATGAAGAAGCCCTTCTGCCGCTGCCAGAGGTTCTTGAGGACCGTGCCGAGAGGTTTTCCCTCCAGCCCCCGGCCGCCCGGCGTGAGCCCGGCCGAGAGCCTGAGGATCGTCTTGTACCGCTGGTAGCCGGTCTGGCCCGTGAAATCGCGGAGCATTTTCCGGCGGAAGCTTTTGGGCGTGATGGGGAACGGTTTGGCGAGCCCCAGGTCCGGGTCGTTCTTCGTCCAGGTGTAGCGGTGATGCTGGAGATGGTACATCCGGTAGACGATCGTGTCGGAGAGGATCGGGTAGGCGGTGAGCCACTGGGTCACGCGGTCGTTCCACTTGCGATCGGCGAGGATCAGCCCGTGGGCGCCGTCGTGCATGAGGATCGCGAGGCCGAGGTGCCGTCCGCTCACGACGGCCCATCCGGCGAGGAACGTCCAGACGTTCGGCTTCCAGCAGTAGAGCGCCCAGGCGGCGAGGATCCATCCCCAGGTGAAGGCGATCGACGCGAGGCCGCGCACGCTGCTGATCTTCTTCAGCTCCGCGAGCTGTTCGGGGGTTACATACTGGGTCTGTTCGGACATGACGTTTTCTCCTCAGGCCTGGGCGGCCGCGGCGGCCTCCAGGGGGACGCCGGCCTCCTCCGCCGTGACGGTTCGGATCAGGCGGCGCCAGATTCCGTGGCCCGCCCGGTCGAACTCGAGAACGGTTTCGAAGAACCCGTGGCGCAGCTTCGTGTCCACGAGCGGCTCCGGCAGCAGCGGGTCGAACACGACCGCGCGGATCGCCCGGCCGCCGAGCAGGAACGACTCCCGGGCGGCGGTGACGGCGTCGAGCCGGTCCGCCTGCGCGAGCCAGGTCGCGAGCGTCTCCCGCTGGGTGCGGTAGAGGGCGTTCAGCTTCGCTCCGTCCCAGAGCGCCCTCGCCCGCTGCTCCCTCGCGGCGTCGAAACCGCCCGCGACGAACACGGCGCAGTCGCGCTCGAGGCCGAGGTTGTAGAGCCGCTGGCGGACCGCGTCCGTGTCCTTCTCGATGTTGTCCGGCCGCACATGGAAGCCCCGGTCCAGTTCCCGGAAACCGAGCATGTGGAGCGCCCGTTCCCGGCGCCGGAGCGCCGCCCGGTCGCTGCGCCCCCCTGCGGCGGAATTCACGGCCAGATACCCGAAGGTCCATTTGCGCAGGCGGCTTTCCGCCGTCCGCCAGGCGGACACTTCGCCGGCCAGTTTCGCCGCCGAGGGACCCAGCCGGTAGCTGCCCCGCTCCACGGACTCGGCGAGCCCCTCCGCCGACAGCCGGGCCAGCGTCACGCGGATGCTGTTGCCGCTGATCCGGAACAGCCTGCCCGCCGCCACCAGTTCACCGGCGGCAAACGGCCTCCCTCCCCCCGCGCGCAGGAGGTCCAGGATCAGGCTTTTGGCGGCAATCTTCATATTACACTTGTCGGCCTAAATGGCCGGATCGGGTAATATTACTACTGAATGAATATTCTGTCAATTGCGGTAATATACCCCGCTCATCCCCGCCGGGCGAACGGGAAAATGAACAGGGTTCCGGCTTCGCCGCAGGCCGCCGAGGTGTAGGAGCGGCCGTGCATGAGCGGCGGGATCTCCGGTTCGCCCTTTGGGCGGAGCCAGAGGACCGGCGGCGCGGGGGTTTCGCTCCGGGCGAGGAACAACTTCTCGAAGTCGACGGCGTGGAGCCGTTCTGCTTTCAGCCGGTAGATCAGCACCGCCCGCAGCTCGCCGGGCACGACGAGGAGCGGCGGTTCCGGGAGCTTGCGGATTTCCGGCACGAGGCACTCCGCAATGGCAGGCGCGGCGGCTTCGATCCGCCGGTTCTCCTCCAGATAGTCCCGGAACTCCGCGAGGCTTCCGGCGATGCCGGGGATCCAGACCGCGAGCAGCACGGCTGCCGCCAGCCGCCTGGGAACCCCCGTGAGGAGCCCCGAGATCCAGTCGATGCCGGCGGCGGCCAGCACGAGCGCAAGGCCGAGATCCGGCGTGAAGTACCGGTGGCTGAGGACCTTGCCGCTCATGCCGAGCGCCGCGAGGATGCCGTGATGGGCGATGACGATGAAGGCCAGCGGTTTCAGCGCGGGGTGCCTGCGGCCATAGAGGGCCAGTGCGCCCGTTGCGGCAAGGAGCAGCGTCCCCTCGGACAGAAGTTCCATCCACGCGCCCCGGAGCCAGCGGATGATGCCTGCCGCCGAATATACCGCCTGCGGGATGGCGGCCTCGTGGGCCCGGATGTTCCCGGCGATGCCGAAGACCCGGCCGGTCATCGAGTAGTCGATCGCGAGCCAGACGAGCCCCGCCGCTGCCACGATCCCCGCCTGCACGAACGCCTCCGGGAGCCGCCGTCTCCATTCCCGGGTGAGAAGCGGCTCCAGAACGAGAAGGCCCGCCAGCGCACCGCCGTCCGCCCTGGAGAGGGCGACGAGCGCCACCGCACCCCGGACCGCCCAGACCCGGCCGTCCAGCACGGCGAGGAGCCACAGGAGCGAGGCGACGGCGAGAAACGTCACAGAGTTGAGGGACAGGAAGTAGTGAAGGATGCTGCCCTGCAGGAGTGCCGCTCCTGCGGCCGCCCACGCAAGCATCCGGGCCCCCGGCGATTCGCCGGAGACGAGACGGACAAGCCGGTGAAGGAGCGCCGCGAACAGCCCGAGGTGAACCGCTCCGATGAACGGCCAGGCCCCGTAAGGATCGGGGGCGAGACGGACCGCCAGAAACGCCCAGAAATGCTCGAGCGGATTCATTCCGGCGAGCGTGATCCAGTCCGGCCGTGCCAGGTGCCAGACGAGCGTCGGAGCGACGTCGTTGTGAACGGAAACGGGCAGGAAAAGGCACACCGCGATACCGGCGGCGAACGCCAGCGCGCCTGCCACCAGGGATTCCGTCCAGGGCTTCGCCGGAGTCATGGCCTGCGCTCCCGCCAGACGGCCAGGGACGGCCCGTCCGGACAGAGAATCCGGGCGGCGTCCCGGAAATCGAGCCCCGGCGGCGGGACGACCGGTTTCTCCAGAGCCCAGATCACGGGCGGATACTGGAGGTTCCGGCGGCTGACGAATTCCCGTTCGTACGTGACCTCGCGTACCGGTGCCTCGCGGAATGCGTAGGCCATCTGCCCGTGAATCCGGCCGGGGACCACGACCGTCGCGGGTCCCTCCCGGCCGAGTTCCCGGGCGAGGCAGAGCGAAACCGAACGGGAGAGCCGGCTCTCCTCCGCATGGACCTTCCGGAGGGACTCCAGATCCCGCAGGCGGCCTGCGTATCCCGCACCGGCAAGCAGCCCAAGGGCCATGAGCGCAACCACACGGGCTCCCGGAGATCCGCCCGTTCGGGATCCGGTCCAGAACAGCCCTCCCGCCGCGAGTACAAGCACGAGCGGAACCTCAGGCGCCAGAAACCGGTAAAATACGGGGCGGCCCGAAAGCGCGAGCGCAACCACGACAGCGACGTGCGCCACCGGGAAGGCAAACCGGCGCAGCGCAGACAGAAGGCCCCGCCCCTCGATCGCCGCGAGCACCAGAACTCCCGCCGCCCCGAGCAGGAGGATCGCATCGGAAAGGAAATCGAGGAGCCCGGCCCTCAGCCAGACCAGCAATGCAAGGGACCCCATGGGTTCAGTCCCGGCCGCGCGGGAGTATGTCTCCATGTTCGAGATGAGCCCCGCTACGGACCCGTTCACGGCAAGACCCACCAGCAGCCAGACCAGCGCCGTAGCCAGCCAGACCTGAAGCCACTGGATTTTCTCCCGGCGAGTTCCTTCGGCGAGCAGTACGGCGAGAGGAACGGCTGCGAGGGCGTCGATTCGGGACAGGGAGAAAAGCCCGATCGCGGCCATGACGCCCCTGCCGTCACCGGCGGCCTTGCGTTCCAGAATCAGCAGCATTGCTGTGGCAGCGGTCAGGGTGGAGTTCGACTGAAAAGCGAGTTCGAGAAGAGCGGGGTTGGCGGGCACAAGCACCGCCGCCAGCAGCCCCGCAGCCGGGAACTCGTCGAAACATAGCCGGGCGAGCCGGTCCGCGAGGGCGGCGAGCATACCGAGCTGGACGGCCCCGAGCAGCCTCCAGACGAGCACAGGATCCAGCCCCGGCAGCCGCGTAAACTTGAGGAGGAGCCACTCGAGCGGCTTGTAACTCGCGGGGCCGAGCCACGCCGCGCCGCCCGCTTCCCGTGCCAGCGCCGCAAAGCCGTCATTGCCGGGAGTCGATCCCGTCCATACGGCCAGTACCCATGCCGCCGCCGATACGGCGAGTGTGATTCCTGCGGCCCTGAGCAGTTCCTGGCGTCCGGACATATCACAGGTTTGTAATCAGGAGTCGTTGCAAATAGAAGAAACCCGCCGCTAAGCTGCGGCCAAATTCGGACACCGCCCTGCCCAGCTGACCTGTTCGCGGGAAGACGGCGCCGGTCGTTCACATCTCCTGGAGGCACCAGCGTATGGCAATGAACAACGGACTCTACAACGATATCCTCGAACTGATCGGCAACACGCCGGTCGTGCGGCTCCGCCGGATCCCCGAGGCAGGTTCGGCCGAAGTGTTCGGCAAACTCGAGTACCAGAATCCGGGCGGCTCGGTGAAGGACCGCATCGGCTTCTCCATGATCACCGGAGCCGAAGCCTCCGGGAAACTGAAGCCCGGCATGACCGTGGTGGAACCCACCTCCGGCAACACCGGTATCGCGCTCGCCCTCGTCTGCGCGGTGAAAGGCTACAAGCTGATCCTGACGATGCCCGAGACGATGTCGCTCGAGCGCCGCAAGCTGCTGAAGGCCTATGGAGCGGATCTCGTTCTTACCCCCGGCCCGGAAGGCATGCGGGGCGCCATCGCCAAAGCACAGGAAATCGCCGCGAGCGGCCCCGACTATTTCATGCCGCAGCAGTTCGACAATCCCGATAACCCGAAGGTCCACCGCGAGACGACCGCGAAAGAGATCGTCCGCCAGATGGACGGCAAGCTCGACGCTTTCGTCGCCGGCATCGGCACGGGCGGCACGATCACGGGTGTCGGGGAAATCATCAAGAAGGAAATCGGCCCGCATGTGAAGGTCGTGGCGGTCGAGCCGACGGCCTCCCCGGTGCTCTCCGGCGGCAAGCCTGGCCCGCATCGCATCCAGGGCATCGGTGCCGGCTTCGTCCCGAGCATCCTGAACACCAAGGTCTACGAAAGCGTTATCCAGGTGTCCAACGAGGACGCGTTCGCCATGGCCCGCCGGCTGGCGCGCGAGGAAGGGATCCTCTGCGGAATTTCCTCCGGCGCCAACGTCACGGCGGCGCTGCAGGTGGCCAAGCAGATCGGACCGGGCAAGCGGGTGCTCTGCATCATCCCGTCCTACGGCGAGCGTTACCTCTCGACCGGCCTGTTCGACTGAACCCCGCAGGTTCATCCGTACGCGAGCCGGCGGCCCCGAAAAGGCCGCCGGTTCCGTTTCAGGGGCAGAGCGGCAGTCAGGATTGAGCCTCGCGCCTCCGGCGGCTAGGTTTCTGCGCTGTGAAACTCACGATTCTGGGATCGGGGACCTCGACCGGAGTTCCCGTGGTCGGCTGCCCCTGCCGGGTCTGCAATTCGGTCAATCCGAAGAACCGGCGGCTCCGGGTCTCTGCCTATCTGGAGACGGGCGAGCGCCGTGTCCTCATCGACTGCTCGCCGGATTTCCGCCGCCAGGCGCTGGACTACGGCATCCGGCGGGTAGATGCCGTCCTGTTCACGCACGACCACGCCGACCACTGCCACGGCCTCGACGACCTGCGGATGATCAACTACCTGCAGCACTACCAGCCGATTCCCTGCTGGGCCCCCACTTCCTCGGCGGAAAGGCTCCTCGGCCGGTTCGGCTACGCGTTCGGTATGTCATCCTATCCCGGAGCACCGAAGCTGAAACTGACCCCCATCGAAGCGGGTCCCTTCGACTGCCCCGGTATCGGGACTTTCGAGGCGGTTCCGGTGCCCCATGGACCCGCCGGGACCGTATTCGGCTACCGGATCGGCCGCTTCGCCTATGTCACCGACTGCAACGATGTGCCTCCTGAAGCCCTCACCCGGCTTACCGGGCTCGATGTCCTCGTGCTGGATGCCCTCAGGTGGCAGCCCCATCCCACCCACATGAGCATCCACCGCTCGCTGGAGGTGGTGGAAATCCTGAAACCGCGCCTGTGTGTGTTCACTCATATGACGCACGAGGTCGACCACGACGAACTTCAGGCGAAAGTGCCCGCAAGCGTCGTCATTGGTTACGACGGTCTCACGGTGGACGTGGCAGACTAGGAACGCGCAGTCCCCAAGGACCGGGCAGGACTTCCATAAGAATTGGAACGCCCGGATTCTTATTGACTCTGACGCCGCTCTCTCTTTACCTTTAACCTTCGGTTTTCACTGGCCTTCTGTCCACTTTTATCAAGGCGGAATTTGATTCAATGCCCCGGATCATCCTGATCGCTGACGCGGACCAGCCCTTTACCGGTGCGGTCCGCGACGCGCTGGCGAAGCGGAAGGTCCAGGCCGATGTCGTCGGGACGGGCAAGGATGCGCTTGATCGTGTCGCCGGCAAAGCACCCGATCTCCTGCTTCTTTCGCTCGAGCTGCCCGACACTTCCGGTTACGTCGTCTGCAAGAAAGTGAAAGAGACGACCGGCGTTCCGGTCATCATCGTCTCCAAGGATGCGACGGAGAAGGATTTCGAGCGGCACCGGAAGCTCAAGGTCGCCGCACAGGACTATCTTAAGAAACCCATCGACACCGACCATGTTGTGCGGTCCATCGAGAATCTGGTCGGCTTCGACGAGGGCGGAATCGACATGGACGAGGTGGCGTCGAAAATCGACGCCATGTTCGAGGAGCACGCCACCGACAAGGAACTTGAACTCCGCGACAAGGAAATCGACCGGCTCAAGAAGCAGATCGAGGAATCCAAGGAAGAGGCCACGAAAGCCATTCAGGCAGGCGAAGCGGGCCGGCAGGCGTCCGCCAAGATCCTCCAGCTCGAGGAGGCCAACCGCAAGCTAACGAAGCGCGTCCAGGAGCTGGAGGCCGGCGCCGGTGCGAAGGGCGAGAGCGAGAAGCTCCAGTCGGAACTGAAAGCAGCTCACTCCAGAATCTCGCAGCTCGAAGCCGAGGTGCAGGCGGCGGCAGGCGGTGCGGACGAACATGCGAAGGTGCTCGAGCAGCAGATCGAGGAACTGAACCAGAAGATCGCCGAATATGACAAGGCGCTCGAGGACGCTCAGGCCCAGATCAATCAGGTGGCCGCCGATGCCGAGACAAAGCTCGGGGAATATGCCAAGGCCGCCGAGGACGCTCAGGCCCAGATCGATCAGGTAGCCGCTGACGCCGAGGCGAAGCTCGCTGACTACGCAAAGCAGCTCGAGGAAGCGCAGACGAAAATCGCCGAACTCGAAGGCGGCAGCGCGGAGCAGGTCCAGACGCTCGAGGCACAGGTTCAGGAACTCCAGGCGAGCCTCGCCGAGTGGGAAAAGTCGTTCGAACAGGCACAGGCACAGGTGAACGAATACCATCAGGCTGCCGAAGCCCGGGCCGCGGAACTTGCCGAGGCCCAGCAGCAGCTGGAGCAGGCGAATTCCCAGCTCGCGACCTACACGCAGGCGTCGCAGGAAGTGGAGCAGGCGCTTGAGGCCAAGACCCAGGAGGTCGCCGATCTCGAGCAGCGCATCGAGGAATTCAACGCCGAACTCCAGCGGCTCATGGAAGCGAACCAGGGGCTCGAAACCCGCCTCAGGGACGAGACCGAGCAGCTCCGCGAGGAGATGCAGGCGCAGGAGGAAGAGGCCCAGAACGGGCTCGTGCAGCTCCAGCAGCGCGTTACGGAGCTGGAAGAGCACGCCCAGGCGCTCGAAACCCAGAACACAGAACTCCGGCAGAACGCCGAACAGTTCGACCAGCACTACCAGCAGCAGTTCAAGGAAATAGAGACCAGTTACCAGAAGCAGATGGAGGATCTGGGCAAGCAGTACGAAGAACAGATGCAGGCCCAGGTTGCCGAATACCAGCAGCAGCAGGAGCATTACGTCCAGGAGCTGCAGGCCCAGACCCAGCAGACGGTCGACGAATATGTCAAGCAGACCGAGCAGGTCACGAACCAGTACAACGAGCTGCTCGCCCAGTACGAAGAGCTACGCAACCAGTACGAGCTGCTCACGTCCAAGTTCGAGGAATCCAAGGCGAAGGCCAAGCAGTCGCTGGCACAGGCCATGGCGCTCCTCGAGCAGCAGCAGGCCGATTAGTTGGCCCTTTGACAAGGCGGACCGGGTTCTTCACCCTAGCCCGCGATGGCTCCGGCCCTTCCACCCGTTCCGGCACTCCTGCCCCTGTGCCCCACCTGCAGTTACCAGCAGGGTGGGAATCCCGGCGCGGATTTCTTTCTGTACATGATGCTCGCGATGCCGTGGATTATCCTGGCGACGGTCGGCGCCTACTTTTACGTCAGGCGGCCCAGGGACGACGGGCTTCCGCCGTCCGGGTCGGGTGAGCCGCCGTCACCTGAACGCCCCCAAGGCTCCCCAACGGCTTCAGCCGCGACCCCGCGGTAAGCTAGGCTCTGCCGTTGCACGGGCGTCACAGGTCCGGGCTAGGGAACCGTCCAGCACATGCAGACCGGCTCGCCAAGGTTCTTCTCCCCTGATTACGTAACCGCGCGTTCGCGGTTTCTCGACTTTGCCGACGCCGCCGGTGCCCGGTTATTCGCATTCCCGGTTACCGGCAAGGGCCCCTCGGGCGAACTTCTCACCATCGACGTCGCGTCCTTCGGCCCATCGGAGCCGGAGAGGGTCCTGTTCCTGAACTCCGGCCTGCACGGACCCGAGGGATTTGCCGGGAGCGCAGCCCAGCTCCAGTTCATCACTCACCAGTTGAAGGCAGCGCTCTCGGTATCCGGTACCGGTATCGTCATCATTCACGCCTCGAACCCTCACGGCATGGCCCATTGGGAACGCTCGAACGGGAACAATGTCGACCTGAACCGCAACTTCTGCGACCACCCGGACGGCCAGATCCCCAACCCCGCCTACCGGGAGCTGGACCGGTACATCAATCCGGAGAGGATCGGCGGTGCGGCCGACGACGAATGCCGGGAAGCGATGCGGGCCTTCGCGGCACGCCACGGCCTGCACGGGCTCCAGTCAGCCATCGCCTCCGGGCAGTATGAATTCCCCAGGGGGCTCTACTACGGCGGAACCCGGCCCGAGGAGAGCAACCTCCACCTCCGGCAGATCGCAAAAATTTTCACGAGCTCGGCACACCGGGCCGTCTGGATCGACTTTCATACCGGCCTCGGAGAGTCCGGCGAAGTATCGCTTATCACTGACCTTCCCGCCGGGAGTCCGCTCTACGAGCGGATCCGGCGATGGTACGGGGACCTCACTGAAAGCACTTCCGAGGCGGACGGTACTTCCACGGTGACGAATGGCTCCCTTGACATCGCGATCCTGGGGCAGTTCCCGAAGACGTGTGAAGGAACGCTGGTCACAGCCGAGTTCGGGACGTTCGGAACGTCGCGTATCTTCTGGGCGCTCCGGGCGAGGAACTGGCTGAAACATCACGGAAGCGCCGAATCGGATACCGGCCGGTCGATCATCCGGGAGTCCTTCGAAGTGTTCAATCCGCCGGACGACGGCTGGCGCACGCGGGTGCTGAACAACGCCGCTTCAGTGATTGAAATGACACTGACGGGCCTCGCTGGAGAGCCCGGCGTCAGGGCATAACGATTCCGGCGGCAAGTCCGCCGGACATCCACGTCCGGAACCATTCACCTGCGGGCGGATCATCTCCCTGGATGGCAGCCGCAGCCTCCAGGGCCTCCCAGATCGTTCCGCCCGCCAGCAGTTTCTCGAGTGCGGCGAACTCCGCCATATCCGTTTTCCGGACGGCTGCCTCGTAGCCCGACCGCCAGACGATCATCCGTTCTGGATTGTCTTCCACCTTGACGATGAACTCGCTATCCGGAGCCTCGCGCAGTTCGCGGATCGTCGCCACCGGCCAGTGGGAGGCAAGAAGGCACGTGCCCGCCTGAAACCGGATCCTGCATTCCCCGAACTTCGAGGGATCGATGGATGAGAGCGTTCCGGGACTGACGGGTTCCTGAATAGGCGCGTGGAAGGCTTCCATCGCCGCGCGGTCGAGAATGGCAAGATCCGGAAGGAACGGGAGCCGCTCCGTGAGCGGATCGCTTCGGAGAAATTCCGGCAGATGCCGGCCCACAGCCGACAGGCTGTAATCTTTCGAAGGGTACTGCGCGATATAGCGGCCTGCGAGGGAGAACAGCGCCGCATCGCCGGTCACGCGTTTTACCGAGGGATACATCTCCGAAAGGGCCTCAAAAATTCTCGTCGGAAAACCCGCACCGTAGACCTCGAGCCTACGCGCAGGACCGGATCCCGGACGCGGCGCGACAACCGCCGTCCAGTCTCTTCCGCCCAGCTTCGCGGCGACTTGCCCGGCGTGCTCCGACAGCAGTGCTTCCGGCCCCCGGGGCTCGGTGATGAGCCAGGCAAGGAATTCCTGAAGCTCGCGAAGGGATGGCGCCGCCGGATTCATCCTGCCGCCGC
Source organism: uncultured bacterium (assembly GCA_964621525.1). Taxonomy (GTDB): domain Bacteria; phylum JAGRBM01; class JAGRBM01; order JAGRBM01; family JAHCIT01; genus CAZMGV01. Next base: position 11,057 of record CAZUMS010000004.1, read on the forward strand.
CTTCAGGCCCGTCAGCCCCGCGAGTGCCGACCGGGCGGCCTCTTTGGCCCGGCGGCATTCATCCATGAGTTCCGAAACGGGCGGCAGTTCCGAGTCCCACTCGATGAGGGTCGGCACCTCGCGCCCGAAATGGGCGATCGTCCGGCGGTAAAGATTCCAGACTGCCTCGCAAACCGGCGCATTGTGGGTATCGAACAGGTAACTGCCCATGTCCGTGTGACCGGCGAGGTGGATCTGCTGGACGGATGCTTCCGGGACCGAGCGGACAAACGACCATGGATCGAATCCGTGATTCACTGAGTTCACGTAGATGTTGTTGACGTCCAGCAGGATTCCGCAGCCCGATCTCCTGACGATCTCTGCCAGAAACTCCCATTCGGGCATCTCCGACTGCTCGTACCAGATGTAGGAGGAGATATTCTCGAGCAGGATCTGCCGGCCCAGGAACTCCTGCACCTCTCCCACCCGGCAGACGATATGCGCAATGGCCTCTTCCGTATGCGGCATGGGCAGAAGGTCGTGGGTATTCCTGCCGCCTGCGCCAGTCCAGCACAGGTGATCGCTGACAAACGGAGGCTCGATGCGCTCCACAAGGACCTTGAGGCGCTCCAGGTATTCCGGCTGCAGCGGATCGGTGCTGCCGATGGACAGCCCGACCCCGTGGAGCACCACGGGCCGGTCCCTGCGAACCGTCTCAAGGACGGCCAGGGGCCGCCCCGAGGTGTCCATGTAGTTCTCCGAGATGACCTCGAACCATCCGGCTTCGCGGGCATTGCCCTCCAGCACGTCCCGGTAATGGTCGGTCCGGAGACCCACGCCGTAGCCCAGCATGCGGGTTACTTCTTGCCCGCCGGGGTCTCGTCCATGCCTTCGGCCTCGAGGGTAATTTCCACTTCCTCGCCCACCAGTACGCCGCCGGTCTCGAGAGCCTCGTTCCAGCCGAGGCCGAAATCCTTGCGGTTGATCTTCGTGGTCGCCGTAAGGCCGGCCTTGTGGTTACCCCAGGGGTCCTTACCCACGCCGCCCAGGACCGTATCGAGCACGACGGATTTAGTAACGCCATGGATGGTCAGATTGCCGGTGATTTCGGCCTTGTTTTTTCCCGTGAGCTTCACGGCCGTGCTTTCGAAAATGATCGACGGGAACTGGGTCACGTCGAAAAAGTCTTTCGAGCGCAGGTGTTCGTCACGCTCTGGTGTCGCCGTATCGATACTGGCGGCGTCGATCTTCGCTTTCACCCAGCTCTTCGCCGGATCCAGCGGGTTGATCTCAAATGATCCCTCGAACTTCCGGAACGACCCATTCACATACGAGAAAAGATGCTTGATCCGGAATCCGACGACCGTGTGATCGGCGTCGAGCTTGAATACCGTAGGCTCGTTCAGCCCTGCCGCCAGCGATGCAGGCTCGGCAGCAGGGGTAGCCGGAACGGCGGTTGCCGGCGGTGGGCATGGTTCAGCCGGCTTCTGCTGGCAGCCCGAAGTGAGCACGGCGATTCCTAATCCTGCGGCCCGCCAGGCCTTCATGACGTCCTTCATCGGTTTCTCCAGTTCTGGTCAGGCACCGCGCTCCGGCACAACGGCCGGAACGCGGCACCGGTGCCGGTTACTTCTTTTCTTCGTCCTTGGGCGTTAGGGAGCCGCCCTCGATCTTGAGACAGGTATCCTTGTCGATGGCCAGCCAGCCCTGTCCCTTGCACTCGTTCTTGCCGTGGCAGGAGTGCCCTTTGCCACCGCAGGCGCCTGTGCCCTTGCACTTGTTCACGCCGTAGCACTTGTCGCCCGCTGCGAGCGCCGCCTTGGGGGCCGAGAGCGCTCCCGCCACCATGCCGGCCATCGCCGCACCGAGAATCAGTTTCTTCGAGTCCATGTTCCGTTCGCCTTTCTCCACACGGGAGTCTGCATTGGTTGTTTCCGGACGGGGATTCGTGCCGGACCCTCCGGCTTTCCCGTCTGTTCCCGGACCACGTCCAAGCGGATGCACTTGCTGGTTATGCATCTACCGGGGCAAGTCCGGGTTTCTCCATACGTCCGGTGCCGGTGAATTCTGTTACAGCCGGTACGCAAAAGAGAACTCCCCCGGATTTCATTAACGGAAAATCACTTGACCCCGGATCCGCTGCCTCCTTCCGGAAGGGAAGCCCGCCCCCTCACGGGGGCGGGCCAGGGACATAAGGAGAGACAGGGAACAGAAGGACCGGTTCAGAACAGGCCGAGCTGCGGAGCTTCACCGGCAGCCGGCAAGCCGCCAATGCCGTCTCCGGCACCCTCGCTGCGCGGACGCAGTTCCAGCACCCGGGCGGCGTCCGCAGGAAGCGCGCCCACCGGGATTCGTTCCACCCGGTCGGCAGTGAACCCCGAGGGGTTCACCTCCGCCTTGCGGCACAGGAAGGCAATCTGCCAGCCGTTCAGGAGCTCTGCTTCGAGCATTTCGGAAGGAACCGTCATGACGTTCACACCATGGGAGGCCACCACCATGCCAAGGTGACGGACCACCGAAGCGGCGGTCTCCTCGCGGCCCGTTTCGACCACAACGGAGGTGGCGCCGAGGCGGCCGTAGAGCCAGGCCCGGCGGGCGATGTCCTCGAGATCCCTTAGCCGGCGGCTCCGGGTATTCTCGAGAATCAGCCGGTCTTCGGGAGCAGCCAGTTCCTCGAAGGCGGCACGGAATGCACGGCGGAACTTTTCCGAAGCGAAGAAACCGATGACGCGCATCCGGCGGCCAGCCGAGCGGGCGACGAGCTGCTCAACTGCCGTACGGGCGCGGAGTTCCAGAGGACCCGAACCGATGACCGAGAGGCGGGCGCGGGGAGTTTCACTGCCGGAGGTGCTGGTGATCTTGAGTGCGGCTTCCATGACTTACGGTTCCTTTTGCTGAGCGGCGACGGGTTGCTCGCCCGCCGTCCATGCCAATACCGTAAGTCATGGGTGTGTCATGTAGTGTCACAGCTAAAATCATCAATAATTCCAATTGGTTATAATGACGAATTTGGCGATTCCTGGGACCGTAAGTGAGAAACCGGGCAGGAATCGGTGAAAATCGTACGATTAGCGGGCGGCCGGATAGCTGCCGAGCACGCGGAAAAGCTGGCAGTGGGACCGCATGCGATCCAGCACGGCAGCCACCTTGGGCTCTTCTGCATGGCCCAGCAGGTCGAAGAAAAACACCGACTCCCACCGGCGGATTCGCGAGGGACGGCTTTCGATTTTCGTCAGGTTGATCCCGGCCTTCGCGGCATGCGCCAGCAGACGGAAGAGGATTCCGGGCTCGTCCTTCACCGAGCAGACGACCGTCGTCTTGTCGCGCCCGGTCGGCTTCGTCTCCTGTAGCCCGATCACCGCAAATCGCGTCTCGTTGTGGCTCACGTCCTCGATCTGACGGGCGGCAAACCGGAGGCCATAGTGGCTCGCGGCGAGTTCGCTGGCGATGGCAGCGCCCTTCGGATCCTTGGACGCCAGCTCCGCCGCATGGGATGTGCTCGAGGCCGGAAGCACCTTCGCATCGGGGAGGTTGCGTGCCAGCCACTGACGGCACTGGGCATGGGGCTGGGAGAACGAATAAACGTGCTTCGCCTTCTTCAGATCGCCCGACTGGGACAGAAGATGGTGATGAACCTCCACGTAGCTCTCGGCGCAGATCCTGGCCGTCGTGTCAATGAACCGGTCGAAAGTGAACGTCACCGTTCCTTCGATGGAGTTCTCAAGAGGGACCAGTCCGTAGTCAGTCCTCTGTTTTTCGACTGCCGCAAACACCTCTTCGATGGTGGGCTGCGGATGATAGCCAGCCGAGGAACCAAAATACCGGAGCGACGCCAGATGGGAGAAAGTCCCGTAGGGGCCCAAATAGGCGACGCGGATCTCGCGCTCCAGCGCAATGGCGGCGGAGAATATCTCCCGGTAGATCGACTCGACGGCGCGGTTCGAAAGCGGTCCCTTGTTCTGCTTCGCCAGCCGGTCGAGCACGGCCCGTTCGCGCTCGGGCACATGGATGTGGGACATCGTGTCGCGCTTGATTTCACCGACACGCTGGACGATCCGGCCGCGTTCGTTCAGCAGCTTCAGGATACGGTCGTCCACCGAATCAATCTGGCGGCGGCATTCTGCCAGCTCGGCCTGTTTGGCCGCACCCAGTTGCGGAGGGGCTTTTCGGGAACTCTTTTTCGCCACTTTCGGATCACCTGCCTGACAAGGACGCTTGAAGATATACCTGAACCGGAGTGAAAACGGCTACTGGCCATAAAGCGCTTCGTCCACAAGCCTTTCCGGGGGAATTTCAAGGGGATCGATCCACCGGACGCCTTCCTTGGACCGCCACCAGGTGAGCTGCTGCTTGGCGTACTGGCGGGTACGAAGGGCGATTTCCGCCTCAAGCTCCCCTGTCTCCATGAAGGCCCTCCCCCGGACATGTTCCAGCACCTGCCGGTAACCGATGGCCTCGAACGGCGGCGCGTCCTCCGGAACGCCCGAACCGAGCAGTCTCCGCACTTCCTCCGTCCAGCCCTTTGCGAGCATCGTACGGGTACGCTCCGCGATCCGCCGTTGCAGTTCCGGCCGTGGAGGCGCGAGCACCCACACCTGCGCGCTTACAGGACGTTGCGCAAAGGCATGCTCGCGGTTCCATTCGCCGAGGGGCCTTCCGGTATGACGCCAGACGCCGAGCGCCCGCAGGGTTCTCCTCCGGTCGCCGGGTTTCACGATCCCGGCCGTCATGGGGTCGATCCGTTCAAGCTCCGCCCGGAGTGCCTGAAGCCCTCCCTCCCGGTCCGCCTCGGCGTCCAGAATTCTCTGGATATTCTCTGGAACGGGCGGCGCTCCGGAGAGGCCGTGAAGCAGCGCCCGGAGGTAGAGCCCCGTGCCACCCACAACGAGAGGGACGGCACCGCGGTTCTGGATGTCACCAATGGCAGCAACGGCGTCTTTCAGGAATTCCGCCGCCGTATAGCGGGCCGATGGGCCCAGTCCCGGATCGCGGATATCGACGAGATGGTGCGGAACTTCCCGTCGTTCTTCAGGCGAGGGCTTGCTGGAACCGATGTCGAACCCCCGGTAAACCTGCACCGAATCGGCCGAGACAATCTCCACGGGGGTGCTCCCCCGGCGGCGCGCTTCATGGGCAACGGCGAGCGCCAGCGCCGACTTCCCCCCCGTGGTGGGTCCGGTGAGAACAAGCGTGCTCGGCAATGCGGCGCTCACACCTTCTTCCCGAAGCGGCGCTCAATTTCGATAAAGGGCAGATCGAAGAACACCGGCCGGCCGTGGGGGCAGTAGGCGCCGAAATCGACCGAATCCATTTCGGTGAGCAGCGCCCGGGCCTGTTCCGGAGAAAGCGGTGTCGGCCCCCGGATTACCGCGTGACAGGCCATGCGGGCACAGAGCCGGTCGAGGGCCTCCTGATCCGCCTTCCGGATGCCTTCGTCGGCGAGGTCGGCGGCCACTTCGGCGAAGAGCTTCGAGGGGCGGCGGCGGCCAAAAATTGCCGGGACCGACCTGAGCAGCACCGTCGTGGGACCGAACGGCTCGAACTCGAAACCGAGCCGCTCCAGCACCGCATACCCGGCGGTGACGGCGGCCACTTCGGGACGGGTAAGTTCTACCGTTTCGGGCACCAGAAGCGGCTGGCGGCCCACCGGACGGGCATCCGGATTGAACCGTTCTCTCAACCGGTCGTAGGCGACCCGTTCCATGGCGGCGTGCTGGTCGATGACAATAACGCCAGCTTCATCCTGGCAGATCAGGAATTCATTCTTCGCCTGGCCGATGATGTCGAGCGAAGAGAACCGCCCGCCCCTCCGGGCGGATTCGGCGGCGGGTGGACTCGCAGGAACCGGGACGGCCTTGAGAGCGGGCCGTCCGGGGTTGGCCTCCGGAGATTCGTCATCCGGATCCGGAAGAGCTCCCTTGCGCGCATAGGCGACCGCGCCGAAATTTTCCGAAAGGGCCGCCTGAACGCCCGGCGGCGGAGGTAGCGGTGTGTAGTCCCGGCCAGTCTGGCGCCACGGGGAAACAGGAAGCGGCTTCTGACCTGCGACGTTCCACGGCGTCGCCTCGACGAAGGTTTTCACCGCCCGGTGCACGGCAGAGAACATGCCGCCTGCGTCCTGAAAACGGACCTCCGTCTTGGCCGGGTGCACGTTCACGTCAACCCGCGCCGGATCGATCCCGATGCGGATGACGGCATAAGGGTACCGGGCCTCGACAAGAACCTCCCGGTAGGCCTGCGTCACGGCGGCATTCAGCGCCCGGTCCCGCACCGGCCGGCCGTTTACCAGCAGGAATATGCTCCGGGATGAGGCGCTCGACTGGAGCGGCCCGGACAGCAGGCCCTCGATTCTCACCGGCACACTGCCCTGCACGACACCTTCCCATTCGAGCGGAAAGAGATGGTTCCGGAGCCTTTTGCCCCAGACCGTTTCTGCCCGGTCGAGCAGCGTGGCCCTCGGGCTCACCTCGTACATGGGCTTTCCATCGGCAAGAACGCGGAGGCCCACGTCTTCACGCGAGAAAACAATGGCATCGATCACCTCAAGGCAGCGTTTCAGCTCCGAGGTGTCGCTTTTCAGGAACTTGCGGCGGGCGGGTACCGGTGCGAACAGGTTACGCACCTCGACGGTCGTTCCCGGCGGCCGTGAAATGCGCCGGGGTGCGCCCACTCGGCCCCCTTCGGCTTCGATGCGGCCGCCCGTCTCCTCGTCACGGCTGCGGCTCTCGATGGCGAAATCCGAGACCGATGCGATGGAGGGCAACGCCTCACCCCTGAAACCGAATGTGGAGATTGTGTGCAGGTCCTGCACCCGGCGGACCTTGCTGGTCGCGTGCCGCTCAAGTGCAACCGGAAGTTCCGCATACGGTATCCCCGACCCGTTGTCGGAAATCCGGACCAGCTCCCGGCCACCAGCGGCGATTTCAATGTCGATCTGGGTCGCCCCGGCGTCGAGCGCGTTTTCTGTCAGCTCCTTGAGAGCGCTCGCGGGGCGTTCCACCACCTCGCCGGCGGCGATCTGGCTGACGACCGTATCTGGGAGGCGGACAATGGGCATGACGGGGTGGAGCTTAGACGGCTCCAGGCGCAGGACCAACGCCGCCCCCGGAAGGTGTCACGTTCACCGGCTCCACCCCGAAATCGAGAGCGAATCCGTAGCGGGATCATATTCGAGTTCCAGCTTCACCGGCGGCGGCCGGGTCCCGAGCAGTTTCGGTGCGAATTCCCGCGGAGAACCGAGCCGGATCGTATCGCCCACCGTGCGCTCGTAGGCCTGCTTCGCCCGGTCGCTCGCTCCCTGGATCGTCTTTTCAGGGGCGGGGACATCGATACTCTCGATCACCCGGATCGCCCGGCCCGGAGCTTCTTCGGGGGGCGGAATCTCTGCCGGGATCAGCGTGGGTTCCCGTTCGTACCGGCCCGCAAGAATCAGCTCCCATTTCACGGGACCCGACGTCAGCCGTACCGGCGGGTACCGGCGGATCCGCTCGGCGATCTCGCCGGTGAGCCGGAGCCGCCCCGGCTCCGGGCACTCGATAAACCGGTTGAAGAATCCTCCCAGGGAGAGGAGATCGGCCTCCACGATACCTTTCGGCCGGAGCAGGTAGCGGCAACGGGTGTCAGAAGCACGGACAAGCCCCCGGTCCACCGCAAGGTCCGTGAACAGAAGCTCCCATCCGCCGTCCGCGGGGCGGACGGCGAAGTTGTCCACCGGAAGCGTCTGGCGGAATACGTAGGCCGTGATCTCGTCGCGCCGCTCGGCGAGCGTGCGAACCATCTCCGCCCGGGTCCTCGGGCTCGAGTATTCCGCTGTCTCCACGATCGCCTCGATGTCGCGCGTCCGGAACGAGGAAAGAATCTTCCCCGCCCAGTAGTTGTCCAGCTCCGTCGCCATCTGGAAGGCGGGATGCGGGTAGTACGGCCGCCAGGTATCGGGCCGGAACCGGAGCGATTCGAAGTAGCCGTAGCCCCTGAGGCCCGGCGCATAGGCTTCCTCGAAATCCTCCTTGTAGAAGCCGAGCGTGATGAGCTGCCGGAAAATCGACCAGGGGTTCAGGTAATAGCCGTGACCGTCGCGGGCAGACCGGCTGCGCTCGTGATTGGAACCGAGCGTGTGCTCGAGTCCCTCCAGAAAGTTGATCATGATACCGCGGTTCTCGTCGCCCGAGGGAATCCACCAGGTTTTTGTATTCCGCTGGTTCGCCTCCAGATAGTTGATCCATGCGGCAAACCAGCGGAGCCCGCGCATGGACCGGCGATGTTCGTTCATCACGTAGGCATTCGGGTCGTCCTTGCGATAGTCCTTGGACTGGAACGGGCCGCAGTCCTCGCCCGGCGGGTTCAGCACGGCGACCGCCCGTATCATTCCGTTCTTCTCGCGCGGAAGCTTCCGGAACGCCGTCGAAAGGGCCGGGATTCTCGACTTCGGTTCGCCGTACCGGTCGAGCCATGCCATCCCCGGAGCGGCCATGAAATCGGACGGATCCACTTCCACCAGTGCCGACGGGCGGACGAAATACCCGGAGGCCCAGAGAATTCTTGAGGAAATCATGTGCGCTCCGGTCGCGAGCTCGGGGAAGGACGGATGGTCGAAGAGCAGGGTCCATTCGCTGCCCGATGCATCGATGGCAACGATCATGTTCACCGATTTCTCCAGCACCCGGACGGCCTTCCAGGGGCCCTTGGGCAGGGGCCCGGCGAATGCGCCTTTCTTCAGTTCTTCGGGCGTAAGACGGTGTGCTCCCATGCGGTTCACGAAAAGGCTGGAATCTGCCACCTCGTCGAAAGGTGTGAGATCCCCCGCTTCGCGGGCGTCGATCATGGTGGTCCGGTAACCAGCCGATCGGACCCACTCGACCGGCCGGAGCAGCGACCGGATGGGCCGGATGACGGTGTTTTCCACCATGTCCGTACGGCGGCCGGTGAACCGCTGGTTGCACGGCGGGCTTTCGAGCCCAGGAACGGACGGGAGCCAAGGAAGCCGTTCCGCCGGCTTTTTCGCCGGGGCTGCCAGCACCGGACCCGGAAGGGACGCCGCCAGCACGATCGCGAGAAGCATCTTTCGCACCGTCAGAACTCCTGATTGAAGGACATGCCGAGCCGGATGCCTTCCTTGCTCTGGGCGAAGACGAACCGCCACAGGAACAGGTCTTTGCGCCGCGCCCGGATGCTCGCGCCCCAGGCGAAATGCATGTCATCAAAACTGAGCCGCGAAGGTCCGTTCATCACACGTCCCTCGTCGGCAAACACCGTGAAGTCGATAAGCCTCCATATCGGAAACCGGTATTCCTGCGTAAGCGCCAGCACGGTCCGGTCCCGGAACCGCCCCGAGGCGAACCCCCGGAGAAACATGTCTCCTCCGAGAGTGGGCAGGTCGAACAGGCCGATGACACCGCCGCTCGTATCGTGAACGCTTTCCAGATAGGCCCTGACGACGAGCACGCGCCCTCGCCGGATCAGGGGCTGGAACCAGGCGGCATCCGCCGTCCAGCGGACGAACCGGCTCCGGTTCTTTCCCGGGGCCTGGTAGTAACCTGCCTGCCCGAGCACCCGGAAGCCTTCCAGGGTTTCAGCCTTCCATTTGCGGCCGTCGTAACGGAGCTGACCGGCAACGCCGAGCAGGGTCTTGTTGTCGAGCGTATCGAGCTGCACAGGAGTGACCCCGGCGGTTCCGGTGGTGCCGGAGGGTATTTCGGGTTCAGTGTCCGAATGGTCCACGCTGAAGAGGAACGACGCTCCGAAGCCCTGCCCCTGACCGTACCCCGCCTGCAGCACCACGGTCTCGTAGTCGGACCTCCAGGAGTAGCGGTCGTCTTCACGCGAACGGTTGCCGGTGCCGTAGAACCGGTATTCCTTATAACGGCCGAATTTCTGCTCGATGCTCGCGTAGACCGGCGACCCGAGAATCGCCGGATCGATGTACCGGAACTTCTGGCTGACGGCCCGGTCCATATCCCAGTCCACGGAAAACTTCGCGATCTTCCGGTCGTCGAACAGGTTCTTGTGAAAAGCCCGGACGCCGATGGAGTTCAGCCCTTCGTTTCCGAACGATGCAAAAGGATAAACGGCCGCCGTGCGCTCGTCGTTCGTCAGCAGGTCGTAAACGCGCTTGTGGATGCGGTAACGGTCGATAAACTCGATAGTCCAGATCACCGGGCGTGATGCGCTCTCGAAAGCGAGGGCAGGCCAGTTGAGCGGAAACCAGTTGGAATCGAGAAAATCGTCCACCGGCCGGTCGGCTCCGAGGGGACCTTCGGGGCTGGGCCGGTAGGGGTCCGGCCCCCGGACGTCTTTGCGGGGAGGGTTGGGAGGGCGGTTTTCCGTCACGGCCGGGAGGTTTGCCGGACCCGCGCACAGGAGGACAGCAGCCGCCAGAACTGCTAGGCTCAGCCTCCGTGACTGACGGCCGCACACGCTCCGCACGCCTCAAACCTTTCGGGATCGCGCTTCTGGCGGTCTGCGCGTTTGCCATCGCAGCCGCCGCCCTCAATCTCACTTCGAACCCCAGTGTGCCCGATTCCGCCGCAGGACGGGAAGCGAGCCTCGCCCGGCCGATGGAACCGATCGAGCCGCTTCCGCCGGAAGTCGAACCGCTCGTTCACCCCTACGGAAACCCCGCTGCCAAAGAACAGCGCTAGATTCCGGTTCCCGATCCGGGCTCGTGCTCGCCGCCCCGGACGGGCGGCTCCATCCCGTACCAGTACGAAATCTCGCCAAGCGGCACGCGCACGCTCTTGAAGTCGCCGAGCACCGTCCCCCGGGCGGGGTGCCCAATTGCAATGCCGCACATCACTCGCTTGTCTTTTCCGAAGCCCAGGTGCTTGCGCACCACATCCGGGTACCCGGTAATCGAAGCCTCGGCGCAGGTGCCAAGCCCTAGTTCCACCGCTGCCAGCATGATGTTCTGGAGACAGCAGCCCATGTCGAGCACGGACCAGGTGCCGTCGAGCTTCGCATCCATCAGCAGGATGACTGCCAGGGGAGCGTCGAAGAACTTGAGCATCGAGAGGTTGAACTCGGTTCGGAGCTGCTTGTCATCGCGGGGGATGTTCAGCGACGAGAAAAGCTGCTTGGCATTAAGGCGGCGGCGGTTCTGGTGCCGCTCCGGGAATTCGAGGGGATGGGGCAGGTCAGGGTTCCGCTGGGTTCCGCGCCGTCCGGTTTCGTACATATCCTTGCGGAGGGCGTCTAGTGCCGAGCCCGCGACAACGGCGAACTCCCATGGCTGCGAGTTGGACCACGAGGGGGCCTTGCGGCCGGCTTCCAGGATTTTCCAGACCAGCGCCGGATCGACCGGCTTGTTTTCAAACTTGCGGACGCTGTTGCGCGCCTCGATCGCCTGCAGGACGTTCACGGAATGCCTCCCTGCCCTCGTGCAGCGAGGAACCTTACCTGACCGGAGGGCGTCCGCGCCAGAAGGCAGCGGCAAGGGCTCCGGAGACATTCTGCCAGACGCTGAACACCGCCGCCGGGAGTCCCGCTCCCGCCGGGAAGTGCACTGCAGCGAGCGCCGCGGCAAGTCCCGAGTTCTGCATGCCGACCTCGATCGAGACCGTGCGGGCCTCCGTGACGCCGAGCCCCATCAATCTGGCGCAAGACCAGCCGAGCAGAAGGCCGAGGCCGTTATGAAGCACCACACCCGCCACCAGACTGCCGGGCGAATCCAGCAGCCGGTCACGGCTTCCCGCCACGATGACGGCGATGATGAGGGCCACGAGAAATGAGGATATACCCGGCAGCCAGCGGTCGGCCGCGTTCCGGATACTTCCGGCATGGCGCCCGGCGGCCATGCCGAGCGCCGCCGGAATCACAACGATCTGGAGGGTACTTGCCGAGAGGGCCCAGAAGTCCACTTCCATCACCCGCCCCGCGATCAGTTCCGTCCAGAGCGGCGTCACGACCGGGGCCACCACTGTCGAAACCGCCGTCATCGTGACCGAAAGGGGCACATCCGCCCCTGCGAAGTAGGTGATGACATTCGAGGCCGTGCCGCCGGGGCACGCACCCACTAGCACGAAGCCAGCCAGAGTAACCGGATCGGCGCCGACGAGGCGTGCCGACAGCCAGCCAGCCATTGGCATCACGAGATACTGGAGTCCCAGTCCCACGAGAACGGGCCAGGGCCTGCGCAGGACCCTCAGAAAATCCGTTCCGGTCAGCGTCACCCCCATGCCGAACATGACGCTGCCAAGCAGCCAGGGAATCCAGGGGCCGAGCGGACGGAACAGCCACGGCATAGCCCCTGCCAGGCCGCCGAGCACGGCGATCATCAGAAGAAACAGCCAGACCTGCCTCAGAACCGCCTCCCCCGCGGGAGCGGCGGGCTTCAAGACCCTCTTCCTGCTCCCCGGAGCGCAGTTGTTCCATATGTACCGGCTTTTGGCTACAAGAATACGGTGTCAGGGGGCTCTGTGAAGCGAATACTGATCGCCGACGACGACAATGCCTACGTTGAGACCATCAGCAGGGCGCTGTCGGAGGATGGCTACGAGATCAAGACGGCGGCCGATGGCCGCACGGCCTTCGACCTGTTCAAGGCCGAAGGGTTCGATCTCATCGTCACGGATATCATCCTGCCGACGATGACAGGGGCCGAACTGGTCCAGCTCGTCCGGCTCCAGCCGAATGGCAAGAATATTCCGATCATCATGACCACCGGGCTGTTCAAATCGCCCGGCGAGCGGGCCCACGTCCGGGAGATGTACAAAATCTCCGAATACCTGACGAAGCCGTTTCCCACGGCCGAACTGCTCCAGAAAGTCGTGACGCTTGCAGGTCCCGCCCGGCCGGAAGGCAGGGCGGCGGCCGAACAGAAGCCCGGAGCCGTGAGCGGCGAGATCGCCGGGGTCATTAACGGTACGGCCACCAGCAAGCTGCTGACCTATATTCACCAGAACAAGGTGACAGGCTACCTGTCCCTCGAGCAGAACGACTATTTCCGCAAGATCTACGTGATCGGCGGGTTTCCGGTGTATGCGACCTCGAACCTTTCGAGCGAAGTTCTGGGCCGTCATCTCGTCGCCACCGGAAAGATCAGCCATGGAGACTACGAACGCTCGCTTGAAATTCTTACCCGGACGGCGAGACGGCACGGTGACATCCTCGTCGAGATGGGTCTCATCCGGCGGGATGACCTTTATTCAGCCCTCAGATCCCAGATCCGCGAGAAGATCCTGAACGCCTTCGGCTGGAACAGCGGCCGCTACTCGCTCCACCGGACCGAGTCCGAGTTCGCGAATATCGAAGTGTTCGAATACGACATCTACGACATCATGCTGACGGGCGTGCGCCGGTTCTACACGGCCGACATACTGCTGCCCGAACTCAAGAAGCTGACCGGGCTCCAGCTCCTCAAGGCTGAAAAGTCAGACGCTCTGATCAGCCGCCTGCCCCTCATGCCCGCCGAAAAGATGACGCTTGAGGCCGTGGATGGCCGCCTGACGCTCGGCGAACTGCTGGACAAGCGCAAGGACCGGCTGCTGTCGGCGCTGCAGGCGATCTATGCGCTACTACTCCTCGGTGTCGTGCGCGTGCATATCCCCGACCGTTCGGCAGTCGCGGCCAAACCCGCTTCCGAACCGCCCCGATCCGACGCTCATGTAGCCGCCGAACAGGCCCGTATCGAACAGATGGTAAAGGAGCAGACGGCGACGCTCCAGAAGGATTTCCAGCAGCAGATCGAGACCATGGACCAGTGGGACCTCTCCGAGGAAGGAGAGCGTCCGAAGAAGTCCAAGCTCGCCAGTGACATTCACGCCCGGTATGTCGAGGTAATGAAGAGAAACCTCTTCGAGGTGCTCGGCCTCAGTACGAATGCCACTGAAGTCGAAATCGCCGCCGCCTACCAGCGGGAGGCCTCGCGGTTTCCGCCATTCAGCCTGCCCAGGGATCTTGAACCCGAAGCCCGCCAGGAGGCCGAGGACGCCTTCGCCCGCGTTCAGCTCGCCCGGGATACCCTGATGGACGATGCCCGCCGGGTTGCCTATCTCGCTGAAATCCAGCAGGCGAAGGAAGTGGTATTGACGCCCCAGCCCGTCGCCACGACCAGCGATGTCGAACGCTGGTTCGCCAAGGGGCGGGATCTCCTGGACCAGAAAAGATTTTTTGCCGCGAGTGAAGCGTTCCAGAAAGCATTCGAGCTTGATCCGCACGAGCTGGATTCCTACGCCTTCTGGGCCTGGACCCAGTATCAGGAACAGAAGGAGAGCCTCACTCCGTTCCTGAAACGACAGATCCGGGACATGCTGGACGGTGTGCTCCGCGACAACCCAGGCAACGAAGCCGCCAACTGCATGCGGGCGGAAACCGCCCTTGCCGATTCCGAGCCTGAAACCGCACGCATCTGGATCCAGGCCGCCCTTCAGACGAATCCCATGAGCGCCTGGGCCCGCGAACTGCTGAAGCGGGTCGAGAAATAGTTTCTCCCGCAACCCGCCGTTTGCTCCGCGAAGCCCCGCACCGGTAGTCTCGGCGGGTGACCGAAACTCCTCCCGAGGAATCCGCATCCGGGCATTGCCCCAGATGGCTGCCGGTGACTGTCATCGCCAGCCTGAACCTGCTCGTGTTCGCACGGATTTATCTGGGCAGTGAGTTCCTCTACCTGCGCGATATTCTCGTCAACTATGTGCCCTACCGGCATTATTTCTACACTCGTCTCGCCGCTGGAGAATGGCCCCTCTGGAACGACCGCGTGTTTGGCGGAATGCCGCTTGCCGGAGATCCGGTTCTCTCTGCCATCTATCCGCCGCAGCTCCTCTGGCTTCTTCTCCTGAAGCTCCACCCTCTCCATGCCTATGGCATCGTCGCCGGACTCCATTATGCCGTTGCGCACGCAGGATTTTACCGGCTGTTCCGGAAGACCGCACTCAACTCCCCTGCTGCGCTCCTTGGTTCGGCTGCCGTCGCCTATTCGGGGATCGCCTTCTCCCTCCACTCGGCGATACAGTTTCTCTATGGCTTCGCACTGCTCGGATGGACAGGTGCGGCCCTGATCGAGTTGCATAGGAATCCCGGCAGAAAAGCAGCCGCGAGTTTCGCCTTTTGGCTGGGCCTGATCGCCCTCACCGGTGACGCACAAACAGCTTACATCCTGGGACTTGTGGCTCTCGGGATACTGACGGTTGCATCCGACCGCAGGCGTGCCGCCACCGCAACCCTCACCGGACTGGTCATCGCCTGCGGACTCTCGGCGGCGCCCATCGTTCCCGGTCTCGAGCTCTCTTGGAATTCGAACCGTTCCGAGCGGGTTTCTGCCGAAGCAGCGCTCCAGTGGTCCTGGCATCCGCGGCGAATTCTTGACTGGGCTGCCCCAGGTCTTTTTAACCCGCCGCCCGCCAATCGTCCGGCCTTCGAGGGGCATGGAACGGGTCCCGTCGAAGGAACTCCCTTCTGCTACCCTGATGCGGCACCCGCTGTTCTTACCCTCGCCCTGCTCCCACTCGCCATCGCCAGAGCCAGACGGCGAGATCTCTGGCTCTACGGACTCTCAGGCCTGTTCATCATGCTCGCTATGGGCAGACATTTCGGCCTTTATTCCCTGCTGGGGAAAATCCTGCCCCTCTGGTCCGGCTTCCGTTACCCCGAGCGGATGATTCTGCCCGCTATTATCGTCCTGTCCGTGACAATCTTCCGTTCATTTGGAATGTGGATATCCGGCGAAGACAACCAGCGGGCCAGCCTCCCGGTACGGGTATCCCTTTGGGGAGCCACCATATTGCTCGTCACGGCATCTATGTCGGATTCCTTATCGGATGAAATTCTAAAACTCACTGGAGCGATCGGCAGCAACGGCTATTTCCAGCATGTGCAAGCCCGGCTCCTTGTCACCGGGCTTCTCTGGGCCGGAGTTGCCGCCGTCCTGAGTCTCAAGCTATCGCCCCTCCGGCGCACGGTGCTGCTTGGAATCGTGCTGCTGTTCCAGATTGCCGCAACCGCCTGGCGTGGGCACTGGACTGTTTCCCCGGAGACGTTCGGCCGGGAACCTGCAGTCTTCGGTTCACTCGAAAGGGTGCTTCCGGTTCCGCAAGACGGCCCACCTCCGCGCATCGTTTCATGGGCCATGCCGACACGGCAGCTGGTGCCCGATACACCAGCGTTGGCTTTTCATCTGTGGAATCATCTCAACCTGAATCTGGTTCTTCTGACGCCCTACGCGACCACCAGCGGTTACAACTCCTTCTGGCCGGCTGGATACGTCGCCATTCAGCGGGCCACCACTCCGGAAGCTTTTCTCGACCTGACCGGTATCTCTGCCGGAATTGTCCGCAAGGGGTACCAGTTCGGGAGCCCGGACCGATGGAACTGCCCGGAAGGGACTGAAATGGCGGACGCGCAAGTCTGTCTGCGGAACGATTCGCTTCCGCTGGTACGAGCACCGCGGGCCTGGGAAACGGTAGACCGCCTCCCGCCCCGGAACAGCGGATGGGATCCTCGTGAAAGGGAATACCTCTCACCGCTGCCCACCGGAGCTACGGCAAAGCCCTCCTCCGGAAGCGCCGGTTCCGGAGCCAGAATCGAGTGGATTTCCTACAGCCCCGAGCGGCGAAAGGTCCGGATTGCCCACGGCACAGAAGCCCCTCTCGTGCTCGGAGAAAACTGGTTCCCCGGCTGGGAAGCTTCCGTGGACGGGCATCCGGCCGAGCTCCTGCTGGCCAACGGCTTCCAGATGGCGGTCATGGTTCCGGCAGGAACCCATGAAATCGGATTTCGATACCGTCCAGCCTCGATCGAGCTGGGACTGGCGCTTTCGGCAGCATCGATCATCGCCATTGCCGGGCTGTGGATCACGGGACGCCGGGAGCCGGATGGCACCCCACGCGCCTAGGCGATCAGCTTCTCGATTTTCTGAAGGAAGCGGGTACCGCGCGTTTCGGGCGCGTCTGACGGACGGCCGAGGCGACGCGCCATGAGATCTGCCATACCCCGGTCCACGCCCATGATCCGCTGAACAAGCGCGAGAATACGTTTCCTGTCGGTACCCGGCAGGGGACCGCGCGCCCGAAGCTTGCGGACGAGTTCCGTCACTTCGGTCTCAAGCGAGGCGAGCGATGTCATTGAATCCCTGAGATGTGGATTGCGGGTCGGGATCTGTGTCACCTCGCCGTCGTCTCTGGCAGGCACCATCGACAACCGCCCCTCGATACGGGCGAGCCGTTCCTCGACCGTCGCCGCGAGGGTGTCGAGTGCCGAAGCAAGCTGCACGGTCACTTCTCCGGCAGGGACCTCGCCCGGTTCGTCCTCGAAGCGCCGGGGGGTCCTCCGGCGGTCGGCCGGGACAGGAGCGTTCTGCTGGCGGCGGTCGGGACCGCGGACGCGGAATGATTTCATGACTGCTATCTCCTTCAGCCGGGACGGCCTTCGAGCAGAAAAACCAGTGTCGTATCTCCGGCGGTAATCCGGTCGCCGGGCGAGAGGCGCGCATATTTTACCATCACGCCGTTTACGGCGGTGCCGTTGCGCGAGGCGAGGTCCTTCACGAATATCTGGTCCCTCGACATCAGTTCGATCAGAAAATGCTTGCGGGATACCTGCCGGTCGCCGAGCCTGAGGTCGGGAGACTCCCGTCCCACCATCAGGCTGCTGCGCCGGATGTCGATGCGCTTTCCAGTATCCGGTCCCTCGATCACTTCAAGACCCGCCTGCAGCGCGGCAGGGATAGCCGGAGCCTTCGCCGGCTTCACCCGGCTCATGGATAAGGTGGCGTCGGAGGCCGGTGCTTCGCCGGCGGGCACGGGCGCGATCCGTACGGGACGGGAGGTAAAATAGAGGAGCCGGGTCTGGCCGATACGCAGTTCGTCCTGGTGACGGAGTGCCGACAGTGTGAAGGGCTTCCCGTTCAGGAAGGAGCCGTTGGTCGAACCGAGATCCCTCGCTGTCACCGGGTCCCCGGCAGACAGCTCCAGATGGCGGCGGCTCGCCTCGATGTCCCTGATATTGAGATCGCAACCTTCACGGCCGATCACGAACGGAGAGCGGCGAAGCTCCACCGCCCGGCCCTGCCCCGAACCGTCCAGCACGGCCAGCGTGCCGAAGTTCCGCTGACCCGGCATCGACACTTCGTCCGGAACCGCGCCCGGCTTCTCAAGCCGGCCGAGGATCGTTGCCGCGCCGATGTCAGGCTCGCCGGAGCGCTCGTCGAACCCGGTACTATCGCCGGCATCAGGCATCGCATGGGCGGGAACGGCCACAGCGCCGCGGGACCTGTGGGCACCCACTGCCTGGCGCTCGAACTGCCGCACGCGGGCCTCTTCGTCAATCTCCGCCTGGCGGCGCTTCCAGATATCCTTGAGGTGCTCCAGCGACACTACAAAAGCGTTGAAACATTCCGAGCAGCGGACAAGCCCTTCATCCACAATCGAATCGATGTCGATCTTCTGTTTGCACCGGCAGGAAGGGCAGAGAACGACCATGTGCGTCTCCAACCCTACCGCCCGAGCCACCAGGCAGCGAAGAGAAGAATCAGGCTCCCCGCGCCGGCGAAGGCCCAGGGGATCCAGGCGCTTCGGGACCTTGCAACCCCCACAGACCTGGCGCTGTAGGTCAGGTTCTGGAACACGCCCTCGATCTGGGAAGGCGGCGGCACTGGCGTCGCATCCCGGGAACGTCTGGGCTCGGCCGCATCTTTTGCCGGCTTGTCGCCCGGAAGCCCCTTCTTCGCGTAGAAGAGGCGTACCGGACGCAGATCCTCCGGATCGAACTTCCGGAGCTCGGCCGAGAGCTGCGCGGCCGTCTGAAAGCGCCGCTCGGGTTCCTTCTGGAGTGCCTTCTCGATGATCCGGTCCAGGCGGCGCGGAAGCCGGGAGTTCAGTTCCGACGGGGGAATGAACGTCCCGTTCACGATCTGGTGTGTGATTGCGGCGACCGTCGATCCCTTGAAGGGCTTCTCGCCGGTGAGGAGCTGATAAAGAACGACACCAAGGCTCCACAGGTCGCTCCGGCCGTCGATGGCGCGTCCGTCCACCTGCTCCGGCGACATATAGGACGGCGACCCGAGACGCCCGCCCTCCTGCGTGATGGTGCTGCTGGACAGCTTGGCGATGCCGAAATCGGCCACCTTCACAATGCGGTCGCCGCCCACGATGAGGTTTGCGGGCTTGATATCCCGGTGGATGATCCCCTTCGTGTGCGCATAGTCGAGTGCAGCGCCGACCTGCTCTACGACGGAGAATACCTCGGAAACGGCCGGCGGCTCGCCGCCTCGGATCACCTTGTCCAGCGAACGGCCATCGACCAGTTCCATGACGATAAAGAGCTGGCCGTCGGCCTCGCCCACGTCGTAGACGGTTACGATGTTCTGATGATTCAGCGTTCCGGCGGCTTGCGCCTCGCGAAACAGGCGCCGGCGGAACTCCTCAAAATGCTCATGATCCGGCGTGACGGTCGACGGAATGGTCTTGATAGCAATGGAGCGGCCAATCCGGGGGTCGTAGCCCCGGTAGACGATCCCCATGCCGCCTTTGCCCAGTTCGGGCAGGCGGATCTCATAGCGGTCGATGCGCCGGACAGATCCGGCATCAGCGTTCTCGGAAAAAACAGGTGCGGCACTCTCGGGCATCGGAGGGCTGAATGGTTCCGGCTGCGGGATTTCCGGGCGGGCCGGAAATCCTGTTCATACAGCCTGTCATACCGCGTCGCCGGTCAAACGGACGGTCGCGGAGCCCTCACACCGGCCATGATCGTCAATCATACGCCGAAGTCGCGAATATTCAAGGTGTTTTGGGAATTACCTCAGGGGAGGTAGCTCACCCGGACTTCGACAAAATCGGTCGACTGAAGCGCCCGGACCGAGGGCGAAGAAGGCGTGGCTCCCGACACGGCGATTCGGATGTGGCCGTTTACCACATAGGCTCCCGAGCCAAAGGAGCCCGTCACCGTACGGTCCAGTTCGCACTGGGCCGGGTCGGACGGATCCGCCGGACAAAACCGGGGGGCTTCTCCATGTCCACCCACGTAGTCCCATACACCGAGAGCATCCTGGATGAAGACATCGGTCCCGCTGCCGCCGTCGCCAAGACCGCCGCCGACGACTGTCACCGTCACATCGACGATGGTGGCCGTGGGGGGCAGCGTAACCGCCAGATCATAAATCTCGACCGGGTACCGGTTCTGGCTCAACTGGTCCAGAGAAGCTTCCCATGGTTTCTGGGGTGCCTGCAGTATCGAGGTGAGGCGGAGTTCGGAGGCGGCGATACCCTGTCCGCCAAATGATACCAGCACGCCGGCCTGGGGATCGTAGGCGGAGCCCGGGATACCCGGCGGCACAGACGCGCCGAGCACATCCAGCCGGTACCACTCGGCCCCATCCCAGAACCACGAGCCAGGAACCGGGACTCCCACGGACGTACGCCCTCCGGTGAGGACGAGGCCGTACGGAGCGACCTGCGTCAGCACACCGTCACGCATGGGAGGCGGGGCCGAGCCGGTCAGATCGAGCTTCGTCCAGTATTCGCCATCAAAGCCCCAGGTGTCGTTCAGGCCGCCGCCGGGTCCCTGTCCGCCGAAAAGGATCACCTGCCCTGTAACCGGGTCGTAGGCCATGGCCCCACCGGAGCGGGCTGACGGCTTCGGGAAACCGGAAACTTGGGTACGGAACCAGTCGGTGCCGTCCCACATCCAGGTCTCGCTCGAAAGGCTGGAGGCAATCTGGCCGCCGAAGATCACTACCAAGCCGTTGGTTTCGTCATAGGCCATGGCCGCATTCGTACGGGCGGAAGGCGGCCCCAGAACCGAGGAACCCGAGGGAGTCCACGCAAACCATTCCCAGGCGAGCCGGTCGGCACCCGGCTGCACGCCTGTATCTCCGGGCATGGAGGTCAGTACCGCTTCGTTGTCCGAGGTTACGCTAGCGACGGCACCTCGCGTGCCGGCGACATCCACGATATCGTTGGGGCGAAGTTCATTCAGCAGGTTGCCATCAGCGCCCGACACGCGGAAATACTGTCCGGAGATCTCGAACGAGCTTCCGGTAAGCGCGCGCCACTCCCGGCGCAGATCCCAGATGTCCGACGAGGCACCACCCGAGGCCGTACCCCCATAGAGGACGAGCACACCGCGGCCCTTGTCTTCAACTAACTCCGCGTTCTCCATCGGCGGCGGCAGCGACGGGCTGGCGGGATTCGTACCGAACCGCTGCTCGGTCCAGATCCCCGCGATTGCATCGTACAGCCAGAGGTCGTTCAGGAGGCTGCCGCTCGCGGCACGCCCACCGAACAGCACCATCTGACGCAGCAATTCGCCGTTCGAATCGGTATCGAGGTACGCTGCTGCGGCGCCGGAACGGGCGGGCGGACCGCCCGCCCCTCGCGTCAGGTCGTAGGAAACGGTTTGCGAAACGCCGTCCCACCGGTAGATATCCGGGTTGACCGACGCATTGGGTACCGCCCCGCCTGCGATCACAAACACCTGACGGTCCGTATCGTAACAGGCGGCCGCCCCGGCCAGAGGGTTCAGTGTTCCGCCGAACGGAGTATCCCAGACCGGTCCGTCGATGCCGTTCTCGTCAAACTCCCAGATGCGCCCCGCACCCGGAGCACCGGTCGTCTCCAGGAAACCGCCAAACACGATCACTACGCCCCGGTTGCTGTCGTACCCGGCCACATGCGACGTGCGGCCGGGCGGTACATTGCCGACGTCCACGCTGTCGCGGCGCGTCCAGTTCCAGGAACCTGAAGGCCAGATCCCGCTGTAAGAAAGCTCGTAGTGATCCTCGGCGAGACCGGTCTGACGCCGTCCGCCGACGAGCAGATGAACGCCGCGGGCCGAATCGTAGACAAGCCGCGAGCCAGTCCGC
Organism: uncultured bacterium; assembly: GCA_964621525.1. Taxonomy (GTDB): domain Bacteria; phylum JAGRBM01; class JAGRBM01; order JAGRBM01; family JAHCIT01; genus CAZMGV01. The sequence goes on from CAZUMS010000004.1 coordinate 32,823, forward strand.
GCGGCCGGGACGTCGCCACCGGCGGTTTCCTGAGTCCATCCGCTGCCGTCATGAACCCACAGTTCGCCGGAGAGTCCTGAATCCGTCTCGCCGCCAAAAGCCACGAGAACGCCCTGAAGCGTATCGAAAGAAACCGCGGCGCCGACGCGGGCCGACGGCGGGGTTCCCGGCGGCAGTTCGTACCAGCCGGACCCGTCCCAGATCCACAGGTCGTTCATGCGGCCCCGGACTGAGAGTCCGCCGAAAACCGCTACACCGAGCCCCGGCCAGTAGACCATGCCATGTGCCGACCGGGCGGCAGGGCGCTGCTCGCCGGTCACCACGGGCGACATCGGATCCAGACTGCCGCCATCCCACTCCCAGGTATCGTCGAACGGGACTGCGCCGGCGCCGCCGCCGAAGAACACCATCTCGAACCGGGCTTCGTCGTAAGCACACGCAAGACCACTGCGCGGGACCGGGGACGCCGCCGAGACCAGCGTGGTTCCGGTCCGGGGCGTACGCTGTGCGACATCGGGTACGCTGGTCGAGGTCGTCAGGCCGTCACCGGAGGAAAGCACGGATTGGTAGTCGTTCGTGTCGAATTCACGGCCCCCCATCTGCGACGGCGGCACCGGAGAATCGGAATCGAGCCGGAGCGCGAGCGAACCGCCCTGAACGCCCTGACCCGGCGTCGTTCCAGCCACCGTAACCGGCACGACTATAGGGTCCGGCGGATCGATATCGAAACTCTCCGACGTGCCCGTGCCTAAGGACGTCCCGTCCGCCTGCATCTGCTGTCCCGCTCCGGCCGACTGAGCGAAAAGGCTGAAGCTCGCGACACCCGATACCAGGCTGCGGCGGGGCACCGGGATACGGACGCCGGGTGCGGAATCGTTACGCATCAGAACGGAGTCCGTGGCGCTCGTGACCGTGTTGCCGTAAGGGTCAACGGCAAGCACCTGCACGATGAAGCTCTGGCCTTCCTTGGGTGGCGCAGGCAGCGGCGTCGGGTCTGCATCGCCCCCGCCCGAAGACGGCCGGTAGGTCTGTCCCGGCAGCACGATCGTCAGCTGGGGTGCCACGCTCGTGTCGGGCCCCACGGGGAAGAAGGTCGTGCTCCCCGTGCCAAGCACGAGCCCGTCATCCGTCGCCGAAATGCGCTGCGTGGCAGCGGCCCGGAAAATCGTGAAAGTGTAGATACCCGTACCGCCGTTCTGGGCGGGTACATTCGCCTGGTCGAAAGGCGCCGTAACCGTCACCGAAGGACTTCCGGGAACCGCGTTACCGAGATGATCCGTGACAATCACCTCCACGTCGAACTGCTGGCCGGCAGTGATGCCGTAGGGCGTACCGACCACCCGGGGACCGGAAGCCGAGGGAAGCACCTGTTGTTCGGCAGCCGCGGGGTTGGGCGGAGTCGAGCCGTTCCACCGGCCGATCACGCGGACCGCCAGACGGTCGGCGCTGCCCGGCAGCACGTCGAATGCCGCGCTGGAGGTTCGGACACCCCTGACCAGCGCCGTGTCGGCGGAAACTGTCCAGCCGGTCCCGGCCGTCACGGCAACAAGACCGTCGAACGTGGTGCATCCGGCGGAAGCAAGTTGCGCGGGGATGAGGTCGTCGTTCGGGTCGGTTGTAGTGAGCTCGACGAGGCCGTCGAACACGGACGAAAATCCGGTCCCGCCCTCTCCTAGAGCCACGACGAGCACGTTAAACGTGTCTCCCGCTACGAGCGGACCAAAAGCTGGAGGAGCTGTGTCATCGCAGGCTGGCGGCGTCGTGCCGGTGTAGGGTTTCAGGAGAAAGGCACCCGCAGGAACGACCGGCTCTTCCGGCGGTTCGGACGGAAAATCGCCGCCGCAGGCAGCAATCACCAGGACCCAGCAGACGGCAAAAAACCGGATGGCGGAAAACCGCCACCGGTACAACGCGCCCGTAGCGCCAAAACGGCAGCTCTCGTCCATAAGACTTCGGTTTTAAAGTATGCCACCCGTTCCGAAGGCGCGCGAGACGGATCACGGGCTCTTGGCAAAAGTTTACAGGCCTCTGGAATTCTTCAGGTTTTTCCACAGTCCCCGCTTGGTCTGGAGCCTGACGGACAGATCCCGGCAGGGTAGGCTGGGACAGGCCGCCCAGAGGCCAAATCAGGAGCTTGAAATGGACTGGAAAATCTTCATGGGCACGTTTACCACGATCTTCATCGCCGAGCTGGGAGACAAGACACAACTCGCTGCAATCACAGCAGTTTCCCAGAGCAGGAAGCCCCTGCCTGTGTTTCTTGGGGCGAGTGCCGCACTGGTTCTGGTGACACTGATAGGGGTTCTGTTCGGCGCGGGCCTCACCCGCCTCGTCCCTGAAGCAGTCCTCAAGAAGATCGCCGGCGGCCTGTTTATCCTGATTGGAGCGCTGGTCCTGATGGAAAAAATCTAGGAAACCGCCTGTCTTCTGGGGCATATGCGAATAGTACCCGTGTAACAACAGGACCGGTTTGCCACTTCCAGCCCTGCACAGCTAGTTACCGGGCCGGATCCGGAGACCCCTTCCGGCCCCACCCATCGTCTATGCGAGCTGTCTTCACCGCCATCTTTCTCATGTCCGTCCTTGCCATCGAGTGCGTCCGGTACGGCTGGGCGTGGTTCTGGACGCTGTTCATGCCGGCCGGCCGGCGGCGGACCGAGCGGCTCCGGGCTCAGGGGCAGGCTATCGCCCGTTTCTGCACTAATACGGGACCCACCTTCACGAAGATCGGGCAGATTCTATCGAGCCGCCCGGACATTCTGGATCCGGTCGTCATCCAAGAACTGGAGATGCTCCAGGACCAGGTGCCGCCAGTGCCGTTCGGTCGGATCCGCCACACCATCGAAGAGGATCTTGGAAAGCCCCTGACGGAGATCTTCGCCCGGTTCGAGGAAACACCCCTGGCCGCTGCCAGTGTGGCTCAGGTTCACCGGGCCTGGCTCGGCGACGGCACTGCCCTCGCCGTCAAGGTCCAGCGGCCCGGCATGAAAGATAAATTCGAGAACGACATCCTGGTACTGAATTTCTTTGCGAAGCTTACCTCTTTCATTCCCGGCGTGAAAAACCTCCGCCTGCCCGAACAGGTAGAGGAATTCGGCACGGCCCTCCACAGCCAGCTCGACTTCAGGGGCGAACGGGACAACAACCGGTTCTTCGCCGCCACCTTCAGGGACATTCCGTGGGTGCGGCTGCCGCTCGTTTATGAGGAATTATCCGGCCCGCGGGTCATCACCATGGAGTTCGTCGAAGGCCGCAAGGTGCCGGACTACATCAAGTGGCGGAAGAGCCCGGACACCGAGCTCGCCATGCGGCTCTATTCACTCTACCTGCTCATGTGTGTGGAGCGGCAGACACTCCACTCGGACCTGCACCCCGGCAATCTGCTGATCGATAACGACCGGCGGATCGTCATTCTGGATACCGGGCTCGTCTACCGGGTGCCCAGGCACTATGCCCAGCGTTACCTCAGGCTGATCCTCTCGTTCGGGACCTACGACGGCCACCTGCTCACGCGGGCCTATCTCGAAGGAACGGGCGATATCGAGCCGGCCCGCCTCAAGATCATCTCCGACAAAACCCATGAGCTGACCCAGCGGGTGCTTCAAATGGACGTGACGAAGCTGGATCTTTCCGGCGTGTGGCAGGACATCATGGCCCTGCTCCGTGACCAGGGGGTCACGTTCGACCGGGAACTCACCCTGATCGCAGTCACGGATGCGACCTTCTCCGGCATGGCGCGCCAGCTCGACCCCCAGTTCGATTTCTTCACCTACATGGTGAAGGAAACTGCGCGCCTCATTTTCGAGAAGAAGGTACTTCCGGCGGACGACCCCTTCCTGAAGGAAGCCCTGTCGATCCAGATGCAGGGCGGCGCAAAGAAGGTCTGGGAAGAACGGAACCGCCTCAAGGCGGCCTCCGCCTGAATCCGCCGCTCAGCTCTCGATAAAATCGCGAATCGTTTTTGCCAGCGCTACCGGCTGGTCGTAATGAACCATGTGGCCCGCTCCGGGCACCACCACGTACCGGCTATCGGGGAAACAGATAACCCGGTCCTCGAACACCTGCCGGTTGAACTCGCTTTCCCCGCCGCGCACGCACATGACCGGACATGTGACCCGCGACCAGAAAGTCTTCGCCTGCTCGAGGTTGAACGGGTTGGGATTCATCACCTTATGCACCGGATCGTGCGCGAAACGGACCTTGCCATCGGGGCCCTGCTCGCCGATCTCTTTCGAGAGAAATGCGGCGAACTGCCGGTCCAGCTTCGGGTACATCTTCACGAGGCGTTCAGCGATGTCGCCGAAGCCGTCGTAGGGTTTGGGTTTCTTGTCCCGGAACTTGCGGTACTCGCCGATCCACTGGCGGTAGCGGTCCGGGGCCACCTGCGGCCCGATAGGCGGCGGGCCGAGCCCTTCGATATTCACATATTTCACGATCCGCTCGGGGAATGCGCCCGCGTATAGCGAGCTGACCATGCCGCCCATGGAGTGGCCCACAAGGACGAACTTCTCGCCGCCGGGGAGGAGCCGGTCCACGACTTCGGCGATATCCTGCACGTAATCGGGAAAGTGATAATCACCGCCCCGGAGCCAGGACGAGCGGCCCATGCCCCGGAAATCAAACGAGAAGCACCGGTAACGGTCCGAGAAATGGGGAATAACCCGCGCCCAGGCAGCTCCGAGGTCGAGCCAGCCGTGGCAGAACAGGATGGCGGGTGCAGGGGCCGGCGGCGCGGGCCATGAGAGGCAGTGGAGCTTGAGGCCCGGCAGTTCGAGCCAGCTATGGGATGGTGGATGGGTTTTTTCATTCATCGCGGGGTGAGCCTAACGGATCATCCGCCACTTTCCGAGACGCCGGGTAATGATAAGATGGAGGCATGTCGCTCGATATCGTCCAGCTCCCCCAGTGGCAGGATAATTATGCCTACCTGATCGCCGACCCGGCCACGGGTGAAGCGGCCGTGATTGACGCACCCGAGCCGGGGAAGATCCCCGAAGTCCTGAAAGAACGGGGCTGGCGCCTCACGGCAATCTTCAATACGCATCATCACCCGGACCATGTGGGCGCGAACCGCGCTCTGTTGCAGATGTTCCCGGAGCTTCGCGTCACGGGCCATGCTTCGGACCGGCAGCGAATTCCCGGAATGACCGGTCCGCTCGAAGACGGGGCCCGGGTATCGCTCGGCCGGGAGACCGGGACCGTGATGTTCGTCCCCGGCCACACGTCGGGCCATATCGCGTATCTGTTCGGCGAAGATCTTTTCTGCGGCGACACCCTGTTCGCGGGCGGTTGCGGCCGCCTGTTCGAGGGCACCGCCCGCCAAATGTTCGATTCGTTATCGCGGCTCCGTGCCCTGCCGGAGAGCACCCGAGTCTGGTGCGCCCACGAATATACCCAGAGCAACCTCCAGTTTGCCGGAACCGTGGAACCCGGAAACCCAGCCCTGCGTGAACGGATCCAGGCTGTCGCCGCGGCCCGGGAGGCAGGGCACCCCACGGTCCCCTCGACCATCGGAGAGGAAAAACGGACCAACGTGTTTCTCCGGTGGGATTCGCCCGAAATCGCGGATTACTGCCGCCGCTCCGATCCGGCTGCCGAGGACAGTTCCGTCAACCGTTTTGCCATCGTCCGCAAGGCGAAGGACAGATTCTAGTATCTCTATTTCTTCAGCTTCTGGAGAATCGCCCGGGCGATCGGGGCGTTTGGGTGATTCGGCGCGAGCTTGAGGAACCGCTCGTAGGAGTTGATCGCCATGTTGTTCCGGCGCTCGGAGGAGTAGAGCTGCCCGAGATAGTAATGCGTCTCGGCGTTGTTGGAATCGAGCAGCGCCGAACTGGCGAACGCGGAAATCGCCTTCGCCGTCTGGTCGCTCTGCATGGCCGCCATGCCGAGATCGAACCAGAGTTTCGCATCGTTCTCTTCTATTTCGCAGGCTTTCGTGAGCAGGCGCAGGGCCTTCGCATACTGGCCCTTGCGGAGCGCGGTGCGCCCGTCCTTTGCGTAGTCCACCTTTTCAGCGGCATCCGGGACCGCAGCAACCGCTACCGGGACGGGAGCCGCAGCGGCAGGTGAAGCCAGCCGCCGGGCAATTTCTTCCAGCTCGCGGCGGGTCCGGTCGCGGGATTTCGCCTGCTCGTAGGCGACGCGGGCACCCGTGAGATCCCCGCGCTCGATCAGAATCATCGACTTCAAGGCCAGCAGCCAGGCTTCGAACACCGGGTTCGTCCGGATCTGTTCGCGGTCCAACAGCGCATCCAGCTCGGTGAAGGCGAGGTCGAACTCCCGGGTGACCTTCACGCGCAGGTCCACGCGCTCAATCGCCGGGCGCGGATCCGATGGGTCGGCCCGTTCGGCCAGCGACAGGGATTCAAGCGTCCGTCCATTGCTGCCCGCCCGCCTCTGGCTTCGTGCCACGATGAGGAGAGCCGGTCCGTGGGCGGGATTCGCCTGGGCAATGCGTGAGGCCCACAGCTCCGCCTTCGCAGAATCGCCCGCCGCAAGATAGAGCCAGCCAAGTGCATAGGGGGCGATAATCTCGTCTGGTGCCGTGGAAGCCGCCGCCGACAGAACGCCCGAAGCCGCATCGAGCTGGCCGCTGCGTCCCTGGGCGAACGCCCGGATAATGGTGGCAAGCTGCTGATCCCCGGGCGAAAGGGCGGAAGAGGTCTCAAGCGCTGAGGCAAGCTGGCGGGCCAGTTCAAAGCGCTCCCGGTAAATTTCGAGTTCCGCCTGTACGAGCCGGGCATCCGGTGTGTCACGCACGTCGGCTCCGAGCCGGTCGAACTCCAGGGTCCCCTGCGTCACAAGACGCGAATCCTCAAGCAGGAATCCCTGCCGGGCCACGGCGAGGGCGTGACGCAGGGCCAGCCCGGGAGTTGCGCCCGAACCCGAACGGTCGATCTGCTGGATGGCCGTGCGAAGTTCCTGCGGTGCGTAGGCAGCGAGCAAACGGTCCAGTGCTTCCGGCTCCGGCGCACCCTGCTGGGCAATCGGGAGCCGCGCGGCTGCACCTGAAAGCCGGTCAAACATGGGCTTCAGGTAGCTCGTGAAAATGAATGTCCCCGCTCCAGCAACAACGAGCAGCGTGACAACGACGCTCACGGCCACGGCGATAACGATGGACTGATGGCTGGAAGCGGCCACACCCGGCACCGTGACCTCGTCCTCCTTGTCCTCGTATTCCTCGGGAGCCACCTCGTCGAGCCTGGGTTTCGGCTTCGCGGCGGGTGCAGCCTGGAGGGGTGGTAGAGGCGGTGTGAGTGGCTGCTGGACCGTAGGCGGCGGTTCGGGAGCGGGCGCCGTCTTCGCCGGGGGTGCCGGAGGAGGCGGTGCAGGCTTTGAAGCAGCTTTGGGAAGTGGCGGAGGCTTCGGCTCTGCCTTGGGCTCGGGCTTTGGCTCCGGTTTGGATTCCGGCTTGGGCGGAGCCGATTTCGCCGGTTTGGGGGGCGTCGACGGTTCCGGGGCCGGGGACGCTGCAGCGGCCGAAGCTGCTGGGGAAGGTACGGCACGAAGGTGGCGCGCCCGGGCCGGCTGAGAACTCTCCGGCGAGGCGAATTCGAAATCACCTTCGTCCGCCCCGCCTTCTGCAGCCGACACCTCGTCGAACATCTCCCGCATCCGGCTTTCCGACAGGGGCGACTCCGCCTGCTTGGGCACCGGACGGAAGCCCGGGGTCGTCGTATCCGGCGGCTGACGAACGAGCTCGGGTCCGTCGATCTCGATTTCGATACCTTCGCCCGACGATTCGATGCCGGGCTTGCCCGGCGGCGGATCATCGGGGATTACCTTTGCCATCGTGGCTTGTGGATTCGGCCCCGCGACAGTGATCGTGCCGTTCGGATGGGTGACGAGATTGCCCTTCTCCGCCTGAAGCTCCTTGAGAAGCCCCTGAAAGTAGAACTTGGAGATAATGTTGAGGGCGGGCAGGTCGTCGAGGCCGCACTGGTCAGCGACGTCCAGAATCGAGTTCTTGCCGTTGAACAGCTGGATAATGTCGCCGGCCCTGCTCGGAAAGCCCTCGGGATACTGGTCCAGCAGTTCCTGCGGATCGATGACCAGCACGGTGTCGAGCGGCGGAAGCTGCTCGGCGAGCCGCTCGAACTCGTCGAGGCGGCGCATGCCCTCCATGATGAGCCCCTGCGTGGAGAGCTCGATGGTCTCACTGCGCTCAACGGGCTTGAAGTCGATCTTGAAGCTGCCCTCGTTCCAGGTGAGCAGGCGGTACACGGCGCGGGCACCGGTGAGATGCCCGCACACGGCGTCGATGATCCGTCCGTTCAGGACGTACATGATGCCGTCCTTCGAGCCGGAGTTGAGCAGAATCAGACCCGTCTTGCGGCCGATCTCGATGGTCTGGAGTAGGTCCACGACGCCGAGGTCGGAGAGCGATCCCTGGAACATGTTCTGCTGGTCGACGCGCTCCAGCGATTCCTTTTCCTTCTTCTGGAGCAGCAGTCTTACGCGGGCGATGAGTTCGCGGATATAGATCGGTTTCGTCAGGTAATCGTCGACACCGAGCTCGAGCCCCCTCACCTTGTCCTCCACGGACCGTTGTGAGGTAAGGAATATGAACGGGATCATGGCGAGCTTGGGATCGTCCTTGATCCTCTGGCAGAACTGGTAGCCGTTCATCTTCGGCATCTTCACGTCCGAGATAATCAGCTCAGGCACCGAGACGGCGACCTTCTCCAGCGCGTCGATACCGTTGGAGGCGATCGTGACCGAGAAGCCCGCCTTCTTGAGGGAGATCTCGAGGACCCTCAGGCTCTTCTGGTCGTCGTCGACGATGAGGATATGCTGCTTAGCCATTCGCCGTCCGCCGGATCCGCTTCTCCAAAGCCGGTCCGGCCGTATCCCCGTGCGTGCCGCCGTACCGGCTGGCGCGCCATGCCATGAAACTCAGTTGCGATCCCGCACGCGCCGGACCGGAGCCCGGCTTGCCGGACGGGTCTTGGGCACCGGCGGCCGCCGGAGCGGACGTGCGGGCGGCGGTTCATAGCCGCTCGTACGCGCCTCTTCCAGCAGTGTGACCGGGATCACATCGTCCATGGTTCTGACTGGGACGATTCTAAACGATTTCAGCAGGCTGGGAGGAATGTCAACCAGGTCTTTCTGATTCTGGTGGGGGATCAGGACGGTCTGTGCGCCGACCCGGCGGGCGGCAAGAAGCTTTTCCTTGAGCCCGCCGATCGGCAGCACCTTGCCCCGGAGCGTAATCTCGCCCGTCATGGCGGCATTCTTGCGAACCTTGCGGCCCGTGAGAACCGAGAGCAGTGCCGTGGCAATGGCGACGCCCGCCGACGGCCCGTCCTTCGGTATCGCGCCCTCGGGCACATGCACATGGATTTCGTTCGTCTCGAGGAACCCCTGCGGCACGCCGAGATCGCTCCGGGTCCGGACATAGGAAAGCGCTGTGTTAGCGCTCTCTTTCATCACGTCACCGAGGTGGCCCGACAGAATGAGCCCGCGCTTGCCCGCGTGGGTCTGAACCTCGATATAAAGCGGTTCGCCGCCATGGGGCGTCCATGCAAGTCCGGTGGAAACGCCGACTTCGTCCTCGGGTGCTTCCTGGTATGTCTCGTAACGCGCGGGGCCGAGCATTTTCTCGATCCGCGCCCGCGTAACGGTGAAGGACGGTTCCTTCCCCTCGGCAATCGGCAGGGCAATCTTCCGGCAGACGGCGCCAATTTCGCGGTCCAGATTCCGCAGCCCCGACTCCCGCGTATAGGAGTTGATGAGGAGCCGGAGGGCGTCGTCGCCGATCCGGAGCGAATCCGGCGGCAGCCCCGTCGCCTCGATCTGCTTCGGGATCAGGTACTGCCGGGCTATATGGATCTTTTCTTCTTCGGAGTATCCCTGGAGTTCCACGACTTCCATGCGGTCCAGAAGCGGCGCAGGGATCGTGCTCGTGTCGTTGGCCGTCGCAATGAAGAACACCTTGGTCAGATCGAACGGAAGACCCAGGAAGTGGTCCGTGAACGAGCCGTTCTGTTCTGGGTCCAGCACTTCCAGCAGCGCCGAAGAAGGATCGCCGCGGAAATCATTCCCCACCTTGTCGATCTCGTCCAGCATGAACACCGGGTTGTTCACCCCGGCGGTCTTGAGCCCCTGCAGGATGCGGCCCGGCATGGCACCCACGTAGGTGCGCCGGTGGCCGCGGATCTCGGCCTCGTCGCGGACGCCGCCCACGCTGATCCGGTGGAACTTGCGGCCCATCGCGCGGGCGATGGACCGTCCGAGCGAGGTCTTGCCGACGCCCGGCGGCCCCACGAAGCAGAGGATCTGGCCCTTCAGGTTCTTCTTGATCTTCATCACGGCCAGATGCTCGATGATCCGTTTCTTGATCTTGTCGAGGTCGTAGTGATCCTCGTCCAGCACCTCGCGCGCCCGGGCGATATCAATTTCGACATCGGTGGAACGGTTCCACGGCAGTTCGCAGAGCGTATCCAGATAGTTCTTGATGATCGCCGATTCGGCGGAGTCGGCGTGCATCTGGTCGAGCCGCTTCAGCTGCTTTTTCGCCTCTGCCAGGGCGTAGTCGGGAAGCTGGGCATCGGTAGTCTTCTTTTCGTATTCGACGACGTCCGGCGAGCGGTAATCCTGTTCGCCGAGTTCGCTGCGGATCGCCCGGAGCTGCTCGCGCAGGTGGAACTCCCGCTGCGAGCGGCCGAACTCCTCACGGGCCCGGTTCTGGATCTCGGCCCGGATCGTGAGGACCTGCGCCTCGTGTTCCAGAATCGAGAGCAGCGACTCGAGCCGCACAATGGGGTCCGCAGCGTCGAGAATCTTCTGCGATTCCGGCACCGGAAGGTAGAGATTCGATGCAATCGCATCGGCCATGGCACCCGCCGAATCGATCTGCTCCACGGCGGTGACAAGCTCGGGGCTCACCTGCCGGCCGAGCTGGGCGATCTTCTCGAGCGCCTCGCGGATGGCGAGCGCAAGCGCATCCGCGCGAAGCCGGGCCGATTGTGTGAGCTCCGGTTCGTCAAGAATATGGACCCGTACGCGGGCGGCAGGTCCTTCCTGCGACCACTTGTCGATCCGCGCGCGCCGGTGGCCACGTACGAGCAGTTTCACGCGGGAATCGGCGAGCGGAATCAGCCGGATCACCTCGACCAGCGTGCCCGTATCGTAAACGTCTTCGCGGAGCGGCGGGTCCCGGTCCGGGTTCTTCTGGCAGACGGTAAAGATTTCCCTCTTCGTCTCCATTGCCTGTTCGGCAAGGTCGACAGCCCAGCCTGCCGAGACAAACAGCGAGACGGTTGAACCAGGGAAAACGACCGTATCCCGCACCGGGAGTGCGACCGTGGTGATTGTTTCCTTGTGCATGGGTGCTTTCGTGGAAAAGCTCCTCGGCGGGCGGCCTCTCACGGCCCGCCGGGGGCTGCAAGGGCGGCCTTCCGGCTATCGGTCGAGAGGGATGAACTCCCTGCCCTTTGCCTCAAGCATTACCAGCGGGAGTTCAGGGCGTCCGTCCCGGTGGAACCGGATCCGGCCGCCCAGACCAGCGTACCCAGTGGAAGACGACAGACGCAAGGCCAGCCCCGTGCGGGAAGCAATTCCAAGACGCCGTGCGGCATCGGCAATGAGACCCACCGCGTCGTAGGCCCGGGCCTCGAACATGGCAGGGGGTTTTTCGGGCGGCGGCGCACCGGGGCCGGTCTGGACCTCTTCAGGCTTTTTCGGCGGCGGCAGAAAATCAGCGACAAATGCCTTGGCCCGCGGATCGTCAAGCTGGGGGCTGAACCCGTCAACGATGATCGACCCCTCGGCCTGTCCCCCGGCGCGGTTGAACAGCTCGGGGTCGTTCCATTCCGAAAAGCCGAGGATCTGGCCGCCCTTCACTTCCCGGAACGTGATCTGCGGCAGCAGGAGCCCCACCTTCGGAGCCGTTCCGGCAATAAACAGGGCATCGAAATCGACCACCGGCGGATTTGCCGAGCGCTCTCTCGGCTTCAGGCCCTCATTATTCTCGGTAGCCGCGATCCAGGCCCGTTCGATGTCTTCAACCCGTTTGGGGCTGTATGAAGACCAGCCTTTCAGGGTCCTGTTCCGCTGGGATTCGTAGCGCCGAGCGTCGGGCCAGTAGAGCCCGGTAAGCCTGTGAAGCGGCAACTTGAAGTCGGCAAGCTTGCTGTCGTAGCGCTCCGCCCCCACCAGGCGGCCGCCGAGCCGTTCAACCTCGGCGACATAGTGGCCGAAGAGCGCTTCCCCGAGCGGACTGTCCGGGTAAAGGACAGCAAAGTTCTTCAGCCCCATGTCCGTGCGGGCATATTCGACGAGAGCGGAGATCTGCTCGTTCGCCGTGGGCAGCATCCGAAAGACGACCGATCCCTTGCCCGGAAGATCGTCCAGTGGAGAGAGTGCCAGCATCGGCAGGCCCAGTTCCGATGCCCGCTGGGCAGCGGCCTTCACTTCGGAGATGCCAATGGGCCCGATCACGGCCACGACTTTCTCCGCTGAGGCCAGGTCGTTCAGGGCCTTCACGGCTTCCTGCGGGCTCCCCGCTGTGTCCTTCACGATCACTCTCACCGTATCGACGCCTCCGCCCTGCGCGGAGGTATGCTTCACCGCAACCTCGATCGCCTTGCGCGCCCGTGCGGCAAACATGCCGAGGGCGCCTTTTGCTGACAGGGGAAGCAGCACGCCGATCGCCTTCGGGTCGATCTGGCTCGCCTGCATGAGATCCCGCCGCCGCGTCTCCATGAGCCGGGTGCGCGGGTCGCCGGGGAAACGAGTGAAATACCGCTCGATCACATCGAGGCTTCCCTGGAGGTTCTTCGCCTGGAGCTTCAGTTCGAGGAGCCTTTCGAGCAATGCCGACTCGTAGAACGGCGGGAGCTGGGAGGAACGGAGTTCCTGCTCCACCCGCTCTTCGCTTTCAACCTCGCGAGCCTCATCGATAAGCCCCAATTCAAGCTGCGTGCGCTCTCCGCCGGGCCTCAATACCTGCCAAAGCCCGAGCCGCTCGGCATGAGCCTCGGCATCGCGCCCCAGCCCCCGGAAGGCGAGAATATTGAGCCGGCGGATCTCGGCCGCCTGCGGCGCAGGCAGCGCATTCGAGCTCACCGGTCCGAGCACCCGGAGCGTGTCTTCGAAACGGTCGGCCAACGCGTAAATGGCCGCAAGCCGGAGCCGGGCGGGAATGGAATCCTCGATCGTCGCGGACTTCTGGATCGACGCCTCGAAGGCCTGCGTCGCCAGTTCGGTCCGCTCCTGCTGCTCAAGAATCACGCCACGTTCGAACTGCGCCCGCGGCACGAGCGGCGAATCGGAATACTCCTGGAGGAACTTCTGCAGGTGGTCCAGAGCCCATTCCTGGTCACCCCGCCGGATCGCCTCGTCCGCTTCGCGGAACAGCGCCTGCTCCCCGTTCTGGGGGGCGGGTTCCGCTACCGGCGGGACTTCCTGGGCGGCGAGATGTTGCGCCGGAAGCCCGGTGGCAAGAACGGCCATGAGGATCAGGGACTTTCTCATCAGAGCCCGATCCTGACGAACGCGAAACCGGTAGACAACCCCTCAGGACAGGGTAATCTGCCTCTGTGTCACAACGGCCCAAAACCCGGCGGGAAGCGGTAGCCCAGCGGCTCCGGGGCGAACTCCGGCGCTGGGCACGGGGACTCTCGCCCGAAGGGCTGCTCTATCTCCAGTCCCTGTCCGAGTACCGGATCGCTGGCGGCAACCGCGTCACGATGCTCGTGGACGGCACAGCCGCCATTCCGGAGATGATCACCGCCATCCGGCAGGCAAAAAAAACGGTCTACTATGAAACTTACATCCACCGGAACGACCGGATCGGCCTCGAGTTTGCCGATGCCCTCAGGGACGCGGCTCTCCGGGGAATCCGGGTATTCGTCATCTACGACGACTGGGGCTCCGATGAAGCCGCGGAACTGCTCGACGGGCTCTCCACCTCTGGAGTCCGGGTACTGCCCTTCCATCCCGTCACCATGTTCCAGCCGTTCCGGGACATGAACGCCCGCAACCACCGGAAAATCCTCGTCGTGGATAACGAGACCGGCTTCACCGGAGGCGTGAACGTTGGGCTTGAATACACAGGTACGCCGGAGACGCCGCCCTTCCGCGATACTCACCTTCGCATCGAGGGCCCTGCCGTCCACCATCTCACGCTGAGCTTTTTCAAATGCTGGTTCGAGCAGACCGGGGAGCAGATCGATGCAGGCCCGCCGCCCCAGGCGGTTCCGGGTGTCCGGACCAAGGTGCTGATCACCACGGAAACGCTTCGCCGGGAGCGCGCGGCACTCCGGAAATCCTATATCTTCGCCTTCAAGGCGGCCCGCGAACGAATTCTCATCACCAATAGTTATTTCGTCCCCGACCACCAGATCCGTGCCGCCATCGTACAGGCAGCCCGGCGCGGCGTCCGGGTGCGGATCATCGTCCCCGGTATCACCGACGTTCCTATGGCGCGCTTTGCCGGATGGGCCATTTACCCGGAACTTCTCGCTGCCGGGGCCGAGATTTACGAATACACGGCCCGTATTCTGCACGCGAAAACCGCCGTTATCGATGCCGGTATCGTGATCTGCGGGTCCACAAACCTCGATCACCGGAGTTTCCTCCACAACCAGGAACTTCAGGCGATGATCTTCGACACGGACGTGGGCACGCAGTTCGCCCGGCAGTTCGAGACGGATCTCACGCGATGCGAACGGCTTACCCCCGAGACCCACGGGAACTGGCCGTTCTGGAAGAAATGGGCGGCATCCGCCGCCTGGCAGTTCCGGAACATGCTCTAGGGCCGGCTCAGCTCCAGCCATCCCTGAAGAACTGGCGGACATCGGAGATGACGTTCTCCCATTTCCCGGTCGCCCGCCGGACGGGCGGCAGCGATTCGAGGAATGTCCGCCCGAATCCCTTGGTCATGATCCGGGAATCGAGCACAGTGACGACGCCCCGGTCTTCCTTCGTCCGGATGAGCCGGCCGAATCCCTGACGGAAGCGGATCACCGCCTGAGGTACCGAGAGTTCGTCGAAGTCGCTGCGGCCATGCGCCTTTACTTTTTCGGCGCGGGCCTTCTGGATCGGCTCGCTCGGCACCGTGAACGGCAGCCGCGTGATGATGACGTGCCGGAGCTGGTCGCCGGGGACATCGACGCCTTCCCAGAAACTCGATGTGGCGAACAGCACCGGGCGTTCCGCTGCGCGGAACCGGTCAATCAGCCGGGCTTTCCGCCCTGCCTCCTGCCGCATCATCGAGAATCCCGCCGCCGAGAGCAGCGGGTCCAGCTCGTCCCAGACGCCGTTCAGAAGCGCATAGGACGTGAACAGCACGAAGGCATGCCCGCTGGACGCCAGCACGAGGTCTTTCACGAGCGCCGGCAGCCGTTTGCGGAACAGATCGGACTTAGGATCGGGGATATCGGCCGGAGCCGCCAGCATCGCCTGATGCTCGAAATCGAACGGACTCGTGAGCAGCAGCTCGCTGCGGCGATCGTCGCCCGTACCTGCAAGCCCCGACTGGCGTTCGTAGACATCGAACCGCCGGCCCACAGCGAGCGTCGCACTGGTGAGCGCCACCGATTCGATGGACGGCTGGGAGAAGAGTGCCTTCGCCAGAAACGGCCCCGGCTCCACTTCCGCCCGGAAGAGCGTCACCCGCCGGTGATCGCTGTCCAGCTCCACCCAGATGCAATGCTCGGCGCTGTCGCTGAGCAGCAGCGAGAGGTCTTCGGCGGCCGTTTCGAGACGGCCCTGGAGGGACTTGAACTCAACCAGATTCGCCTGCGCATCCTGGGCGAGCGGGCTCTTTGCACGCACGCTCTTCACGAGCGCTTCCAGAAGCCCCGCGAGCCTGATCAGCTGGCTGGTGAGCTCTTTCACCGGCGTCTCGACGGCGACCGGGAAATCCTTTCCGCTCCGCTCACGGCGCGTCAGCCTCAGCTTGATGAACCGGCTGCGCCGCTCTTCCGCCGGGGCCATCCCGAAAAATACGTCGTACCAGCCGTCGAAGATCCGCCGTCCGGTGTCGCGGAGGTCCTGTACAGCCGCCCGGACACCCCCGGCGATCTGGAGCGTGTTCGTCGTCCCCTCGTTCTTGCCGCCGGTACGGTTCACCCGGGTTTCGAACTGGCCGAGGAGCCCCTTCCGGATATCGCGGCCCGAAATGAGCCGCTGGCAGATCTTGGCAATGCGGTTCGCCGACACGCTGGACGTGGACGCCGACGTCGCCGTGTCCGGCAGGTGATGGGCTTCGTCGACGATGACCGCCTGAAAGGGAGGCAATACCGCGGCATCCGAGAACTGTTCGAGCTCGCTCTTTACCGAGAGGTCCATGAGCAGGAGATGATGGTTCACGACCAGGATTTCGGCGGCCGCGGCCCGCCGGCGTGCCTGATAGTAGAAACACTCGTTGTAGTAGGGGCACCGCGTCCTCAGAGTCTGGTCAGTCTGCGAGGCGACCTTTTCCCACTGGGACTCCGTCACCGCGCCGCCGAAGTCGCTCCGCTCGCCGGTGGGCGTCGAGGCGGCCCACCGGGCCAGCTCGTTCAGGGCTTCGCTCGAATCGTCGTCCAGTTCCAGGGTCTCCTGCTTCGAGAGCTCGGCCGCCTTCCGCTTGCAGACATAGTTGGAGCGGCCCATGAGCGTCGCGACTCTTACGGGTCCGCCGGTGGCTTTCTCGAGAAGCGGGATGTCCTTTTCCATGAGCTGCCGCTGAAGGGTGTGCGTCGCCGTCGAAACGACCACGCGCTTCCCGTGCCGGCGCGCCCAGTCGAGCGCTGGCATCAGATAGCCGAGCGACTTGCCGACGCCCGTACCCGCTTCGACAACCGAGATCCCCTTCGCTTCGAGACTCCCGGCGATGGCCAGCGCCATCTCCGACTGCTCGGGACGCGGCTCGAACGACTCGAACGCCCGGGCAAGCCCGCCGCTATCGCCAAAAAATTCCCGGATCTTCTCCGGTTCCAGCGGCTCGGCATCCGCTTCCCGGAACGGCTCCACCACGCGGTAGATCTTCGCCGCCTCGTTGTCGATGATGAAAAACCCGACCCCGCGGCTCCCCAGCTGGGAGGCGATCTCGAGGTCAGGCTCCGAGGGCTGGATGTTTCCACCCGGATGGTTGTGAATCACCGCCTCGCCGGGCTGGGGACGGATCTGTGGGGCGGGGACGGAATCCGGGCCGCCCCGTGCCAGTGGCTCCACCCAGTCGATCCGGCCCTCGAGGTCGAAACGGGCGAGGAAATACACCTCGTTGCCGCCCGCGTCTTCGATCTCCCGAACGAGCGCGTCCCGGGCGGATTCGGTCCAGGGCGGTACCGGAGGTTTCACGGGGGCGGATGGCACGGACGGCAGTATGCACGGGAAACGCGGCGGCACAAGATCGACCTGCCCCGTTCATGCTAGGATTTTCGGGTGCCTGGCTCTGCCGCCGGGCCGGGGGATACCGGAAACCCGTGCCGAACCCGCTGATCGAACAGATGCTTGAGGGCGACCGCCGGGCGCTCGGCCGCCTGATCTCGATGATCGAGAATAGGGCCGAGGGCTCAGGCGAGCTGATGGCCGAAATCTGCCGCCACAACCGGGGTGCGCGGGTCATCGGGATCACCGGACCGCCCGGTGCCGGGAAAAGCACGCTCACGGACCGGCTGGTAGCCCGTTACCGGAAGCTGGGCCTCAAGGTGGCCGTCATCGCCATCGACCCGTCGAGCCCGTTCACGGGAGGCGCGATCCTGGGCGACCGGATCCGCATGCAGAGCCACGCCACGGACGAAGGAGTGTTTATCCGTTCGTTCGGCACCCGGGGGATGCACGGCGGCCTCTCGCGGGCGACGCACGAGGCAGTCCGGATCTTCGACGCCGCCGGGTACGGCCTGATCCTCATCGAGACCGTCGGCGTGGGACAGACCGAGCTGGACATCATGGAACTCGCGGACACGACCATTGTGGTGCTCGTGCCCGAGGCAGGCGACGCCATTCAGACAATGAAGGCCGGGCTCATGGAGATCGCCGACGTTTTCGTCGTGAACAAGGCGGACCGGAGCGGGGCCGAAAAGCTCAAGCTGGAGCTCGAGCAGACCGTACATCTGAACGAAGACAGCACCTGGTCCGCGCCGGTACTGCTCACCACAGCGTCGAGCGGGACTGGCATCGAAGAAGTCGCCAAAGCCGCCGACAGTCACTTCGAGAAAACCCGGAATTCCGCGCAACGGCAGCAGAAAGAGTCGTCACGGCGGCTCCGGCAGCTCGTTGAAATCGTCACCGATGACCTGCGCACGCGGCTGGCCGGGGATCTTGAAAGCGGCCCGCTTCGCGAACTCGGCCAGGCCGTCTCCGCGGGCACGAAGAACCCCTATGAAGCGGCACTCGAACTGCTGGCGCGGAAGAATCCCACCGGTGAAACCTGAGCCCTACTCCTTCGGACCCGGCCCCACGGAAAGCCCGATCCAGTCGGCGACGCCGCCGAACCCCTTGAGCACGGAACCGAGCTTGTAAATGTCCGGATACACGACTTCCGGCTCGTTCCGCCGGATGGCCACGAGAATCCGCCGGGCAAGCTCCACCGGGTCGCCATTCGGCATCGACCGGGACATGAAACTGTCCTCGTACTGTCCACGGGCGCCCTTCTCGAGCGCCGAAGCGATGGGCCCCGGATACACGGTGACAACCCTGACGTTCTTCGGAGCCAGTTCCCTGCGGGCGATTTCCGAAGCCGAAGCAATACCTGCCTTTGCCGCCCCGTAATAGGAGCAGCCCTTGAGCAGCACCCGTCCGGCCATGCTCGAGACGTTCACGATCGCGCCGCCGCCGGTCTCCACCATCGAAGGAACGCACAGGTTCATGAGCCGCATCGGCGCCATGAGGTCGATCAGGAGCACCCGCTCACCCGCCTCCCAGGGCATTCCCTGCATCGAGCGAACGTCCATAATTCCGGCGCAGTTGATCAGGAGATCCACCGGCCCATGGACCTTCACCGCATCCCCGTGAACGGCCGGGATGGAAGGGATGTCCGAGAGATCGGCGGCGACCGTCCTCGCCTCGCCGCCCAGCTCGCGCTCCAGTTTCTTCGAGGTCTCCGCGTCGCGGTCCACCAGTGAGAGCCGGGCTCCCGGGTGCTGCTTCCGGATCAGCCGGGCCAGCGCACCGCCGATCGCTCCGGATGCCCCCGTGACGAGCGCATGAAAGTTTCCCTCGGGCTGCATGACAGTCCCCTCCCCTTGAAGGATTGCATCAGTATCTCCCGCCCTCCGGGCAGTCGCAAAACCGGATGTTCATTTCCACTGAGCCGCCTAGACTGCCGGGATGGACCAGAAAGACCTTGCCGGACTCATCGCCGCCATTATCGGTATTACCGCGCCCTTCATCAGCTACTTTGTCATTTTCAAGGTCACCGCCCGCCTGAGCGGATGGCAGGAGTTCGCCCGCAAATACGGCTGCCTCCGGAAGCCGGAAGGATTCGAAACCACCTGGTCCAGTCTCGGGACCTTCCGGATCGGTGGGTACAACAACTGTATGCATTTTATCGCAAACGACCATGGGCTCTACGTGGCAATCCACTGGCCGTTCACGGCGTATCATCCCCCGCTGTTCTTCCCCTGGAACAGCCTGAAGAAAACCGGCGAGGGCAAATCGTTCGGGGTCGCTTACACCGAGATCGAAATGCCCGGCGGAGCCCGGCGCTGGAAATTCATCACGAAAACGCTCGGCCCGGCCCTGGAACGGGGCTGGCTGAATTAGGGGTCACTTCCGCCCGAGCAGGCGGTTCACTTCCTCGACGAACTGGCGCGGATCGTCGAACTCCCGGTATACGCTGGCGAACCGGAGATAGGCGATCGGATCGAGCAACTGAAGTTCCTCGATGAGCGCCTCCCCGATCTCCCGCGACCGGATCTCCTTCGGATAACGCTCAAACAGCCGGTCCTGGACCCGCTTGAGCGACGTCTCGATCTGTTCTTCCGACACCGGACGCTTTGCACAGGCCCGGCGCAGTGCGATCCGGAGCTTCTGCTTGTCCCAGGATTCGCGGCGGCCATCTTTTTTGACGACCTGCGGGACGACTTCCTCGACCGCTTCGTAGGTCGTGAACCGTTCGCCGCAGGACTTGCACTCGCGCCGGCGCCGGATCTGGCGCTGATCGGGCGTCTCCCTCGAATCGACGACACCCGTGTCGTCATGTCCGCAGAAGGGGCACTTCACGGCTTGGTTCCGCTGTCTCCCGCATGCGTCAGGCCCGGCCGGAAGGCCGGAACACCGGGAGCATCCTTCGCGACCGCGTGGCCGTCACCGGCACCCTTCGGCCGGTATTCGATCATCTCGAGCCCGCACTCGGCGGCGAGTTCATCGGCGAGCGGATCGTCGTAGAACTCTTCGAAAATCACACGCTTGATACCGGCGTTAATCAGCATCTTCGTGCAGATGATGCAGGGTTTGGTCGTGCAGTAGACCTCGGCACCTGCGATGGCGACGCCGTGGTAAGCGGCCTGGATGATCGCGTTCTGCTCGGCATGCAGGCCCCGGCAGAGTTCGTGCCGCTCCCCGGATGGAACGCCGAGGCGTTCCCGCAGACAGCCCACCTCCGCCGCATGGGCGGCGCCGCGCGGCTGGCCGTTGTACCCGGTGGCGAGCACCTGCTTGTCCTTCACGATCACAGCACCCACCGCCCGCCGGATGCAGGTCGAGCGGTTTTTCACCACATGAACCATCTCCATGAAATACTCGTCCCATTCGGGGCGGGCGTGGGTGTTGCGGAGCGGCGGCTTGTTCTCCATGAACCCTCTATTTCAGGCCCGGTAGAGCGGGAACCGGCGGGTGAGATCCTGGACCGAATCCCGGATCGTCTTGAGACGCTTTTCATCCTTCGAGTTCTCGATGACGTCGGCGATCCAGCCGCCGATCGTCTGCATCTCGGCCTCTTTCATGCCGCGCGTCGTGAGCGCCGCCGTTCCGATACGGACACCGGAGGTAACGAAGGGAGAGCGCTTTTCGTAGGGCACCGTGTTCTTGTTTACGGTGATTCCAGCATGTCCGAGCGCGTCCTCCACGTCCTTGCCCGTCACCTCGCGCTTCGAAAGGTCCACGAGCAGAAGGTGGTTGTCGGTGCCGCCCGAAACGAGATCGATGCCTCGCGAGACAAGCACCTTCGCCAGCGTCTGGCAGTTCGTGACGATCTGCTTCGCGTAGGCAGTGAACGACGGGTCCAGGGCTTCCCTGAAGGCGACCGCCTTGCCTGCGATCACATGCATGAGCGGACCGCCCTGGTTGCCGGGGAACACCTTGGACTGGATCTTCTTGTAGATTGCTTCGTCGTTCGTGAGGATCAGGCCTCCACGCGGTCCCCGCAGGGTCTTGTGCGTCGTCGTCGTGACGATGTGGCAGTGGGGGAAGGGGTGTGGGTGCTGCCCCGTCACCACGAGCCCGGCCGGATGTGCGATGTCGGCAAGGAGGTATGCACCCACTTCGTCGGCGATCTCCCGGAACCGCTTGAAGTCGATGGTCCGGGCATAGGCCGAAGCGCCGGCAATGATCATCTTCGGGCGGTGCTCTTTCGCCGTCTTCAGGATCATGTCGTAGTTGAGCCGCTGGGTTTCGGGATCGAGCTGGTACGACACCACCTTGTAAAGGGAGCCGGAGAAATTCACCGGCGAACCGTGCGTGAGGTGGCCGCCGTGCGAGAGGTCCTGACCCATGATCGTGTCGCCCGGATTGATGATGGCGGCGTAGGCCTCCATGTTCGCGGACGACCCCGAGTGGGGCTGCACGTTGGCGAACTGGCAGCCGAAGAGCTTCTTCGCCCGCTCGATGGCGAGGGACTCGGTCACGTCCACCACTTCACAGCCGCCGTAGTAACGCTTGCCGGGATAGCCTTCGGCATACTTGTTCGTGAGTACCGACGAGACCGCCGCCATGACCGCGGGCGAAGTGAAGTTTTCCGACGCGATCATTTCGAGCTGACCGCGCTGGCGGTCCAGTTCTTCGGCAAGCGTCTGCCAAAGCTCCGGATCCTGACGACGGAGCTGGGCCTCGTCGACGACGAGGGCGGTTTCGGCGGTGATTGATTTGGCGGCTGCTGTGGACATCTTGTGTTCCCCGGTTCGTCCGGCCCCAAGCCCTTGGGGGTGACGGATGGGTTTACCTAACCGATGAAATGCCCCGTGGAAACTGGGGGCTGTGGATAAACGGGGCGTCCGGAGACCGGAAAATCCGGCAGCCGAGGGTCAGCTATTGCCGTTAATCTTGTCGATCCGCTTCTGATGGCGACCGCCCTCGAACTCGGAAGACATGAAAGCGTCCAGGATTTCACCGGCAAGACCCGGCCCCACGACCCGGGCACCGAGACACAGGATATTGGCATTGTTGTGGGCCCGCGTCGCCCGTGCAGAAAAAGTGTCTGCACAGACAGCCGCCCGGATCTCGCGGTAACGGTTCGCCGTCATGGCCATGCCCTGCCCGGTTCCGCAGACAAGGAGTCCCCGTTCGGATTTTCCCGAGGCCACGTCCCGGCAGACGGCGGCTGCAAAATCGGGGTAATCGACCGACCCGGCACCGTTCGTACCGTGGTCAGTGACTTCATGTCCCTGTTTCTGCAGACGTTCGACCAGTTCGGCCTTGAGCTGGTATCCGGCGTGATCGGCTCCGACGGAGATCTTCATACCTGTCGAATATCCCCACGGCACCCGTTCAGGCAAGCTGCAAAAGCACGAACCCGCCCGCCTGCATCAGGCGGACGGGTCCTTTAAACTGCATTCGGCCAGTTATTCGCCGATGCTGAGGATCTTGCGGCCCTTGTAGTAACCGCAGTGCATGCAGGCCCGGTGCGGCGCAGTCTGCTCAAGGCAGTTCGGGCACTGGTACTTGCCCGGCGCGGAAATACGGTCCTGAGCGCGGCGGCGCAGACGCTTCAACTTCCCCGGTTTGCGTTTCGGAACACCCATTGCCAGAACCTCCCGCGCCCGTGCCGGTTTCGACCGGCGGCACGCCGATTTGGCCGCCCTTGGTAATCCGCGCGTCCGGTGAAATCAAGGGGGAGTTCGACAGGGACTAACTCCCTGTATTTAATGACTTTATTCGGGAAGTCATCCGCCCGGGTCCGAAGCGGAGGGGCCGGACGGTATCCAGAAGGCCTTCGGACCCGCTAGGGTCTCGATTCATTCTGAAGGGGAATGGAAACAGTTCTTGCGGCTCTACTTCCTTAATATTCTGCTGAAAGCCGACGACGCCCGGTTCCAGCGTCTCATCCACCGGACCCGTGAACTGGAGCCGGAGGTCATCGCCTTTGTTGAAGCCGACGGCTGGGCCTCCGGACGGGGCGAGCAGTTCGCCCGCGAGCTCGGCAAGGATTACTACATCGCCAACAACCCGAGCGGCCTCGATCTCGCCGTATTCGCGCCGCTGGGCTGGATGTCCCGTCAGGCGGTGATCGGCACAGGCACCTTTTTCCACGGCGCCTGCCGGGTGACGATCACGCGCCCCGGCTCGGAACCGTTCGATCTCTATACCGTGCATCTGAATCCCAAGGGTGAAGACCGCCGGGAGGCGGAAATCGGCGCCCTGCTCAACCATGCGCAGCCCGATCCGGACATACCGGCACTCATCGCTGGCGACATGAACGCCGTATTTTCCACCGATCGCATCGGCGAGCGCCGGATCAGCGAGATCGTGCCGGGAAAGGACTCCCCCTACTGGCTACACGACAAGGTTCCGCCTCGGGCACTCCACCAGCTTATCGCCGCTGGGTGGCACGATCTCTACCGCGAATGGGAACCAGGGCGGGACGGGTTTACTTTCCCCGCCGACAAGCCGGCTGCACGCTACGATTTCGCTTTCGCCAACGACGCCATGAGGGGCCGCATAAAATCCATCGCCCTGCTCGACTCGCAGGCCGACATCCAGGTGTCCGATCACCTGGGGCTCCTGCTCGCCATCGACTGAACCCGCTCACTTCTTCTTGAGCTGTTTCAGCACTGCCCAGCGAGGGTCATCGCCCTTCTGTTTCTCGCGGGTATAGGTATCAGGGTCCACGACACAGGTACGCCCCGCATTCTCGCAGGCGGTCCGCATGGGAATTCCGAGAGCCGCCAGTTCATAGAGGTGGGGCTCGAAGTCGATCTCCTCGCCGCGGTAGGTCATGTCGTCAAGATCGGCGGCGGATAACCGGTGACTGTCGTCCGGTTCGTCTTCCACCGGCGGCGGCTCGGGCTCCGCCCGGCGGCCGCGCTTTTTGCCCCCGCCCTTGCTGTCCTCGGAAGGGGGTTTCTGTGCATGCTCCCGGCGAAGCAGGAAGTCGATTTTTTCCCTGAGATGAAGCGGCACCGGCTGCCCGCACCGGTCGCAGGGCCGTTCGTAATCGAATTCGAGCCGCCCTTTCGCTGTGATGACCTCGCCGTGCTTTCCCACCGTCAGACGGCAGCGGATGGGACTTTTCAGATCAATACCCAGGTGGCCCGTGTCAGCCCCGGTCGGCGAAGGACCGTCCTCGTGAGGGCCGTGCCCGTCGGCGGAGAGGAGCGGAACCCCGGTGTCGATCTCCTGCTCGCGGGTTTCGAGGTCGCGCAGGCGTACGATGAACGGATTCATAGAGACAAACCTAGCCGATTTTCTTCAAAACTTCGCGGTGAAACCCGTGCTCAGGCTGTTCAGTTTGTATCCGCCCACGCCTCCGGAACCCGCACCACGGTCCTCGAAATAGTAATCGAGGCGCACTCCTAACCGGGATGTGATATCGGCGGCAATTCCCCCCGACACAACTGTCGACACGGCAATACCCAGCGGCGGGGAATTTTCCTCCCCACGGGAAAAGCCGAGATAGGGGTGCCAGCGTTCCCGGAAGGAGAACAGAAGTTTAGCCATATAGGAATAAGTGATCTCTTCGGTGCCACAGGGAACAGCCGGGGCACCGGCCAGGCAGGCGACGCTGCCCGGCACAGGAGTCCCCGCTTCCACCCGGCTGTCGGAGATACCGAACCGGAACTCGCCCGTGAGCCAGTCGAGCGGCATCACCCGCAGTCCGAAACTGTACAGGATCACCGTATCGGTCGGTGTGGGGGCGGAACCACCGGTCACAGGCTGATAGTCCAGAAACCTGAATCCGAAGATGGGTACTACCCTGCCCCGGATCGTATATTCGGCTTCGCCGCCGTACTCGGCGCGGGCCAGGAAATCCGCATCCGGAGTCGCTGCGACGCGCAGGCTGAGCAGGGCGTGATCGAACGGTGTCACATAGCCCTGCAAATTCAGCCGCAGATCGGTCGCCGAAAAATGATGAAGACGCTCGAGGCCGCCCGACATCGTGAACCGGCGGCGGAAAATTTCGTAACCGATCTGGACCGCCTGACCGTTTTCGAAATCCCTCGGCGACCCGGCATAGGCGTCGAAGGTAAGCCCGAGATCGATCCGGCCCCGGTACACCTCCGGGATGCGGGCGATCTTGCCTGAAATTTCCGTATTGTTCGGATCGAATTCACGAGCCCGCTCGTAGTAATCCCTGGCCTGTCCGGGCCGCTCACCGGCGGCAGCCACATCGCCCGCCAGCACAAGGGCCTCCCGGTTCCGGGGCTCGCGCTCCAGCACCGTCTCGAGTTCCGACAGGGCTTCATCCCGGCCGCCTTTCCAGTAGAGCACCCGGGCGAGACCGATCCGGTGGGAGATTTTCTCCGGCTCAAGCCCGATGAGCCGCCGCCAGGTGGCCGCCGATTCGTCGAACCGGCTGGTCCAGCCTTCGAGAATCGCCTGTTGCTCCAGCGCAGCAAGGTTTGAGGGATCCTGCGCGGCGATCTCCCTGAAGATGCGGAGAGCGCCTTCGAAATTCTGCTGCTGCTTAAGTGCGAGTCCTTCCTCGAACGTACCCGCCGCCGCAGCTACGCCGCTCCAGAGCACAAGCGCTGTCGCCAGCACCTTCACCCAGTTCATTGAGCGGGCTCCCGGACCGGCCGCTGGGGAGACCAGCCGATTCTGCCCCGGAGAAACGCGACCCAGCCGAGGGCTGCACCGGTCTGCCGGAAAATCTGGAACAGAAACGATTCGATCAGCGTCGCCGCCAGCGATCTTAAGTATGTCGTCGCCGTCAGCTCGCCGCCCATCCAGCGCGTGTAGAGATTCGCCGACCAGGCATGGAAGAAGATATCGACGGCAAATTTGCCCGCCAGAATTCCGAGAATCAGCAGGTTCGGCCGGAACGTACCGGTCGCGAGCAGCATGACGAGCGCCGCCAGCGCCCACAGGCCGTAGAGCGGCATCAGCATGTCGCAGGTCTTGATGACCAGGTGGCGCGTGCCGAGCCGCCCGTACCGCGAATGGCCCACCATATCCCGGTGGCGGAACAGGGTGTCCAGAAATCCAGCGAACCAGCGCGTCCGCTGCCGGAGAAATTGCACGGGTGTCGAGGGACAGTCGGTTGTCGCCCGGGAACCCGCCATCACCCGGACGCCGAGCGGGGCCCCCCGATCAAGGCTTCGCCGGTGGAGACGGAACATCAATTCGTAATCCTCCACCTGGCTCGTCTCGTCGAAACCACCGGCTTCCGTCAGCGGTTTCAGCCGGAAAGCGGAGAACGCACCCGACACCAGCACAAGGACCTGATGCTTCATCCAGACGAAGCGCCAGAGGAAACTCCGCAGGTATTCATAAGTCTGGCAAAGGCGAAAAAACGGCGCCGACCAGGCCGGACGGCAGACCGGCCGGAGAACTCCGCATACGACGGTGACTTCCGGCCCTTCGGCAAAGCCGTCCCGAAGAACGCTGAGCGCATCCGGCTCCAGCATCGTGTCGGCGTCGAGCGTAACGACCGCCTCGCCAGTGGCATAAGGAAGCGCGGCGTTCAGGGACGCTGCCTTGCCGCTGTTTTCCTTGCGAATCACCAGAAGTCCGGGGAATTTCCCAGAGCGTCCGGTTCCGCCATCCCGGAAGCTTACGCCCCACTCGCGGGCCAGCCACTCTTCCGTGCCGTCTGTCGAACCATCGTCAATCAGAATTACCTGCTCGGCCGGTTCAGTCTGCGACAGAAGCGATGCGAAGGTATCAGGCAGGACTTCCTGCTCGTTACGGGCGGCAATCAGGATCGTGAGCGGAATCCGGCCGCCGTTCCCGGCGGCGGCCGCCGTTGCCGGAAGGGACCGGACCGCCCGGCGGCTCGCCCGGACCATGCGAACGAGCACCCACGTATCGTAGGCGATATAGACAAATCCCACCGACCAGGCGAATGGACCGTCAACGGCGAAAGCCGCCATTATAACAAGGATGAGCAGGACAGCCGTTGCCGTAAAGATGACGTTGAACGGAAGGGCCGAAGGCGCAGTCATGGGGGCCGCCGAACCGCTGCCGGAACCGTCTTCGAGTCCTGCTTCCTGGCGATGCATGATCCTCCGCTGCCGGCGGGTCCCCGCGCGCCCCGCAAGTGTAGCGATCCCGGGCATGAAAACGGAAAGGGCCGGATGCCCCGGCCCTTTCGCAGTCATATTTCCGTCGTACGAGGGTTACTTCTTCGCCTTCTCCACGAGGAAATCGACGGTCTTCTGCTCGCGAAGCTGGGCCCGGACGGCCTCCAGCATGTTTTCCTTCTCGTAGAGGGCCCGGAGCTTCTCGTAGGGGAGATTCGAGGACTCGGCGTTGCGGCGCAGCTCGGCTTCGAGATCCGCGTCAGCAACCTCGATCTTCTCCTTGGCGGCGACGGCCGAAAGGATGAGGGCCCGTTTTACGGCGCGCTCGGCATTCTCGCGGACGGACTTCTTCATTTCCGCCATCTGCGCCTCGTCCGGATTCATGGCGAAACCGCGCATCTGGAACTCGTAGCGGGTCCGCTCCACGTATTCCTGCGCCTGGGCCTCGACGAGCGACGGCGGCGCGTCGACAGGGTTGCGGTCCACCAGCAGTTCGAGAAGCTTGCGGATACCTTCCTGCTTGGCGCGGTCGGCATTCCGCTGCTCGAGGTCGCCGCGGACTTTCTTTTTCAGGGCATCGAGGGATTCGACTTCAAGGTCCTTGGCGAACTCGTCGTCCAGATCCGGCAGTACGCGGCGCTTGATGGCCGTCAGCGTGAACGTGATCCTGTAATCCTTGCCGCGGATCGATTCGTCGGTCCAGTCCTCGGGGACCTTCAGTTCGACGAGCCGGGACTCACCCTTCTTGAGGCCCTCCAGCTTCTCCGTGAGGCCGGGAAGCTGGCCCTTGGCGCCCATCTCGATTTCCACGTCCTTGCCGTTCGACGACACCTGGCGGTCGCCGATCGTGCCTGTGTAGTTGCCGACGAAGAACAGGCCGGAGCCCAGCTCCGTGTCCTTCTCGTTGGCGACCAGCACGGCGTTGTTCTGACGCAGGTTCTCAAGCGCCTGCTGGACGTCGTCATCGGACACGGGTTCGGGCTTCTGGGAAATATCGAGGCCGAGGTATTCCTTGAGCTCGAACTCGGGGCGTACCTCGAACTGGAGGGAGAACTCGTAGTCCTGTCCGAGCTTCGGCTCCTGCGCATCCACCTTCGGCTGGGAGATGGGCTGGAGCTTGTTGTCGGTCAGCACTTTCTCGACCGTATCCCGGAACAGCCGCTGACGGACCTCATCAAGAATGGCCGGGCCGTACATCTTCTCGATCAGGTGCTGGGGTGCCTTGCCGGGTCGGAAACCCTTGATCGCCGCGTAGCGGGACAGCTCGGAGAGCACCTTCGTCCGCTCTTCGGTCAGCCTGGCGGCCGGGATGCGGATGGTGACTTTCTTCTCGACGTTCGAGGGACTCTGGATATCGACGTTCATGTTCTGTGGATCCTGGAAATTGAGGTGGCTGGTTCGGCGTTTTCAGACGGCCTTCGGGGTCCGTCCGTGCCTTTAAACCCGGTATCCGGGCGGCGCGTTCCCTATCCGGTGAGGGGGCCTAATACAAGAGGACGGTCCGGGGCCGGGTGTTCTCCCGGAGAACGGCCTTAAATGGGGTTATTTGCGGGGCTCCGGGGTGATTTCAATGGGCGCACTATAGGTCCGGTACCAGCCGCTGCCCCCGTCTTCCGGGAAGCCCGGCAGCGTCACGATCCGGCCGCCGAACGAATAGGTCCCCCCCTTGATATTCTCCCACCCCGAGAAGTGGAACCCGGCGCTCGGGAGGGCACCGGGCACGGCCTCGGGCGGCATCTGTTCCTCACGGCTGTCGATAAAAATGCCATTCGACTTCAGCTTCAGGTTGTCGGACAGGAACATCATCATGAGGACATTCAGTCCCTTGCCGGTGACGAAGAACCAGCGTTCATCGCCAAGCCCCATGTCCCGTTCGGCCTCGCCGGTCACGCCATCGATCATCGCACCCTCCGGGCGGACCACGGTGACGAAGTTCATCCCCCGTAAATCGCGGAAATCGACGATGAACCGCATGTCCTGGCTTGTCATGAAAGCGGCCAGGGATTTGGGCAGGGTGAAGTATATTCTCGGCTCCCACAGCCGGTCGTACTGGACCGATTCCATCGTAACGGGGATCGTGAACCCGGGCACCGGCGTCAGGACGACGTTCACGTGGCGCACTACCCGTACAGGGCCCGCCCGCGCGCCCCAGAGCGTCGACTTGAGGTCGTCCTCGTCGATTCGGATCGTCACGAGATCGGCCACCGCCCGGCTCGTGATCCGTACCTTGAGCCGGTCCAGCACGTTCTCGGCCTCACGTCCTTTCAGGTTCGGAAACACGAGGTGGTCGATCATCGCCGCATTGCCCTGCATGGCGCCCACTTCCATGGCGGGACTCGTCACCCGGTCCTTCGCGGCGTTGTAAGTCACGTAAGGCATCATTGGCGGCCGCCGCACGGGGTCCACAAGCGCATAAACGTACCGGGGCTGCGGGAAGATCGCCGTGTCGATGCGGAGCGGAAGAATCTGGCCCGCGACGTTCTCCGGAAGCTGCTCGCAGGCGGGGCCCGTATCGCGGAACATGAACACGATCTCGTCGTTCTCGTCGAAGATTCCGGGCTTTTCGTCCGGCTTCAGCTTCGGCGCCGGATTATCGGGCAGCACGAAACCGTCCGGATTGCGCTCATCGATCTGGTGGTTGAGCGCACCGAGCACGCCGCCCACGCACCGGGCCATGGAGATCGTGTCGATCTTCAGGCCGAGCAGCGCTGGTGCCTGGCGGCCCGTTATGATGACAGGCCGTGGAGAGAAATTCGTGAGCGGAGAGCGCTTTTCCTGCGCCCGCACCGGCACGATGCAGACAGAAACCAGCACAAACGCCGCCAGCAGAAATCCGGATTGAAGAGAACGGCCCATTCAGACCAAACGGTAGTGCACGGGAACCGTCAGTGCCACGGCAGAGAAACAGCCTGTCGGCCGGGAACTGACGATTCAGTCAGCGGCCATGCCCGCCCGCTGCCGTACCAGCTCTGCGAACTCCCGGACTGCTTCGTCGTAACCCGTACCGGGAGCGAACACGGTGTCATTGTGGAATTCGCGCTCCAGCGTCAGCATCTTTTTCGGATCCGGCGCAGCGGCAAAAAGCTTCTCGCCCATACGGTAGGGGACGATTTCGTCCCGGCGGCTGTGAATCACCAGGACCGGGCAGGTGACTTTCGCGATCTTTTCAAGATTGTTCATCTTCGTCGAGACAAGAAATTTCGGAACAAACGGCAGGACCTCGCCCGCCATGTCCGGGATCGACGTAAACGTGGACTGCACGAACAGCCCGCCCGGCCGCACTGTGGAAGCGAGCTCGAGCGCCGGGCCTCCGCCGAGACTTTTCCCGAACAGGATTACCTGCCGGGGCGAATAGCCGAGTTCACCGGTGAGCAGGTCCCAGGCCGCCCGGGCATCCTGATAGATACCCTTTTCGGAAGGGCGCCCTTCGCTTCGTCCGTAACCCCGGTAGTCCGGAGCCAGCACGGCGAACCCCATCGATGCGAACCGGAGCAGGATGTCATGCCGCTGGGCGATGTTCCCTGCGTTCCCGTGGAAATAGAGCACCGCAAGCCGGGGTTCCGGCAGCGGCACGGGTGCTTCGGGCCGTGGGAGGGGCTGCATAAACCAGGCATGGATTTTCGTTCCGTCGGCGGCCTTGAGCCATTTGTCCTCGGCAGCGGTTACCCATGGCCCTGCCGGAAACGGACGGCCCGTGAGCGCCGCCCCGGTTCCGCGGTCGGCATCGGGGAAGAAAATCAGGCTGTCCTCGAACGGCATGGCGTGAACTCCGGCGGGCATGCACACGGCCAGAAAAACCAGGAGCGCAGCAGTTACTCTCCCACGAGGGACCGGCCGGCAGCAACCGTCGGTTATCCGCACAATTCCGTCAGCATCCGCCGGACATCGGCCGGAGTGCGGACCCTCCAGGGTGCCCGGGTCGGCCGGGGTCCCACATGAACCGCATATCCCTGCGGCGGCAGGGAGGCAAAAACGTCTTCGTCCGTTCGATCGTCTCCAGCCGCAAGAATCGGGGTTTCCGGCAATCCAGCGCCGGCGAAATGCCGGAGCACCAGTCCCTTGTGGATGCCGAGCTGCCGGATCTCGACGACTTTCACCCCTTTCAGGACCGTCACAGGACTGTTGCTGAGCACCTCGGCAAGGTGGAGACGCAACTCCTTCGCCTGCAGGCTGCCGAACTCCGGATCGGCGAGCCGGTAATGCCAGGCTACAGCGGTTTCTTTCTCTTCGATCAGGGAGCCCGGTGTTTGCGCCACGAACTGCTCGAGAATGGGCCTCACACGCGCCTTCCAGTCCGTGTTGATCTCGGCATTTGCAGTCCAGTCCGCATCCGGTGCAAGGCGCGACCAGAACCCGTGCTCGGCATGCAGCCCCACCGGAAGGCACCCCAGCCAGCGGACCAGCGTCGCCCGGTCCCGGCCGCTCACGATATGAACCCCGGTGCCGGGGCTCGCGGCGAGCCGCCGGAGCAGCGTGAGCAATTCAGTATCCGGAACCGCCGCCTGAGGGGTTGGAGCGAATGGCACCAGTGTTCCGTCGTAATCGAGAAGCACGATCCGCTGCGGCGCCGCCCGGAGGATCCGGACGATTTCGGAAAGTGGCGGATGGCTCTCGCCAGGTGCCGGATCGCGGAACTCCGGAGAGGTACACCCCTCGAGCGCCTCCATGAACGAGCGGTACCATCCGAAAACATCCCGGCTCCGGACCTGTTCCCGCAGGCTCTGCATCCGGAGCTGCTGTTCTTCGAGCGGCATCTCCACCGCCGTCTGGATTGCCGATGCAGTCCGGTCGATATCATACGGATTCACCGTGAGCGCATCGCCGAGTTCCGACGCCGCCCCGGCAAACTCGCTGAGCACCAGAACCCCGCGTTCATCCGTCCGTGAGGCGACGAACTCCTTGGCGACGAGGTTCATGCCGTCGCGCAGTGGCGTCACGAGCATCACATCGGCAGTGCGGTAAAGGGCAGCTAGCTCCGTCTGGGAAAGGGACCGGTAGAGATACTGGATCGGCGACCAGTCGATCGTGGAAAACCGGCCGTTCACGTGGCCGACGGCTTCATCCAGCTGACGGCGGAGCTGCTCGTAGGCTTCCACTTTCTCGCGGGACGGCACCACCACCTGCAGCAGCTTGATCCGTCCGCGGAGCGAGGGTTCTCGCTCAAGGAGCCGTTCCACTGCGAGCACTCGCCGCATGAGCCCTTTGGTATAATCCAGCCGGTCCACACCAAGCAGTATTGAACGGGCCCGGTGCTCGCTCCGAAACTGGGCTGAGAAGGCCGCAGCGTCTGGATGCTCCGCAGCCCTGGCGAACTCGCCGGGATCGATGCTCATGGGGAAGACCCCAAGCCGCACCGTCCTCCCCTCGAAATTTGCCCGGTCCACATCGCAT
Organism: uncultured bacterium; assembly: GCA_964621525.1. GTDB lineage: Bacteria > JAGRBM01 > JAGRBM01 > JAGRBM01 > JAHCIT01 > CAZMGV01. Next base: position 65,546 of record CAZUMS010000004.1, read on the forward strand.
TCAACGCCGAGCACCCTGAGCAGCGAGCTCGAAAAGTGGCGCAGATACGTAAACGTGTGGAAGCCGATCAGGTCCGCACCCATGAGACCCGCCAGGAGTTCGGTCCGCCACGGGAGCGTACGGTAGACCTCCGACGACGGAAACGGGATGTGAAGGAAAAATCCGATGACTGCCTCGGGAATCCGTTCCCGGATCATCCCAGGAAGGAGGGCGAGCTGGTAATCGTGAACCCAGATCCGGTCGCCGGGTTTCCAGACCGAAGCCACAGCATCGGCAAAGATGCAGTTTGCCTCCCGGTAGGCGTCCCAGTCCTTCCAGGCGTCAAACTCGACACGGTCCAGCAGATAATGGAAAAGCGGCCAGATGACCCCGTTCGAGAACCCTTCGTAGAACTGTTTCACCAGGTCCGCCGGTAGCCCGACCGGCACCAGCTTGTGTTCCGCGAGCAGGGCCTTGAGCCGGGAACTTTGGCCCGGTTCCTCCGGGATCTCGATCCCCGGCCAACCGATCCAGAGGGATTCGCCACGTTCATGCGGACCCCTGAGCCCGCTGGCGAGTCCTCCGGCTGACGGCACCGCCTGAAACCCGCCCTCGGTTTCCGTGACGGTCACGGGCAGACGGTTTGAGACCAGCAGCAGCCGCCCGCTCATGTCCACGCCCTCACTTTCCCGTTCCGCGCCTCAAGCAGTTCTCCAATGGTCATGGCAGCATGAATGAGCCCCACGTGGGTGTATGCCTGCGGGAAATTCCCGAGGAGCCGGCCTGTGGCCGGGTCGATATCTTCCGAGAACAGGCCCACCGGGTTTGTGTAGGTCAGGAGACGGTTGAACAGTTCCACCGCTTCGTCCAGCCGCCCGGTGAGGGCGAGCGCCTCCACCCACCAGAACGAACAGATCGTGAAAGCACTGCTCGTCTCACCGAAATCATCCGGATTCCGGTAGCGGAGCATAAGGCCATTCACCACCAGCTCTTGCTCGTAGGCTTTCACCGTCCGGACAAATCTCGGGTCCGTTGCATCGACGATGCCGATGGTGGGGAGCAGCAGATTCGAAGCGTCCGGAAACTGCCCATCCAGGGCCTGCGTGAAGAAACCGTGTTTCTCGCTGAATCCTCTTGTGAGGACGGTCTCCCGTTCGGCAGCGGCGATGGTTTCCCAGCGGGCGGCGAGACCGGTCCGGCCGAACGCCCGGGCAAGCACAGCCCCTCTTGAGATTGCAGCCCAGCACATGGCCCTGGAAAAGGTGTAAGGCCTGAGCAGCGATCGGAACTCCCAGATACCTGTATCCAGCGTGGAAGCGTCACGGATCGCCTGCTCCACCAGCTTTTCGATCAGCGGGAAAAACGCTTCCCGGTCGGGAATTACGACGCGCACGTCGGTGAGCAGGGTTTCGAGACAGAGGATCATCTCGCCCATGAGGTCGTTCTGCCGCTGGTGAGAAGCCGCATTGCCGGTACGCACAGGGCCACTGCCGCCGAAGCCGACCAGATGCGCGAGCTGATCCTCCAGCAGATCCCGTTCGCCGCCAAGTCCATAGAGCGGCTGAAGCGGCCCGCTTTCGGCCACGTTGCGCAGGTAGCGGATGAACTGCTCGCCCTCATGAAGATGACTGAGACGGCGCAGCGCCTCCACAACGAAAGCCGCGTCCCGGAGCCAGCAGTACCGGTAGTCCCAGGTCCGCCCGGTCCCCAGCGCTTCCGGGATACTGGTGGTCGCCGCCGCGATGATGGCCCCAGTGTCGTGGCAGGCATGCAGCTTGAGACAAAGTGCCGAACGCAGCACTTCGGCCGGAGCAAACGTCGGAACGGCGCAGGTCTTCGCCCAGGCCTGCCAGCCGGCAACCGTAAGATCCAGGCTCCGCTCTACGTCCTGAAGGGAGGAAATGCCGTCAGGGGTTCCATAGGCGAGCCGGAAGAACAGCGGCCGGTCGAGCGTGAACTCGAGCCGGTTCAGGAGATACTCGACCGGAAGATTCGTCGTCAGAACGAACGGATCACGGCTGCCGTCCAGCAGCACTGTACTGTCGCCGCCCACAAGAGAGGGCGACGTCCGCGCGTAATCGGGGCGCGGATCGTACACGACCGAGAGCCGGGGCGTCCCCGACAGGGGTCTGATGAGCCGGACGATTTCCACCGGCACGCGGACGCCAAGCCCGTCCGGAATCCGGGGAGCAAAGTCGATCAGTTCCCAGGAACCGGCGGCACCTGCAAATTCGGTCCGGAGGACATTGGTGTTGGGAACGTAAGCCTGGCGGCCCCGGACTTCCCGGCCGCCGAAAAGGAACACAAAGGTTCCGCCTTTGTCCCGGTCCAGAAGCCGTCCGAATACAGACGGAGAATCGAACCGGGGCATACAGAGCCACTCGACCGCCCCCGACGGCGAGACGAGTGAGATCACCCGACCGTTACCGGTCGCTCCGTGATCAAGGGCAGGAACATCTCCGTTTCCCGCGGGGTGTATCTTCCCGCTCATACCGCCATAACACCCGTACCGGAAGCGGAAGACAAGCGTTGTCCCTGCGCGGGATGAGAGAGCAGGAATCCGGAATTACCAGATATATCAATGGGGAAAAGCGGAAAACCTCAGGCCTTCAGTTCGGTCGTGCAGTGCGGGCAGCGGGTCGCCTTGATGTGGATCTTCGAGAAGCAGGCCGGGCACTCCTTCTCGGTGGGTGCGGCGGAAACCGCAGGGGCTTCCTTCTTCGCCAGTTCTTCCTTCACGCGGTTGAACTGCTTGATGATCATGAACATGACGAACGCCGTGATCGTGAAATCCAGCAGCGTGTTCATGAACACACCGTAGTTCACCGTCGCAGCGCCGGCAGCCTTCGCCTCGGCCAGCGACTTAAACTCGCCGCCCGAGAGGCTGACGAACAGGTCGCTGAAGTTGACCTTGCCGATCAGCGCACCCACCGGCGGCATCAGCACGTCGTTCACGGCGGAGCTGACGATCTTTCCGAATGCGCCGCCGATGATAACGCCCACGGCGAGGTCGATGACGTTCCCCCGGACCGCGAAATCACGGAATTCCTTGATGACACTCATGACGGTTCTCCTCTTTCACTTCCTTCGGGAGCGAAACGACCTCCCGGCACGAGGCTCGGGAGGCCGTTCCGGGCCCTTGGGAGATTCTATCAGTTCTGGGCCGGGTCGAGAACCACGAATTCCACGCGGCGGTTCTGCGCCTGCTTGTCTTTCGTATCGTCCGGCGAGACAACCGGCTTCTCCTCGCCATAGCCCACAGGGGTCAGGCGGTCGGCGGCGACGCCCTTCTTGACGAGATAGGCCTTCACCGAGTTGGCGCGGGACTGGGACAGCCGCTTGTTGGCTCCGGCATCGCCCACCGTATCGGTGTGACCGGCAACTTCGACCTTTTTGATCTGCGGATTGTCGACGAGCACACGGGCGACGTCGTTCAGCAGGTCATTCGATTTCGCCAGGATGTCCGCCTTGCTGGTGGCAAAGTAGACCGTCTGGAGAATGACGATCTTGTTGCCTTCCACGCGGGCGAGCGCCTTGGAGCTCGGCACCAGCACGAAGTCGGTCTTCGTGGGCTTGCCGGCGGCGACCTTCACGGTCTTGGCCTGCGGTTCATGATCCGTCGCCGATGCGCGGATCAGGTATTCGCCCTCGGCCAGATCCTCGCTGTAAGCGGCGTCCTTTGTCGGAGTGTTCTTCACCGGGTCGCCATCTTTTGAAATCGAAATAAAGGCAGCCAGCGGGCTTCCATCGGTGGAAGTCACCTTGCCTTCGGCGCGTCCGGGCGCCTTCTCGGCAACGGCGGCAGCCACAGGAGCGGGAGCCGGAGCGGCTTCCTTCGCCGGAGCCTGCTCGGCAGGTTGCGCCGGAGCTTCCTTGGCGGGCTCAGCCGCGGCCTGCTGCTCGGCGGGTGCTTCGGCCGGCTTGGCGGCCGCCTTCGGGCGCGCCGTGCCGCAATCGTCCCAGTAGGTGCAACGGCGCATGCCACGCTCCGACAGGGTGCCGTCGTAGTTGCCGTAGTTGCCGGCGCCGTGTTCGGCACAGGCACCAAGGGCCAGGGTCAGGACAGAAATCGAAATGATCTTTTTCACAGGAAAATCTCCATAACTTTCTTCGGTTTGATATCGAGCGGGATCCCGCGATCCCTCCGTTACCCGAGGAACCATCATCTCCGGACCGGGTAAATCCGTCTATGACAGCGCTCACAAGGCGTGCCGTATCTGGCATAACTCGAATACGCCGGAAACAGGTTGCCGGGTAAAATGGTGCCGGGTTTTGCCGCAAAACGGAACGCTGACAGGTCAGTCAGCGCTCATTCCGGGTCCTTGAACTTCGCCTCGCGCTTCTGCATCCGGGCCATGAGGGCTTCCATCTGGTTTGCCGAGCCGATGAGCTTCATCTGCTCGGTGGCCTCCGCCCGGAGCGCATCCGAGACAGTGGCATCCGGAAGGGCGTTCAGCAGCCGCTTGGCGGCGCGGATCGCATGGGGATTCCTGCCCGCGATCTCCTTCGCCGTCTTGAGAGCGTCCGAGAGCGGGTCCTCCGAAATCCGGGTGACGAGGCCGAGACCGAGAGCTTCCGTCCCCTGCACGATACGGCCCGTGTAGGTGAGGTCGCGGAGGATATCGCCGCGCAGAAGGTCGCGCAGGGTCGCCGTCCCCGACATGTCGGGGATGAGGCCGAGCTGGATTTCCATGACCGACAGCCGGGCATCCGCTTTCGCGTATCGCATGTCCGCCCCGAGCGCGATCTGCAGGCCGCCGCCGAAGCAGGCTCCGTGGACCGCCGCGATCACCGGAACCGGTACTTCACGCCAGACCCAGCCGGGCTTCTGGTAGTAGTTCGAGGGGCCGTCCTTGGCCTTCATGTTCTCCTGGATCGCCGCCGGGCTGAACGAAGCGCCGCCCACATCGAGACCGGAGCAGAAGCTCGGGCCGTTACCGGAGAGCACCACGGCCCGGACCGACTTGTCACGGACAAGCTTTTCTCCCGCAGCCGTCACCGCCTCGAACATGTCCTTGGACAGTGCGTTGTGCTTTTCGGGACGGTTCAGCCGGACGTCGGCGACGCCCCCGGAAATCTCGATGGTAACGAGTTCGGCCATGACGGCACTCCTTCAGGGGTCCGGCTGCCTTCGTGGCGCAGGCCGGCCACCGGATGCATCAATAACCTGCCGGAACGGGAGGGGGAAGCCTCAGATCAGGGCAGGCAGTCCAAGCTTCTCGAAAATCCAGACTCCACCCCAGACGATAGCCGCGAAGATAGCGACCGTAACGGCAATAAATCCGTAGCCCAGCGTGATCAGGAGACCGTCTTCCTCCATGAGACCGTAGGAAAGCAAAACGAGCGCGAGCGCCGGCGGCACGTTCGTCCCCGGCGGGCCGGGCAGGATCAGCAGCACGGCACCGGCGACGAATCCGATCCCGTGAAACCGGAGCATGAGGTCGCTCTTCCACAGGATGGGCCACCGGGGCCGGACGTATTTTTCAAACCGTCGCGAGATACGGGCACCGTGGAGAAACAGTTTTTTCAGCACCTCGCTATGGATCTCGCGGCGGGCGAGCTTTTCCGGAATCCACGGCGGGATGCCCAGCATCATGGCCACGCTCACGGTAATCATGACCGTACCCAGAAGCTGCGAGAGGCCCATCATCGGCACGGGGATCAGGAACGGGAGGGAAAGAATCAGGATGATGAGGGGATGATCGCGCACCGACAGCTGGCGGAAGAGATCGCTCAGCGTCGAGTGCTCGCCAGAAATGGATTCGCGGAGGCGGTCGAATTCGTCGGAGAGCCGTTCGGGCTGGGGCGTATTGATGTGTTCCATCGAGCTTCGTAATTATCCCGTCCGGGAAAAAGAAAACAGGGCGCGGTTTCCCGCGCCCTGTTCCGTTACGGGCGTTAACCGTCAGAGACGGTTAGCGGGCCTCGCACTCGAGCTCGACTTCGAACTCTTCGTCCGTGCCGCCAACGGCGCTGACGCTGACCACAGCCGTCGTCGTGCCGTCGTACTCGACCGAAATCTCGAACGCCGAGGGGACTCCCAGCGTGAACGTGCCATCCGGGCAGGTGCCGTCGCCGCAGGTCGAGAACTCGTCATAAGTACCGGTGAAGGGGACATCGACCGGGGAGGCATCCAGTTCCGGAGCATCCAGCGTCACGAGCACTTCGCCATTGATCGTCGAGCAGGGGTCATCAACAAGAATGTCGTACTGACCGTCCGTCGTAGAAGAGGCCTCACCAAACACCACTTCCGTATCGGAGGAAACATCCCATTCGTCGCTATCCACATAGGTGGCCAACGTCGTAATGGTGATCTCCACGCCGAACTGACCCACAAGGGTTTCCGTCGTCTCGAACGCGACCGTGGGGAAACTGCCACCCGTGAACGTCACTTCAAGTGTTCCGGACTCGATATTCGGCAGGAACTCGTCGCACGGGAAGGTGATTGTCACCACTTCGCCCTCAGCGCTTGCGCAATCGCCGACCGAAGCAGCATAACCGCCTGCCGCATCACCTGCGGTTTTTGTTGAAGCCGGAATAGAGAAATCCCCGCTATCGACCAGCGAGATGAGGGCCGCTTCGGTCTCCGCACCCTGGCTTGCGCCGAGCGCCGAGTCGGCAAGGCCGTTGCCCGTGCCGCCGCTACCGCCGTCGCTGCCGCAGGCGGCGGAGCCCATGGCGAGGCCCAGCGAGATCGCGCCCATCGCGAGTCCCTTGATGAACAGTTCTTTGGAAATCTTCATTATGTTGTCACTCCTGTCTGGCCGGAACGGTGGAGCCCCGGCCGGGCTCCATCGCCCGGTTGCTGCTTCTTTGTGTGTTTCTCGCGGACGGCGGCCGGAACCGGCCGCCGCACCCCTTCGATTTCGGGGCTGAACTTAGTTCGGTTTCACCGTCCTGTGAAGTGAGGGAAATCACGAAACCCGAAAGAACGGAAAAATCCGTTCTCTCCCGGTTCTTTGAGGACGGTAGAATCTGTGGAATGGTTCAAATTGGGACAAAGCCGTCAGGGTTTCGGGAGCCGCCGCCCATCTGAAGAGAACCGGGGCGACTGCGACAGCCCCCAGCGGTTCATCCGGAACTCCATCGCCGTGCCGAGCACGCCGAAACCGTATTTCACCGACCGGCTGAAAGAGATCGAAGAGGCATCCTCGAAATAGAGCGTGGGACAGGTAACCTCGCAGATGTCGAAGCCGAAATAGATCGCCTGCGCAAGCATCTGGTTGTCGAACACGAAGTCGTCGGAGTTTTCCTCGAGCGGCAGCGTTTCGAGCAGTTCGCGGCTGAACGCCCGGTAGCCCGTGTGGTACTCCGACAGTTTGTAGTTCACGACGATATTCTCGGAGAGCGTCAGCATCCGGTTGAAGACATATTTGTAGAACGGCATCCCGCCCCGGCGCGCCCCGGTGCCGAGAATTCTGGAACCAAGGACGCAGTGGTAGAGCCCGTAGGCGATGGGAGCGACCATCGCCGGCAGCAGCTTTGGTGTGTACTGGTAGTCGGGGTGGACCATGACCACCACATCCGCGCCGCGCTTCAGTGCCTCGGTGTAGCAGGTCTTCTGGTTGCCGCCGTAGCCCCGGTTCCTCGGGTGCTTGATGCAGGGGAGTCCGAGTTCTTTCGCCCGCTGCACGGTTCCGTCGGGGGAGTTGTCGTCCACCACGATGATCTCGTCCACGATCTCCCGGGGGACCTCGGCGACGGTACGTTCCAGCGTCTTTTCGGCATTGTAGGCCGGCATCACGCAGACGATCTTCTTGCCGTTCATCATAGGACGCGCAGGATAGACGGCGGCAGCCGGGAGAGAAAAGACGGGGCAGACAGAACCTCCATCTATCCACAGCCAACTCACAGGCCGGATTTTTCCTGTTGTGACCGGTAATGGGCGATGCTACTCACGGAGTCCGATGAGCGAGAGCACCGCCGGAGAATTCGAGAGCGAGTTCGATTACGAACTCGAACTGCCCCTGTTCGAGGGGCCGCTCGATCTCCTGCTGTTCCTCGTCCAGAAAAACCGCATCAACATTTTCGACATCAAGATCTCCGTCATCACCGAGCAGTACCTTCAGATGATCGACCTGATGAAGGAACTGAACATCGACATGGCGGGCGAGTTCCTCGCCATGGCGGCCGAGCTCGCCCGGATCAAGTCGAAAATGCTCGTGCCGGTTGATGAGGCGGACGAGGAAGCCGAGGCCGAGCCCCCCTGGGCCGAACTCCAGCGGCGGCTGATCGAGTACCAGCGGTTCAAGGAAGCGGCCATCGGGCTCGGCAAGCGGGACATCCTGGGCCGCGACGTGTTCGTGCGCGAGCTGCCGAGCGACGACCGGCCCGAGCCGGCTGAAGAGACCATCGCCCCCATCGACTTCACGGCGATGCTCCGGGCCCTGCGCAAGGTGCTGGAACGCCTGCCCGAGCAGAACCTCAAGGAAGTGGCGCGCGAGGAGATCACGATCCGCGCCCGCGTGATGGAGATGATCGACGAGCTGCGCCGGACGGGGCGGCGGAAGTTCACCTCCCTGTTCGACAGCGACCGCACGCGAAAGCGCGTCGTCATCACGTTCCTCGCCGTACTGGAGCTCGCCAAGCTCCGCATGATCCGGATCGAACCGGTGCAGGGCGAGGACGAATTCATCGTCGAGCCGAGGGAAACGCTCGACCCCGCGAAGGCGTCGGAAATGCTCGGCAGTATCGAAGGCAGCGAAGGCGGATACCGTGGCTAACGACCGTAAGAAGAAGACCGGCCCCGCGCCGGAGGAACAGGCGGCAGAGGCGGAAGCCCCCGTGGAGATCGAGAAACCGGAGGCCGCATTGGCCGAAGGTGAATCCGGCGACGATACCGCCGCCCCGCGCCAGAAGCTGCCGCCCGAACGGCTCCGTTCCATCGTGGAAAGCCTCCTGTTCGTGAATGGACGCCCCATGACCGCAAAGGATCTGGCGGCGGCGATCCCCGAAGTCACGAAGAAGGAACTGGAAAAGCTTCTCGCCGCCTGGGTGAAGGAAGATGTCGAGGCCGGGCGCGGCATCCGCATCGTCTCCGTTGCCACCGGCTACCAGGTGCGCACGATCCCCGAGAACGCCGCGTGGATCCGGCGGCTCTCCGGCACCCGGCTGTTCCGGCTCACGCAGCCCGCTCTCGAGGTGCTCTCCATCACCGCCTACAAGCAGCCCGTCACCCGTGCCGAGATCGACGAGATCCGAGGCGTCGATTCGAGCGCCACGATCCGCGCCCTCCAGGAGCGCAAGTTCCTCCGCATCGTCGGCACCAAGGAAGTCCCGGGCCATCCGTCACTGCTCGGCACGACGCCGGAGTTCCTCGAGTTCTTCGGGCTCGAATCGCTCGAACAGATGCCGCCACTCAGGGAGATCCTCGAACAGAAGTCCGAGGCCATCGAGGAGCCAGCCGGAGAGCCCGTGGGCCCCTTCGGCAGCCAGATCACGAGCCAGGGGCTCTCCTTCGCCGATCTCGAAGCCCGGCTTCCGCCCATGCCCGACCTCGATGAGGAAGAGGACGAACCTTCCGGCGGCGGGACGCCGCCCCCGGATGCTCCCCCGGTTTCGTGACTGGCCGGGGACTCCTCCGCGCGGCTAGGGTCCGGCTGTGACCCCGCGCCGGAAAATCATCTTCGGTCTCGCCCTGCTGGCGTTGCCGCACGTTCTCTATGAACTCAGGGTCAGCCTGATCTCGGCCGCTTCCGTGCTGCCGCCGGTCACCGGCGATATCGTGCCGGTCCCGGCGCTCGGAGCCGCCGGACTCCACTGGCAGGTGGCGCTGCTCTCAAACCTTCCGTTCATCCTGTTCACGGTGTTCTGCTTCGCGGGAGCATGCCTCATCGGCTCGCGGCTCTTTACCTGGGGCATCCGGCCCGAAGGTTTTGAGACGCGCCCCTGGACTGAATCGACCGCCGACTTCAGCTTCGCCCTCGCCGTCGGATTCCACGTCACCCTCATGGGACCGCAGACGCCGTGGCTTCGCACGGGCGGACACCCCGCCTGGGCGCTGGTGCCGGGGTTCCTCTCCGCCCTCGGCGTCTGGCTCGCGGTGCGCCCCCCGTCGCCCGTCACCGCACCCGACGACGCGCCAGCCCCGCCTGTTCCAGCAGACGCGCCCCCGCCCCTCCTTCAGCTTCCGCTGCTGATTCTCCTCGGCGGCCTCCTCTCCATGCCGGTCATCCGGCTCATCGCCGAAACCCACGGTGCCTGGCATCTGGAAACGAGAATCAGGCTCGCGGCGGATCCCGGCCTTGCCATCTGGCCTGCAATTGCCGGAAGATCGATGCTTCTCATCCTCTGGACAACGGGCCTCCTGCTTACGCTCTGGCGGGCGGCTCTCCGCGACTGGAAGGGCGCAGCACTCGCGGCGGGATTCATCGTCCTTTCAGGGGGAGGGGCGGCGGCGATGGCTCCCGGATTCCGCCCCACGGCGGGTTCCGTGGGCAGGGATTCCATCGGCGGCGTCGCGCTCAAGGAGCCCGAGAACCGTACGCTCGTCCTCCTCCACGACGAAGACGACGTTGAAAAGCGCATTACGGCACGGGTACTGCCCGCCGCCGTGTGGAGCTCGCTGCTCCAGATGCCGCTGCCGCCCATCGATCCCATCCGGTTCCGGCCCGACGGAGGCAGTGAGATGCGTCCCGCTGTCACCGATATCCTGCCTTCCAGCGCTGCCGTGAACGTGCTTCCCGAGACGCTCGACCGGGGATTGTGGTTCAAATGCTCGGAGCTTCACCGGGCCGCCGCCTGCGAGCAGCTTCTCGCGCGAATATCCCATGGGCTTCGCCACCCGGATTATGACGGCTGGCTCGCGGCATTTCTGGATGAAAACCGGTTTCGCCTTTCGGAGGGAGCCAAGGCGAAGATCGAGGCGGCTCTCGACCGTCAGACCGGTACGGAGCAGGCGCGGATCGAAGTCCGGGTGATGCCGGCCGGGATGAAGCCTGAAGGTGCCGTCCTGTTCGCCCTGGAAGAGGGCGATCAGCTCCCGCCGGACGGAGCGGGCACGGACGCCTGGATGTCGTTCGTCGAACGGAATCTGGTCGCCCGGGTGCCCATGGCTGCCGGAAGTCACGAACCGGCGGTGTTCGAGAATATCCCGCCGGGACGCTATGTGGCAGGACTTCTCGTCAGGACCGGCGCCGCCCGGTACGTCATCGAACAGGGAAACCCCATCGGTCCGTTCGACGTGGGACCCGGTTCGGTGACCCTGCCCCCCGTTGCTCTCGGCGTGCGGGCGCTGAACGGCTCCATCGGCGTGCCTGCTACCGGCCCATGACGGGAAGTCCCCCTCGTCCCCCGAGTCCGATTGAATCTCCCGGCCCGGCCCGTTAGGAAACCGCCGGAACTCCGGCAGACCCCGGGACGGGCGGCCGGACCCAAGGAACCACGACCATGGCACAGGACCGCTTACGCTTTTTCCGTCAGGCACGGCTCGGACCGGGTGAGATCGCCCGCGTGCGCCCGCTGACGCGGGACAACGGCACGTCGATCATTCTCCCCTACGACCAGTTCATCGAGCACGACTGCCGCCACTTCGAGGCGGAGAGCGACGCCGGCAACCCTGACTACATCATGGAGCTCGGCACGGATCTCGGCTTCAACGCCGTGGCCGTCCACTACGGGATCGCCCGGCGCTACTGGACCAAGACCGAGGGACGGATCCCGCTCATCGTGAAGGTGAACGGCAAGACCTCGATCCCCTCCGATGCCCAGGCCCTCTCCACGGCGACGTCGTTCGTGGAAGACGCCGTGCGGATCGGCGCCACCGGTATCGGCTATACGCTTTATTACGGCTCGCCCCGGCAGGACGAGGACCTTCCGCAGCTCGCCGCCGTGCGCCGCGAGTGCGAGCGCTACGGCCTGCCGCTCATCGTGTGGGCTTACCCCCGCGGGGAGGCGATCGACGCCAAGGGCGGCAAGGAGACTTCCTACGCACTGGAGTCGGCGGCGCGGCTCGCCATGGAGATGGGCGCGACCGTCGTGAAGAGCAACCTTCCGAAGGCGGCGAAGCCCGACTTCCTCAAGAACGAGAAGGTGCCCAAGTACTATCGCGAGCTGGAAGAACAGCTCCAGAAGATGGACCCGGCCGCCCAGGCGACCGAACGCGCCCGCCGCGTCGTGAAGGCTTCCACCGGAATCCCGGTGCTCTTCTCCGGCGGCGAAGGAACCTCCGCCGAGACCGTCGTGATGAACGCCACAGCCTGCGTGAACGGCGGCTGTTTCGGCTTCATCATCGGCCGCAACATGTGGAAGCGCACCAAGCCCGAAGCCAGGAAGATCGTCGACCAGCTCACCGCCCTGCTCGACAAGGCGTGATGCAGTTCACGTCATGACCGGACTCCGTACCGGAAAGGGCCGCCCCCTCGGGGGGCGGCCCTTTCTGTTTACAACTGGTTATCGCCTTGGCCACGTTTCCGGCTATAATAGTCTTTGAGGAACGGAGAAGGAGAGATTGAGGCGGACCATGACCTCTCAAGGAGGACCGCGATGATCTCGGCGATACCTGACGTAATTCCGATCTTCCCCCTGCCGGAGACGGTGCTTCTGCCGTCCGAAATCCTGCCGCTTCACATTTTCGAGCCCCGTTACCGCGATATGGTTCGGGACAGCCTGGAGTCGCACCGCGTGATCGGCATGGTGATGCTGCAACCGGGCTACGAAAAGCTCTACAACGGAGCCCCGCCGGTTCATCCCGTCGGCTGCGCGGGACTCATTGCCCGCCACCAGGAACTCGCCGACGGCCGGTTCCTGATCTGGCTGCTCGGCATCGAGAAGTTCCGCATCAGCCGGGAGCTTGCGGCACCGACGCTCTACCGGCAGGTGGAGATCGACCATCAGTTCATGAAATTTTCCGGCGAGGAACTCGCCAGCATCCAGGCGATCCGCCGAGACCTGCTGGAGGCCCTGCCCCGCTTCATCGACCCGAAAGTCGCCGCCGAAAACGAGCTGGACGAAAAGCTCGTCAAGCTGGACGACGGGCAGTTCGTCGCCGTGGCGGCGCAGATCCTGGGGATTTCGGGCGGGGAAAAACAGACGCTGCTCGAAGCCGACACCATCGTCGACCGGTACCTGTACCTGCATGAGCAGCTCCAGCTCCGGCACAAGGACATGCCGGGCATCTTTCAGGTCGATCCGGACAAGCTGAACTGAAACAGGAAGCCGTCAGGCTGCCTGACGGAGCGGCGGTTCGCCGCCCGAAGGCGTCTCGGCCGGATCTCCGGATTTCTTCCGCCGGCGGGCGAGCGTGAGCGCCGCGATCACCGCGCTCGTGAGAATGAGCGCCGCTCCAACCAAGAACCTGAACCCCGGCCGGTCCCCGAATACGCCCCAGGCAAACACGGCCGCGAATGCCGTCGTCGTCACCGTGACGATGGAACCTTCGGTGGCGCCAACGTAAAGCAGCGCATGGTTCAGGAGTAGCTGGGCCGCCGCCGACGAGGTCCCGAGCAGAAGAATCCAGCCCAGATCTCCGGCTGCCGGTGCCCGGACCTCGCCGCCGCCGACGGCCATGCCGAGAAGGCCGATCACGATGCCCCCCAGACACATGGAAGCGAAGGTCGCCTGCGCCGTGTCGGTGAAGCGGGCCTTCTCGATCACGACGAGCGCCGCTCCGGCACACGCCGCCGAGGCGATGCCGAACAGGGCGCCGGAGGAGAGGTGCCCTGCCTCGGGGCCCGCAACCACGGCCATTCCCGCGAATGAAACGGCGAGCAGGACAAGCAGCCGCCACGATAACGTCACGGTACCGATCACCAGACCTGTCACCAGCGCGAACAGCGGGTAGGAGTTGTTCAGCAGCGTCGCCGTCGCCGTATCGGTGAGGCGGATGCAGGTGAAATAACAGATGACCGCCACCGCCCCGAGCACGCCGCGCAGCACGAGGAGAGGCCGGTTCACGAACCGGAGCGGGAGCACATCGGCAAAATGCAGCGCCAGCAGGATCCCAAGCCCGATAGCGAAACGAAGGAACGTCGTTTCCGATGGGCTGTAGTCCCGGAGTGCCCGCACGCTCACGGCCATCCAGGCGAAGGCGAAACTGGACAGAAAGAGCATGGAGGGACCGCTCTGGAGCAGCCGTCCGAACAGGCTCCCGGGGGCCGGGGGCCGATCAATCTCGACGGAGACGGTGGGAGCATTCACTTTAAGGTATGGGCTCTTGCCAGCCGGAAGACCGGTCACCTGCCGGAATGGGGGATCGCTTCCGGAGGCTCGAAAACAGCTTAATTTCGGGGGTTTAACGGGTCAAATTGACCCGGTTCCCTTCAGCGGGGGCTGTACTCCGCCGGAGTGCGTCAAAGAATCCTCCGCTGTCCCGTCACAGGGCCGTCCGGGAAAACCGTTGCATACCTTCCCGGCCAGTAGTACAAAGTCGGGCCCTGCCCGGCCCGACCGGGCGGGGACTCAAGGGAGAGCCTGATCCCAATGGCCAAGTCAGAGTCGACCAAGCTCAACAAGACCGAACAGAAGAAGTTCACGGAACTGCTCGAATCCGAGCGGCAGCGCATCATCCAGCTCGCCGCCGACGCCACCGACGACGAGAAGAACTCGACGACGGACGACCTCCAGGACGAGGTCGATGTGGCCACTAACGAAGTAAACAAGGCGATCGTCCACAAGCTCCGGGACCGTGAACGGACCCTGCTATCCAAGATCGACCTCGCCATCGAGCGTCTGAACAAGGGCACCTACAACACCTGCGAGTCCTGCGGTGGCCCCATCGGCGTGAAGCGGCTCGAGGCCCGGCCGGTGACGACCCTCTGCATCACCTGCAAGGAAGAACAGGAACGCGGCGAGCGCGACGTCGCCAGCTGAAACGCCTTTTCGACCGGAACCGTCTGCGGCCGCTCGTCCCCCATAACGGGTGGCAGCGGCCGCAAACCCTTCGGAGTACCGGATCCTGAAACCAGCCGCTTTCATCCGCAGACATTCCCTGGACCGCCTCGCGGGCGAACTGTTCGTCATGGGGTTCCAGGGCTACGCCGTCGCCGAAAGTTACCGCCGGCTCGTCAGGGACCATGGCATCGGCGGCACGATCCTGTTCCGGCATAATATCCAGACCCCCGAACAGGTGCTCGAGCTGAACCGGGAGATTCGGTCCCTCCACCCTGCCGCGCTGCCGCCCGTCATCTCCGTCGATCAGGAGGCGGGGCTCGTCACCCGGCTCCAGAAACCGTTCACCGAATGGACCGGGAACCTCTCCATCGCCCGTGCGGCTGAAAAGCTGAACCGGCCGGGACTCGCCCGCGAGGTGGGCCGCGCCATCGGTCTTGAGCTCGCGGCGACGGGCTTCAACACCGATTTCGCACCGGTAGTGGACGTGAATTCGAATCCCAGGAACCCGATCATCGGGCCGAGGAGCTTCGGCGACCGGCCCGGCCCCGTGGGCCGTCTCGGGGCGGAGTTCATCGCCGGGATGCAGTCTGCGGGCGTCGCCGCCTGCGCCAAGCATTTCCCCGGTCACGGCGACACCGCACAGGATTCGCACATCGCCCTGCCCGTCGTGGACCGCCCGGCTTCCTCACTCGCCCGGACCGAATGGCCCCCGTTCCGGGATGCCGTATTGGCCGGGGTGGCCAGCATGATGACCGCTCATGTCGTCTTTCCAGCCATCGACCCGGGCGTTCCGGCGACGGTCTCCCGGAAGATCCAGCAGGATATCCTCCGGAACGGTCTCGGCTTCCGGGGCGTCGTTTTTACCGACGATCTCAACATGGCGGGCATCGCGAAGGACCGGCCGCCCGAACGCATCGCCGTCGACTGCCTCAAGGCGGGCTGCGACATCCTGCTCGTCTGCCACAACTACGAGAAGCAGCCCCTGTTCATCGAGGGAGTCCGCAAGGCAATCCGCGACGGGGAGCTCTCCGAGCGGCAGGTGAAGCGCGCGCTCCGGCGGGTGCTCCAGTTCAAGCACCGGTACTGCCGGGAGCCTGCCCGGCCCGTGCCGCTCACGGTCGTGGGCTCGGACGCCCACCAGAAACTCTCGGCCCTCATCCGCGAGCACGGCGGCGATCCGCTGAAGGGCATGAAAGACCCGACGACGGCGGCCGCTCCCGGCGCCTGACGCTTTCTCCTACTTCAGTCCTTTCTTGCGGATCGTGCGGGTCGCATGGTTGGCGATCCAGGCGGTTTCCTTCGACTTCGATTTTTTCATCCACTCCGCGACGACTTTCTTCACCCAGCCGGGCCGGGTCTTGCTCGCATCGTTCAGCCAGTTGGCCACGGACCTGCGAACGTAGAGCGAGGAATCCGAATTCAGGGGTGCGAGAATTTTCAGTCCCGGCGAAGGATCGTCCTTCAGCGCCTCGATGTGGGCGCACCAGACACCCCGGGGCCGCGTCGCCTCGGAGGCGAACCGCCGGACGTTCTCGTCGGGATCGCCGGTCCACTGCGCCAGCAGTCCGATGGCCTCGTCCAGTTCCTGCGCGAGATGCGGCCGGAGCGCCATCCAGGCAAGTTCGCGGACCCCCATGTGCCGGTCGGCGGCGAAGGGCCGCACCGCCTCGAGCCGCTTCTCGAGCGGGAGTTCCGGGAACAGCACCGCCACGTAGGCCGCCCAGTTCCGGACGACATCCGAGGCATGGCCCGACAGGGTTTTCAGGATTTTCGCCCGGTCGCGGCGGCCCTCGATTGCCTGGTGAACGGCTGCGGCCATGCCCTCGGTCCGCTGGAGAATCCCGAGCGGCCGGAGCCGCCGTGCATGATGGACGAGATCGTCCAGCGCGAAGCCCAGTCCTGTCTCCCCGGCCACCGACTTCACCAGCTTCTCGTTGTCGATGGCGAGCCACTCGACGAGGGTGATCGTCTCGGCCTTTCCGGAGTTGAGATCGCGGAGCACGGCGGGCGGAATCTCCGCCATGCGGCGGGCGCCCTTGCGGGGTTCCGGCTTATCCACGAACGCCTCCTGCCGCCGCCAAGTACCGGCGGAACTCCCTGAACGGATCCCTCGTCCTGAAAACACCTCCGCTTACAGCAATGCCCGCCGCCCACGCATGGAAGGCGCCGGGGCAGTTCTCCGGCGTGAGGCCGCCGAGCGCCAGCACCGGAACGGGGCTCCCGGCCGCGAGACGCGCGAAACCCGCAGGGCCAAGCGGCCTGCGGCGGTCCTCCGGCTTGCTGAGCGGCCGGGCAAACGGCGAGAGCACGGCGAACTCTGCTCCGGCGGCAGCCTTCAGTTCGG
The DNA here is from genome assembly GCA_964621525.1 of uncultured bacterium. GTDB lineage: Bacteria > JAGRBM01 > JAGRBM01 > JAGRBM01 > JAHCIT01 > CAZMGV01. The sequence continues at coordinate 82,698 of CAZUMS010000004.1, forward strand.
CTCCGCTGTGCGCGGACCAGCCGATGCGAAGCGACGGAAATATCCGGCTGACATCGGCGACGGAAAGCGTCGAAGGGCCGAGATGGACCCCCGCAGCCCCGGCGGCGGCGGCGACATGGGGCCGCCCGTTCACAAACAGCGTCACAACCGGCGCAAGGCGGCGGGCGTGATCCAGGATCTCCCGGTCCCGTTTCTCCTTATCCCTGAGCTGAACCGCCATGTGAATGCCTGCCTTGCGGGCGGCGGCGGACATCCGGCGGACCAGCGGCACCGGAAGCTCTGCCATAGTCCCGATCAGGTATATCTGCGGGACCGGTGCGAACGGGCCGGGCCGCTTCATCCGATCATTCCGTCGAACGGGCTCGAGGCATTGGCGTAGAGTTTCTTGCCCATGCGCCCGGCGAGGAAGGAAAGACGCCCCGCCTGCGTGGCGAGCTTCACCGCCTCCGCCATTTTCACCGGGTCCTTCGCGGCGGAGATCGCCGTGTTCACGAGCAGGCCATCCACGCCGAGTTCCATCGCGACGGCGGCGTCGGAAGCGGTGCCGATACCCGCGTCCACGATCACCGGAATTTTCACCTGCTCGCGGATGATCCGGATATTGAACGGGTTGCGGATGCCTAGCCCCGAGCCGATGGGCGCACCGAGCGGCATCACGACCGGGCAGCCAAGATCGACCAGCTTTTTCGCCGTGATGAGATCGTCCGAGATGTAGGGCATGACGGTGAACCCTTCGGCGACAAGTGTCTTCGCCGCCTTCACCGTCTCCTCGTTGTCCGGGAACAGGGTTTCCCGGTCCCCGATCACTTCCAGCTTGATGAGGTCGCTCATGCCCGCTTCTCGGCCGAGACGGGCGTACCGGATGGCTTCCTCGGCCGTGAAGCAGCCCGCAGTGTTCGGCAGCAGGGTGAACCGCTTCGGGTCGATGTAGTCCAGCACGTCGCCCGCGCCACGGGTGAGGTTCACCCGCCGCACGGCGACCGTGACCATCTCCGCGCCGGAGGCCTCGTGGGCCCTGCGCATGGTCTCGAGATCTGCGAACTTGCCCGTGCCGACGATCAGCCGGGACCTGAAGGAGTATTTTCCAATGACCAGTGGGGTATCAGCCGTCATGGCCCATCACTAGCCGGACCCGCCGTCCAAGTCAGCGGCGGGGCGTTCAGTCTTTCAGGAGCCCCTTGGCGATGATGTGGCGCTGGATCTCGCTCGTGCCCTCGTAGATGCGAAGCGCCCGGGCCTCGCGGAAGATGTGCTCGATCTCGCACTCCTTCATGTAGCCGGCGCCGCCGTGGATCTGGAGACAGCGGTCGACAACGCGCCAGAGCGCCTCGGTTCCGTAGAGCTTGCAGATGGAGGCCTCGTTGTCGACGTTCTCGCCGTTATCCTTGCGCCAGGCCGTCTGGTAGAGAAACGACCGGAGCGTGGCGATATCGACTTCGTTGTCGGCGAGCATGAACTGGATCGCCTGCTTGGCGGCGATGGGCTCGCCGAACTGGATGCGCTGCTTTGCGTAGGCGACGGTGAGTTCCTGCGCCCGCTGCATGGCGCCGAGAGAGCGGGCCGCGATGGAGAGCCGCCCTGCGGCCAGCACCTTCAGGCCGAGCTGGAAACCCTTGCCCACCTGCCCGATGACGTTCGCCGCCGGTACCCGGCAGTTCTCGAACACGATTTCGCACTGTTTCACGACGTCCGATCCCATGCTCGCCATGTGGCGGGTCACGGTCATGCCGGGCGTGTCCCGCTCGATTGCGAACGCCGTGATGCCGCCCTTGGCGCGTTTTTCCCGGTCGGACAGGGCGATGATCGTGAAGAAACCGGCGACATCGGCGCGGGTGATGAAATGCTTTCGCCCGTTCAGGACCCAGTGATCGCCGTCCTTCGCCGCCGTCGTGGAGATCGCCGCCGCGTCAGACCCTGCACCGGGCTCGGTGATGGCGAAGGCCGCGATCGTCTCGCCGCTCGCGAGCGAGGGGAGGTATTTCTTCTTGAGGTAATCCGACCCCTCATAGACAACGCCCATGCCGCCGATGCCGTTCGAGCCCGAGATCAGCAGGTTGAAACAGTTGTGCGCGAAGGCGAACTGCTCCTGGATCAGCATGTAGGCGAACGTCCCGAGCGCCTGCCCGCCGAACTCCTCCGGAATCATGATGCCGAAGTAGCCCTGGTCCCGGAGCTTCTGGATGAGCTGCTCGGGGATTTTCTTCGTCTCCTCGATCTGCATCGTGAAGGGCATCAGCTCCTTGCGCACGAAGCTGCGGGTCGTGTCCTGGAGCATCTTCAGGTCGTCGGAGAGTTCGTATTTCATCGGGTCTGGTTCGCCTCGCATGACGGACGCCGGCCGGCATCCGGTTTTCCGGACCGGTTTTTTGCCCCGAAAACGGGCGGAATCAATGGGCGGCTATCTGCCTTTAAAAACGGGCGGTCTTTTCTCGTTGATCGCCCGGATACCCTCGCGGGCATCCTGCGAATAGGTCGCAACCGCCTGATGGGCGGCCTCGAGCTCGGCCATGGCCCGGAGCGAGGTTTCGAGCGAGAGGTAGATCTGCCGCTTCACCATGGCGAAAGAGGCCGTCGCCCCGCCCGCCACCTTCTTCACGAAGGCACCGGCCTCGGCGTCCAGGCTTTCATCCGGGACCAGCCGGTTCACGAGCCCGCAGTGGAGCGCTTCCTCCGCCTTCACGAGATCGCCGGTATAGTACATCTCGAGCGCCTTGGCGTGACCCACAAGCTTGGGGAGGAAATAGGACAGTGCAAGATCGGACGCGAGGCCGATCTTCGTAAACACGGCCCCGAACTTCGCCGTTGAACCCGCGATGCGGATATCGCACGCGGCGGCGATCGAGAGTCCCGCCCCGACGCAGGCGCCGCGAACCACCGCGATGGTGGGCTTCGGCGCGGCAACGATGGACGTCACCGTGCGGCTGATGGCGGTAAGATAGTCCCATCGCTCGACCACGGGTTGCGAGAGCCTGGCTTCCATCGTTTTCACGTCGCCACCCGCCGAGAACGCCTTGCCTGAGCCCCGGATGACGATGGCGCGGACCTCCGGGTCGGCGGCGGCGCGCTCCACGGCCTCGATGACCGGCGGGAACGAATCCGGCCCCAGCGGATTGAGCTGATCGGGGCGGTTGAAGGTCAGGGTCGCGACGGAATCCGCCACGCCGTAGAGAACGAACGGGTCAGCCATGGGACATCCTCACGGGAGCGGAAGCATCCGCTCACATGGGGACGTAGAACCGTTCGACGCCTTTGTCGAGCTTCCGGTCGATGGCCATTTCCCGCAGGAGAAGATCCAGATGGCAGAGCACCATCGACACCCGGCCCACCACCCGGTCCGGGTCCGGCTCGCCAGCGATCTCCCAGGGGGAAAGCTTCTCGTCGATGAGCCGGGCCATGAGCCGCTGGGCATTGCCCCGGTAATCGTGAATTTCCTCGTCCAGCACAGGTTGCGGGTCGGCGAGCACCGGCCCGTGACCGGGAAAAACGATCTTCGGAGCGAAATCCTTGATCCGCTCGAGACTGTCCACGAACAGGGTCCCGGCCTGAACGCGCTGGCCGCTTCCGTCCACGGTGAGCATCGGTTCGGGCACCGGGTTGTCGGCCACGTTGTCGCCCGAGAAAATCTCGCCGCCGGCCTCGTGAACCAGCAGAATCGCGCCCGGATGGTGGCCGGGAGCCTCAAGCACCCTGAATGCGACACCGCCGAAATCGAGATCGTCGCCTTCCTTGACCGTTCGGAGCGCGGGGAGCTTCGGCGGCACGTCCCACACCCGCCGTTTCCGGTAACGTGCAAGCCCTTCGGCCACCGGGCTCCGGTCGCCGCCGGGAGCGCCCCAGAGGCGGAAGAGCTGCCGGAGCTGACGGAGCTGGCCGTCCACGGCGGCCTCCACCTGCCGCAGGTAGTCCGCATCATGGCGGCTCACCAGCAGTTCTGCCGACGGGAATGCCGCCGCGGCCTCTCCGAGGCCGCCCGCATGATTCGGATGAGCGTGCGTGAGAACGATCCGGCGGACCTTTGCGGCGGAGAGTCCCGCTGCTTTCGCCAGCCCCGTCCAGTCCGCCGCCCGCAAGGCCCCCGGCGGACCCGCATCGATCAGCGTGCCGGTGCCGTCCGGCCCGGCTACGAGATAGCAGTTCACGCCGCGTCCCGCCGGGACACGCCAGATGGAGTACGGCGACCCGCGTCCGCCGCCTCTGTGTACCTGTTCGGCCGGTTCAGACATCCCGGATAGACCCTGACAGGACCGCTTGAATTGGCGCCGCCGGTCCCTTCCACCGGCTGCGCCGCGTACCCGCCGCTTCTGTGGATATATCAGATCGCGGCGGCCTGCCAAGAAAAAAAACGGCGATGCTGCCACTTTCCCGGCCCGCCCGCTTGGCGTAGCCTTTGCGGACGATGGAACTGGGAATTTCAGGCAAGGTCGCCCTCGTGACCGGGGGCAGCAAGGGGCTGGGCCGCGCCACGGCGGAACTGCTGGCGCGTGAGGGGGCGAAGATCGTCCTGAACGCCCGCACGGCGCCCGATCTGGACCGCGTCGCCGGGGAGATCCACGGCCGCACGGGCGCGGACGTGGCCTATTTCGCAGGCGACATGGGCGAGCCGGCCCTCGCCGAGCGGCTCGTGAAGTTCACCACCGACCGGTTCGGCGGGCTGCACATCCTGGTGAACAATGCCGGGGGACCGCCCGCCATGCCGTTCGAGGAAACCCGGGATGACGGCTACCGCTCGGCGCTTCAGCGGAACCTCCTCGGCAACATCCGGCTCGTCTCGGAAGCGGCCCCCGTGCTGCGCCGCCAGAAGTGGGGCCGGATCGTGACCGTCACGTCCTTCGGCGGCCGCCAGCCGATCCCGAACATGTACTATTCGAACACCGCGAGGGCTGCCATGCACGCCTTCTCGAAGACGCTGGCCCACGAGCTCGCCCCGCAGAACGTTACCGTGAACTGCATCTGCCCCGGCTACATCCTCACGGACCGGCTGAGGGGTTTTATCGAGATGATGTCGAAGCAGAACGGCGTCTCCGCCGCCGACTACGAGAAGAAGATGCTCGCCGACGTGCCCGCCGGACGGTTCGGCACACCGGAAGAGTTCGCCGCGGCGGTGGCGTTCCTCGTCTCGGAGCCGGCCCGGTTCATCACCGGCAGTCTCGTCACCGTGGACGGCGGACTGGTGAAGGGCCTCTAAAGGTCGGGGGGCTACTTCTTGCCGCCGGCGAGCCGGGCGAGACCGTCCTTGGTCTCCTGTGTCTCGCGCTCGCGGGTTTCCACGTAGGACATGATCACTTCCAGCACCTGCGGGTGCGTCATGATCATTTCGTTGAAGGCGCTCTTGGGGAGCTTGAGGAAAATGCAGTCGGTCGCGGTGCGGACGGACGCCGAGCACGGTGCCCGCTTGACGAGCGAGTACTCACCCACGAACGAGCCCTCGGAGAGGTTCGTGATCGTGACTTCGCTGCCGCCTGCGGGATCGCCGATATAGACTTCCACCTCGCCCCACTGGATGAGGTACAGCCCGTCGCCCTCGGCGCCTTCCTTGAGGATCACCGTACCCTTGGGCTTCTTCTCCATGGTGAACTTGGAGACGAGCGACTTGCGGTCCTCGATGGACAGCGGCTGGAAGAGCGGGGACTGGAGCAGCAGGTTCGCGAGGATCCGTTTTTTGTAGAAGTCCCAGAGCACTTCCATGATCTTGGGATGCTTCTGGCCCAGCTCCTCGAGGTCCGGCTTGTTGATCTCGAGGACTTCCACGTCCGTCAGCGCGCCGATGGAGGCCTTGCGTTCGGAGTTGGTCAGCACGGCGAACTCGCCGAAGAACGACCCTTCCTTGCCTTCCTTGATCGTGGCGAGCCGCCGGGTGGTGCCGTCTTCGGCCTTCCGGTAGACGAGCACCTCGCCCGAGACGATCACGTAGAAGCTGTCGCCCGGATCGCCTTCCTGGATGATCCGGGTCTTCGTCTTGAACTGGCGGAAGTGGCACTTGTCGATGAGCGCCTTGAACTCCGCGGGCGGGAGATCGGAGAAAAGCGGAACTTCGGGGAGCGCCTGGGCGTTTTCGGCCGGCTCGATGGCCTCCAGGATGTCGGCGGAATCCGCCTCGTCAGCCCCGGTATCCAGGTCCGACTGGTCCGTCTGGAGCGTCGTGACGTCCTCGGATTCTTCCGCCGCGTCGCTGCCGGTGACTTCGGCTTCGACCGGTTCGGGTTCGGGCTCGGTTTCCTCGGGCTCAGGGGGCCTCGAGGCGATCTCGGGCAGGCCGCCGGAAGACGGCGCCGCAGCGGCGGCCGCAGGGGCCTGGACGGCCGGCGGGCTGCTCGCCGCGCCGGAAATGCCGCGCTTCGAGTACAGCTCCGCCAGCATGTCGAGCGTGCCCTGGTGATTCTTGTCGATCTCGATGATCATCTTGAGCGTCGAGATCGCCTTGAGCAGGAAGCCGGAACGGGCGTAGAAGTCCGAGATCTGCGTGAGGACGGCGATGGCTTCGGCGCGCTTGTTCAGGCGCTTGTAGCACTCCGCAAGCTTCATCATCGACCGGTCGTCCCGTTTGTCGACTTTCAGGACTTCCCGGTACTTTTCGAGCGCCTTGTCAAACTTCCCCTTCTGGAAAAGCTTGAATGCCTCGTCCTTCAGCTTGACCTTGTCAACGGCCACTGGCGTCCTCTCCGAGCGAAGGCAGGTTGGATTTCAGATAGTCTTCGAGCGCCCGGCGGCTGATGCCGTCCATGCGCGTGAATTCGAGTCCCATGCCCGGTTGGGAGCGTCCGAGGGAATCCTCGTCCGCAACCCGCACGACCACGCCCTCCACAACGGCCGGATTGTTACTGTTCGGGAGCCGGAAAGCGAGCCGCACCAGCGATCCGACCTCGAGCAGAAGATCACTTTCGAGAAACACTCCGCCCAGCGACAGGTTGGCGGTCGCGAACAGCAGGAAACCGTCGCTTTCCGATTCCGTGACCGAAACGGTCACCCGGCAGGGGACCCGCGAGTAACGCCGCCGCTTCTGCGCATCGGTACCGGCCGTTCCTGGTTTCACCATAATGCCCTCAGGCTCCCTTCGGAGCCGCGCGGCGGCTGCGAATGATGCGCTCGTAGGCCTTGCCTGCAGCGACGGTGAGCAGCAGCAGCTCGCCGAGGTCCGTGTCCGTCTCGCGCGCATGCCCGTTGTCCAGATAGAGCAGATTCGCCGCCCGGTCCCCGGCCAGCACCGGCACGATCAGCGCACCGGCGGGCCGTTGTCCGCCCGTGAGCTTCACGAACGAATCGTTCACATCGCTCCGGGGCATGGGGCCGAGATAACAGGCCGCTCCGTGGATGAAGTTCCGGAATACCGAGGGCTTGTCGAGATCGAATCCCAGCGAGGGGATCGAAGCCCGGGCGAAGCCGTCTCCCGCACCGTCGAGACCGTAAAGCATGTGGCCCTTCGGGTAGAAGAGAATCGCCCGTTTCGCCGCCTTCGTGCCGTAACCGAGGAGCGCCAGCACAACCTGACGGGGATCGGACGCCTGTTCGCACTGCTTGACCGCCGCCTCGCGGTCCATGAGCCGGATCGGTTCCGGGGCTTTTGCGGACGCCCGGGGCTTCAGGTCGGGCCGTTTCAGTACGGGAGCCCGGGGCAGGTTCTCGAACAGCTTGACGATACGGTCTTTTTCGCTGGGAATCCGGAACGGGGACGCAGGAGCGCCGCCCTTCCCCCCAGCCGGATTCATCGGCCCCCCGGCCGGTTTTGACCCCGAATCAGCCATGGCGGGTAAGGTGTTTCGGGGGCCTCCCGGAGTCAACAGAAAATGCCACTGTTTTGACCGGTTCCGAACGGTACGGCTGGAGGGTGAAACAGGGCTCCGTACGCGGTAGAATCTCCTTCAGAATCCCGTATGCGCCGCTTGAGACACCGGTTCGGGACGCCCCACTGGCGGTCCGTCATGTTGCTGGCCCTGCTGGCTGGCCCTGCCGCGCTCCATGCCTTTACGCCCCCGTTCGCTGACACCAATTCGAACACCCTGATCATGACCCTGGCCGGCGAGAAAGCGGCTGGGCTCATGGGTTCGGAGATATCCGGCCTGCGGATGTTCGCAGCCCCGGACGGCACGCCCGGCCTGATCCCGTTCCAGATCGACCAGAAACTGGATGCCCGCCGGTACGTTTACGACAACGCACCGGGCCCGAGGCCCGCACAGCTCTCGCGGTGGGACGAAATCCTGTTCATGCTGAAGGACTGCGGGCCGCGCCTTGCGAAAGAGCGCTGGCCTCAAGGTGCCGACGAAACGGTGGAGTTCGCCGTCACCCACCCCGACGGACGGGTCGGCTACGCGTACCTTGCCCGGTTCGCCAGCCCGCCACCCCTGCCCGCGAAGTCGTACGTGACCTACGACCCGGAGAGAGATCTCGTCTCCTCTTCCGCCTGGTCGTTCCGGTTCCGGAAACACAACCCCCTCGTATTCGACGATCTTGTCTACAAGGACCTGCGCGGGGCGGGCTCCAACACCATCGCCGACGGCATGCGGGTACGGGTGAAGGCCCGTTCGATGGGCACCATGCTCGCCATCAACAAGACCGAGGACGACTTCAAGAGCCGTCTGACGGGCTACCGGGCGGGGCCGATCCGGGTGATCCGGGACGTGGAGTTTTCCTTCGATCTCGGGCCGATTCCGCTCACGGACCTCTATGTGCGGTTCGAAATCTCCCAGCGGGTGTTCGACGCCCGGGTGTCGTTCCAGTTTTCGACGGCGATCAGCGCGCTCGTGGACGACATCTCCGCGATCATCGGCGTGGACTACATCGACCTCAAGGGGATCACCTATTCGACTCTCGCCGTGCCTGAGGGACGCCCGATCACGGGCAGCACGGAGCCTTCCGGCGCCTACGTGCCTTATGGCAAGGAGGAATGGTTCACGCTGTCCGGGCGTGGTCTGTACCAGATCACGTTCCTCGACTTCGAACCGGGCCTCAAGCTCGAGAACAACGCCTACCTTCGTGACGGACCGGATCCCTACCCGCCCGAACGGTTTCCGGGCCAGTTCCCCTACTCCGGCTATGCCGTCACCAACTGGTCGAACGTGGGGACGAAACCCCGCACGTTCCGCATCGTCATCTCGAACCTCGACGGCCAGCCCCAGGGAGGCGGAAGCGGCATGTACCGGCTGTTCCGGTCTCCTCCGTCCGCTTCAGCGGCGAAGCCCGGTGCCCCCCGCGTCACGATCATCGGCACGGGCACCGAAGCGGACCGGCTCAAGGCCAGTCTGGCCGCCGCCGGATTCGACACAACTCTCAAGGCGAAAGAAGCAACTGCCGCCGACGGCCGGTCGGACGTCTACGTGCTGGTGGGACAGCCGGGTTCGGGCCGCCTGCGCAGTTCACTCCACGAGAGCCGGATTCCGGTGATCGACTGGTACCCGGCCTCCCGGCCCGACGACCCCGGCGAGAACCGGCGGGGCCAGCGGCTCGTGATCGGCGGGCTTCCGGAGCCGGGCGTGCTCGCGCGGATCCTCACGGTCCTGAAACCCGGCACGCAGTCCATGGCCGCCCTCGGGGAATTCGACGCCGGCTGGCTGAAAGACCTCGGCACGGCGCTCGGGAACGTGCGGCTCGATGCACAGCCGAAAGCTCCGCTCCCCGCCGCCCTGAAGGACACCGTGGTCCTGCTCTCGCCCGAGCTCTCTCCGTCCGACGTCGCCCAGCTTTCCGCCGAGGCACCTGCACGAGGGCTCGTCCTGTTCGCCCTCTCCCGTCAGGCCGTGGACGGCGGCGCACCGCTCGGTTTCACGCCTCAGCTCGAAGGGGCCGTGCAGGTGCTGCCGTCGATCCTCGGAGCGTGGCTCAAGGGGGGCCGAACCGCCGAACTCAAGGATACGCGCGAGCTCGTCCTGAACCGGGCTGTTGTCCGCGCCCAGAAGACCCAGCTCCCGCCGGGCATTCTCCAGCTCGCGCGGCCGGTGAACTGAGCCGGCCGCTCAGGCCGTCTTCACCCTGGCGTCTTCGAGGATCTTCGCGTTGAAGTTCGCCACTTCCTGCGAAATCTTCATGGAGCAGAACTTGGGGCCGCACATGGAGCAGAACTCCGCCGACTTGAACACTTCCTGCGGCAGCGTCTCGTCGTGCATCTCCTGCGCCCGCTCGGGGTCGAGCGAGAGCCGGAACTGCTCCTTCCAGTCGAAGGTGTAGCGGGCCCTGGAGAGCTGGTCGTCCCGGTCCCGCGCGCCCTTCCGGTGGCGGGCGATGTCGGCCGCGTGGGCGGCGATCTTGTAGGCGATGATCCCCTGCCGGACGTCCTCGAGATCCGGGAGTCCCAGGTGCTCCTTCGGCGTCACGTAGCAGAGCATCGCCGCCCCGCTCCAGCCGGCGAGCGCCGCGCCGATGGCGGAGGTGATGTGGTCGTAGCCCGGCGCGATGTCGGTCACGAGCGGCCCGAGCACGTAGAACGGGGCCTCGTTGCAGACCTTCATCTGCCGCCTGATGTTCATGTCGATCTGGTCCATCGGCACATGGCCGGGCCCTTCCACCATCACCTGCACGTCGCGCTCCCAGGCACGGCGGGTGAGCTCGCCGAGGGTGTCGAGCTCGGCGAACTGGGCCGCGTCGGAGGCGTCGGCGAGGCATCCCGGCCTCAGGCTGTCGCCCAGCGAGATGCTCACGTCGTACTTCGCGCAGATCTCGAGCACGCGGTCGTAGTGTTCGTAGAGCGGGTTCTGCCTGTGGTGATGGATCATCCACTGGGCCATGAGCGAGCCGCCGCGGGAGACGATGCCGGTGAGGCGACCCGCCACGAGCGGCAGGTGCTCCAGCAGGATGCCGCAGTGGAGCGTCATGTAATCGACGCCCTGCTTCGCCTGATGCTCGATGTTCTCCAGCAGGAGGTCCGCCGTGAGGTCCTCCGCCCGGTCCACCTGCTCGATCGCCTGGTAGATCGGCACCGTGCCGATCGGGACCGGCGAGTTCTCGATGATCGCCGCGCGGATCGCGTCGATGTTCTTGCCGGTGGAGAGATCCATCACGGTGTCGGAGCCGAGGCGGACGGAGAGTTTCAGCTTCTCCACCTCGCCGGCGATGTCGCTCGAGACGGCCGAGTTGCCGATGTTCGCGTTGATCTTGCACTTCGAATTGACGCCGATGCACATCGGCTCGAGGTTCACGTGGTTCACGTTCGCCGGAATGATCATGCGTCCCCGGGCGACCTCCGAGCGGACGAACTCCGGCTCCAAATCCTCGCGCATGGCGACGTGATGCATTTCCTCGGTGACGACGCCCTTGCGGGCGTAGTGCATCTGCGTGACGTTCGTGCCCTTGCGGTTCCTGACCCATTCCTTGCGCATGACTGTCCTGCCTTCAGGGGCCAGACGAAGCTGGCCGCTCGTGTTGCTCTGCCGGAACCGGATATGGGCGGGAGGGGTGTGCGGCGAGAGCCCCGCGCGGGGGCCGCCGTCCCGTTCCCTCCGCCGGCATTATCCGGATCAGGTTCCTGGGGTGCCTCTCAGGCCGGTGCCGTTGCACGGGCCGCCCCCACGGGATTCATGGGAAATCAGGCTACGCAAAAGCGGCCTCCGGCGCAAGCGGGTGTCCTGAAGTCCCCCCGCCTCTGATCAGCGCTCAACCCTTTTCCTGCCGCGTGAGCGCGTAGAGCAGGACGCCGGCGGCGACGCTGACGTTGAGGGAGGCGGTTTTGCCGGCGAGGGGGATGCGGACGCGGGCGTGGCACTCTTTCAGGTTCACCGGGCGGATGCCTTTCTCCTCGGAGCCGAGGAGGATGGCGAGCGGGCGGTCGAGGCCGAGTTTTTCCGGCTCCACGCCGCCGTTGGCGTCGGCGCCCACGACCCAGTAGCCCGACTCCTTCAGATGCACGAGCATCCGGGCGAGATTCCCGGTGCGGGCCACGGGCAGGTGCGCCGTCGCCCCGGCGGCGGCGCGCTCCACGGTGAGCGTCACGGGCGCCTGCCGGTCCTTGGGGATCAGGAGGCCGCCCGCGCCGAACGCCTCGGCGGAGCGGATAATCGCCCCCAGGTTGTGCGGGTCCTGGACCGAATCCACAACGACGAGGTAGCCCTTCTCGCGGGCCACCTTCTGGACGAGCTGCTCGGCGTCGGCGTATTCGAACGGATCGAGGAGTGCCACGACCCCCTGATGCCGGTCCGTGCCGGAGATCCGGCGGAGCGCGTCGCGCTCGGTGAACGTCACCTTGATGCTGCGGCGGCGGGCATCCTGGACGAGCGCCTTGATGTCGGCGCCCTGGGTGCCATCGGCCACGTAGATGAGCCGGATGCGGGAGCCCGCTTTCAGGGCCTCTTCGACGGCGTTCCGCCCGGCCACGGGGCGCGGGGCGGAGGGATCGGCCCCGTCGCCTTCGCCGGTATCGCCGGAACGGCCGCCCCCGGCGTCATGCCGCCGGCGGTCGCCACGCGAATCCTCGCGGAAACGGTCCCCGTCCCTGCCGGGGCGGCGATCGCGGTTGTTACGAAAGTCGGGACGGCTCATGGGAAAGACTCTCTACCGTGAAACCGGAGGAAAAACGATATCTGCCGTTTCTGGCCGGCACCCGGCGGCACTGTGCCGAAGCGTGCCGAAGCGTGCCGAAGCGTGCCGAAGCGTGTCGGGGTTTCGAGGTTGAGCGAGGTTTCTCTCCTAACTCGCTGGAATCATTGCGACTCGTTTCGAGGCAGTTCCGGGATCCCCCCCTCCCCCTCTAGCTGCGCCCTTCTTCTAAAGAACCGGAGGCGGAGTTCCACCCGGAAAACCGCCCCCAGTCCTTTTCTTCTCAAATGCCCGTTGAGAAAACCTTTGTCTGCTTACGCCTCGGCGATCTCCTCCTTGGGAGTCTTGCGGGCGGGGGCGCCGGTCTTGCCGGAAGCGCCCGCCTTGGCGTCGCTGCGGGAATCGCCGCGCGAGCCCGGCTCGTCCGCGTCCTTCGACGCGGCGGCAGCAGCGGCCGCGCCGGCGGCCCCCTGCCGGACGATGCCGTAATTCTCGAGGATCTTCCGTTCCACCTCGTCGCCGATCTCCGGGTGCTCCTTGAGATAGGCGATGGCCTGCTCGCGGCCCTGCCCGATGCGCTCCGTGCCGAAGCTGTACCAGGAGCCCGTCTTCTGGAGGACGTTGATCTCCGAGCCCATGTCCAGGATGTCGCCCATGCGGGACGGCCCCTCGCCGAACAGGAGGTCGAACTCGCTCTCGCGGAACGGCGGGGCGAGCTTGTTCTTCACGATCTTGGCGCGGGTGCGGTTGCCGACCACGGTCTCGCCCTGCTTGATCGCCCCGATGCGGCGGATGTCGATGCGCACGGAGGCGTAGAACTTGAGGGCGTTGCCGCCGGAGGTCGTCTCGGGGTTGCCGAACATGACGCCGATCTTCTGGCGGAGCTGGTTGATGAAGATGAGCGTCGTGCGGCTCCGGGCGACGGCAGCGTTCAGCTTTCGCATCGCCTGGCTCATGAGCCGCGCCTGAAGGCCCGGGAGCGAGTCGCCCATCTCGCCCTCGATCTCGGCCCTGGGGACGAGCGCCGCCACCGAATCGATCACCAGTACGTCGATGGAGTTCGACCGGATCAGCGTCTCGGCGATCTCGAGCGCCTGCTCGCCGTTGTCGGGCTGGGAAATGAGGATGTCCTCGATCTTCACGCCGAGCTTCTTCGCGTAGCTCACGTCGAGGGCGTGCTCGGCATCGACGAAGGCGCAGATGCCGCCCAGCTTCTGGGCCTGCGCGATGACCGACAGCGAAAGGGTCGTCTTGCCGGACGATTCGGGTCCGTAGATCTCGACAATGCGGCCCCGGGGCACGCCGCCCGTGCCGAGGGCGATATCCACCCCGAGCGAACCCGTGGGGATCACGTCCACCGGCTGGGTCGAGTTCTCGCCGAGGCGCATGATGGCGCCCTTGCCGTGGGCCTTCTCGATGGTGGAAAGCGCCTCGGCCAGCATTTTCTTCTTGTCGATCTTCGGATCCTGCATCACAATCCCCTTGCCGGGTTCCCTCATTCCTTTGTGGAACCCACTCTACTGCTTTCGGTTTCTATACGCAACCGGTTTCTTGCGCCGGCAACTTTTCCGCTGCCGCACTGCCCTTCCGGCCACGAACCCACCTTACCCGACCCCTGTGTCAGGTAGTGTCACACCGAAAACGGGAGCACACGCCGGGCCATCGCCAAGATTGGCTTAACCAGCTGAAACTAATGATTATTTCCAGGATCAAAAAATCCGCAGAAGTTGCGCCGTACGAATTCCGAACGGAAAGAGTTGCGGGGAGAGGAGGGAACCTCGGACATCCGGCTTCCCCGCATGTGCCCCGACTTTGTCCATTAATACCTAGACATATATTTGTCATTTTATAGACAAATTCAATATGTTCCTAGACGACTAATAGACAGCAACCCACTACAGCTGTCGAAAGCGAGGAACCAATGGTCAAACTGGCGATCCTGGACGAAACCCTCGGCGCGCAGGTGCGCCACACGAACATTGAAACGGGAGGCGTGGAACTCATTTATGTGGGCCACAGCCTGCCGGGCTTCCGCAAACAGGCGGGTACGAAAAAGCCGGACGTGATGGTCGTGGACCTCTCGCTGCTCGGCGACGAACCCGGCGGGGAACTCGACCGGCTCATGAAGCTCACCGACGCCGAGCTCACGATCGTGCTCTACCACTATGCGAAGCGGGACCTCATCGACTCGCTCGCCACGCCGAAGTCACGCCCCATCAAGGCGCCCGTCACGGTGTCAGGCCTGAGGCTCCACATCCTTTCGCTCATCGTGAAAGACATCCTGAAGAACAAGACCGCCGTGAAGGCCACCGCCTGAGCGGACCCCACCCCGAATCCAGAGGTTCAGCAGCCATGAACAAACCGAAGAACTTCACCCCGCCGCCCCGCCAGTTCACGCCGTCCCAGATCGGCCGTCTCCTCGAGATCCGCCCGAAGGTGAACTGCGAATGCCCCAACCACCTCGCCAGCCTCGTCTCGAGCCTCGTCGCGTTCGAGAACTACAGCGCGATGTGCGAGAACCGCAACGCGGCCGACGCCGAGCTGCATGCGATCCTCCATGCCGAAACGTCGAAGGCCCGCGCGATCATGGAAGGCGCCCTCGCCCAGCTCATCCAGGCCGAGAACATCCGGCTGGACTGAGCGGCGGAGAGACACGATCCGGGGCTACTGCGCCGGTTCCGGCCGGCAGCCTTCCACGCCGAAACCGCTTCTTCGAAGGAGGGGTATTACCGATTACGGGACGTGGAATAAATGCCGGACCCTGGCTGTCGTTTGTATCAAAACCGAACGAACTGCGAAGTTTTGCCTCGGGCAACTGTTGCCGTTCCTTACTCCGGGCCGGTTATTCTTGCGGATCACAGCCTTGGAGGGATTACATGCGTCGCTACCTGACGGTTCTCGGTTCCGTCCTTTTTCTGTGGCTCACAGCCGCCTGCGGTTCGGATCTGTCCATCGCGGATGCCGAGGGCACATGGTTCGTCGATGTCCGTATCCAGCGGCTCGATGACGAGACCGGCGAACCTGCCGACGTTCCCGCCCTCGACGAAACCTACGAAGTCACCCTGACCGCCGACGGCGACACCCTGACCGTCGAGGCCGAACCGGACGAAGAGTCAACAGACTTCATCGAGGACGTGCTGGATGCCGTGGTGCTCACGGAAGCCTCTAAAGAAGACGGCAGCCTTCAGCTCGAATTCGACGACTACTCCGTGACCGGCTTCGACGTCTCCATGATCGACGGCGAGTTCATCGTTTACACCCCGTCCCCCCGGCTGGATCTGGAAACCCTCACGGGAAAGTTCCTGATCGAGGAAACCGAAATCCCCGGCGCCATCGGCCCCAAGGCCGCCGGCAACAAGCTGGAAGTCAACATACGGCGGGGATGCCGCGTTCGGTCTTGCCTCAACTGAGCGCAGCAGGGGCAGCCTCATGGCCGCTCTAAACGGCGCTCTCGACGGCCGCCGGCAGCCGCACGCCCGTCCAGTCGCCACGCGGGTTTCCGGTTGTGAAACATTTGTATCAGCTGGCGGCAGCCGTTGGTACGGACTGCCATTTCCGCCATAGTGGCCTCACATTTCCGGTTGCACATGGGTGTTCCGAGGCCTTCACTGGCCAAGACGGGTGCGTGGCTGGCAGTAGACCAGCGTTGAAAGCGATCCGTCCCCCAAATGACCATTTTTACCGCTAAAAGGCCCAGAATCTCCTTCACAACCCCGTCCGACGACCCCTTCACCACGACGGTGAAAGCCAGAGTGGACGCTTATTTCCGCGACAATGGCATCTCCCTCCACTGGAACGGCCTGATGCTCTTCAAGTCGGCCTTCTATCTGGGCGGCTTCCTGGGCTCCTATGCGGCGATCCTGTCCGGCCGGTTCGGCGATATCGCCATGCTCGGTTTCTGCGTGCTGATGGGTGTCTTTACCGCCGGTATCGGCTTCAATGTCGGGCACGACGCCATCCACGGCGGTTATTCGCAGAACCCGCTGCTGGCCAAACTGATGTCGCACTCGTTCACGCTGATCGGCGCTAACGTCTACAACTGGAACATCTCCCACAATATCGTTCATCACACCTACACGAACATCGCCGAGGCGGACGGAGACCTGCACACAGTCCCGGTCCTGCGGCTGTCCCCGTCTGCCGCGTGGAAACCGTACCACCGCTACCAGCATTTCTACGCCTATTTCCTCTATTCATTGTCGTCGCTCATGTGGGTGACCAGGAAGGATTACCGGCATTTCTTCGAGCGGCGGCTGGTCATGTACCAGAAGCCGTCACGTCCGCCAGCCATCGAGTATTTCGTCCTGTTCGGCGGCAAGGCGGCCTACTACTTCATGACGCTCGCCCTTCCGGTGATCGTGCTGGGGCTTCCCGTGTGGAAGGTCCTTTCAGGATTCCTGGCAATGCATCTGGCGGCCGGATTCTCCCTCGCCATGGTCTTTTCGATCGGGCATATGGTGGAAGGGACTGCGCTCCCCTCGCTGGACGACGGCAACAGCATCCACGATTCGTGGACGGCGCATCAGGTGAGGACGTCGGCCAATTTCGGCGTGAAATACCCGCAGCTCACCAACTGGTTCTGCGGCGGGCTCAACTTCCAGATCGAGCACCACCTGTTCCCGCGCGTCTGCCACATCCACTATCCGCAGATCGCACCGATCGTGAAACAGACGGCGGAAGAGTTCGGCATCCGTTACACGGAATTCCCGACCCTGCTGGACGGGATCGCGTCACACCACCGGTGGCTGAAGCAGCAGGGAATGCGTCCAGCGGCAGCCGAAACCGCTCAAGCCGCCTGAACAACAGCCTGTGCAGCCTCGTGGCCGCTCAGAACCGCGCTCTCGATGGTCGCGGGCAGTCGCGTGCCCGTCCAGTCGCCCGCGAGAAAGAAACCCTTGCAGGCGGTGACAGGACCGGGCCTGATGGCATTGACGCCGGGGAACTGGGCGAACGTCGCCTCGCGGTCTTTCACCGCCACCGAGCGGAGCAGTTTCGCCCCTTTCGCCAGGGGGAATACCCGCTCCATCTCGCGGGCAGCGTCGGCGCAGATTTTCTCGTTTTTCACATCGAGTAACGTGCGGGCACCGCTCACGATCAGCGCGTAATGCCAGGTTTCGGGATTCTCGATGCCCAGGATCTTCGGCCGGTTGAAAACCCAGTGGATTGGACTCTCAAGCAGGGCGACGAACGCCTCGTCCGTCACCGGTCGGTCGTAAAAGAGGTTCACGCTCACGATGGGGGAACCCGAAAGCTCTTCCAGCCGGTCGTAGGGCGCCTCCCGGCGCATCTCCTCCGGCAGCAGCTTGAGCAGGGCGTTCGCCGGAACCGCCGCGATTACCCGGCCGGACCGGAGTGTCTCCCCGTTTCTCAGTTCGACACCGGTCACGCGGTCCCCATCGAACCGGATCCCCGCCACGTGTGCCTGAGGGCGGAATTCCGTCCCCCGTGCCTTCAGCCAGTCGCGGGCCCGGCCCACATAGAGATCGCTGAGATGGGTCTTCGGGATCACGAGTCTTGAACCCGCTTTCGAGCCGAAGAACGCCCGGCGGAGCACTTCGCGCAGAAGGTCGGCGGACGCCCGGCGGGGCTCCTCGTTCAGGGTGGCGATCGTGATCGGGTCCCAGAGCACCGACTGGACGCGGGGCGGCTGGCCGAGCCGCGTGAGATAGTCCGTCACGCTTTCGTCGGCCTCAAGCACTTTCGGCCCGAACTGGAGATCCAGTCCCACGCGAAGCGTCGCCAGCCGCTCGCCCCAGGTGAGCAGGTTGAACGTGAACAGGCCGCCCAGAAGATGCAGCGGCGCCGGGAGATTGAGCGCCCGGAGCCGCCCTTCCCCCTTCGGGTCGCCGAGATAGCGGACCTCGAGGCCGTCCTGGACGGCGAGATCCTTCGCTGCCCCGATCCGTTCGAGGAATTTCAGGGTTTCCGTGTAGCAGCCCATGAGGAGATGCTGTCCGTTGTCGACGCGGATGCCGGTGGAAGGGTCGTTGAAGGATGACGCCCGTCCGCCGCCGTCGGCCCGCATTTCGAGGACGACGGACTTCCGTCCCCGCTCCGCCAGTTCGCAGGCGGCTGCGAGCCCCGCGAAACCGCCGCCGACGATAATGACCGGTTCGTCCACGGAATCCGTTCAGGCCGCTTCGGGCAGGATGTAATGATGCCAGAGGACGCCGGTGAGTGCGGCGAGCTTGCCGGCCGCCGAGAGCTTCAGCGGCTTTCCGAGAACATCGTAACCGGATTCGACGATCTTCCGCAGGACCCGGTGGTAGATCGCCCCCATGATCTCCGCGGCGATGAGGCGGCGGGGCTCGAGTTCCTGCTTTTCGCGTTCCGCTCTCGCGTAGTAGTCCTCGGCCCGCCGGGCGAACTGCTCGAACAGGGTTGTCATGGCGGGCGTGCGTTTCCCCGAAAGGATGTCCGCCTCCTGGACTCCGTGCTGGTCCAGCTCCCGGCGCGGGATATAGATGCGGCCCATACGGGCGTCCTCGCCCACATCGCGGAGGATGTTCGTGAGCTGGAGCGCGACACCGAGGTGCTCGGCGTAATCGCGGGTCTTCACGTTTTCGTAGCCGAAGATCTCGATACAGCTCTGGCCGACGGCGCTCGCCACCTTCGTGCAGTAAACGTAAAGGTCGTCGAACGTTTCGTAGCGGTCCCTTTCGAGGTCCATCGTGCAGCCGTCGATGATCTTCTGGAACGGCTCGCGCGAAAGCCGGAACCGGCGCACCGCCTGCTGGAGTGCCTTGCCAAGCGGCGTCAGCGGACGGCCGCTGAAGATGTTGTCCAGTTCTTCCTGCCATTCGCGGAGCTGGCGGCGTTTGTCGGCGTGAACGCCCGGTTCATCCACGATGTCGTCCAGGATGCGGCAGTAGGTATAGACGAGCTGGAGCGCCTCGCGTTCCTCCTTCGGCAGGAAGAAGAATGCGGCGGCGAAGTTCGAGCTCTTGAACTCCTCGGTGGCCAGTTCACCCTTCATGCGGGGGCTCCTCCTGTGGCGGCACCGGCCGGAGCGGGGGGAAGCGCCGTACGGCTGCCGAGCGGAAGGAAGCTCCGGAACAGCAGCCGGAGCATATCCCGTCCGTTCAGGTACGGACGGTTGCGGAACACGTCATAGCCGCCGCTTCTCAGCTTCGAGGCAATCGTGACGCCGCCCAGCCACACCCAGCGGATCCAGAACGACAGCGGCCAGCGAAGCTCCGAGGCCAGGGGGCGGCCCTCGTCGAACAGGCGGCAGGCGGTCCGTGTCAGCTCGTCCATGAGCGAACGGAAGCCTTCCGTCGCGGCCCCGGCGGCGAGGTCGGCCTCGCTCACGCCGTGGGCGGCCATCCGGTCGCGGGGAACGTAGATGCGGTCCCGCTCGCGCAGGTCCTTCTCCACGTCCTGCCAGAAATTCACGAGCTGGAGCGCCGTGCAGATCGAGTCCGAACAGCGGTCGAGGCGGGCGTCGGAATAGCCCCAGATCCGGAGCACGAGGCGCCCCACAGGGTTCGCCGACCGGCGGGCGTAGTCACGGACCTCGTCCATGCTTTCGTACCGGGCCTTCACCACGTCCTGACCGAATGCCGACAGGAGATCATCGAACAGGGAGCGGGGAATCGAGAGCTCTTTTGCCGTCGCAGCAAGCGCCACAAAGACGGGGTGCGTGGCCGTTCCAGCAAAGGCCCCGTCGAGGTTCGACTTCCAGATACCGAGGTTCCGAAGCCTCTCGTCCGGAGTCAGCCCGGCCTTCGGGTAGTCCGGTTCGTCGGCAAGATCGTCAGCCGTCCGGGCAAATCCGTAGACAGCCGCCACGTGCCGCTGGCGCTTGCGTCCCAGGATGCGGCTCGCCACCGGGAAATTCTCGTAATGGGACCGGGACATGCGCAGGCAGTAGGCATAGGCCTCGTCCACGGACGGGACCGGGCCTGTCCATTCGAGCGGAAACTGCATGGGGTCGAGCGCCATACGGGCAGACGGATTCCTCAGGAAAACCGGGCGGTTCCGGACTTCCGGCGCCACCGCTGCGGCCGCCGCCCCAGAGGCGGCATACCGGTCAGGAAATAGCCGAGCCCGCCGGTGCGGGCAAACAGAAAAACGGCCGCACCCGAAGGCTGCGGCCGTTCCTTGCCAAGGTCCTGAATGGTGGAGAATCAGCCCTTTTTCTGGACTGCCAGCGAGATATTTCCGTAACCGACTTCGCCGCACGTCGCCATGATCTTCATGAGAATGTCGAAGGGAATCTCCTTGTCGGAGGTGATGATGATCTCACCCTTGAACTCGGAACCTTCGATACCGGCAGCCGACCAGGATTCGGACTGGGCCCGTTTCTTGTCGAGAATGTCCTTGAGACCGGGAATCACCAGCGAATCCTTCATCGCCGACACGTCGGAGATGTTGGCGACGGGATAACCCTCGACCGTCAGCACCTGGCTGGAGACGGCAACCGCCACCGCCGCCTTCAGGCCCTTTTCGGACACCGACTGCGGGAGCGTGACATCCGACGGGACGCTGAGCGTCGGGTCGGCGGAGAAGCTCTGGATCAGGAAGATCACGAGCACGACCATGAAGTCCACGAGCGGCGTCAGCGGAAGATCGGAGACGGCCATTCTTTTGCCGCCGTGACCGCTGCGCTTCAGGAAGCCTTTTCTACCACCGCCGCCGGCTTCCGGCATCGGGGCTGCACCGGCACCCATACCTCAGTCTCCTCAATAAACAGCCGGGCCCTTACTGGGCCGGCTGGCTCTGGTCGTTCCAGGGAGCGAGCGAAATCGCGTCGAACCGCAGCTTCACGGCCACGTCCATCGTGTTAACGAGTTTCTCGTAACCGATGGCGGGGTCGCTCGCGATGATGATTTCGTGCTCGTCCGGATACGCGTCCCGCACCTTCTGCAGGGCTTCGTTCAGCTTGACCGTGTCGTACTTGCCGTCCGCCGTCAGGGGGATCTCCGGCAGCCCGCCGCCAGAGGCGACGACGCCGTAACCCGTCTTCTTGACCACGACCGTCAGGGACAGGGGCGGTGCATTGCTGTCAGACGCAGCGCCGCCGCCACCGGCCTTGGGCAGGTTGATCTCGATCTGGCTGATCTGGACCCACACCGCCGTCATGATGAGGAAGCAGATGCAGACGGAAAGCAGATCGATGAAGGGCACCAGATTGATCGGTGCATCCAGCGACCGCACGCCTTTGGAATGCTTACCCATGGATTCGCTTTCCTGATGGAACCGCGAGAAACGCCCGGAGGCGGATCAGGCGGCTTCCTTCTCGGAGATGCGCTCCAGGAAGTCCGACACCGAGGCCGACACCGTTTCGATGTCGCCCGTCACGGCGATGGTCTTCGAGGAGACGATCGAGAACGCCACGAGGCAGGGGATCGCGACGCCGATTCCGAAGGCCGTGCAGTTCATGGCTTCGGAGATCGAGAGCGCGAGGATTTCGGCCTTCTTGGACGCTTCGGCGCCGCCGACGGCCGCGAACGCGCCGATCAGACCGATAATCGTTCCGAGCAGCCCGAGCAGTGTCGAGACGTTGCCGATCATGGCGAGGTAGCCGGTCCGCTTCTCGAGAACCGGGAGGTTCGAGATCGCCGCGATGTCCATGGCTTCCTTGAACTTGGGGTCGCCCGCACGGAACTGCACGAGGCCGGCCCGCAGGATGTTAGCCAGCGGGTGATCGCGCTCCTGGAGCCACGCAATGGCGCCATCGATATTGCGCTCCGAGAGGAACTTCTTGATCGTTCCCATATACTCTTCCTTGTCAAACTTGGCCTTCAGCCAGATGACGTAGAAGCGCTCGCAGAAAATCGCGAAAGCGATGGCACCGGCGCTGGCGATGCCGTGCATCATCCATCCGCCTTCGTGATAGTGTTCGCCAGCAACGGCCAGGAATTCGTTCATGGGGCTTGGTTACTCCTCGACAAGTAGTTGCTCCAGCCGTTCAGGGCGGAAACCTGCCGTCAAATCTCCCGTTTTCAGGGAGTCCGGCGCAGTTTCCTGCCGCAAATTGCGCCCGCTGGTGTCCTCTTTAACATCCGAAGCATAACGGCAGGTATGCCGGGAAACTCGGAACGTCGTCAGGCTCGCAGGCGCGGGTTTGACGGCTTGGAGTCGGGCCTTTATAAATAACCGCACGGCCCTCCGTCAAACGGGATCTACCGGGAAATTCGCGTGTTTCCGGCAGTTTCCGCCCCGATCCGACCCGAAAGGCAGAAATTCCCATGACAGTATCGATCCGTTTTACCCAATGGGCAGCCCCCCGTCTGGCAATGGCGGGACTTCTCGCGGCGGCGCTCCTTGGGTCCGGGCCCCTTCCTGCCCGTGCGGAAGCCGCCAAAGCACCGGCTGCCAAAAGCAAAAAGGACAAGCCGGTTGCCGGAGCGAAAGCAGGGGCCGCCGCCAAGGACAAGGACGGCATACCCAAGCAGGGAACCCCTGAATATGAAGAATGGCTGAAGGTGAAATACCGGATTCTGGACCGGTTCGGCCGCGAGAACGCCGTTCCCCCCCAGGATTTCTGGAAGGACTATCCGCCGTTCACGTCCAAGATTCTCGCTGAAATCGCCCGGGAGCCGAAGTCCGGGCAGCAGCCCCGGGTTTCGGCCCTTTTTTCACTGGCATATTTCCCCTCGGCCAAAGAATCTTTTGCCACCTGCAGGGATATCGCGACCAGCGAAACCGAAGCCAAGTTCTTCAGGGATGCGGCCGTGGGCTGTATCGCCGAAGGCTTCCCGGAGAGGGCCGTGCCCGTCTTCAAGCCGCTGGCCGAGAGCAAGGACCTCGGCACCCGGATGTCGGCCATCGCCGGCCTCGCCAAGCTGAAAACGAAGGAAGCCGACGATGTGCTGAAGAAGATCCGTCCCAAGGTGACGGAACCGGTCCTTCAGATGATCATCGACCAGCGGCTCAAGGAAGCGGCGGGCGGCTGAAGCGGGTAACGCTCACGGATTCGCGATCGCGACGTCCACCTTCACCGCTCCGGCTTCGGTCGAGAAATTGACCGTACGGACGGCGAAGGGCAGATCGTCGATCGAAATCTTCAGGCTGTCGAGGTCTTTCGTGAGGCGTTCGGGCGAAGTCCGGTACTCGCCGTCCACGAAATAGGGGACTTTGCCGTTCAGTGCCTTCAGGATCGCCGCCGTCACATCCCCGGCGGACGAGAACGACACGTTCTTCACCAGATTGAGATCGAGCCGCCAGGTCCGGTCGGTTTCAAAGCCGCGGGCGGCCAGCGTCCGGCGTACCTCGCCGAGATCGCACGAGAACTCGATCTCGAGCCCTTCGGGCTGCTCTTTAGCCGGGGCGGCTTTCAACGCCTTGTCGATAGCCGCCTGGACGGCGGACTTTCCGGCGGATGACAGCGACTTCACGCCGTCGTTGAGCGGCAGGGCGTAGAACACGGCGGCGACGAGATCCTCGGCGGCGGCCGAACGCATTTTTGCCTGCACTTCTCCCCGAACGACGACCTTCGAGACGCCCTTCTGGCTCACGTTTTTAGAAGCCACCCGGGTCGGCCACTTCTTCACCGGGGCTTCGGCGGGTGCCGACGCCGGTGGAGCGGCCGGTTCCGGGACCGCCGGTGCAGTGGCAGGCACTGGTGCGGCGGTAATCGCAGGGGCTGGCGCAGGAGCAGCGGCAATGGCGGATGCCGAAGCCGGTGCTGAAGCCGCCGGAACCGAAGCTGCCGGAACGGCTGGTTCGGTGGCGGCGGCCGGAGCCGACGTGGCAGGCTGGGCTTCGGCTGGCGGCGCAGCTGGAGGGGCTTCAGTAGAGGGAGCCGCCGTATCCGGCTTCTTCCCGACATACCAGGACGACGACGGATTGCTGAACGACTGGAACGCCACCCCGCCGATGCCAAGCGCGGCAACGAGGGTCAGTGCAGCGAGCGTCATCGGACCGGCGGCGGACGGTTTTGCGGCTGTCTGAGCCATGGATGGCTGTTTTTACCGCGAGAAGCCCCACAGGAGCAAGGTTGCAGAAAAGAGTTGGGCGCTCCGGGCCGGGAACCCGGAGCGCCCTGTGGACTTGAAGGGACACACCCTGGTGAGAGGGTGATGGGGTGCTAACCGCTTACCAGTCGGCCTGGATGCGCGACTGGAACACGTTCAGGCTGCCCTTGGGCATGAAGAGCGTGAGCGAATCGGAATCCTTCACCGTGACGTAGGTCCAGTTGTTCTTCAGGGTGAAGTTCGGGGTCATGTACCAGTTCAGTGCGACGGTGAAGTCGTTCATCTTGCCGCCGTCACCACCTATGAAGTTCAGGGGACCGGCAGGCAGGGCCACCTGATCGGCACCCGCATCGCGCGGACCGGCAAGCGCCGTGGCCGAACGGCCAGGGGCGTTCTTGTCCTTGAAGTCGGTCTGGGCCCAGCGCAGCGCCAGTTCCCACGCGCCGATGCCGCCGTCGACGATCGCGTTCTCTTTCAGCTTGGGGCGGTCGAAAGTGCCGCCCTTATAGGCGCGGTAGCCGTTGTACATCAGGCCGCCCTGGAGGTAGTAACCCCAGAGAGTCGGGTTCCCCATGCCGCGGCGGTTCACCTTGGTGATGTCGTACTCACCCTGCAGCGACACCGAGATGTTCTCGAAGTTCTGCTGGGCGGCCAGTTCAAACCCGAAGATATTGACGGCTTTCACCGAGCCGAGGCCCGCGCCATTCACCACGCTGGCCGGAGTCAGCTGGCCCATCGTGCCGGTCTGGATCAGCGTCGAGCCCTGATTGAACGCCGGCTTCGCGGAGAACGACACCGAGTCCACTTGCGGCGACTTCCAGCTGTAGGCGAAGCCGAGGTGCAGGAGTTCCTTGCCGCCGTCTTCGAGCAGGGGCGCCCAGGTCATGCGGGTCGTCCAGTTGTGGGCCGTATCGTCGGCGACCGAAAGCCGGTGGTTCGCACCGGTTTCACGGAAGATACCGGTCGTGATTGTCGCCGTCTTGTTCAGCAGGCTGGTGTTGGCGATCGAGATACCCATGTTCCGGGCCGGAGCGAAGGCGCCGGTCACGGACGACCGCTCCAGGAACGTGATAAAGCGGCTGGAGGTCAGCTCTTCCAGCGAGAACGGCTCCTTAAAGTGACCGATCTTGATATCCAGGTCGCCCGGCAGCTTCTTGAGCGCAATGAACGCATCCTCGAAGGTCGCGGCATTGCCGGCGAAGTTCGGCTGGAACTTCACTTCAAAGTGCTTGTAAACGGTGCAGCTCATGTCGAGACGGCCGGTACGAATATTCGTGCCGTCCTTCATCGGGTAGCCGTCCTTGGGGAGGGGGAGGATGGCGCCGTTGGCGGCCTCCATCTTCTTGTCGGCGACCTGCCAGTACCAGTCGAAGTAGATACGGCCGCCGATGGCGCAGCTGGCCTCATCGCTCTTCAGCTTGATGCCGTCTTTCCATTCGACCTTGAAGTCGCCTGCGTTGGCCACGGCCGAGGTGGCGAGTACCATACCCGCCGCGAGCCATGCCTTGAGCCTGTTCTTCGTGTCCATCCGTATCTCCCTTTCGAGGTTTGGTTTCATCAGATTCACGGGGAGCCGAGGGTTGAATTTCATGGCCGCTCGCCTTGCGGCGGCGTCATGCTGGTGTTTCCCGGCCAGTTCCTCCCCTGCTCCTCCGTGGTTCCGCGTCCCATAAGGGTCCTGCGGTTCCCGAAGGAGGACGGGGGGAGCCTACGTCCGGCCCGTGGCAGGACTATGGAGATGGTGTGACGAATTCGTTACGCCGCACGGAGACGGGGAAACGCAACAGGGCGGTATCAGGGCTGCCCCCGGACGTGGGCCGTATCATGGACAGCTCCAGCCCTGTACCGGTAGGATTCAGCCCTGTAAACCGATGAAAGTCCTGCTGGTCAATCCGCCGACGACCAACGTGCATGTTCCCGAAAACACGCCGCTCGGGCTCCTGTACCTGGCGGCCGCCGTCCGCGACATCTCGGAGCCCTGGGTGATCGACGGCGATGCCATGAAACTGTCCGGTGACGGCCTGTTCCGGCGCTTACTGGAAGAACGGCCGGAGGTCCTCGGCCTCACCTGCACGACCTACAGCTACAAGGCGATGCTGGAGCTGGCGGCCTACAGCAGGAAACACCTGCCGGGAACCGTCATCGTCATCGGCGGGCCGCATGTGACCGCCTATCCGCAACAGGCGCTACTTGAGTCCAGGGCCGACTACCTGATTACCAGGGAAGGTGAGATCGCCTTCCGGGACCTGATCCTCGGGCTCAAGGGCGAGATGCCCCTCCCCGCCAAAGGCTCCGTAATCGAGGGCGTGCCGCTCGAACCCATGGAGCGGTTCGGCAGACCGGCGCGCGACCTGCTGGAACCCGGCCTCTACGGCTATCTCGGCAACCATCCCCGCCACGTGGCCCCTGAAGCAGTCATGCTCTGGGGCCGGGGCTGCCCGCACAAGTGCACCTTCTGTTCGGATGTCGTCTTCATGGACCGCAAGACCCGGTTCCGCGATGTGGGCGCTATTCTGGACGAGATCGGCGAGCTCAAGCGGCTCGGGTTCCGGGAGATTTTCGTCTACGACGACGAGCTTGCCGGCATGAACCCGCAAGAGAACGCCTGGATCGCCGAGATCTGCCGGGGGATCATCGAACGCGGATACAACGACCTCGCCTTCAAGTGCCAGGGCCGGTGCTCGAAGTTCGCCACGCAGGAGATTCTGGACCTCATGGCCGAGGCCGGTTTCCGCACGATCATGTGGGGCGTCGAAAGCGGATCGCCGGCGATCCTGCGCGCCACCCGCAAGGGAACGACCCGCGAAGCCATCGAATCGACCATGGAGCGGTGCCGCAAGGCGGGCATCGAGCGCTGGATGTTCCTCATCGTCGGCTTCCCGGAGGAAACCGTGGACGACCTGCGCATGACGCACGACCTCGTGGACAAGGTGAAGCCGGAATACGTTCAGGTCACGTTCGCGACGCCCTATCCGTCGGCCCTGTCCGAGCGTGCCCTGCGCGAGAACCGCGTGCAGAACTGGGACATCGACACCTGGAACACCCACCGGCCGGTGATCCGGTGCGACCACCTCACCGACGACGAGCTGATCGTCTGGCGCGAGAAGATCCTCGCCGCCTGCGACCGCCATCACCGCGTGGAGCCGCAGCCCGGCATGCATATTTCGGAAGAGGTGATCGGCCAGTCCTGCTACTCGGGGTTGGTCGTCGGGCTCGATACCTCAAGGGGCCTGCCGTCGGGCGACTCGCCCCGCACGCTCCAGCACCAGATCCCCACGCTGAGGGATCACTGGGACGCCGCGCGCCTTGTCTGGGAACAGCAGGGAGTCCGGGGGCTCTACGGCAAGGCGGTCCGCGCCTTCCACCGGCACGTCACCGGAAAGCCGGTGCCGCCCGAGAGTGCCTTCGTCGGCCAGCAGTAAACCGTCAGACCAGTTTCCAGGTCTTCAGGAACGGTACCAGCCCCTTGATGTCGAAGTAGAGAATCCCCGACGCCACCTTCTGGCCCGAAGCCTTCTCGACGATATCCGTATAGAGGGTCGTCATGCCGCGCTGCATGTTCAGCAGGTCGCGGTGCTTCTCGCCGTGGAGGTGGTACTGCTTGCCGTCACTGGCGGCGAAATCGATGTCGTAGACCATCATCCCGCGGCTCTTGAGCAGGTTCATCTGCAGGCCGCCGGTCGCGGGCACGTCCTTCGCGAACCCCTCGATCCGCATGACGCCGTCCAGCTTCGCCGTACGGAACACGCCGGCACCGGACCTCTTCGAGAGGAATTTGGGAAGCGACGGCGCGTACGCCCGCATGTCGAACTCGACCCGGACCGAGCGGCCCGCCACGGGCCCCGCCGTGAACGTGCAGTCGCCGCCCATGACCTCGTGAAACTCGAAGCCCTTCACGGGCAGAATCCCCGTGGATGCCGAGAGGTCCGATGCAGTGGTGGAAGTCGCCATGGTGTTTGTCTCCTTGGTTTGGGTTTCCGTTGCTTCAGGTCCGGTTCAGGCCGCCTCGCTGATCCGGTCGGTGAGCCGGATCCGCTCGTCGATGAACTCCGACGCCCGTTCCGACATGGCCATGATCGTGAGCTGCGGGTTCACGCCGAGCGAGCTCGGCACGCTCGATCCGTCGCAGATGAACAGGTTGCGGACGTCGTGCGTCTCGTGCGTGGGCTTCACGACGGACGTCGCCGGGTCGTTGCCCATGATGCAGGTACCGAGCGGGTGGTAGGCGGAAATGTCGAAGTGCCGGGGCGCGAGCTTCGAGGGGCCTTCCTCCTCGAGCCGCCGGATGCGGCTCTCGGTCGAGAGGTCGTCGTAGATCTGGAGGCCCGGGAACACGCCCCGGGCGCCGGCGGCGAGATACACGCGCGCGAGAATCGCCTGCGCCCGGATCATCTTGAGCAGGTCCGCCCGGTTCAGGTTGTACGTGATGAGCGGGGCGCCGCCCGGTCCCACGCGCACGCGGCCGCGGGATTCGTCCTCGATCATGAAGCCGAAGCAGGCGAGCCGGTCGTAGTTGTCGATCAGTTCCGTCCACTTGCGGCCCACGAAGCTCACGGCCGCACCGCCAAGGTCCAGCGGCGTGAACGCACCCTCGAACCGAATGCCCTCGTCCTCGAACTCCTCGATGGCGTAGCCCTGCGGAATGCCGTTCCAGCCCTCGATCTTCTCGTCGAACAGGGCCCAGCTCTGGCTCGCCGGGTGAATCGACAGGTTTTTGCCCACCATGCCGGAGCTGTTGGCGAGCCGGTTCTTGAGCAGCACGACCGGCGTGTACATGGTGCCGCAGGCGAGGACCACGGTCTTCGCCCGCACGAGCAGCGTCACCGGGCGGCCGTCCCGGCTGCGGCCGTAGGCGATCACGCCCGTCGCCCGGCCGTTTTCGACGAGAATCTTCTCGACCCGCGCCTCGGTCACGCACATGGCGCCGGCCTTCAGGGCTTCGGGGACGTAGGAAACATTCGTGGACCGCTTGGCGTCCGTCGGGCAGCCGAAGCAGCACAGGCCCTGACCGTCGCACTCGGGGGCGTTCCGGCGAAGCGGCTCGTGGCGGTAGCCCAGGGCCTCGCAGCCGCGGGCGATCACCCGCGCGCAGCCGCCCAGGTATTTCCAGTCGGCGCGGGCGACGCCGAGCATCTTCTCCGCCCGCTGGTAGTACGGGTCCAGGGCGTTCGGCGTGAATTCGGCCAGGCCGAACTCGCTCCGCCACTTGGCGAGCACGCGCTCCGGCACCCGGTAGCAGGTGCCGGAGTTGATCGTGGTCGTTCCCCCCAGCGTGTTGCCGAGCGGGATCGGGATCACCGTGTTGCCGAGCGAAACGGTCGCCCCCTGCGCGCGGTACATCTTCCGCTGCATATCGACGGAGTGGCCGGTGAAATCCATGCGGGTGAAGTGGCGGCCTTCCTCGATCATGAGGACGGCATGGCCTTTCGCCGCCAGTGCATTCGCCACGGGCGCGCCGCCGGCGCCCGTACCGACGACGACGCAATCGACTTCGAGCTCCTCGCGGTCCGTCTCCTGGTCCGAAAGGCTCGTGATCTGGCTGTCCCAGCGGTTCTTCTCGGGATGCGAGGGAAGCTGGACGCCGAACTTGCAGCCCATGTCCTCCCAGATCTTCCGGTCGTTGAGGTAGGCGAGCTTCATCGGAGCGAGGAGGCCGCGCACCGGCCAGAACGTCGCCTGATTCCCATAGAGCCGCTCGAGCACGGCCTCGCGGTCGTCGCGGGAATCGAGACGGGAGAAAGTCCGCCCCTTGAGCGGCACGGCCGCCGCCTCGATCGCCCAGAGCAGCGACCGGTAGAATCCCTGGCCTGCGGGGCCGAGCTTGCCGATGAAGTTCTCGATCTTTTCGACGACGGTAAGGTCCGGCTCGGGAAGCACCTTCCCGGCAGGGAAGGCCGCACCGGCGATCTTGAGGAGAATGTCCCGCTCTGTCCCGGTCAGGAACCGGACCCGCTCTTTTGAGGACTCGGACATGCACATCACCCCGCACTCAAATTAGACACCATTGTCTAGTTTTGCGCAAGTAAATTCGTATTACAAAGTTAGACCGAAAATTCCCCTGTCATTACAAGTGGTTAAATCTTACTCGGACAGGAGATCCAGCCGGGAGCGCCCGCCCGGCATGGCGCTTAGTCCGCCAGCACCACTTCGCTGAAGGCATAGATCAGGATTCCCCAAGGGCCGGGGGCCGTACGGCTTGCCACGTCGAGCCCGACTTTCACGTATTTCCGGAGCCGGGCGTTCCGTTCTTTCTCGAGGGCAGCTTCGGCCGCCGCTCCTGTAAGGGGCTCGATTCCGGCGAGTACGGCGGGCGCAGGAGTGCCGGCCTGTGCAACCTCATCTTCCACATGCTTCTCAAGCGTCGTCTGGACCTTCGCCAGAACCGCCGCCTCGTTCTCCAGACTCCGGCTCGAATCCCAGCTCCGTACCACTTCCAGATTGGCGCTCTGGACGGTGATGATGTTGTGGGCTTCCTGGTATTTCCCGGCCATTGCCAGCCTGGAGGCCTCCTTGAGGGCAAGGGCGTTGGCGAAGATCACGCCGTTGCGGGCGATATCCCGGTTAACGGATTTCGCGCCGGTGCCGCCCCAGACGACCGCAGGTTCGGCCTGCAGCGATACCGGGGCGGAGGACGCACTGGCGGCACCCTGTTTCACCTCCGAATAAGCCAGCGTGGCCCGCAGCGGGCGGATCTCGCCCTTCCCCTCGCCCTCGACCTCCACCATGAGGATGCGCCAGTCGTCCAGGTTGAGCTCGCCGAGCGGAATCTTCACCCGGCCTTCGGCGTCCGGCGGGTGGTTCTCGAAACCATAGACCGTAACCACACGGAAACCCGGCGCCGGTTCGACCGTCACGTTCACGTCGCGGGCAACGGGCATGATGGTCGAACGGAGATCCTCGCGCAGAATTTTCGTCAGCGTCGAGGCCTTGTCCGCGAAGTAGTAATGTCCCTGCGACTTCTCCGCGATGTCGCGGAGAACGTCCTCCTCGACATCAAGCCCGATTCCCACCGTCGAGATCCGGACACCTTTCGCGTATTTCTTCCCGGTATAACCGGCCAGCTGCTCAGGCGTCCGGAGACGGACGTCGGACTTGCCGTCCGTGATCAGGATCATCCTCGACGTTACCCCGGACGAGAATTTGCCGATGGCCGAGTAACCCTCGATCAGACCTTCCTCGATCAGCGTCCCTCCGTTTGGAACAAGTCCGCCGATTTTCTCAATAATCTTCTCGCGACTGCCCTGACCGATCTGCACGGGCGCAACCGCCACCTCGGCCATACTGTTAAAGACAATCAGCGCGAATTCGTCCCCTTCATTGAGTTCCCGGACGCTCGCCATCAGGGCCGCTTTGGCATCTTCGAGCTTGTTGCCGTCCTTCATCGACCCGCTGGTATCCAGCACGATGCACAGTCCGAGCGGGTCCCGCTGTTCCTCGCGCGAAACCGGCCGGGTCCGCACGGCGACCTGCGCCAGGGTTTTCCGGATGCCCGCTGCAAGCTCCGGCTGCAGATAATCGACCTGGAGTGCGGCGGCCTGCCCCGCCGGCGGCGGCTTCAGTCCCGGCTGCGGGAAGGCGTTGATATACTCGTCGACCCGGAGGCGGCTGCCGAAATCGAGCGACCCCGCATCGACGGCCTTCTTCGTGTAGTAATAGGAACCCGTCTTCGACGGCGAGCACCCCGCCGCCAGTACGGCCAGCAGAAGCACCGGTAACAGACGTCTGGTCATGACAACTCCCTCTCGCGTTCCGGACAGAACTATATTCATACTTCCGAAGTCCCCATTGTGACCACGCTCACCCAAGGACCGCCAGTCATGAATTTCCCCGTACTGTTCGTCTCCCACGGATCGCCGGTGACGGCCGTCGAGGTGGACGGCTACAACCGGGCCCTTGAGGCCTTCGCTGCGCGGATTCCAAAACCGGACGCGATCGTTGCCGTCTCCGCCCACTGGGAGGCGCAGGGGCCGGTGCGGGTCACGGCGTCGGAGGCTCCCCGGACGATCCACGATTTCGGCGGCTTTCCCGAAGAACTGTACCGGATCCTCTACCCCGCCCCCGGAGCCCCGGCCCTGGCTGAAAGGATCGTCCGGCTGCTTTCGCAGGGCGGTGTCCCGGCCCTGCCCGATCCTGCCCGGGGCCTCGATCACGGCGTCTGGACACCACTCCTCTATCTCTATCCGAAGGCGGACGTGCCGGTCGTTGCCGTCTCGCTCCCGGTCCCCCGAACGCCGGACTTCCTCTTGCGGCTCGGCGCGCTCCTCGCCCCGCTCCGCCGGGAGAACGTCCTCCTCTACGGGAGTGGCGGCCTCGTCCACAACCTCGGCCTCGTGAAGTTCGCCGCGAAATACGCACCCGTGGACGGCTGGGCGGAGCAGTTCGACCGCTGGACTGCCGCGAAGATCGACGCCCTCGACGTGGATGCGCTCTCGAAGTGGCCGGACTACGGCCCCGCGGCCCGGATGTCCGTCCCCACGACCGAGCACTTCGATCCGGTGTTCCCCGTCCTCGGTGCGAGGCTCGGAGGCGACCGGGCCGTCACCCTCCACGAGGGCTTCCACTACGGGAATCTCTCCATGCGGTGCTTCGCGCTGGAAAGCTGAGGCGACAATTCGGTGACAGTCCGCCTGCCCCCGTTGCGGCGCGGCCGGGAGCCGGGCCACCCTCAATGTCCGGAGGGTGTCCGCCATGTCCGTCCCCATCACGAGTATCCGTCACCAGGGCTCCATGCTCCGCACGTTCGGGCGGCTCGCCCTGTCGGCCGCCGGCATCGCCGGCAGGGGAAAACCGGTCCCGCAGGGCGAGTGGATCCACGAGACCGTTCCGCCGCGCCCGGAGGCCCTGCTGGACAGCTACGCGGAATGGTCTGGCGCGAAGCCCGGCCGGTACGCCAACACGGTTCCGCCGCATCTCTTCCCCCAGTGGGGGTTCCCGCTCCTGTTCCGCACGCTGGAGGGGCTGCCCTACAACGTCGCCGGAGTCATCAACCAGGGCTGCCGCCTGCAGGTCCACGTGCCCATTCCCCGCGGCGTGCCGCTCGTCCTGAAGGCCGCGCTCCTGTCGGTCGAGGAAGACGAAACGAAAGCCCGCCTGCACCAGCGGATCGTCACCGGCTTCGGCGACACCGCCGAGGCTCTCACGGGCGACGTCCATGCCGTCTTCGTGAAGAGCCGCGAGAAGAGGCAGAAAACCGCCTCCGCCCCGAAGGAAACCGGCGAAGGGGCCGGCCCCGCCGGCGTCTGGGAGGCCGGACCCAACGAAGGCTTCACCTACGCGCTGCTCACCGGCGACATCAACCCGATCCACTGGATCGGGCCCTACGCCAAGGCCTCCGGTTTCTCCGGCAAGATCCTCCACGGCTTCGCGACCTTCGCGAAAACCTGCGAGACGCTAGAAAACGCCGGCATCTCCGTACGCGACTTCGACGTCCGGTTCGTGAAACCGGTGCCGCTTCCTTCGAAAATCGAGATCCGCACGCTCGCCACGGGCGGCGGCACCCGGGTGTGGGCCGTGAGCCCCGCCGGCGTCCACATGGCGGGGACGCTGAAAGGTCAGCTGAACGGCCACTCGCGCGGGTGATCGGGGCCGGCGCGGTAGAGGTAGTGCGTGCCGTCGAACTCGCGCAGCGTGCTGTTCGAGAGTTCCATCACTTCCAGGTTGCCGAGCAGCTCGCCGGCGACGAGGAACCCCTCGAGGCCGCCCGCCTTCGGGAACACCTTCTTGCCCAGTTCGTGCAGGACGATGGGGCCCGTCTCCTTGAGGATGTTCCAGATCTTGAGCTGGCGCCTGGAGTAGAAGTTCAGGAGGTTGCCGATCACCTCGTCGTGCCCCCGGAACGGCAGCCCGTGGCCCGGCATCACGCAGGCGATCTCGCGCCCGCGCAGCTTGGTCATCTCGTCCATGTAACTGACGAGCGACCGGAACTTGTTGTCGAAGTTCTTCTCGCCTTCGGCGCCGAGCTCCAGCACCGGGTTCGGGCTGATCTCCTCCAGGAGGTGGTCGCTCGAGAAGATCGCGCGCGACTGCGGCTCCCAGTAGCAGACGATCCCGAGCGTGTGCCCCGGCGTGTAGAGGACCTCGAGCTCGAACCGGTCGAATGGAATCCGGTCGCCGTGCCGCAGCGGCCGGATGGGGGCCGTCACGGGCGGCGCGAACTGGCGGTTCAGCTCGCTCATGGACTTGAGCGCCGCGAACACCTCCTCCGGCACGCCGAGCCGGAGGCAGAAGTCGCGGTAGAGGCCCTGCGCCACCTCGGCCCGCTGGGTCGCCGGGGTCGAGATTTTGGCCGCCTCGAACTCGCCCGCATAGATCTCCGCGCCGGAGAGCTCGTGGATCTTCTGCGCGAGGCCGAAGTGGTCCGGATGGCCGTGGGTGAGGAGCACCCGGCGGATATCCTCCGGCCGGAACCCCAGTTCCTTCAGGCGTGCCGAGAACGCCTTCCAGGCGTCGGGCGTCTGGAGTCCGCCGTCCACGAGCGTGAGCGGGCCTTCGATGAGGTAGGAGTTGACCGTCGGGACGCCCGGAAAGAACGTGGGCGTCTGGATCAGGTGAACCCCCGCTGGCGGCGCGACCTTCTCGGTCATGGGTGGCTCCCGGCCGCCCGGCCCGCTTCACGCGGATCCGGGCTGTACTGGGGAGCGTACCGTCATATTGACTCGCGAGTCAATCAGACTGAATGGAAATTCAGGGTTCGCTGCCCCTCCTGTTCACTGCCGCGCATCCTGCATGGCGGACTCCGGCGTATCCGGCGGCCGGACGCCGGGCTCCTGCGGTTCGCGGGTCTTCCGGGTGACATAGTCCTCCATCAGCATCTTCCAGTTGTCCGGATCGTCACGCGCCGCATCGAACACCGCCCGCAGGCCCCGCACCCGCCGGTCCATCTGCTCGGCGTCGTAGACGGCGGACCGGAACTCCCGGACAGCATCCGGGTCGAAAGGATCCGCTCTCCAGGCGGCGAAGGTGCGGCGGAGCCGGGGCCGGATGGGCTTCACCGCCACTTTCCCCGCCAGAACCATGCTGTCCCCGTCGCCGCAGACGAGTTTCTTCATGAATGCTTCCGACGGCGGCGGCGTTTCGGGGCTATGCGGGTTTGGCGGGGTGGCGCCATCCGTTCCCGAATCCTCCGGGCCCGGTTCCGGGGCGGGTCCGGTTGCAAGGGCAGCCTCCTCCGCCTCGAACTGCTTGTACAGATGGGCCTTCCAGCCTTCGTAGGATTCGCACTCCCCAATCGTGAGCCCCTTCAGCTCTTCCTTCGAGACCGGCACCCAGCCGAACATCCGGTGGACCGGCAGGAAGCCGTCTTCGTCACGCTGGTCCGCATCGATACTCAGGTCCTCCCCGAGCAGGCCGTACCGGATACCGTCATCCACTTCTTCCTCCGCACGGCCGGCCTCCGGGGGCTGGACTGCGGCCGGACCGTTTCCGGGGTGCGGCTTTCCGCCGCCGTGACTCTGCCGCTCCTCCGGTCCTTTCCGTCCGGCGGGTGCGGGAGCCGGTTCATGGAACTGGAGCCCGGCGTAGTTTCGCAGGTCGGAGTGGCCGGGCAGGTGCTTCCAGAGCCGGTTCGGCTCGGGACGCTCCGGCCCCATCGGGCCGTCCGGCCGGGGATCCAGTCCCGCCTGCCGCCGGAGCTGGACAGGCACCCGGAGCTCGGGAGCTTCGGGCGAGGGCTTCCAGTTTTCGTGCGGTTCCATGCCGAACATCGCCTTCTCGATCATCAGGTTGCGCTCGAAAACCCGCTGGAACCGCGCCAGCCGGTTCACGTCCACCGGTCCGGACGCCCCCTGCTGGTACAGGCCACGATAGGTACGCTCCAGCATCGTCTGCACGAAAGCGGCCTTGAAATCGGCATCGTACGCCGCCCCGCTGACGACCGCCTCGTTGGCGATTTCGATCATCTCCAGACGGATCTCTTCCGCCTCCCGGTAGTCGGCCGTCCAGCGCCGCACCGTTTCCACGCCCACGGTCACTTCCAGCCCCGACTCCTTCAGCCGGTCGTTGAAAGCCGCCGTCAGCTCCGCATAGTCGCGGTGCCCCCGCTTTTCGCACTCCGCATACAGCCAGTCCCGGTGCTCCGCCGGGAGCCCCCCGATCTTCGATTTTCTCGGCATGACATTTTCTCCTCTCCAGAAGCGTTCGCAGGCGGACCCGTTTCCACCACGGAGTGAAGCCTGCCACAGGGGTGTGACAGGAAGTGACACACGGAGATTAACGGCGGGGGAAGCCGCAGACGGCGGCTTCGCGGTTGCCTTCATGCCGTTTCCGGCCGGAACCGGTTGCGTACAAACGACGCCCTCTTTCCCTGAAAGAGGGTGGCCGGAGGCCGGGTGATCGTTATCTGGCAAAGACCCACTCATCCGCCGCTTCGCGGCTGCCTTCTCTCCCTGCGGAGAGAAGGCCGGGCTCCAGTTAACTGCGGGAACACTCCGGCGGCTTCTCGCGGTAAGGATGAGGGGCCCGGTTCCGGAGCTCCCTGAATATCTCAAACAGAACCTTTTCGAGCCCTGATTCTGTCCGTTCATTCGAGAACCGAATCACCTTGATACCGCAGCTCTCCAGGAATTTCGTCCGCTCCAGATCGTACCCGGCCGTATCCGCCTCCAGGTGATGGCTCCCATCCAGCTCGACCGCGAGGAGCGCCGCCGGGCAGTAGAAATCGAGAATGTAAGGAACCTTCCGGTATTGCCGGACAAACTTGTAGCCGCCCAGCTTTCGGTCGCGGAGGCGCGCCCACAGCAGACTTTCCGCCGGAGTCTGGTCCTTGCGGAGCTGGCGGGATCTCGCCTTCAGCAGCTCTCTGGAATCCCTGTTCACGCCAGGGGGATTATACTTAAACGGTCCCTTCTCTGCGCAGGCAGAGAAGGGCGGCGCCGAAGGCGCCGGGATGAGTTTTACCGGTCCGAAAAACACTCATCCGCCGCTTCGCGGCTGCCTTCTCTCCCTGCGGAGAGAAGGCCGGGCTTCAGTTAACTGCGGGAACGATCCGGCGGCTTCGGCAAGGCCGCCAGGATCTTCGCCCCCCTACCCCCTCAGCCCCTTCACGTATTTCACCGTTTCGGCGGCGAGGAGTTCGATCCGTTCCTGGAGTTTGGGGACGATCTGGCCGTTCTCGAACAGCTGCGGGGGGCCGTAGACGAACCGGGGGATCACGGGGGTGCGGAAGTCGAGCATGAGCTGGCTGGCGAACCCCATGGGGGCCATGAAGCTGCCGTCGCCGCCCGCGCTGGCGAGAAACCCCACGACCTTGTCCTCCCAGGCGGGGCCCGTGAGCTCGACGAAGTTTTTCGCCGCGGCGTTGAGGTCGAAGTTGTAGACCGGGCTCGCGACGATCACCGCGTCCGCCTTCTGCACGCGGGCCGTCATGGCGGTCACCTTCGGGTCCTGGTAGCAGGAGGCTCCGTCGCAGAGCGGGAGCGGGTGCTCCGACAGGCAGACGAAGTCGGTGGTCATGCCTTTTGCCTTGAGCGCCGCGTCGAGGGCGAGGGCCATGGTCTTGCTGCGGCTTTTGGGCCCCAGGCTCGTGCTCAGGATCAGGGCGTGCATCGGGGTCTCCTTCGCGGGTTCACGTCAGTCCGGTTTCACCGGCAGGCTTTTTACTTCCAGGCGATGGCGGCGCTGCACGGGCCGTTCAGGTGCAGGACCTCCGTGCGGCGGAACCCCGCCTCGCGGCACCAGCCGGCGAAGTCCGCCCCGGTGTAGTCGAACGCATCGCCGAACTCGATGAGCATGTTCAGCGACATGCCGAGCCCGAAGGCGTTCTCGCGGCGGGCGTCGTCGATGAGGTTTTCGATGGCGACGAACGCCCCGCCCTCCGGCAGCGCGTCGTAGGCGAGCCGGATGAGGCGCATCTTCCCCTCGAGGTTCCAGTCGTGGAGGATCATCCCCATGGTGATGACGTCGGCTCTGGGGAGCGGTTCCCTGAAAAAGTCCCCGGCGACGGCCTCCACGCGGCCGTCGAGGCCCGCCTTGCCGATGTGCCGCCGGGCGATGGGCTGCACCACGGGGAGATCGAAGCTGAGACACTTGAGGTGCGGGTGGCGGCGGGCCGCGAGGATCGACAAGAGGCCGGTCGCCCCGCCCACGTCGCAGAGGGTTTTGAATTTGCCGAAGTCGAACTTCTCGGCGAACGCCTGGAAATTGGCCCTTGAGATCCCCGCCATGGCCGCCATGAACTGCTCGAGCCGCGCGGGATCGCGGTAAAGCTCGTCGAACATGGCCGCGCCGGTGTGCTTGATCTCGTTCTGCGGCTTGCCGGTCTTCAGCGCCTCGGTGAGATCGCCCCAGAACCGGTAGAGCCGGGCGGCGGCCATTTCGAGAATGCCGCCGATGTAGCTTTCGGGTTTGTTCTTGTCGAGAAAGAGCGCCGTCTCGGGGGTGTTCCGGTAGCGTCCCGAGAGGCCGTCGCCGTC
This sequence comes from uncultured bacterium, assembly GCA_964621525.1. Classification (GTDB taxonomy): domain Bacteria; phylum JAGRBM01; class JAGRBM01; order JAGRBM01; family JAHCIT01; genus CAZMGV01. Next base: position 121,483 of record CAZUMS010000004.1, read on the forward strand.
CCGGAGCAGGAGGCCCGCGGCCACGAGGCTGTCCGGAAAGTCGTAATGGCCTCTCGGATGGAGACCCAGGCGCCTGCCGAGTTCCGCGGCCGTGAGGGCGTCACCGCCGAGCTTCGTGAACAGCTCGAGTTCAACGGCGCTGAGCAGCACGCGCGAGGGCCAGAATCCGAAACCGGTCTGGAGAATGCGGGACGGGTCGAGGGGAGCAGACATGGCGGAAACCTCCTGAGGCGGGAACGAACTGTCGTGGAAGGAAAATACTGGAGGTTTCTTATCCAGATTCACGGGCAGTTGCCAAGCAAGGGACAGAGAAACCCGGGAAGACTCAAGCCGGCAGCATCGCCCGCAAGGATTCAGTCCTCCTGATCCAGTTCCCCTTCGACGGTGTAGACGGCGGGGGATTCTTCCTCCGGCGCGGCTCCTCCGAAACCGGGTTCGGCCAGCGGTTCAGCCTCCGGGAATTCCGTGCCGGGCGGAGGGGCTTTGTCCCCCGGCCGCCAGACCGGGTTCAGGATGAACTGGTGCGCCGCGCCCTGGTTCGGGTGCAGCGCCAGCTTGATCTGGACCGGCTGGTAGCCGTCGGCGTGAATCTCGATCCGGTAGTGGCCCGGTTCGAGCTGGAGCAGGAACGAGCCGGTGATCTTGCGGCTCACATGGGGCGAATCGCCCCGGAACACCCGGACGAACCCCTCGATGGGCCGTCCGTCGTGGTCCTGCACCTGGCCCCGGAAGGTGGCCTGGCCGTGCGGACCGTGATGCGGGGCGTTCATGGAGGGGAGTATACACCGGAGCCCGGCTCCGGCACCTGCTCCCGCCCGGCAGGTATCAGGAAAGTCCGCGTTCTTTCCGCAACTGCTGTTCCGCCACGAACCAGTCGTTCAGGTCGTTGCCGTCGCAGGCGCCGCGCGCGAGATACAGCTGGTAGGCGCGGGCGGCGATTTCACCATCGGCAATCTGGTGATTTGTTTTCGGAGGCCTGGCCGCTGCCGGCGGGGCCGCTTTAACCGCCTTCTGCACCTGAGCCGCCGGTGCTCCGTCAGGTTTCGTCTTCATCGCTGATCGCCCTTCCCGGCCCCGGTTTCCAAAGTATGGCGGAACCGATTTCGCTTTCATTTTGCCACGACCGGGCTTCGCTTCTATGACGGAGGTCAGGAGGGTATTCGGCGGAGTCCGCGGGCCTTCAGGGTGCCGGCGCCCATGCGGGTCGATGAGCACGGGACCTGCGGTGCTTGGCACACCGGCGCTTCGCCGTTATAACGGGTTCCTGACCGCTCAGAAGCTTCAGGAGGAGTCCCCCATGTCCGTTGCGTCCGCCCTCGAAAAGCGGGTTTCGACCCGCGCCTTCAAAGACACCCCCGTCCCCCAGGACCTGCTGAACTCGATCTTTGCCAAGGCCCAGCTGGCACCTTCGAACTGCAACGTGCAGCCGTGGCAGGTCTTCGTGGTGTCGGGCGAAAAGAAGGAGGCGCTCAAGCAGGCGCTGCTCATGGACATGATGAAGGGCCGGGGCCCGAAGCCCGACTTCAACTGGGCGGTGAAATACCAGGGCGTGCATCGCGAGCGGCAGTTCGGCTCCGCCAACGCCCTGTACACGGCGATGGGGATCCCGCGCGAGGACAAGGGCGCGCGCCAGCGGGCGATGGTGAGGAACTGGGAGTTTTTCGGGGCGCCTCATGCCGCATTCTTCGTGATGGACAAGTACCTCGACATCATGGGCGCCGTGGACGTGGGCATTTACGCCCAGAGCCTCGCGCTGCTCCTGCAGGAGAACGGGATCTCGAGCTGCTTCCAGGGGGCCCTGGGCCAGTTCCCCGGCCCCGCGCGCGAACTGTTCGGGCTGACCGACGAGCAGGGCATCCTGTTCGGGATGTCCTTCGGTTACGCCGACGAAGACGCCGCGGTGAACCGGGCCCGCACCAGCCGGGCGGAGCTCGCCCAGGCCGTGAAGTTCATCGGCTGAATCCGCGCTTCGGCTCGTGTCCGTGAGCCGCTTCGGCGAAGGCTTCGCCGAACTGCGGTACGAAACCCGCCGCTGACTCAGGCCGTCTCGCGGGGCCTAAACAGCGCCCGGATCGCGGGGCTGTATTCCTTCGAGAAGAACGCCAGGTACGTCTCCAGCGCGCCCGCCACCACAGCCACCGGGAGGCCGTCCGGCGCCATGAAGGCGTGGACCAGGAAAATGTTCAGCACGATGGGCGCCAGCACGACGAGCGCCAGCGGCACGAAAAAGCCGCTGAGCAGCATCAGGCCGCAGAGGATCTCCGTTACCTTCAGCAGATAGAGGAAATAGCCCGTCGCCTGCATCCCCTTGAAGAAGTCGGCCATGGGGCCTTCCGGCGGCGGTGGCGGCGGCGTGAAGAAGAACGCGGCCCCTGCACTCACAAAAAGAAGTCCCAGCAGGACGCGCGCGGCGATCGTCAGCTTGCTCATTGGAATCGTCCCCCGGAGAGGATCGTCTCCAAGCGGCCAGGGAAAGTAAAGCAGAGTGGCCCGGGTGAAGAGGCCATTGCCGGCCGGCATCCCCTTTCGCCTCATGCCGTTCGCCGGCGGCGCATGAGCCCGCCCGCGGTTCGGACAATTCCCGATGTCCCATATTGATCCGGTCTGGGCTGCCGAAAACCGATTCAAAAAGTCTCCCTTAAAAATCCGGAAAATTGACAATCCAGAGTGTAGGCAAAGAAGATTAACGGAGTTTCACCATTCTGTTTCCGGACAGAAATGAGATTTCGACAGGACGGTCGCATGAGCGCTGCATCGCCTTTCTCCAGAACACTTCACAACGATTCAGACACCTCACGAAAACGGGTTTTCCAAGCAAGGCACTGGCTGACGGCCGTCTGCCTCTCGATCGCCGTACTGACCGGGGCCTGCAGCAGCGATAACACTCACGAGCCGGTTCCGCGGACCGCGTTCGAACTGACAGCCCTGACCCCGGCTTCCGGCGCCTTCGGCCAGAAAATCGTTTTCACCTTCGAGGGCCTGACCGGCGAGGAAGAAGAGCTGGTTGCAAAATTCTCGGTGGACGGCGAGGTTCTCCGCGTCCCGCTGCTGTCAGGACCGGAACAGGAACTGTGGACGGTGGCACCGGTGCTGGTTTCCGGGGATGTCACGGTGACCGTCGAGGAAAACGGCGCCGAGAGCAACAGCCTGCCGTTTACCGCGACCGCCGCCGAAGATCCGACGCCCGGCACGGCGGGCAACGAACCCGATGCGATGTTCCAGGTCCTGGCGGAGCTGGCCTATCAGGCCGATCACGAGCTGGGCATCGGGTATTACCCTTTCCTGGTATCGGCGGGATTTGGCGACGAGGCCGGCGACATCTCCGATGCGCTGCTCGCCCTGTCGGAAGCGCTCGAGGACATTTTCGGCGAGGAATACCTGGGGCAGCTTACCGAAGAGCAGTGGGCCGTGGTCGACGGGCTGATCGGCAGCGAGAGCGGACTGTCAGTGCACGAGGCCCTGACGGAAGCAGCCGAACTTCTCTCGCACTCGTCGACCGGCGAGGCCCTCTATAACATCGCCACCGTCACCAACAAGATCGCCGACCTGATCGACACGCTGAATATTATCGACACAGCCCTGCAGGTGGCGATTCCCCTCGCCGCACTGGCCGATCCGTCGGGAAGTATCGTGGCCTCGGCGACGCTGGCCCGCGAGATCCTCGGCCGGGTGATCGGCATCCTCGAAGCCGTACAGGTGATTCTGGAGAACGCCCCCAGTGCGGTGGTCGAGAACAGTCTGGTCATCAAGTCCCAGTTTCCCGATTACTACATCAACAACCACCTCCAGAACGGGCCGAGCCCGGCATGCCTGCTCATTTCCCAGGGTATCGCCGCCGGAGGCGCCGTGGACCTGGACAACCGTTTCGCACCCGGCTTCGGCGAGCTCGCCAACAAGGATCTTCCGGAAGCCCTGGGGCCCATCATGGCGATCCTGAGCCTGATCGACGCCCCCTACCTGAAAGCCGAGGAGATCGATGTCCCCATCACGCTGCGGGTTACCGACGGCAATGCGAATGCGATCAGCGTCGTCGAGGGAGCCTTCGCCACCGCCACCTACGTGTACGGCGAGGAACCCGCCCTGATCCAGGTCCAGATCTACCCCAATCTCGACATCGTGCGCGACGACTGTACGGAAGCGATCATTCGCGGTCATTCCTGCATCCAGCGCGACGAGGCCGACATCCTGCGGCAGGTCGAGGTTCTGGACAAACCCCGCATCGATTCCGTGACACCGGCGCAGGCGTTTCTGGGCCAGAATCTCGTGGTCGAGGGCAGCTGCATGGCCGCCGTCAACCTGAATTTCCAGGAGGTTTACTTCACCGGCGTCGACACGGACGACGGAGAGATCCTCGATGATTTCCTCTTCGACTACGGCTTTTCCGGCTTCTCCCTTGAGGTTCCGGACGGTGTCAGCGGAAATCTCTACTTCGAGATCAACGGCCTCGCGAGCAATGAATTCGAAATCGAAATCCGGAACCCGGTCGCCTTCAACGTGCCTCCCTCGGCCCTGATCGGCGAGTACTGGCCCGTGGGCGGCGTGGGCTTTTCGCACAAGCTCTCGCACAATCTCGGCGTCTTTCACGACAGCGCCATTGTGGAGGGTGCCGGCCCGATGAGTCCGTACCCGCCGGCCGGCGTGAACGAGGCGGCGCACAACAAGATCAACTTCGTGGTTCCGAGCAATGCCGTCTCCGGCCCGTTCCATGTCGAAACCAACACGTATCTCACGACCGCGGTCACGGACGTCACCGTCCGGAGCATCAAGATATCCGGCGACTTTGCCCCGGAATCCCGGGAAGCCATGCGGCCGAGCGTCGCCCTGGACGCCGACACCGGCACCCGGCATATCGTCTACTTCGACCGTCAGCTCGACGACGAGGACACCTATGCCTTCCAGATCGTCGCGAGCCGTCTGGAAACCGGCGAAGAGGAATGGTCGACGCCCGTGGTGGTGAACGACGACGATTTCTCGGAGGGCGACGACAATGTGTACGGCATGCCGCTGGCTCCTTACCGGGCGGCGATCGCCGCTGCCGGAGGCATGGTCTGGGCCGTCTGGATCGGCGGCGACAATGAGGTGCATATGGCCCGCTCCGACGGCGGCGCCGCGTGGAGCCAGTTACCGGTCCTGACGGACAGCGGCCGGACCCACACCCAGGTCGCCCTGGCAGCCGAAGGCAGCAACGTGATCGTCGTCTATTCACAGGAAGGCACGCTTGATTCCGGCTTCGGCCTGGCCGCCGAAGTCGAATACCTCTTCAGCGACGATGGCGGCGACAACTGGTACCCGCCGGTCCAGCTGTCGGCCTCCCAGCACGATGCCGCCGACCCCAGCGTCAGCATGGCCGGCGGGCTGGTGGCCGTGGCCTGGTCCGAAGCCGTTTCACCCGCAAGCGAGGAGCCGGACGGATTCCGCACGATCGTCGCCAAACGCTCGCCCGTCGCGCCAGTGCCGGATTTCAGCGGAGGCTCGCTGTTCGACGCCGCAGACGATCGCATCCATGCCCGAAACCCGAGCATCGCCGCCCGGGCCGGCTGCCAGACGGACGTGCTCGTCGCCTGGGAGCAGAGCGAAATACCGGCCTCCGTCTTCGGCAACATGACAGATATGCGGCACCAGATGCGCGACCGTGTATTCATCGCCTCCGGCCCCGGACAGAGTTCGCCGATCGCTCCGTACGAAACTGACGTAGAAGAAATCCGGCCCGTGCAGAGTCCTGCTCTCGCCATTGACGGCGATTGCATTCCGGTGCTCCTGATCGTGCGGCAGGGTTTTTCGGGAAACAGCTATTCGGATTTCAGCGAGGCCTTCGCCGCGGAGGAGAACTTCGCCGAAGTCGTCATGGCCCGCTCCTTCGACAACGGGCTGCACTTCGAGATTGACCACGTTTCGGACCAGCCCGGCATGTATCTCCAGGAACAGGAACAGTTCGGCCGCGTCGGATTCACCGCCGTGGCGGCCGCCGGGCGGGCAGAGATATTCGCCGCCTGGCAGCACCGCAGCAACCTGTCGGGCCCTGTCAACGTCCGTACGATGGTCACCACCGGGGATCCGGCCGTTCCGTCAGACTATCCGCCGGCACTGACCGAAGAGATCGATTACGGAGTCGCGGCATTCGTCTGGTCTCCTTTCGTGCAGGTGGCCGATGCCGATGACTGGCTGGACTACAACCTGTATTACGAGGATACCCTGTTCGGTGTCTGGGCCAGCGAGGACCGGAGCGACTACGGTCTCCGCCGGCTGACGCGCCTTCCCCTGAAGGCGCAGCGCGCAGACCTTTCGCCCAGCGGCTATTTCCTCAGTTACACCTATTTCGGCGAGATCGTGGTGGCGGATGCCGACGGAGCCAACCCGGTCGTCTCGACATTCAATCTCGACGACCTGCGGGCCCGGTCCCCCTATTTCAACGCATCCGAAAATACGATTGCGTTCCGCAACCAGCGCGGGTGGGGCGTCATTCCCGCTCACGGCGGGGAATACACCGGCAGCTTCAGCACGACCGAGGCGCTGGGAATCCGGCCCTGGCCGGACGACGACATCCAGGAAGATCCGCTGGTGGAAGACGATTTTCTCAGGCGGTATCAGTGGCAGACCTGGCCTATCGGCAATACGGACATGGTCGTCTACGTGGAGCCGTTCACCGCCGCAATCGCTTTCTGGCCCTATCTCACCGTCTACAACACCGAGTATCCGCGCGGCCGGATCGGAATCATGAATGCAGACGGCACCGGCAAGACCGAGATCGACGGCGGCTACGGCGACGATCCGGACGATAGCGAAGACAACGGGTGGGTCGGCTACACCATGCCGGCGATTACGGCGTCCGGCAAAATCGTCTGGGTCGGCGGTCCCGGCAATGCCAATCTGGTTCGTGACGATTCGCTGTGGACCTACGGAGTCGGCCAGGTCTACGACCCGCCTGGCAGCGTCAGCTGGCCGGAACCGCTGGCGACAGACGACGAACTCTTCGTCAAAGTACGCCAGACCGACGGCAGCTCGCAACTGCACCGTATCGATGCCGAAGGGACATTCCTGGGCTACGGCAGTCCGGACTTCGGACAGATCGGCGGAGTCTGCACCTGGCCGAGGCGTTAGTCCGTCCGGCCCGGGACGAACAGCGAAAGTGGGTGGTTAAACTGGTGGAGGCGCCGGGAATTGAACCACCCGGGCACCGCCAAATAAATGAGCAGATTCGCGGTCTTGGCCAACTAACTGCCGAATTTTGCTCAACAGTATCTCAGGCCCTGTTTGCCCAAATCCGGAGCAGTCGGACTGCGTCGGCCGGGCTAGCGGCACGATAGCGGCACAGAATTTACGTTCACAGATTTTGCGCCGAAGGCGCCGGGTAAAATACCCGGAGCCTTAGGCCACATTTTTCAGTCCATTTCGGTACGGCGCCGGGATAGTTTCCCGCGATCAACCGACGAAACTCATATTCCCTGTGTCTTCGATTACCTGCCTTGTTTTATAATACTGGTGTTTATTAATAATTACCGGTATATTATAACAACAGGAGATGCCATGCCTACCGCGTCGGAAAGAACCCTAAAGCTGGCCCAAAAATCCGGAGCAATAAGGCCCCGCGATCTCGCATCACATGGAATCGCACCGGTATACCTGCGAAGGCTCGTAAAAGAAGGCAAGCTCACCCAGTCAGGCCGTGGCCTGTATTGTCTTCCCAATTTCAAGGTGACGGAGTTTCATTCTCTAGCTGAAGCCGGCAAACGAGTACCAAAAGGGACTGTATGCCTGCTGTCGGCACTTCGCTTTCATAGACTGACCACCCAGGCCCCTTTTGAGGTCTGGATGGCAATTGACGTCAAGGCAGAGAGGCCGCGTGTCGACCATCCTCCGCTCAGGATTGTCCGCTTTTCCGGTAAGGCACTGACTGACAGTGCTGATATCCACAAGATCGAAGGCGTAGAGGTCAGGATTTATTCGGCGGCGAAAACAGTCGCAGACTGCTTCAAATACCGTAACAAGATCGGTCTCGATGTCGCGCTTGAGGCGCTTCGGGACTACCTTCGCAAGTATCGGGGCAAGACGGACGAACTATGGCGGCAAGCTGCTGTGTGCCGTGTCCAGAATGTGATCCGACCGTACCTTGAGGCAATGACGTGACGAAGAAGAACCCCGTAAATATTGCCGCCTCCGTGCGCCAGCGTCTTCTAAATCTCTCTAAAGAGCGCGGCGAAGACTACCAGTCAGTCATTACGCGATATGTGCTTGAGCGTCTGCTTTACCGGGTCGGACGCTCGACCAAGGGCGATGAGTTCGTCCTGAAGGGTGCAATGCTGTTTTCCCTGTGGACCGGAACGCCGCACCGGATGACCTGGGATCTGGACCTGCTGGGAAAAGGCGACCCGGAACCGGCTCGGATCAAAATTATCTTTGAGGAAATATGCGGGATGGACGTAACCGAAGACGGTGTCCAGTTCGATGATTCCTCGATTAAGGCCGAGCAGATCAAGGAAGACGATGAATACCTAGGCGTCCGTGTCCGCCTTGAGGCGCGAATCGAAGCGGCAAAGATTCCTATCCAGGTCGATATCGGATTTGGCGACGTAATCACGCCTCCACCTGTCCGGATTTCCTACCCGGTTCTACTCGAATTTCCGGCACCAACTCTCCGATCATATCCAAGGGAAACGGTGATTGCGGAAAAGCTGGAGGCGATGGTCAGCCGCGGAATGACCAATAGCCGAATGAAGGATTTTTACGACATTTGGGTCTTGGCTGGTCGATTCGACTACAGCGGGCACCTTCTCCAGAAAGCCATTCTCTCCACCTTCAAACGACGGGGAACTCCTGTCCCCACTGGTGATCCAGTTGCCTTCACCCACGAGTTCCACTCCGATTCCTCCCGGCAAGGACAATGGCGAGCCTTTCTTAAAAAGGGGCGGCTGGAGGGCTCGGATGTCGAGCTGAGCGAGATCGTCCCGCTAATTCGCGATTTTCTTTCGCCGATATTGTCGGCGATCTCCCAAGGCCGCGGATTTGAGGGGGATTGGAAGGCGGGCGGTCCCTGGACGTGAGCATGACCCAACGGAAAAGCATTCCTCCTTGCTCAAACCACCGACCAATCCAGAACGTGCTCTCGTGGGAAAGTCTGGAATACCCGACTTTCATGCAGAAAAGACGTTAAATGCCGCGAAAGTCGGATATACCAGACTTTCGCCAAATACCGATTTCTGACGACCAATTAGCCTCACTGCCGTTGTTCATCATTCGGCATCATGGCGTCGGCAGAATAGCCTCTTCTCATGACTTACAAACCGCTCACGTACAACCGGAACGAACTTTACAAGCAGGTCTGGGAGAAACCCGTTCAGGAGGTAGCCAGAAGCTATGGTATCTCTGATGTTGCGCTTGCCAAGGTGTGCCGAAAACTCGCTGTTCCCGTTCCTTACCGGGGCTACTGGGCGCGTAAGGCATCCGGCCAGAACCCAAAACAAACACCCCTCCCCGAGGTACCGCTCAATTTCAAAACGGAGTTGAGACGATTGGGCCGAACGGGAGGACGCTCTACTCCGGTCACGCTGCCGCCAGATATTCAGTCCAAGGTGTCACGCGAAAAGCTCGCCGAAAACGCGATCACGGTCTCTCCGTCTCTCATTGACCCGCACAGGCTTGTGGCGAGAACCGCCCGAATACTCGGCCGCAGGAAGCCATCCAATGACGGTATTCTGCGTCAGGCCAGTGAAAGGTGCCTCGACATCGAAGTCTCCCCAGCGGCTCTCGATCGTGCGCTGAAAATAATGGATGCCTTCATTAAGGCCTGCGAGCAACGGGGATTAACGGTCATTCCTGCTCGAAGAATGACACCCAGTAAACCCGGCCAACGTGAGCCCACAGAAGACGTTCTGCCAGAAACAACAAGCCTTCAGGTTGAAGGTGAAACGATCACTCTCCGGTTGGTCGAGAAGTGTGACACCACGTTTCCTCCGGCACCCAAACCCCCTGAAGGGTTATCCGGTTATACCCTCAAAAGCTGGATCCGCCGGAACCGGCCCGAGCCGACGTACCATCCCAGTGGCGAACTCCAGCTGATGCTGAAAACCTATGACTCGCAGGCATCCTGGAAAGATGGCAAACAGCAGCGGCTGGAAAACTGCCTGAATGATGCTGTCGCCCGGCTGTTCATTCTGGCGCAACGGTTAAAAGACAATAGAGCCGAGCAAGAACAATGGAACCGGGATTTCGAGGAAAATAAGCGCCGGAGACGGGAAGAGGAACGACGGACACAGGAGGAGCAGGAACGGGCGAAAACGCTCCTCGCACGTTTGAGCAATTGGCGACTCGCACGAGAGATACGGACACACATCACTGAAATCACAGCTATTCTCGATAAAGAAGAAGTCACGCTGAACCCAGACGGCGAACTGGCGAAAGAACTGAAATGGGCGTTGCTCTATGCCGACAAGATCGACCCGGTCACACCACTGCTCAATGAGATTGCGGAGGAGAAGGAAACTAAGGATGATAAGTGTGAATAGGAAGGGGAAGACTAAGCAAAGTATCGGCGGCTGAGTTGCCTATGAGCCTTTCTCGCCATCAAGAGTAAAGACGCGTTGCAAGAAATATCACCATTCAGTCTCATCTTTATGTCCCAAATTTCAATTCCTCCTACGCCTCACCGCACCAGTTCGACATTAAATGCGGACGCTCTGGACCTTCCGTGATCGTCGGCAACTCGGACGACGAACGAACCGCTACGGGCCTTCCAAAAGAGCGGTGAATCGGGGCGGCTCTTGCCCGCGAACTCCTCGTTGACGAACCAGAACAGTTCACGCGCGTCGGCGTCGGCAGTCGCCGTGAATGGAACCGCCTCCGATCCGGATTTCCCGACCGGTACCGAATAAACGAGGCCGTCACGCGGGCTCACAATATCCGGCGGAAGGCCATGATAGGCCGTCTGATTGATACCGCATTCGGAGCCGAGTGGGGGCGGTACCCGGCGCGGTAGACCGGCGAGCCGGAAGAGTTTGAGAATGTCTGACGGCCAAAATTCGAAAATTTCCGGCCTGAGACCGGTCGGTTCCGTTCCCGCCGTATAACCACCCATACAGGTACGGCGGCCGGTCAGGGGATCGGTAAATACCGGGCGGTGAATGTCACATACCCGGATCGGTGATACGCCAGGAATGAACCAGGTCTCCGTTTTCCGCGGGCACCATGCGCCGGGTATCTGTCCCGATAGCGGGCACACCTTGACCCGCGTCAGCTTCAGAGCCGGGTTCGGTGAGCTCCAGACCGTCTCGATCCGCGGATTCTCGTGCCGGATCGCACTCACAAGACGGAAGAAGAGCGGCGCGGCGGCTTCCCGGCCAATAAACGCAGGGTTCGGCGTGCCGTCGAAATTCCCGACCCAGACACCGAGGACGTACGGACCGAACACACCGAGCGTCCAGGCATCCCGGAAACCAGACGACGTGCCGGTCTTCCAGGCGACCGGATCACCCGCCTGAGTCGCCGCATATTCCAGGTTGTCCGGCCGGGGGCTGGACGTGAGGACATCGAGCACCATGAAGGCTGCCTCGGGCTTGAGAAGCCGGGTCTCCGGAGCCGGCACCCGGCCGGAAAGCGATAACGGACGCAGAATCCCACCATTGGGGAGCATCGCGTAAAGGGAGACTAGTTCTTCGAGCGTCAGCTCTGCTCCGCCCAGCACGGTAGCAAGTCCGTACCACTCTTCCTCCCGAAGCCCTTTTATGCCGGCGGTCCTGAGAAACCCGTAAAATCCGGGAGATTTCAACTGCGACGCGACGTAAACCGCCGGCACGTTCCGGCTTTTGATCAGTGCCTCGGAAGCCGGCAGCGGTCCGGCGAATTCACCGTCGAAGTTCTCAGGGTTGAACTCGCCGAAGCTCTTGGGAGCGTCTTTGAGGACCGTAGCCGGATGGATGAGCCCCTGCTCGAAAGCGAGCCCGTAAATAAACGGCTTCAAAGTAGATCCCGGCGACCTCTTTGCCTCGGCGCCGTTCACCTGCCCGTCAATCGAACCATCCCGGTAGTCAGCCGAACCGACGAGCGCGCGAATCTCGCCTGTTTTCCAGTCCGCCAGAACGACGGACGCGTTACTAATCCCGATCCTTTTTAGCCCCGTCACATACTGGGTGGTCACGCGCTCCACTACGCCTTGAAGGTTTGAATCGAGATTCGAGACGATCCGGGCCTGGGCCGGGTTCTCGCGGAGCACCGCCTCCGTGTAGTGCGGCGCCCGGAACGGGAGCTGCCGCCGGTCACGGATGTCGAGCGGAAGTTCGAACTCGGCTCTCCGGGCTTTCGCCGCCATCGGATTCCGTTCGGCCCACGCGCCGAACAAGCGGCTTCTGGCCTGCACGATCGGATTTCCCGCATCCAGAGACCGGGAGGGATCGCGCCGGACCGGATTCTGCGGAATCACGGCGAGTGTAATCGCCTCCGAGAGCGTCAGAGCGGCCGGGTCCTTGCCAAAGTAAACGAGACTCGCCGCCCCGACGCCTTCAATATTCGAACCGTAGGGTGCCAGATTCAGATAGGCTTCGAGAATCTCCCGCTTGCTGTATAGCAGTTCGAGTTCAAGCGCTCTGGCGATCTGGGCGAGTTTGCCCAAAATCGTCGTGGTCTTGAGCCCGTATTTGATCCGAACGAGCTGCATGGTGACAGTGCTGCCCCCCATCCGGCGCTGCCGGACGACATAGGTGTTCCAGACTGACCTGATCAGGGAGAACGGATTCACTCCCGGGTGATTGTAAAAATGGCGGTCTTCCTGGAGCAGTGTCACGTCCGGAAGCGACGGAGACATCTCACCCAGCGTGGTCCGCAACCGGTAGTAACCATCAGGTGCCAGTGTAAGGCGCATCAGTCTGCCGTCCCGGTCGTATACGGCTTGGGAAAATACGACTCCGTCGAGAAGCGGTGTCCGGGGCCAGAAACGGATGAGGGCCAGGAACGCCACTGCGCAACCTGCCATCACTATGAAAAGAACGACCTTTTTCATGGCGCGACAACCGTCATCCGTGCCGAGAGGCCACGCGCCTGTACTGTCCGGTCGTACATCGATTCGGCGAACGGAGGCGGAGTCTGGTAGTTGCCGGGGTTGGTAGCCCGTATGGTATAGATGAACGTCGTGACATCCGGTCCTACGTCTCCGAATGTCAGCACGCGGTCCTCCCGGACGTCCGTATAGGTCGCCCGGAAATCACCCCCCGGTACTGCTCCCGACGGAACTTCGAACCCTCCGGGCAGCAGGTCCACAATCGCGACGTTCCAGTATGACCGTTTATCGGTCGAGCGGACTTTCAGGTGCACTTCCAGGTTTTCGCCCGCTGTACCGCTTAGCGAAACATTCCCGGCCTTGTGGTATTCGCGCTGTATCTCTATGCCGTCTCTCACGACCGTTGTCGCCGGGCCCGAGTCGAACCCCGCTTCTACCACCTGATAGAACGCTGTATGTCCGGATTCGTTGTGCACCTTGAGCTTGGTTGCTTCCGGAGAAAACGGTCCTTTGACAAAGAGGCCCTTCGACGCCGGGATCGCCTTCTCTTCCCCCTTCGCGCCAATTTCCGCCAATGAGATCTTCATCGCCTTGTCCATGGTGGCGATCTTTGCGTAGCTCGTGAGTGCGAGGATGGCATACGCGGAGGAGACCGAGTTGTAGTAACCCTTCGTGAGCGGTTTCAGGAATAAACGGATCTGCTCACCCGTCAGCTCTTCCGCCTTTTTGGGGAAATGCCTCGATACGATATCCAAATAGATGGAGTCACGGATCAGCTGGTCATAAAAGTAATAGTTCGTGTATTCATTCTCGACCGGTAACGAGATTTTGAACTCCTTGATCAGGTCACGGGCTTCGTCCTCCTGCTTCATCAGCTTGTAGGATGCAGCCATATACAAGGATGTGATGTCCTGATAGGCGTTCCAGCCGCCAGCCTTCGCTGCGTCATCCAGCCGTTGACGCATGGCCGACAGGTTACGGCTCTCAACCCGGCCATTCCGGACCAGCAGGTAAATCGAATACGACTGGATCCGAAGTTCCCAGGGGTTCCGGGCCGATTTCTGGGCCACCTCATCAAGGTAGTTGAGCGTGCCCTGGAGCAGATCGTCTGGCACTGGCATCCCCCTCTCCTTCGCCTCCGTCAGATAATGGGCGGCATAAGCGGTATGGAAATCGGAGATCTGTTCGTTCGCTGTCCAAATACCGATCCCGCCAGAGGAATCCTGCCGGCTTTTTAGGATCGACGTAGTGTTTCGGAAGTTGGCCTCGGCTTTGGCGGGATCGAATCCGAACTCCGGATACTGAAGGAGCGCCAGCGCCGGTATTCCCTTGCTGACGATCTGCTCTGAACAGCCGTAAGGATATTCCTCCAAATACCGGGCGAGTCCGCCCGACAGTGCCAGCGGTAGGACCGACGCGCCGATCTCCAGCTTGCGGTAGTGGGAGTACATCTTTCGTGTCACGGGGAGTTCGATCGCCGGATCGCGAGTGTCGCCGCTCGTCAGACGGGTAAAGTGAGGTTCCGCTGGCCGGATACTGAGAGTGGTTGAGATCTTGCCGGTTTTCCCTCCGGCCGAAGCTTTAAAAGTTATGGTGGCGTTGCCGGGAGCATCGACCGACTTTAGCAGGAACTTTTCACTGGATTCCCGTTTCTCCGGGATAGCGAGTGTTTTCCGGGTCTCGCCGACCACCACCAGATTTTCCGAAGGTTCTATCTCCAGCACCACCTGGGCGTTGGAGCCTGACCCCTCGACGAGGTTCGAGACCCCGGTCGAGACCTCGAATTCGTCGCCCGGAGCAACGAATGTCGGGGCGTTCGGACTCAGGACAAAATGCCCCCGTACAACCGAACTCTTCTGGGCGACCCCGATGGCATCCGTGGCGACCGCCACTGCCATGACCCTGAGCGAACCGCTGAAATAGTCTGGCACGTCGTAGGTGACCGTTTTTTCATCCAGACCCGCATCCACGATGCCCGACCAGTAGGCCACCGGCTTGTCCCGCTTCCGCTTGAACGGGTTCAGGTTCTGCCCGAGAAGCTGATAACCTTCGTCGCCGCCTGTCGCGGAGAGGGCCTTTACAACCGAAAACTCCGGCAGGATCAGGTCGAGAATCTGGCGGGTCGATACCTCGAGCGCCCGCTTCTGGAAGAAATAGGAGAGTGGATCGGGCGTCGAATAGTGAGCGACCTGAAGGATGCCCTCGTCCACCGCGTAGATGACGATCTTTCCGGGGCGGTCGGTTTTGTACCGGATGGGGAACTTCTGGCCGGGCCGGGCCAGTTCCGGTGCGGTCAGGCCGATCTCTACCGTCCGCCGGGCTCGGCTGACCGAGAACGGAACCACGCCGTAGGAGAGCGGGCTCATGTAAATTTCCGGGGAATCGAGCGACCGGACGAAGCTGACCACCACATAGCCGTTGCCTTCGAGATCCTCCGGAACCCGAATCGTCTGAACGGAGGCGGTCGAATCGGTCTTGAACCATTTATGGGTAAACACACGGTCTCGTTCCACCGTGATAAGGCCAGCCCCGGTATAGGGAGCTTTGATTTGGATTTCGATCTCGTCACCCGGATTGAAATCCGGGCGGTTCAGGCGGACCTGAAGTTCGGCATTTCGGTCCAGCGTCCGGGTCAGATTGGCGTCCCCGGCAATCACGAATGGGACACGGTTCAGTTCGGTGTCGTCTTTGTCACGGATAACGAGGGCGTATTCGCCCGGCTTCTCAGACGGTACCTTCCAAGTGACCCCCTTTGCCGGCAGGCCCAGAGCGTTTTTCGATACCGTCACTTCCTTAAGTACCGATTCATACTTGTAGGTCCCATTGGGCTGGCGGGTCAGCACCGATACATACCGGATTTCGAGCAGATGCGCGGTCAGGTCGTTAACCGGGATCGCCTTACCGTCGGGTCCGACGGCAGCCACCGAAACGTTCCGCTCCGAACCCCGGTTAATGAACTGCAGGTCGCCGTCCGCCTTGTATCCAACCAGGTATTTGAGCGGAGAGACCAGAACCGACTCGGCACCCGAGACACCGCGACCCGAGTCGGCCTCATAGCCCTCGGCCCGGAACGTCAGCCGGTAGGTGGCATCGCTGAACCGCGACAGGTCGAGATCGAAGGAAGCCTCGCCCTTTTCGTCGGTCTGAGTATCCGGAAGGCTTTCCTCGTACGCCGACTTCGCCCGAAGCGGATCATAGAACTGGTAGCCGGGCCAGGATTTGAGCTGTGGGAACGACGGGTTGAAACTGATCTGCCCGGCGACGCGCCGCTTCTCTGCCGGAGTCCCGAACAGGTTATTGAGCGTGACCAGGCCCTGGATGCTTTCCGGCGCTACCCACCCGTCGTCCCGGTCGGCTGACAATCGGACGTTTATCCTCAGACGATCTGGCAGGAACTCCTCGACCCGGATGGAGGTGGAGCCGAGAAGCCCTGACCGGTAGCCGTTTTCAATCAGATAGAGGGAAACGGTGTACATTCCGGTCGGTGACGTTTCCCGAGTCGGAACCCGGATATCCTCGAATCCGGCCGCCGCCAGCCGTATCTTTTCCTTGATGATCTCGATCCCACGGGGGTCGGTGACCGAGTATTCGAGCGGAATTCCCGCAAGCCCTTTGGACCAGGTCGGCTCCCGGACAATGACTCCGATATGGGCCTCGTCGCCCGGCCGGTAAATGCCCCGGTCCGAGAAAAGGAAAGCCGTCAGGCTGTTGCCCGCAGCTCGTGTCCGGACGCCGCCGATATCGAACCGGGTGAACGACAGGTCCCGGTCCCGTCGGGCATACGGCATGAAGGACAGGTCCGAATCCTTGCGAACCAGAAAGACCACGGGCTCTTTCTCACGGTGGAAATCCGACAGATTGGGAATATGCACCTTGCCGTCGGCGCCGGTGATCATCTCGGCAACAGGTACTCCGTTCTTGCCGAGCACCGACACCTTGGCGCCTTCTACCGGTCCGCCCGCGCTGATGGACTGTACAAAGAGGTCATGGCTCCCGTCATCCCAGTCTTTGATCAGGATCCCGAGGTCAGTGATCAGTACAAAACGGGAATCCGAGGCGTCGCGGCGGCTGCGGTAGCTACGACGGTATTGATAGTCGTATTCCTCTCCCTCCTCTTGAGAATCACCCTCCTCCGAATAGCTCCCCTCTTCGGATTCGAACTGGTTCTGATACGGCGAACGCCCCTGGACCGTTCCTTTATCGGTGTCCGGATCCCAGCTTTCCAGCCGGAAGAAATACAGACCTCGGACCACTCCACCGCCCGGCGCGTTCAGGTATTTGGTAAAATCGAATGAGGTGTACTGGGTCTGCCCTTCCCTGGTACGGGGCAGTTTCTGGGTCTCGACGATCTGCTCGCTCAGGTTCTCCTCGCCGAAGTTTCCGTATTGGAACGACGGGTTGGCAAACGTCCCTGAGGTCTGGGAGATCAGGTGGTTGAGGTCCTCCGGGAGCACCCGGCCGAGGGTGTAGCGGATCCCCCGGATATCCCTGGCCAGAATCGAGATCGCCTTGCCGCCCGAGAGGCTCAGAATCGAGCCGTTGTGCATGATTTTCAGCTCTTCCGGGAACTTCTCGACCGGGTGTAGCGCGGTAAATGATTTGGCGAGGATGTATCCGCCATAACCTTTCACCCCCTCCTTGATCCGGAGGTAGACGAACTGGCCGGGGGACGCGTTGTACTTGAAAGGATGAACCGTCGAATATTCCTTTTCTGTCGGTATTGCCTTCAGTTCGAGCTTCTTCGATAACTTCAGAATTTCCAGGCCGATTTCCTCGGTCGATCCCCAGTAGTAGTTCGGAATCGCCGGCTGACGGCCCATCGCTGGCCGGTCTTTGGGAAGTATCCACGCTTCAAGATTCTTTGATGCTTCCGATTCCAGTACGCCGAGATTGAACTCGACGATCAGCACCCGTTCCGGTTCAAACTGCTCGTTTCTGACGACATTCAGCTCCGAGCTGTTCACATGGAACAGTGCGTACATGCCGGGAACGGTGACGGACCGATCCATGCGGGTCTGATACGCCCCACCTCCCTTGGACGATCTGATCCCGGCATCGATCACCAGCTTCATCTGGACGTTATCCTTGGGGATCGGGATCAGATCGGAATGCAGGTAGGCTTCACCCTTGTACTTGTCGTATTCGACCTTGAACCCGTAGTCCGTGCGGCCGTCTGCCGGCATGTCGTCCCGGTGGCCGACCAGGGTGAAATGAACGAGCGGCTCGAAAGTCGCCGGGTCCACCGGATGGGTGAACCGGACGGTCGCCACCGCCTTCTTGATCTTGGGGTCCTGCGGGTCCTGGTAGAACTCGTAACTGGCCAGATCCGCTTCGAATGCCGGCGACTGAAACTCGTAAAGCAGCGGATTCACAATGATATGGTTCGGGAACAGCGTCCGGTTAAACGTCACCTTGAACCGCTGCCCGACAGGCCAGTCCGCCTTTGGAGTGAACCGCAACGTGCGGTCGGTATCCCACCGCCAGGTACCCGGATGATCCGGAGTGAGCGTGACTCCCGCCGTCAGGATCTTGCCCACGTCTTCAAGGCGTGCCGTGGATCCAGTGAACTCCAGTACTAGCGGCTTGAAATCCGATATCCCCGAATCGGTAAGCGGCGTGGCATCGGGAACATGGACAGACGCCGACACCGTTATCGGTTCGGGAGGCTTGGGCCGGTTCTTCCACCACTGCCAGCCTCGGTAGCCGGCAAAGACCACGACCGCGACGGCAGCCATCGACATCGCCAGGCGCCGCTTTGTGGCAGGTGACGAATCGCGCAGTTTCCGCCAGAGATGCCAGAAACCCCTTCCTATAGGGACAAAAAACCTTCTCCAAAGGATTCCCGGCCACGCCGGCAGCTTCCAGTGGATGCGGCCGAAGATCAGTTCCGCGTAAAACTGGAGCGTCACTACGACAGCCAGCAGCATGTTGCGCAGAATTCTGGAGTGATAAACGCGTAAAACCACAGACGAAGATCTGGTTCGGTAGTCAGACACGTCAGTTCTCGCTTTCGGTCAGAGGCGAAATTGTTGGGGAGAAAAACTTACGAATTAATTTCTATCACTGACTCAAAAAAGCCGCTAGGACTTTTTGCGTGAAATTGCATTTATGCGAGAGCGAATGAGAGGGAGAGCCGATATTCAGGCGACTGGAGAGTGTCGCCCGTCATTCAGAGGAAGCCATTGGAATGATGGCAGAGCGAAGCAGTTTTCGGTCCCGGCACCCAAACGCCTGCGGCGTGTACCGGTACCGGCGATCTATCAACTGAGGCGCCTGGTAATGCACCCAGAGCCCGGTATCCGACTCTTCATAACTTGTTATCTATCCTGCCGGGTCTTTTCGATTTGGCCTATAATATAGGTTTCAACTTCTTGGAACTTCTTGCGTCGGAGCGGATTGAACCGGAGCTCCACCCGTGTACGATTTCCGAATATGGTTAGGACCCTCGAACGGCTGGCGATCATCACCATCATCCACACAATGACTATGAAGGCGACCAGAGCCGAAACGACAACCGCATCTGCGTTGTTCTCGCTGAAGTGCATTGCCACCAGTGCCCCCCCGCAAGCAACCGTCAGCATCAGGCCGATCCAACCACCGACTGCCAGGCCAACCCACGACCATTCCCGATGATCGGTCAGAAGCACGACGTCGTCGAAAAACACGCGGCGCCGGACAATATCGGCACCCTCCAGCTCATCCACCTCTAGACCATCATCAAAAGCATAAACATATTCTCGATGAAAAACTCCCGAATTCGTGCCCAATAGCCTGCGTTGATACATATTTCAGGTTCCTACAATCGCGAACATGACAAAGCCGGAAAATACGAACAGCAAAACGTCTGCAGCCATTGTAATAAAAATCCCGCTTTTCCAGTTCAGCGTCCCGAGCTCAGGCATCTGCTTCCATGCCTTGACGGCATGCATTGCTGAAAGCGGCGCGAAAATCAGTCCCAGAGGAGCGAGTGCCGAAAACAGAGCAAATCTCTTGCTCATTTGGAAATGGCTTCGGACCCTTTTCCTCAAAGCCTGAAATGCGCCTTCGTCAACGAGCCGCTCAAAACATGCCGGACAATAGATTCTGCTCTCCGCATCTGTGCTGCAGAGCGCACAGACAAACATCCCGCAACGCTCGCACTCGGACTCAGCCGAATTCGCCGGATGGTTACCGCAGACGTCTGCCTGCCCGGATATCGTGCCCTGAAAAACCAACTGCGGAACCGGTCTTGCCCGGAATGCAACTGCACGAAATTTCTTGTGACAGGATTCGCATTCGCTATCGCCCGAAACGGGCAAAGTTCCAGGCAACGCGGTGCCACAATGAGGGCATTCCGGACCTTTATATGGACGCGCGAACATTACACGGCACTGACGACTCGGGTATTGCAGAGCCTGTCACGAAGCGTGACCTTTTCCTTGGAGAAAACACCCATCGCATAATCGATGACCATGGGGATATAGAGGATCGCGAATCCCGTCCGTAACGCCGCCCGCTTCCAGGCGATGCTCGAACTGATGCTTGAGCCATCGGCGTTAATGACCTTGATCTTCAGCGCTTTCTTGCCGATGGTCTGACCATTTCGTTTCAGCTGGACGCCCTCGTAAACAAGCGCGATGACTCCACTCACCAGCCCGGAAAGAATATTAAGTGTGTTGAACGGCCCCTGCGCCGCCAATTCCCTCACCGCCTCCTCACCTCCGGCGATCAGGTACGCACCCATGGCACCGCCCAATAATGCTCCAGGAATCCCGGTGATAATACCATCAATAAATATCGCGCCGAATCGCTTCGCGATGGAAGCCAATTCGGCATGCGCCGGGTTCAGCCCAGCCTTAACGTCATTTACCGCATTCGTTTTGCACTTGGCGCAGAGCCAGCGGCCCTGGAAACTGACGATACAGTTCCGACAGAATGCCAGACCGCAGCCGTCGCACCTGGTTAACTGATCCGTAATCGTTGGAT
The DNA here is from genome assembly GCA_964621525.1 of uncultured bacterium. Classification (GTDB taxonomy): domain Bacteria; phylum JAGRBM01; class JAGRBM01; order JAGRBM01; family JAHCIT01; genus CAZMGV01. The sequence continues at coordinate 142,430 of CAZUMS010000004.1, forward strand.
GATTGGCACACGCCATTGCATTCCCTCCCCGGTATACGGCTAAATCGATCTACCCTAGTTTCGAAAAACTAGACCGAATAGCGAATAAAGTAAACGAACCCCTCTGGCTTTTATAGAAACATTGCCATTTCCTAAAGGCCAGCAAGCCATATACCATGGGCTTTAAAAGATACCTTTCATTGCATGAGACTACTTCAATTGCCCTTCCGTGGCATGAGAAACCTTCAAAAAGAATGCGATATCACTTTGAATTTCAGCACACTCCGCGCAAAATAACGGGCTACAGAAAAGATCCGCCGAGGAACCGTTGGAAGCACCCGCCCGCTCAGCGATCCGCCATTGCAAGAATCATTCGGACCGGCAGGCATACGCCGTCTGCAAATCGTGTCACTCGCCGATATGCGCGGAGTGCGCAACACGATGGAATGGCATCAACTATTGCCAGCCGTGTCTGCTGACGATCCGGGACAGTGCTTCCATCGCACAACCCAAAAGGACCTGGATGATCACCATGATTTCCGTGATCTTAATCTCCGCAATATATGTGGCTGCGGTCCCGATCATCGGACCTCTCATGCACTGGATCATGAAGTGATGGACCAAGGGTTTCAGACGGCTTCAGGGATCCTGGACCAGGCATTGCGGCTGGTCCGTTTGGTGGCGGCGCCATGGGCCGGATATCTGGCCCTGCTGACACTGCCAAGCCGCTTTGCCCATCTCTATTTTCTTCGCAGACTTAGCGAACTGGGCACCGAAGCCGGCAACTACGGCAATTACCTTCGCCAGCTGGCCATAATAATCCTGATTACCCACCTGATCGCTGCCTGGGCCCGGTTCCGTTTTGCCGCAGCCTGCCACCAATCGTACGACGGCAGGAAAATCTCGACCGGCTTCTGGATACACGTCTCATTTCCGGTATTTCTTTCCTATCTGCTGTTGTACCTAACCCTGCTGTTCACAGAATTGCTAACAGCCCCTGCAATCATCTTTATGCCTTTCTTTGTTACCTTTCACTCGCTGGCTGCGGCCATCGGCTGTCAGCTGAAAGGCGGGAGATTTTTCGAGCCGTTCAGCAACTGGTACCGCCTGTTGCAACCTCAGCGTATTTTTGTCGCCCTGACAGCAATGCTGACGACAATCTCCATATGCCTGTTGGCCTCACTTACTTTTGGGTATCATTTCCTGGTCGGTGTGCTGGATATGTTTTCGAGTATCGACACTACGGTACTCGAGTATGTTGGCGGTCAGAGGCCGTTTTTCCTGATGCTCATCTCACTGGTTTCCGCCGCCATGGAACCGGTCTGGATCGCTGCCATGGTCTGCCATGTGCGCCTTCATCAGTTGCGGGAATCTGGGGATGACCTCAAGCTGACTCTCGCAACGCTTCGGAGCACTGACACATGAGCAGCCGATGGCAATGGATCATCCGGACCGGCGCACTGCTTGCAATCTTCGGCATTGCCACGTCTGCTCAAGCGCTGGAGCGGACCACCGCCATTCTTTACCTCGACTTTCTCGAGACTGCAGCACGGCTTCATGATGGGCCGAGAGCGAGAGCCATCGTTAACAGCCTGCACGGACAGGACATCGAAACCGACACGGGTAAATTCCAGATAGATCCCAGCCTGGTTCATCTGGTACGGATTGCCGACCATCCACACGACTGGAACGATGTCGTCGCACGTACCCATACGTTCAGACAGATGATTGCACGGCCGGTATCTGAGGATCCTTCCGCCGACATTCCCCCAGATCCTGTCCTTCTCGAAAAAATAAAAACTCGTCATGCTGTCACCCAAATCGAGGCAGGGGGTGCATGGGATCTGTCCCTGCCGATGTCGGACCGTCTGCTTGCCTGGATCTTCCTGCTCGGAGCATTGCTGGCGTGGATCGGGGGCAGGATCTCGGCATTCATTGAGTGGATCGAAAGCCTGTTTACTCATTTCCCGGCCGGTGACATTGAAAAGGCCGATTTTTCCGGCTGGGTGTACCTGTATCTGGGGATATTGGTTCTAGCTCTCGGAATCCTTGCCTGGCTTGTTGTCAGGCAGAGGAAGACCGTTTCCGCGACTCGCTCGCACACGATGCCCAAAGGTCACGCCGACGAAGATGTCGATGCATCCTCACGAACAGTCGATGAATGGGAAACTCGCGCAGAGGCCCTTCAACAAAAGGGCCGGTTCCGAGAAGCGGTTCGCGCCTGGTACCATGCCGTCCTCGCCGGGCTTATCGAACAGGAACAGCTCGACTATCATCTTGGAGCAACAAACTGGGAACATGCTTATGCGCTTCCGTCAGACCTGAAGTGCCGGTCCGAATTCCTGAGCCTGACACGAACGTTTGAAGAACACTGGTACGGCTTCACAGTTAACTCGTCTGAACAGGTCCACAGGTTTTCCCGACACGCGCGATATATTCTCGACGACCTACGGGGGCAGGCGTGAACTCCAAACGCCCCGCTAGACATCTACCGGTGGTCTTGGCACTGGTAGCCTATCCCTTGGTATTCAGCCTCTGGTTTCTTACGGATCCCTGGTTTCGGGAAAATCTGTATCGCTCCGGATCATCATTCAACCAAGGTGATAATGGACTGGCATTTCTGCATGACTACCTGGACGAACAGAGATGCCCTGGCACAGAATCATCCTGCATCAAGCATTGGACGTATCCACTCGAATATCGGCAGCCACCGATCCAATCCGTATTGCTCAGGATACTGCCGGCACGCAATCCATTCCACTACTATGAGGACCAGTCTGCAGATATTGAACGGGCTAGAATAGCAGCTAGAGAGGAAAGCAGGCAGAAATCCGATTGCATCGAGATACCGCTGGACGCAGGGATCGCGACAGAACCGTTCTCCGAAGGAGAGCCACCGGATGAAGCGCTGCCCGATACTGAGCCCTCTCAGGAACCGGACCCCCGGCCTCCATGCACACCTGAAGTTCCCCCACAATACCCGGCAATGCCCCCTTCAGATGTCGTTGCCGGTTACCGGCCCGAGGGCCTGCTGCTACCGAACGAATACCAATGGGTTGAGCAGGGCGGTTGGATTATTCTTTCACCTGGTTTTTGGGACTACGGGCCGTTATCTACATTCATTGACGAAATCGATCCCGTACAGTTCGACGATCAACTAGAGCAGGCTTCCGCCTCCCCGCTGCCTCCCGAGACGTCTGGCGACGAGCCTGAATACTGTTCTGAAGACAGCTCCGCCGATTCATCCACCATACTCGCTGTACATCCGAGCTGGGCGTCATTCGCAGGTAAGTCTGCTCCCTGCTCAGTGGGTCTCGCCGGAAGTGCACTTCGGCATGCGATACCGCTTCTTTCCACCGAATACGGCACACTGCTCGCAAGCTGGAATATCGGCAAAGGCAGGGTTTACCTGCTGGCCTGCCCCGAACTGCTCTATAATAAAAACCTGTCTGATGGATTATCTCTGGAACTGGTTACCGGCCTTCTCCCCGTCGGCCGGACCATCTTTTTCGATGAATGGGTACATGATCTGAGTGAAGGCGATAGCGTAGTCGAGTTTCTTGCCTCACACGGTTTCGGCATGTCCATTGCTCTAATCAGCCTATCAGGTTTTCTCTGGGCGTGGCGCGGCTTTGTTGCGACCGGCCCCCGGCATGAAGATCCAGCTCCGGGCCGTCCAGATGCTCTCGATCTGATCAATGATCTCGGCGCACTATATGGACGCAATCTCACCAGAGAGGAGACTCTTGCACTTTACCGGGAAGCGTTTGTCCGGGAACTGTCGATTCGTCATTCGATCCGGGGAAAGCCACTAGATCAAATGGTCCGCGATTACCTTCATGAACCGCAAACACCCACTACCAGAGGACTGTCACTCACCACTCTGAATGCCGCATACAGGAGACTATACCGTGAAAAGCGCACACGAAATCGCCGATAAACTGGCCCAGATCCGCCGGGGGCTCGACAGGGTGATTATCGGTCAGGACAGCGTTAAGGAGCACTTGCTTGTCAGTGTGCTCTGCGGAGGGCACGCCCTTCTGGAAGGAGTTCCCGGGACAGGGAAAACCCTGCTCGCCCTAGCCCTTTCGCGCCTGTTTGGCGGCCGGTTCCGGAGGATACAGTTTACCCCCGACCTGATGCCGGTAGATCTGCTCGGAACCCATATTTTCAACGAGAAAACCCGGGATTTTGAGTTCAAACCAGGGCCGGTCTTCACCGATTTTCTCCTGGCAGACGAAATCAACCGTACTCCTCCACGTACGCAAGCGGCTCTTCTTGAAGCCATGCAGGAAAAGGCCTGCACCATCGATGGCGAGCGAAGGGAAATATCCCCGGTGTTCTTCGTATTGGCAACGCAGAACCCGATCGAATTTGAAGGTACTTATCCGTTACCCGAGGCTCAGCGGGATCGCTTCCTGATGAAAATTTCCATTTCCTTTCCAAGTGATAGCGAGGAAGACCAGTTGCTGGAGCGGTATGCCGCCGGTGAACGGTTGCACGAAACCGCCGTCCACTCTCTTGCACCGATTGCCGGTATCGCAGATCTTGTCGAACTCCGCCAGTCGCTGGCCTCCGCAGTACGTGTTGAGCCGGGGCTGCTGACCTATATACGAAAAATTGTCTCTGCCACACGTACGCATCAATCCATACAGTTCGGCACCGGACCTAGGGCATCGATTGCGCTTCTGGAAACCGCTCGGGCATTAGCTGCTCTCAGAGGCAGGGAATTTGTCAGCCCGGATGACATCAAGGCCATGGCCAAGCCGGTCATGGCTCACAGGCTTTCAATAGCGGCAGATGCGGAGATGGAAGGTCTCACGTCGGCGGACCTGATCGACCGGCTTCTTGATACCGTGGAGGTTCCCCGTTGATTCGCCCAGGTCCGGTACTCGCCCGGGCACTTGGGCTGCTGGCTGCCGCCAGCATGCTCGCGGCCATCAGTCCGTGGTTTGGAATAATTGCCGGGAGCCTGCTGGGAATACTGTTCTTTGTGTCGGCCATCGAAGCATTCTGGCTGAATTCTATCAGAGTCGATCTTACGCGACTGGACGATACCGTTATTCCACTGAATGGCGAGAGATGTCACCAATGGACGCTTGTCGCCGACAACACGCTTCCCGTTCGCGCGATAATCCGCCAGAACTGGCCGGCTGCTGTTGAGGCTTTTGCCGAACAAACCGAGTACGTCATCAAACCTACGGAACGGTGCGGGCACCGGTTATCCCTCCACGGACTGAGGCGAACGGAATCAGAGCTGGAACCTGCCACCATTATCCTGACTGGAATTGGATTGATCGAAAGGGTCTGCCATCGAGGTGGCTCCGCCAGGGTCCGGGTGATTCCGAATCTGGATTCCGTCCGAAAACTTGCCCGGGACATAGACAGGTTTGCGCTTAGAGGGCTGGGCCAGAGAGTCGCCCCACATTCAGGCAAGGGGCGTGAGTTCGAGCGGCTCCGTGAATACGTGGCCGGCGATGACTTCCGCGATATTTCATGGAAAGCCTCGGCCCGTCACGGTTTCTGGATCACCCGCGAGTTCACCATCGAAAAATCTCAGGATGTTGTCGTCTGCATCGATCAGGGCCACCGAATGGCAAAACAAACGACGCGGATCCGCCATGTGGATCATGCGGTAAACGCATCCCTGCTAATTGGATATGCCTGCAACCGTCTTGACGACCGAACAGGACTGATTCGCTTTGCTTCGAAAGCTGAAACCGCTCTGCCACAGGGCCGGGGCCGTACGCACCTCAGGAAACTTCTGGAAGCAAGCACACCTGTCGAAGCGACCGAGGATTTCACCGATTATCCGGCTCTGGCGGCCTATCTAAAGCGAGGACTCAGGCAACGCAGCCTGGTGATTCTTTTTACTACTCTACCCGAATGGGACGAACAGAGATCTCTGGTCCGTATGGCCGCTCTGCTTCAGCCCCAACACCTTCTGCTCGTGATGTCGCTCATTGACCCAGCTTTCGACGCAATGGCCGAAAGTCTTCCTGCGAATCATGACGAGCTTTGTCGCACCCTCGTCGCGAAAGATCTGACTCTGGCTAGGCGGCAGATGATATTGGACCTGCAACGGCAGGGCGCCCACGTGGTTGAAACAGCACCCGATGATCTGGGGATCCGCACGGTCAATGCCTATCTGGAAATCAAATCCAGGCAGCTGCTGTAAGAGGAATACCCGTGGCATCCATCGAACAATTCGTCCGGGCACGTGAAGACAAATGGCTTGAACTCGAACGCGCACTAGTAGCCGTAGATCGCCATTCGAAAATCGATCGCCAGCAGCTGCTTGAGCTTGTCCATCTCTATCGGTCGGTTTCACGGGATCTCGTGGAAGTCCGCGCACTGACATCCAATCCGGATCTGCTGGCAAGGCTGAATAACCTGACCATGCGGGCCTACAATTGGATTTACCGAGGAAAAAGATCGAAAATCTCTTGGCGTGGAGTATTATCATTTTTTACCTACGACTACCCCGACACTGTCCGTCGTGAATTTCGGTTGCTGTTCATAGCGATACTGGCATTCCTTGCAGGAACTATTACCGGCTTCTGGATGGTCATGGAGAACCCGCGGGGAATCCGGGAAATCCTCCCGCCCGGGTTTTACGCAGAAAGCGCGCAGAGACGGGTTGCCGATATTGAGCAAGGGCCAGAGCGACTCGAACGGATCGAGCAGGCGGGCCGGTTCGCCGCACACCTGTACACCCACAATATCCAGGTTTCATTCCTTGTCTTCGCAGCAAGTGCATTGACCCTTGTCGGGGGCCTCTCGTTCCTCTTTTATAACGGGATCATTCTCGGTGCGATCAGTGCACAATACATCGGCGAGGGAGTTCATACGTTTCTGGTCGCCTGGATCGGTCCGCACGGGGTACTGGAAATACCTGCCATTCTGATCGCCGGAACAGCGGGCCTGAAAATGGGGGCGGCCCTCTGGCTCCCGGGTGATATCACCCGCCGTCAGAGCATCCGTAATGCCTTTCCGCTTGTCTGGAACCTCTTGCTGGGGGCGTCGGTGACTCTGGTTCTCGCAGGCCTTATCGAGGGATCGTTCTCCCAATTTTCACAGCGTCTGGCTCCTTACAGCATCAAGATCGGCTTCTCCACAGCTCTCTTCCTTCTGTTTCTGACCTATCTATTCGCACCGGGCATGATCCGGAGAGGTTCCCGGCATGCTTCTGGCTGAAACCGTAAGAATTAAAACTCCGGAGCACGTCGTTGTCGATCTGGAGCCGGCGGGACTCGGAGTACGCGGAATAGCGCTGACCCTCGATTATGCCATCATCACTTCGATCACGGCCGTGGTCCAGATTCTGATTATGGTGATGCTGCCCAGATGGGGGAGTATCGCCTTCCTGTTAACGGCTAATTTCGCCATTACATGGGGATATCATGTCGTTTTCGAGAACTACTGGCAGGGCCAGACGCCCGGTAAACGATATTGTCAACTCAGGGTCGTTGACTACAGTGGACTACCTGTCTCTCTGCAGCAGTCATTTATCCGGAACGTCATACGCGTGGCTGATTTCATGCCATTTCTGTATGCCATCGGCATGATCACTGCCGTCATTGATTCACGGGGACGGCGGCTGGGAGATCTCGCTGCCGGGACACTGGTCATCATCGAACGCGAACAGGCCTGGCGGAACGTCCGGATTCCGGGTTTACCAGTACACAATACGCTACGTACACCGGAAATCATCCGCAAGGCCAAGAACCGTCTGGGGAAGCAAGACCGGGAGTTCCTCATCTCACTCTGCCAGCGAGCCGACCATCTGGGCAATGAAACCCGTTACCAGTTGATGGAAGACGCCGCCTCCCATTACCGCCAGAAGCTGGGGGAGAAACCCGAGCACATGACTGGCGAGAGCTTCATCAGATCGTTAACGGCACTGCTGATTTCGCAATAGTTCTCGCAAAAGAGTCGGCATGCAGAGCGGGCTTTGGGCTCGCGGGCACGGTGTAGAGCATTCCGACGTGGGAGAATGGCTACGCCGAGAGCTTCAACGGCAAGCTCCGAGATGAGCTTCTGGAGTGTGAACTCTTCTACAGCCTCAACGAGGCAAAATTCCTGGGACAGGAATGGAAGGATGAGTACAATAACGAACGCCGCACAGCAGTCAGGACGACCTGACGCCTGCGGAGTTCGCCCAGTGCATGGTAGATTCGGCTTCCGGGGCTCCACCCCAACAGTCGATTCTACCGGGTCAGATGTGCAACCCGACTAACACTCGGAGTGGCCCGGGAATGTATGGCTGGTGAACGGTTTGTGCCCGGAAGGGGTGGGAAACTGGAGAAAGCCTGGAATACTACCGCCGCCTGATTTCCCGTATCCGGACCCAATCACCTGGCGCCCGTTCGTACCGCCAGAAACTCCAGCCGTTAACAGCCCGTTTGGTTACATGCTTTGCCGCCGCCGAGGGGGACGGGAACGATTTTGCTCCGATCCGGATGAAGCCATTTCGCTTCACACTAGCCCTAATCTTTTTACCCTTGAACGTCGCCTTCAACCTTACTTGAACCAGTCCGTATTCAGCGAGGATCCCGTCTCCATCCGATCCCCGATCTTCAGACGGCTCACGCCTTTTCTGACCGGACAGATAAGCGACTTCGTCACGACTCATTTTACGAAGCGCTTGTCGGTATTTCCGGTTGAGCTTCTCGGCGCGCCGGAATTTGCCCTTCACCTTGTTCCCCGCCGGACTCACAATTCTTAAGACCAGTGATTCAAGTTCCTTCAGGTGATCGCTCTCCAGCGTGAAATAGGCACTGAAGTGATCCCACTTGCCATGGTGCCGGTCTTTCAGATGTTGCCGGAGGCGGTGCTTCAGATGCGATGCCAGGCCGACGTAGTAGAGCCGGTCCTTCCGGTAGAGTGCATAGATTCCGTGGCGGCGGTTCACGTAACTGGTCAGGACCTCCGGATAGCGCTCGAAAGCCTCCGAAGGGATCATCTCCAGATACTGGGTGACGAGGTGGTTTGAATGAGTTATTCTTTTCGGCACGTTTCCGCTCCCGATCTCTTTCGCCAACCTGGATAATCCTATCCGCTCACAAATTCATAGCAGATCAGTTTAAGGTCTTCTCGTTTCAGCTCAACCCTGGACTTTGAAAGCGGTAACTGCTGTTTAAAATCGTTCGCCGCAGTCCCTTTTGCCAGATCTTCGACAGCAACAACCAGCTCTTCAAGTTTTTTGGTGGACTGATAACCCTTAAAAATATTCTGTAGAGCTTTCTGCGAAATGCGGCGCATGGGCAATTGTACAAACCGGATCAGCTCCAGCAACCTTTTTCGTTCCAACTTGGGATTTTGCAGATTCGATTGGAGCACTGTAGCAATTGTCGTCTGGATGGGATCAACAGACTTGGGAGCAACTTCCAAGGACTGCTGGCTCTGGAACGAATCCAGAATTTCTTTAATCGCCTGCTCCTGGATCTGGAATACCTCAGCGCGAAGCTCCGGATCGATGACCCGCTGCGTATCGGGGGCGCAGGCAATCAATCCTCCAATCGTGAAACGGTTATCGACCACTCTCTGATTTTTCAGGTCAACATACTTCCAGAAATGACGCCGGCCACCGCCGGGCAGATCGGCCCGGAAATAGAAAAATATGCCCTTCTCTTTCGCGCGAACCAGCCCAGAATGGATACCGTCTGGAAGCGCGTCGATGACTTCCTGCCCGCCATTACCCAGAACCGTTTTCAACTGCTGTAACAGGAACTCGTTGCTGACTAGTTCGGCGAACTGTTCCTGCTCAGCGATAACGCTGCCATCCTCATCGCGGATACGCTTCAGCGTGTTGAAGTTCTTGGGATGTACCGCTTCGCCCAGGATACTGGCGTCTAAAAGACCAAGACCGTCGATGTAACCTATCTTCTCCGCAAGACTCTCCACCAGCTTGAGGAGCCGTTCCAGTCCTGCATCGGGGAACATGTTATAGATCCAAAGGGCTTCGAAATCGCTACCGATACGATCAATGCGGCCGGCACGCTGCACCATCCGGGTCGGATTCCAGTGAAGATCGTAATTCAGGAGGTATCCGCAATCCTGGAGGTTTTGCCCCTCTGAAAGAACGTCCGTTGATATTAAGACGTCGATTTCGCGGTCGCTACCGGCAAGATCCGGCCGCTGATTCGCCTTCGGGGCAAACTCCTGCACGATTCTTTGCCGGCCTTTAGCATCTTCCCCACTGTCCATTCGCCGGATATTTGGATCACCGATGGATTTCTTGAAGGAAACCGCATCTGGATTTTCGGGATGCCCCAACTGCCTGTATAGGTAACGGGCAGTGTCACGGTAGTAGCTGAAGATGAGGACCTTCTTGCCGTTCAGGTCACCAGCTAGAAGACTCTTGAGCCGCTGCAACTTCAGATCGTCGTCTGGCTCAATATCCTTAACCTTTTCCCAAAGGCTCGTGAGAATCTTGCGGTCATGTTCGAGCGCGCTGTGGAGCTTGCGCAGCTCAAACGCGGACGGGTCCATCGTAACCATTGACGCCAGGATTCTTTTCGCATCCTCATTGCCGTCAAGTTCATCGGCCAGCGATGCAGGAGTTCCATCGTCTTCTTCATCCTCGCGGACGAGATACCGAAGGGCCTTGTGGAAGTCCGCGCTCTTGAGAATCTTGCCGCCCAGGGCATACGTCTCGAACGTCTGCAGGAACTGAAGGGCTCGCTTAACGCTGATGCGGAAGGCCTCGATGCTCGACTCAAAACGCTTGAGATAACGGCTCTTGAAAATTCCGACGAGCGCTTCCTCGCGTCCCATTTCCATCTCGTCGATTCTCTCGCCGGCCTTCTTGTAGGACTCAAGATTGTAGGGAGCCAGCTTCAGGCTTTCGATGCCGGACACGACCTGCTCGTATATGCCCGCGTATGTTCCTTCGAGATCGTACTGAACTGTTTTCAGCTTGCGCTCCGGGAAATGGACCTTCTTACCCCGGATCATCGCCTCCGGGTACGCCTTCTGAATGTATTGCCGGGTCCTGCGGATGACGACTTCTTCGAGAAGGTTGTACAGCGCCATCGCGTTTCCGCCGTTCCGGGAATCCCGGCGCGCCTGGATAAAATACTTATGCAGATTGCCGATCCCGCACCCGGCAAAATAGCTCGCATCGCCGCCCGTGATCAGGTTTAGCTGGTGGTAGAGATCAAGGAGATCGTTGTTGACCGGAGTCGCCGACAGGAGCACGACTTTCTTCCGGGAACCCATTTTTCCCCGGCCACCGTTCGCCTGGAGAATCCGCTCGATGGCTTCATATCGCTGGGAGTTGGGGTTACGGAAGTTATGGCATTCGTCGACCAGGACGAAATCAGCGTCGCCGACCGAATCCACATCGAAATCAAGCCGGCCCAGCTCCTCCTGGGAAAGAACCGTCGCGGCGATCGTCGAATATTTGAGTTCGAACTCCCACATCTCCCGGAGAGCCGCCGGGCAGATGACCAGAGCCTTCTGCCGTAAATGATATGCGTGTTCCTCAAGAAGCTTTTTGCCGATCCAGGTTTTTCCGAGTCCGACCGAATCGGCGATCATCACGCCGTCGTAGGTAGCCAGAATACGGCGCGCCTTCTTCACCGCATCTTCCTGGAACTCCGCCAGCTCGACAATCGAACGGGTCGCCGTCGGTGTTTCGTCCTTCAGGTCGTCCCGGAAATACTCAAAAAGCGCCTTCAGGTAGACCTGGTATGGCGTGTATTCCTTTTCGCCGAACTTCGAGGCGTCCAGCAGTTCGATCAGCTCGTTCTTGAAGTCCTTGGATAGATTCCATTGCCGCTCGAACCACTGCTCCAGCTCGATGATGGCCCGTGCGCCGACCTCACTCTTCAGCAGCTGCTGGTTTGCCGAAGTGATTCTTTCGTTGGGCTTTGTCTCTGTCACCCATTTCACGGCATCGCGGGCTTCCGGATCGTCGATCTCCGCCGGATCAAGCAGGACCTTGTGGACCAGATTCAATTCGCGGTTGGAAGTGAGTCCGGGTGCAGTGAAGTTTGACGACCCGACGATGGCCACCATCGGCCGAAACCGGTCAAACAGTTTCCCCTGGGGAGCGTCGGAATAGAAAAGCCATGCCTTGGCGTGAAGGAATCCGTCGTCGTGAAGCCGGACCTGGACGGTATTCCGCCGGAGGTAGCCGATCAGTTCTTCGATCAGGAGTAGCGTCTTTTCGTCGAACGGGAGTGTCTCCAGATCCTTACGAATTAACCGGCCCAGCTCCTGTGCACCGGGTTTCAAGCCCAGTTGGTCGCCGGAAAGGGGTTCCGCGCCAAGGAGCAGCCGGAAGCTTCCCAGTTCCTTCAACCCCTCCCGGATCAGCCCAAACCCCGTCGCCGTGAAGTAGGCCGTCGCCACATCCAGCGAACGCTGGCGGTGGTGCTTCAGCACCTCCTCCAGCACGTTTTTCAGAACGTGGGTCTGGTTATCGATGACATAGGGGAGCTTCATGTCCCGGCCAGCTTAGCCCACTTCCTCACGTCGCGGACAAGGACGGCGAGGTCTGGGAACAGGACTAGCGATTCGTACACGTCCTGTTCTGTGGTTGTGCCCAACGGGTTCGGATGGCCGGCATCGTTGCGCGACAACCGAATAGTCTCGGTGAACGCCGTCCACTTACCGTCGAGCAGTCTCGTCTCCAGACGGTCATCGTATTGCTTAAGTGCGGGTCTCTGGCTCTGGAAGATCGTCATCAGCTCACGAAGCACCAGCTTGATAGATATCCCTTTAAGGGCTGCTTTGAGCTTGTCGGATCCGAGCTTGCCGTCAGCGATTTCCTCGGCAAGCCGCAGGATCAGGCTTTCGGCGGCGACACCGATCATGACGGCGGCGGCACGATGGCGGCAGGAAGTGAAGGACCAAGCGGCTTCCTCGGCGTAGGACAGTTCGGCTTCGTCCAGTTCGCCAATCGATTTTAGGTGGGCGAGGTAGCCGTTCGGGTTCCGGGGATCCCGGTCATAGGCTTCGAGGGATTTCTTCCCTTGGTCGGTGACGTAGAAATGTGGGGTATCGCTATTGCTGGATACTTCAAGATTCCCCCACGCCAGCACGCCGGACCGAAACAGCTCATTGAGAAAATCGGACGCTTCCCTTCGGTAAAGATCGATTTTAGGCGTCACTCCACCCGATTTTTTGAGCAACTCCTCCCATGTGTTACCGACTCCAGTGCGATTAAATATCTCGGAGAACCCACGAAAGCTTTCATTCCGGCGCGTCCTTGTCTTAAGAAGGGCGATTACGGTCTGCCTAACGGTGTTTATATCCTTGGAACTATCGGCCTGATCAGCAGACATCCTTTTCTACCTCAGACTCTTTTGGGGATCGTTACTCAAACAAAAGCATTCCTGGCCATCCGAAACGGCCTGTCATTGACCACGGCCGGCACTACTTCGGGCGGCGGTTGTAAGGGCTCTGGTTTGTCGGCTTGAGCGAAAGGCCCATCTCGCTGGCTTTGCTCTGCACAGCGTCAGCCGAGCGGCCGAGCTTCAGGCCCATCACCCTCGTTGGCGTATTCTGGGCGGCAAGAGCCATGAGTTTGGAAATATCGCTGGTACCCCAGCTTTTCCCGCTATTTGGAGGACGTTTAGGCATCTCGGAACTCCTTTGGAGTGTTCCAAGCCCATCACCACTTATATAATTATGAGCTGCCCGCGATATGGGGTCAATCGAAACTCGTACGATTACTCGAATAGCAGGGCACGTGCCTAGCTTGCGCTTCCGGCTTGAATCGCTTCTTTCACGTATTTTTCAATCCTGGGCCGGTTAGCTCCAAGGCTGGAAAACTGCTTTTCGCAGACATCACTGAACCGGGCCAGCACTTTGCGATTTATGTCCTCTTGTTCCGCGAAAATTCCGACCGACCGGTTTACCACCCCCCACTTCTCGAACTGGAGCAGGGAAATCGTCGCATCTCGGGCGCGGTCATCGTTCTGAACCGCATAGATAAACAGCGGCTGAGCCATCCCGTTGATTCTACAATCGACGGGGTACATCCCTTGCGGGTCGTGATCGGGATGATGCCAGTCAAACGCAATCCGTTCCCGGGGCACGGCGCTGCCAAGCAGACTCCGGAAATCCTCCATAAACGTCGAAACCACGCGCTCTCTGGACAGGAATGAGACGTCAGTAACCTTCAGCAAGGCCTGAGCAAATGAATACAGTGCGTCCCCGTAACGCTCCTCACGGATCGGAAGGAGTAATTCCCCGTTACGGTCTTCCACCCGAAAACTGCTGAGGGCGCTTGAAATGACCCGCTGCCTTGTTCCGCTCTGGAGATCCTTTTCATCCAGGTCGTACGTGAGGTGCATGAAGGTATGGCCTTCATCCGTCAATGCCCAGCCGCCGTTACTCTTCTTAAGCACGATGGAAAGATGGTCGCCATCATCAAACAGGAACGGAGTAAAAACGCGGAAACGGTTCTCTCCCTCGGAAGCGAGGCGTACCTTCGCGCCCACTTTCTCACGGAACTCCCGCTGAATCGCCGCCGTGTCCATCACTGATCTCCGCCAAACAGTGTACCCTGTGCATCGACAGGAAGCACGAAACCGCAATCATCAATCAGGCACCGGATAGCTCCATTGAAATCCGAAAAGCGTTCCGTTTGCTCGGCAAATGTATCCTCTCTATTGCCGGCAAGCTGATAGCGTTCGGTTGCCGTGTGAATATGGAAATCGTAGAACGTCTCATCTTCCAGATGGTTCGTATGCTCATGGCTTTTGCCATTATAGCGGCGCAACCTGAACGCGGTGTTACTCCCCGCCGGAAATACGGCCAAGATGACCGAAAAGTCGATCGAGTTGATGTCGCCCTGCCTCAAGATCACGAGAAACCGGCTACCGTGGTCGCCTGTCAGTTCAAGTTCTCGTTCCTTATGGCCGCGTTTCTGGCGCAATTGGGACTTTGCCCGATGATTATCCGGCATTCGTTTAGGTTCCGTCAGCAGAACCTCGATTTCAGTATCGGAGTATCTCGCACCCATTGCTCAATATATCCCCATAATTCGACTATCCCGGCTCAGGGAAATCGTCCTCGCCGTCTCTCAGCAATCGTCGAAATTTATGATGTTTCCCATGTTTATCCTGCTTTGAACGCTGTATACCCAATTTGCCACCTAGAACTATGGAATGCTTACTGCCTTCCTCACTGATATAAATGCAATTGACATCACCAGGCGGAATGAGTCCACATATCCGGCCGACGTCATTCATCCCGTTGCCCAAATAGTTCCATCTCTCTGACAGATCGAGAATATAATCAGCTTCACCAACATGAACCGCAAAACGCGTTTCAATCGGTAATGGAGAGACTTTTTCTTCGTTATACTCCTGGATACGCGACAAGATGAACTCAGCTATATCAAGAGTATTCGGAATAAACTCGGGCTTGATAATGACGTAACACCCGTCTCCCGTTGGCACAAATCCGTCGATGGCGTCTTTGATATGAAATTCGTCGCTTGTCACTCCGGAAAGCAATAGATCCTGAAAACGGTAGATCACCGCAATCTGGTGCTCTTGGGAACGTTTGCTGTATTCGACAATGTCGATAAGAATAAACCCGAATTGCCGATCGGCCCGACGGTAACGCTCATCACAGTTTTGGAAAAATGCATTCGACTCTGGACTCAACGACACCCGAACATTCCAAGCCAACAACTCGTCTTCCCCATCGAAACTTTCATTGCCTATCAGCGACGCAATCCACGCGTCGCCGTCCGGCTGTTCCGGCCATTCGTGCACTTTGGCGCCGCATCGAAGGAAATGACGGAATTCGTCGAAGGAATGATTTCCCTTTTTGTCCGGCATACTTCCCTCAGTGTCTCTCAAAAGACCATGCGTTACATGCCCTCAGCCGGCAAGAAGGCTACTCTTCGTCCTTTTCCCAGAGCGGCTTCCCTGTTACTTCCTTCATCACTGCATTCACCCTCCCGCCTGTTTTCCCGACTAGGCGAGTTATGTGATTCAGGTAGTCAGTGACCGCAGACTTTTTCAATATGCCCGCTCCGCCACCGCGGTGCGCGATTTCTCCACGCAACGAAATATAACCGTCCAGCTTTTCGCGGGCCTGGATAGACGACATCTTTTCCCATCGCCACGCGGTCGTTATGTCTTCGATACCGAGAGCATCGGAAAAGAACTTTCCTACCGGCTCAGATTTCGGAGTCTTAAAATCCCAATTGCGGTCGTCAGTTAACTTCTCTAGCCGTGCTTTTAGGTAATCCTTCCAACCGTCATTGGCCAGCTTCCACATCTCCAACTCGTTCTTTTCCTCGTTAACCGATCGAGCAATCCCCTTTCTCAATTCTTTAGGGAGCGCAGCCGTGTCGCTAACATTGGCAACGAGGTGCTCTAATGCCTCTGCTGCTAAATCCTCACAGTAGGCTTCCCAGAATGCCGTGATAAGAACGATTGATGATTTATTCAAGACCTCCAGACGCGCCTCTCTCTTCCCGCGTTTGTCACCGCCTTTATCTGTATGGAATTCCATAAGAGTAGATATGTCTTTACAGTTCTGTTTAAATGCTTTTCGCGCATTACTTCCCATATTATCATCCAATATTTTCTTCGGACCCCGAAGGACCGAAGGTCAATGCGTCTCAAAATGATTCCATTCCTTCGTGTCATATTGCATCGCTGCGTACACCTCGAAGAGATATCGGGTCACAGCGTCCGAAATCTCAATAAACGCAACCTTACAGCGTTTTAGACGATCTTGAGCTTTGTCAAAGGCTTCAAGGAAATCTGGATCTTCCATGTGATCGCTGCGTTTCTTCCCAGTCCCAGCGGCCACTTCAGCCATCATGTAGGCAAGACTTGCGTCAAAATGCGTTCCGCCCGTCAAATGTTGTCGCAATCGCTGAATTACATTGCGGGAGATTCCAACATATAGCGGCTTGCCTTCCTCGACGAAAATATACAAACCGGGAATATCTTTTGGCATGTTAAGACGTTTTAGAATTGTCTTTACACCATGTCCGACAATGGCAAAATCGCTCGCGTTATGCGCCGACCGCATTAATCCGTCAAGCGTCTGCTTCAATATCGGAAGTTCCGTAGCGCTCAGCTGCTGAAAAGTATGTAGACAATTATCGATTGCCATTTTCATAATCCTTCGATTTGCAGGCGAATTTCCTCACCACCCCACAACCTTCTTCGGATCCCGGAGGATCGGGTAAATGCCTATTCCCATCTCGGTTTTCCCCCTATTTGAATCAAACGATCCTCAAATTATCTGTGTAACAAAAGTTATTTTCGGCTTATAATGAAATGTCGGGCTCTTCTTCTTCGATGAACCCTATATCCTCGCTCGTCAGTTCATAGATCTCATAAACCATTTTGTTTAGTATGGACTCATTCTCAGCTATATCGGCTTTGAACGGAGTCGAATCGTCCGATAAGGTCGGACTAGAATATAGTCTCGATAATACTTCGGACACCTTCCCAATCTCATTCCACAATTGACGTGATTTGCCGTCCGTTTCCGAAGGGAATCTGATAGGCAGCTTGCGAATATATGTTGGATTTAAACTTACCTCAGTGAAATTCTTCCGATAGTAGAGGTTCATCAATTTGGAATTTAGGATGCCTAAAAGCGAGTATAGGCCTATACGCGAGTCATTGAGATCAATTCCGACAATATTATCTTTGTAAAAATACTTATTCGTATCCAAGCTGGCGACAATCCGTTGCCTTAGAGAAGGATTTCTATGCCGCTGCACAAGTATCTTATCGCACTCATATATTTCTTGTTTATTCGGAGTATAAAGCCACGGCCCATATTTTATATATTGCCCATTCCATAACAATGAAAACCGAGAAATACATGATCCTTTGTCCAGAAATGGCTTCCATTCTTTTCCTTGTTGTTCCGAAGATATATATGGATTTTTTTCACTTATGGCCTTCTTATTATATGGAATAATTCCCTGGGACACTCGTGCCTTTGTGTCCAACTGACTACTAATAGAAACTATCTTGTGAAATAATGATAAGTGTGATGAGCTGCTGGAAACCCTGAACTTATATTCGGGGTCGTTGCTCCACATTTCCTGACGAACAACTGCCGTTGATACCGGAAATTTAATACGCTCGTTTTTAAGTTTATGGTTAGATGCATCGATTGCTGTTATTCCTGCTTCGGTACCTGTCCCAGTAATCACTATTGCACAGTCAATATTTGCTCCTTCAAATACATCTTTCCCAAGATTAATCACTTGCCGAAGCGTCGATATATTTAACAATAACTTTCGTAGCTTTTGATATGTTTCAATATCAAACCAGCTGTTTGGTATAATTAGTCCAATATATGATGCTTTATTACTTAATCTAAGCGACCGTTCGATAAATAAGGCGAAAGAGTCCACCTTATATTCGGATGCCACATAAACGTCATCGAAAAAATGTTTTAGTGAACTTAATATATCACGCCCGTACGGCGGATTCCCTACTATCGCATCGAATCCGGCCCCCTCCAGCCGCTCGATTACCCGCTCGGTGCCGGGCTTGGGGCCGAAAAACACCTCCGGGAACTCCAGCTCCCAATGAAAAAACCGGTGTTCATGGGCGGATTTGGCGGCGGTTTCGGCCACCGGTTTTTCATCCTTCGACAGCTTTACCCGGTCCGGATGCTGCGCCCACTCCAAAACGTGTGCCGATCTTAAGAACTCAAGGACCGGATTCGAGGCGGCTGCCTTCTTGCCCTTCGGTTTCGATTCGCCGGTGAACCACTGGCTCGTGTAGACGTCAAACAGCCGCTTGTAGGGTTCCAGCACCGAGAGCGCACCCCGGTATTTGCTACGCGACTCCACCGCCTGCTCTGCCGTCGCGTCGGGCAGCGCGCCCACCTCCAGCATGGCTCCGACGGCGGCCTTGGCGGCCACCGCCTGCCCGCTCGTGAGCAGGCTCATCTGCCCCTTGCGGGCGGACTCAATCTCATTCTCCGTCGCGCCAATGAGCGAATTCCCGCACCGGAGATGATGGTCCAGGAACGACAGCGGCGCGCCGAGCGTGAAACAGTCGAGCCAGAGCGACACCTTCGCCAGTTCCACCGCCATCGGGTTCAGATCCACGCCGTAGATACAGCGCTTCAGCACATGGCGCTTCAGCAGATTCACATCCGTCAGGCGATTTCTGTCGATGGTGATCTGCTGGCGGTCCATTTCGGAGAGGATCGTCCCGCGCATCGCCTCCAGGTGGGCGAACACCGGGTTCCAGGGGAATCCGTTCAGGAAATCGATGGTCTTGTCGGTGACGAAATCAACCGCTTCGACCAGGAAGTGGCCCGATCCCATCGCAGGGTCCAGCACCTTCACGTCGAACAGGCCGTTCACCAGCTCCTGCCATTTGTTCTCCACCGCCGGGCCGTGGTCGTATTTGGACTGCTTCTCGCCCTTGGCGGCGGCGAGCCTTTTCATCTCGCGCTGCCACTGCTGTGCTTCCCGCAGGCGCGGGCGGAATGCGTCGAACTTCTCCTTCAGCACCGGTCCCACAGCATTCTCGACGATGTATTTCACGATATAGTCGGGGGTGTAGTAGCTGCCGGTGGCCTTTCGTTCCCGCTTGTCGTTTTCAAGATAGACTGCGCCCTTGCGGACGTAGCGGCCCTGCTTCTCGGCTTTCTCTTTCGCCTTGTCGTCCAGGTCGCGGAACGAAACGTAATGTTCCCGGTTCTTTTCCTTCACGATGGCGAGCTTTTCCGGAGCGATCCGGACGCGGAATTCGAGCAGCCCTTCGTAAATGGAACCGAGCTGCCGCACGCCCAGCGACTTGTAATCGATCATCACGAGGTCGTGCCGCTTGTCGTCCACGTCGCGTGACAGGAGATCCAGCGCCCGCGCCAGGTGCCGGTCGGGGATTTTGTGCTTCGAGAGGAACCGGGCGGCCTCGGCTTCCGGTGTCAGGTCGTCCTTCGCCGGATCGGTGATGAACAGGCCGCCGTTGTAGAGCGGAACGTTGAGTTCCGCGTCCCCCTTGTCGACCACCTGAAACAGCCGCGTGAGCCGCTTCCAGAGGCCGTATTCGTCGTCCCGGTATTTTTCTTTAAGAGCATCGGCGACCTGATCGTCGATTGTGCCGGCCTTCCCGGCGATCTCCCGCTTGAGCTTTGTGAGGCTCGCCTCGAAGTATCCTCGGGTCTCGCGCACAGGCAGCAGGTCGCGCGATTCGGCATAAAGCAGAAACAGGAGCCGGTAGAGGAGCGTGAGTGTCCCGTGGAACACCTCGCCGAGACGCTCCTCGGGCAGATCGGCGTCTTTGCCTTCCTTCTCCCGGATATGAGTAATGAAACCTTCGGCGAGGTGCGGGAAAATCTCCTCGAACACCCGCCCTTTGAGCCGCTCACCCAGCTCCTTGGCGTAGTTCTCGCTCTCGGTAAGCAGCCGGTCGAGCAGGCTTGGCTTACGCTCAGCTCCAGTGGGCTCGGGCTCAGCCTTTTTGTCTTCGAACAGTGTGAGTGCTGCCGGATCCCTGGCTGCCTCAAACGCCTTCGCCCGAAACAGGAGCCAGAAATACCGGAACGTATCCTCTTCCGGCTTGAGCGAAAGAACCTCTTCAAGGTCGATCTCGAAATAGTTGGTCGCCTTGGCGTGGGTTTTCTGCGAGTAAAGGCGCCAGAGCCGCCCGTTGGTGACTATCCCCCATGGCGCGGCATTGCCCTCCAGCAGACTGACCACCACCGCGCCGGGGTTTTCCTCCGGGCTTTCAGCGTCACGCTGGTCGTCCTTGCCGTCCAGCCAGCGGTTCCACGGATAGGCGAGGCAGAAGGCGGCCGGTTTCTCCGGATCACCAGGTGCGAACAGGGTGTAATCGGCTTTCGCTTCCGAACTGCCCGCCAGTTTGCCGGGCTGTAAACTGAAACCAAGCAGCTTCAGAGCCGGCTCCAGAAGACCCGCCCGGATCTCCTTTTCCGGCTTCGCGGCAAAGCGCCCGGAAGCCTCGCGATAGATCTCCCGGAACTCCCGCCAGGCGGGTTTCGGATCGTCCTTCCACTCCGGGTACTGAGGGAGCCGTTCCTTCAGGTAGTAGTCGGAGAACAGCGCCCGGTTGTTGAACTGCTCTTCCGACCAGTCGGCGACATCAAATGCTGAAAGCAGCTTGAAATACTGCGCAAATCCGTCGCCTTCGGTCCAGGTGAACCGGCGGAGTACCCGCAGGTGAACCTTTTCCGGTGCCCGTCGCTCGACTGTCAAGCCTCTAGCCCGTATGCCAGCCTGCTTTTCCCCCTCGCCTTCCACACGATGCAGCACGACAAAATCGATCTGCTGGTAGTCGCTCGTCAGAACCAGCAGGAAGTTCCCCGAAAGGTTCCGGAAATTGCGAGCCAGCACCCTCGTGTGGGCGACCGTGACGCTCTTCAGCTCGAACAGATAGACCTGGAGCCCGTCGCGGCTGTCGGCGATCAGCTCGATCTTTTTGATCGGTGCTCTTACGGATTCTGCCGTGATTCCCAGGTTTCCGGGTTGCTGCGTGATCCGGCCCTCGGTTTTCCAGCCGAGGCGCGCAAAGAACGCGACCAGCGCGTCGGCGCTGGCGAGCCCCTGAATATCCGGGACGAGAAGATCTATATCCTCAGACGCGTGGCGGGACGGGTCGGACACCTGTTCGGACTCCCGTGAAAGGATTTCAGCATTGCGAATCTAGCCCAAAGGGGGCGGGGAAAGAAGGAAAAGGCCCATAGCAACATCTGGATTACTTGTTACAAAGGACGAGTCGCTTCACCTCGACCCGGATTCCATCCGGCGTCAGCAGATCGAAGTCATCCCAAAAAGACCTGGGTTCACTGAAATCCACTCCTAATGAAGTGCCGACGATGAACTCGGCGAGAACCCCTCGGATAGTGTTATCGGCCAGATTGAAAAAGGCCCACTTCCAGAAATCACCGGCGGTGATCTTTCCATTGGCTGTTTGTAGTGGCCGAAACGATTCGGAGCTATTTAAAATTCTCGCAGGTGCCTTTGGCATGTCGTCTCCATTCGTTTGGCCTTTTCATCGACAGCTGTCAGCCGAGTTCACCCCTCCATCAGCCGTTCCCTGAGTTTCACCATCGCGAGCGTGTCCTGTCCGCAGTAGTCGCGGAGGGCTTTCTCGATCCGCTTCTTTTCGTCCAGGTCGCTGGTCGCGAGCATGGCCATGAACGCAGCACCGGCCGCCATGCCGTCCGCGACTTCCATCCCCTTATAGGTCATTTCCGGTACGAGGGCCGGGAGCACGGACTTGATCGAAAACGAACCGTGGAATTCAGGATGATAGAAATGCTCGCGGATGACCGGAAGCATGTCCCACAACCGGTCGAGCAGTTTCAGGAGCGGTTTCCGGAGTGAAGGAACGTCCTTCGCGAGATTACCGATGACCCGTGATTCGAAGGTCGAATACGTGCAGATGACGCCGGCTGGTTCGACCGACTCCACCAGCTGCGACGCCAGCGCTTCCCTTGGATCGCCCCCATCCGTAGCCAGAAACATCCGGTGGCTGTGACCTTTCGCGCTGCTTTCCACGTGCATTGACCACTGAAACGGGATCTGGTCGTAAGGCCGTGTTCCAGCAAAGCGCGGGATCGCTGGCATGAACGTCTCGAAGTCGAGGTAGTGCACAGGGCCGGGCAGTTCCTTGAGCAGCTTGCCCAGCTTGCCTGAACTCCAAGGCCTCCCGGACCGGACCACCTGAACTACCCGCCGCTGCATATCGTTCAGCTTGAAGCTGTCCGGTACCTCATGGATCGCGGCAACCCCCATCGCGGCGAGCTTTTCCTTCGCTGACGGATGAAGCCTCGGCAGTTCGCTCACCGGATGCTCCGGGAGCCTAACGTTTCTCGTGCAGTGGCTGAGAAAGGGGCACTGATAGGGATTGCGGCACTGGGGACCGACGGCGATCTCAGGAGGCCGGTCCTTTGCCAGCATCGCGTGAAGTTCAGCCACATGCGCGGCGACTTCCTTCTGCTTCGCCTTCGCGACTTCCGTCCGGTCGTTCAGGGTAAAGAGCTTCGTAAGATTCAATGTTTTGCCGTCGTGGACGTAGTCCCGGTTCAGGACCATGACACCGGCCGACTCGACCTTGAGCCCCGCCCCCTCCATTACCCAGTATTGAAGCGCGAGATCGTCTTCATACTGAGCCTTCACCTGAGTGCTCGACTTCACCTCGATCAGGTTCCACCGGTCCTTACCTGCCCGCTCGATGATGTCCGCCCGCACCAGCACGTTTTCGTACATGAAGGCGGCTTCGTATATGGCGGGGACGGCGGGGTCCTTGAGCAGCTTAGCGGTCTGTTCCAGCGCAAGGTCAGCCTGGGTGTGGTCGGCCTCCACCAGCACGCCGCCCGGATAGCGCCGCTGCGCCACAATCCCCACCTCGTGCCCGGTGTCGAAGATCGCCTGCTGAACCTCGCTGGTCTCTTCCGCCAGTTCCGGCTCATTGACGTGATACCAGAGCCTCAGCGGGCACTGGAGGCCGTACATGTAGCGGGACTTGGAGAGACGGGTCTGCTCACTACTCATTTCAACAGGAAGGTTAGCCGATCCGGGTGACAGGTGGTGTCACGTTTGTTCAAAACGGGACGATCCGGATCCTAATTTTTTAAACCCTCATCACGTCTTCCAGGCATTCGGCTTTCCGGCGGCTGGGCCGCCACGCCGTCAGACGATCGCGAGCGGGGTAAAATCATTCTGGAAACGATCCACCGGTTCAAGGGGCTGGAACACCAGGCAGTCGTCCTCGCCGACATCGACAATCTGCGTGCCCCGTCAAGCGACGAGTAGAAAGACAGGGATCACCGAACCCTGATGTATGTGGGATGCACGAGGGCCAGAGGACCATTGATCCGTCTCGCCTCCCTTTAACGGCCCAATTTGTAGTATTTTTTCAACAAATCCAGATGCGCCGATTTTGATTTAGTCGCCTCTTGAAGCGCATGAATTGCTCTATGACAAGTAGGGCATAAAGTAATTAGATCGTTGAGATGTGTTTTGCTTTTTTGTGTATCCCGGTCTTTAAAAGGATTTATGTGATGCACCTCGAGAACCGGACCGGCGACTTCATGCGCGAGACGAGATTTCTGAAAACCACAGTGCTGACATCTATATCGGTCCTGTTTCAATCGCGCATCTCGAAGCTCTGGATCTCTGCAACGGCGTTTATTTTCGGAGAGAATTTCCTCACCTTCAACCGCAGAATCCTTTAAGTCCTTATTTGAATATTTTTGTTTTGATTCATTTGCGCCGCCTACGGATAGGCCTAATTTTTCCGCTACTTTATCAGACAATTTAAGGTGCTTTAGGCCCCGAAAATTTTGGTACGGAGGCGACCACTCAGACCGATCAAAAATATTCTTGATGTCATCCAGTGTAATAGGCGGGTTTATATCGGCTACGTGTTTGACATCGCACATGTACCCCCACTCGTCGTCTGAATCTGCCTCAGAGACAGCCTCCCATTTATGGGTGATCCCTTTACCGCCGGTCACGTAAACAAGAATCCTGTCACCCGGTTGTATATGTTTCGGTGAACTCCACTGCGCGGATCTATTTCGGACGGATTCTGGCTCGTAATCTGGATTCGTAATGAAAAGATAATCGGTCATAAACTTTCCGTTCCGAGTGTTTAACCTTGCGTCAGCAGAACTACACGCTCAATCTCAAAAGCAATCGGCAAAATGGTGCAATCAATAGCCCACTAACGATCGCTTCCCAAGCAACCTATAAGGGACGCCAACAGCTGCGGTATCCCCGCCCGTGCCTTCGTCAGCCCCATTCGCTCCGCGCACGTCATGCAGAAGGCGGCGAGTTGCTCCGCGTCCCGCACATCCACAATGTACTCGGACTGCTCCAGTTCCGGCTCGCCCAGGGACTTGCGTTTCTCGTTGAGCTTATCGTGATTGGAATAGTGATCGGGCGTCAAATCCTTGAGAGTTATCGGATCCATCGATTCGAACGAGAGCGTCACGCACGCATACACCTGACTCTCCCGGATATCCGCCTTACACCCGGCGCACTCAAGGACGACCGGCTTCGGAGGCTTATCGAAATTGAAATCCTTCATGCGCAGCATGCGTATTCCTCCGGTTTCGGGTTATCAGTGACAACGGGTTTCGGTTTCGGCGGCCGCTTCCGCTCGGCGGCCCGGAGAATCTTCTGGGCGGCCTGCCGGATCCGGTTCATCTGTTTCTGAAGATCTTCGACCCGGTCGCCACACCAGTTCCGGTCCTCCCAGTAAGCGACATAAATGGGTGCCTTCGTCGGGAACCCCAGCGCCTTTGCGATGACGTAGGTAACCGACTCAGCCTCCATCTCGCGTCGACCCTTTTCCACATAATTCAGGAAGTGGTGGACGAGCTTCATTTCGTCGTCCCCCATCCCGGCGATCTTGCGCCGACGTTCCAGTTCAGCCTGATGAAGCAGTTCATGCGCCAGCTCATGGATCAGAACCAGCGACCTCTGGACGGTCGGAAGGGTCATATCGACCTCGACACGGCCGCCCAACGACCGGCCCTGGTAGTCGGCCTCGATTTCAGTCTTGGGGGTTACCGTAATTCCCAGATGCGCCGCACCGTTCAACAGCCGGTCCCACCAAGGGGTTTCGCCTTCGACGGAGGTGGAAAGCTCGGGCAGTGGATCGCCCTCAGTCTGGGAGATGTCGTAAACCCGTCCGCCCCAATAACTGACGGCACAAATGACCCATATCGGTTTCTCTCCCGGTTTTACAGTCCGGTTGTAACTCCTCCAGGTCTGGCGGCTCCCGACCCGATTAGCCTTCGGAAACTGCTCCGCGATCCAGAGCGAATTGCTCAGCGAGTAGCAGTTGAACGAAGCGCACATCCCCAGCCAGTTCACCCATTCGTCCGACAGCCGCGCAGCGTCGGTTTCTTTTGACAGGTCTTCCAGCCAGCGCCGGGACTTTTCGCGCAAGGCTTTTCGCGCCGCCCGAATATCCACGTCCGGTCCCGGCACAGTCGCGATTGGCTCGGTGACTTGTGCCAGAAGGGTGGTCCGTTTCGCTTCCCGTTCCAGCCGCCGCTGTTCGGCAGCCTCTATGTTCCACTTCCTCCGTAACGAACGCCGTTCTTTGGCCGTGAGACGAAAATTCTTTTTATGTATGAGATCCGCCATGCCGCACCTCCATTGATAGGCTCACTATAAGGGGTGCCTGTGACAGGTAGTGTCACAGTTCTGGAGGGGGTCTAAGGGCGATTTGGAGGGGTTATATAGATAGCGGGAACGGCGACACGTTTTGTCTCCTGCCCGGCTATATTCCCGTTCAAGAACATGCCGCCCAAACTCCTCATCACCGATCTCGATCACACGCTCTGGGACTGGGCGGGGTATATCGTCGCGTCGCTGAAGGTGATGGTGGATTCGGTCGAAAGGACAACCGGGTATCCGAGGCCGTTCATCACCGAGGCGCTCAAGAAGGTTTACGGGCGCTACCAGACGACAGAATACGCCTTCTCTCTGCAACAGTCCGCCATATGGACCCGCTGGCAGAAACAGCACGGGAAAGATCTGGACAGTTTTCTGGAGACGGTGGTGGCTCCAGCGGCCATCGCCTATGCCGCCGAGCGGAAGAAACGGTTCCATCTGTACCCGGGAGTGAAAGAGACCCTTGAGAAGCTGAAGCGTCAGGAAGTTAGGATCGTCGCCCTGTCCGACGCACCGAGGTTCCCAGCCGAACAGCGGCTGAAGCGCGCCAGAATCGACGGCCTGTTCGATGCCCTCTACTGTCTCAAGTCCTATCCGATCCCGAAAGCCGGCGGCCGCCACCGGGTCGCGCCGTTCATCGTCGCTAAAGAACAATCGGGCCACTACCGGTCCCAGGTTGGCAAAGTCGTCGAACTGCCACCGTCCTGGGAGAAGCCGGACCCACGTGGCCTCCGAATGATCCTGAAGACCTTCGGGGTGAAAGAGGATAAAGCCGTACTGGTCGGCGACTCTCTCCGGAAAGATGGTGCCGTCGCCCGCACTGCTGGGGTTCCGTTCTACTGGGCACGGTATGGCACGCTCATCCCGGCTAAAATCCTGACGGAACTATCCTTGTATACCCCCGCCACCGTCCGCCGCCGGAATTCCAGCCCACCGGCGGGAGTGGTTCACCGGCACGGGGAGTTACGTAGTTTTCGAGATATACTGACGCAGATCCGACAACGGCTCGTAACTATATGGAAACCGCGTTGATCAAAATACAGTATTCGAAGCGACGACAGACTGGAGATCTGCTCTGCCGGTTGTTCTTGGCTTATCTCGTGTACGGAGCTGAAACCCTCGGTGTCAAAATTGTCTGGATCCTGCATTTGGTCCTTCTGATTTGGGCCAGAGGCCATGGAGCAGAAATCTACCCCGAAGGATTGGCGCTCACGAGCTGGCATGGACTCACTCGGAAAATCATACCATTCAATGCAATTACGAACCTACGTTTCTATCGTATTGTGCAATCTCGAGAATCAAAAAGCCTGCCCAATTTCGCAGAATATGTATTGGCGGAAGATCACCCCAAACGCCTTGAGTTGAGAACAGGCAATCTTGTGCGGAGATTTTCTGAAACGGACTGCGTAAATTTAGACGCCTTTGGTCGGATCCTATTTGAGCGGATAAATAGCGCGCCCGGCGAGCCCACATTCGAAGAGTTACCTCAGCGCGGGCGGTTCTTGGCTGACATCATTTTCGTCTGTGCATGCCTTGCATCGTACTTGAGTCTGCTGGTCCTGCTAGTAGCAGCAATCAACCATCTCACAGGTAATGGGACCCAGACGACCTATTTTTACGCCAAATTTGCGGCAATATGTTTTGTAGGTGCTTTAACTTCGGCGATCGCATGGTCTCGCGTGACGAAACGATAGCAAGCAATCGTAGAATTCAATAACCTACCTGAACGGCCTGGCTCGCAGTGCTCCTGCATTCGTCAAAATGATCCAGGCGGACCTGGGAGCACCTCGAAAGTGAAACCAACCAGAAATATCGTTGCGATAGTTCATTACGTGGTTTTCGCTGCCATATTTCCGGCAGCACCCGCATCTGCACAGTTAAAAGTCGAGCGCATCTTCGATGATTCCGGCTTGCTGGGCATTACCGTCAAGGATACCGGCATGTCGATTCGAACCCAAGATTCGGAATGCTACTGGGTCACAGCGTCGTCACTTCAGATGCCACTTTCAAAACGCGACACCAAAGACCCCCTTCTTCCCTTTAAGCTACATTGGCTTAAGGGAGGCAAATCTTCAGCCATGGCAATCCGGCATTTCGATCTTGGAGATGCTCACGAAATTGACGACGAATCCTATCTGAAGTTGACACTTTCGACGTCGAGAGACCTCGAAGGCATTCAGGTTGGAGAACAGATTA
>CAZUMS010000005.1:0-162222 GCA_964621525.1 uncultured bacterium
AGGCGCAGAGGCGGCGGAACGCCGCGACTGATGTTTGAAAACTGAATAGTCGATGATGGCGGGGGCTATTGCTGGCGCTTCCCCCGCTCCCTCACCCGATCAGCTGGATGAGGTCCGTGGGCCGGTCGATGAGATAGTTGGCGCCGGAGCGTTCGAGCTCTTCGCGCCCCCGGAATCCCCAGGCCGCCCCGACGCCGATGCAGCCGGCGTTCTGCGCCGTCTTCATGTCGACCATGCTGTCGCCGAGCATGATCGTCGCCATGGGGGCGATGTTGCGGGCGTCCAGGATCTTGCGGAGCATTTCGGGGTCGGGCTTGGGTTTCGAGACCGTGTCGGCGCACTCCACCTGGATGAACTCCCGTTCGAGCCCGAGCGACTTCAGGATCAGGTCCGTGAACCGTTTGGGCTTGTTCGTCGCCACCGCCTTGGGGATCCCCGCGCAGGCGTGGAGCAGATCTTCCATGCCGGGGTAGAGACGGGTGTTCTCCGTGCAGTTCTCCGCGTAGAAGCCGAGGAACACCGGGAGCGCCTTGTCCAGCTCCAGCACGGCCCCTTCGGGGAGCGCCCGCTCGATCAGCTTCCGCGCGCCGTCGCCCACGTACCGCACGATGTCCTTCACCGGCTTCTGCGGGTGGCCGAAAACGGCGAGCGTGTGGTTGGTCGCGGCGGCGAGGTCCAGGCTGGAATCGACGAGGGTTCCGTCGAGGTCGAACACGATGAGATGGCAGCGGGGCACCGTTTCTCCTACATTACCGGGCCCGGCAGGGCCCTGAGCGGCCCTGAATCCGGAGGAGGATGCACACGCCGCATGGGGAACGATTACCGGGATCATCCCGACCGAATCAAATGGGACGGGAAATATTCGGAGAGTCCGGACGTCTTCGGGCGCGGCCCCGCGGAGTGGCTCCTCCGGTGCTATCCGCTCATCGAGCGCCACCTGAACCTGCCGGCGAAGGCCCTCGACATCGCCGCCGGACAGGGCCGGAACTCCCTCGCCCTCGCCCGCCGGGGTTTCGAAGTCCTCGCCCTCGATATCTCTCCGGTCGGCCTCGCGCAGCTCCAGAACCGGGCGGACGAGAGCGGCCTGCCGGTCAACACGGTTTATTCGGCGGTGCAGGACTGGTCGTGGCCCGAGAACGAGTTCGACCTCGTGGCGGATTTCTTCTTCCTCGAGCGGCCCGTACTCGGCAGGATCGCCCGCACCTGCCGGCCGGGAGGACTCGTCTGCTTCGAGGCCTACACCGTCGCGCAGCTCAACGCTCCCGTGGGTCCCAAATGCCCGCGCGAATACCTGCTGGAACCCGGCGAACTGCCCTCGCTGTTTCCCGGTTTCGAGACGCTCGACCAGCGGGAGGGCGAACTCCCCGACGGGCGCGTGACCGCTTCCTGGCTCGGTAAACGGCTCCGCTAGCGGGTACGCCCCAAGGCCCCCTTGGGGCCGGTTATCTCACGATTTTCCGGCCGATTGCCCGCGCCGCCTTCAGGGCCACCTGTCCGGCGGTGAGGCTTTCGTAGTCGAGCCGTCCCGAAACCCACTGGAACACCTTTTCCAGGATCTTCGGCTCCCAGAACCCGGCCGACAGGGCCACCGGGTGCAGCGGCGAGTAGAGCAGGTCCGCGAAAAAGAGGTTCCGGCGCATCTCGGCGCCCAGTTCCGACCCGCGGACGAACCGCTCGTAGCCCGTGAGCGACACGTCGCCGGAGCCGGCCAGCCGGCTGCCGGCATGCCGCGCCGCGAGCACGCCCCATTCGAGAGCCTCCCGGATTCCTTCCGCCACCAGCGGATCGGAACCGGCGGCGTCCCCCGCAAGGAGCACGCCGGGTGCGGAGAGCTTCGCGCCCCTGCCGGGAAACTCCCGGAACGGCCAGTTCTTCACCGCTTTGGGATCGGGCTCGAAGCCCCAGCGGCGGGCAGTCTCCAGGCAGTAGTCCCTGAGGTTCACCGTCGTCCGCCCGCCCCGGTCGTAGACGCCGATCTTCGCCACCGGGTTCCCGGCGCCGTCCAGCTCCGGGAACAGCCAGGCATAGCCCTTGATACCGTCTGCGATGGGCGTGAAGTCGAACCGGAGCACATCCCGCGGCATCCCGCCGAGCGGAAGCTCGATCTGGACGAGATGCGAGAGCCCCCCGGCACCCTCCGGCAGGAATCTCCGCCGGACGGCGCTGCCCGCGCCGTCGGCCCCGACGATGGTTCGCGCAGTAACCGTCAGCGGAGCGCCGGAGCCCTCGGGGGCAAACTCCAGAACAAACCGGCCGGCTTCGCCCGTCACCGATTTCAGGGCGGTGCCTTCGACCAGTTCGACACCCTGTTTCAGGGCTTCGCCCGCCAGCCAGTGGTCCAGCGTGGCGCGGTCGAACACCCGGACCATCCCGGGCTCGCGGACCGTGAGCTGCTTCTGCCGGAACCGGATGTCCACGGCGTTCATCGTCAGCACCGGAACAGGCGCTGCGGCGAGGTCGAGGCCGAGTTCCTTCAGTACCGGGGCGGTCCGGCCCAGCACGCCGCCGCCGCACAGCTTGAACCGGGGGTGGCGGGCCTTGTCGAAGACGGCGGCCTTGAGGTCCGGGTACCGGCGCTTCAGCGCAAGGCCGCAGGCGAGCCCCGCCGGCCCTGCGCCGATCACGGCGACATCGAGCCGGGCGCCGGCCGCAAGCGTCATCCGAGTTTCCGGGTCCGCTGCCGGGCGTGTCCGGTCAGCGTTTCGGCGATGGAACCCAGAGGGAGGACTTCGTCGATCACGCCGGCCTCGATGGCCGACTTGGGCATGCCGAACACGACGCAGGTGTCCCGGCTCTGGGCGATGTTATAGGAGCCCGCCTCTTTCATCTTCCTGAGGCCGAGAGTTCCGTCGCTCCCCATGCCGGTGAGGATCACGCCGATGGCCGTGGGGCCGAACACCTCGGCCACCGTCGAGAACAGGATGTCGGCCGCCGGCTTCAGCAGAAGGTCGGAGGGGTGCTCCGTGAGGCGGATGCAGTACTGGTTCGGCCGGTCCTGCATGGGCGCGACAATCATGTGGATGCCGCCCGGCGCCACGTAGGCGACGCCCGGCCTTAACGGCGCTCCGTCCTCGGCCTCCCGCACCATGACCGGCACTGTACGGTCGAGATCGGAGGCGAACGACCGGGTGAATTTCGCCGGCATGTGCTGGACGATGACGATGGGGAGCTCGAAGTTTTCCGGCAGGCCGCTCAGAAGATGCTGGAGCGCCTGGACGCCGCCCGTCGAAGACCCGATGGCGACGATTCTGGGTTGCGGGAGATCCACGGGGACCGGTTTCCTGGGCTCCGAGGGCGGCATGGAACCGGCTGGCGGCGGAAAGGACGGCACCGGCGGCCGCGACGGGGTTTCCAGGGGCCTTGGCGGCTGGACGGGCTCGATGGGGATGACTTTCCGGGGCTGGCGCGGCCGTGGGGCGGGCGCCATCACCTTGGGCTGCGCCTTGGCCGCCATCTTCACCTTGCGGACGAGGCTCTCCGAAACCGTGTGCATGTCGACAGAGACAACGCCGGAGGGCTTCTCGATGAAATCGACCGCTCCGAGCCGGAGCGCCTCGACGGTCACGTTCGCCCCTTCCGACGTGTAGGCGCTCACCATCAGCACCGGCACCGGATGGACTTCCATGATCTTTTCGAGGGTTTCGATCCCCGACATGCCGTCCATCTCGATGTCGAGCGTGACGACGTCGGGCTCCAGGTTCCGGACCAGTTCGACGGCCTCGTAGCCGTCCCTGGCGGTGGCGATCACCTTGATGCCCGGGTCCCTCGAGATCAGGTTCGAGATGGCCCGGCGCATGAAGTTCGAGTCATCGACGATGATGACCTTGATCGGATCCGTGGAACCTTCTGACGCCACCGTGAGGGTTCCCTTTCCTAGTAAGAACACCAGTCGAGGAGATCGTCCACGGAGCCGAGTTCGAGCGAATAGCCGTCGCTCTCGACCCGGATCCCTTCGATCTCGTTCCGGAGAGAGACCAGCGCATCCTCGGACGACAGCCGTGCGAAGTCGCTCAGCCCCCACCGGAGGTAACTGCGGGCAAGATCGCCCGGAGCCACGGCGAAGATCCGGCCGAAATCGTTCCGGTGCCCTTCGAGAACGAGGCAGTGGTTTCTGCCCTTCACGGCAAAGATCACGCGAAAATCGAGATCCTCCCGGTCGGTTTCCCCGGCGATCTGCTTCTTGATGACCCAGGGAAGGAGCGAAACGTCCAGCTTGCGGGGTGCGGCCGGTTTCGGCGGCGCCGGAGCCGGCGGCGGTTCAGGCCGGTCCGGTTCCGTCACATCCACCACCGCCAGATCCTCCTCCTGCGGCGTACCGGTCCATCCGGCCGCGGCGGAGGCCGGAGCCGGCGGAGAAGCCGGAGGACGCGGGGCGGCAGACACCGGCGGCGGCGGGGGCGGCGGAGCCACCGTCGGTGCGAGCCCGTGAGGTTCCTTCAGATCTATCGACTCGACGCCTTTGCCGAGCCCGCCGCGCTTCCTAGCCATGACACCACCTCCGCGGCCAGTGCCCGGTAGTCCCGGGCCCCGTTACCGTTCGGATCATACTCAAATATGGAGACTTCGTGGGACGGCGCTTCCTTGAGCCGTACCGTCGGCCGGATCACCGACTTGAATACCTGTCCCGGGTAGGACTGCTCAAGCCGCTCCAGAACGCTCGCGCTGAGTCCGGCCCGGCTGTCGTAGTTCGTCAGGACGAACCCCAGGATATCCAGCCGGGGATTGATCTCCCGGACTTCCTCGATCCGCGCCAGCAGCTGCGTGATGCCGATCAGGGAGTAAAACCCGACATCGACCGGCACGATCAGCCGGTCGGCGGCGGCAAGCGCGTTCTGGGTAAGGAGACCCGTGCTCGGCGGGCAGTCGATCACGATGTATTCGTAGCGGGAAGTCACCCGGTCCAGCAGCCGCGCCAGCCGGAGCAGCGACATGGGTCCCGCCGGCCATTCCCGCTCGGCCCGGACGAGTTGCTGGGAACCGCAGACAATGTGCAGCTTCCCCTTCTTGTAGAGCCCGTATTCGATATCCAGATCCGGCTGCTCGAGCAGGTTCCAGATCGTCACGGGAGCGGACTGGACCGGCAGTCCGAACGAATAGCTTGCGTTCGCCTGGGGATCGGCGTCGATCAGGAGTACCGATGAACCGTTCATCGCCCAGCAGGCAGCAAGACTGGTTGCGGTCGTCGTCTTGCCGCAGCCGCCCTTCTGGTTTGCAATGGCGAGAATGGTTCCCACGAATGTCCCGCCCGCTTCTCCGCGCCGGTTTCAGCCGGTGCCTAGAGCTTGAAATCACCCACGACCTTGCGGAGGTGCTCGGCCAGATCGAACAGGTTCTGGACCGTGTTCGACTGCTCCTCCGCCTGGTTGGAAACGTCCTTGGCCGACCGCGAGATCTGGTCCACGGCATTCGCCACTTCGTCCGAAACGCTGCTCTGCTGGCGGGCTGCGTCCGCCATCGCATTGATCATCTCGCTCACGTTCGTGTTCGAGCCGATGATTTCCTGAAGCACGGCCTCGGTGCGGCTCGCCATGTCGGTACCCTTGGTGACTTCCTTGGTCGCTTCCTGCATGACCTTCACGGCACGGTCGGTGTCGCGGAGGATCTCCTCGATGATCGCCGTGATCTGGGCCGTGGAGTCGGTGGATTTTTCGGCCAGCTTGCGGACTTCGCTCGCGACGACCTCAAAGCCCCGGCCGTGCTCGCCGGCCCGGGCGGCCTCGATGGCGGCGTTCAGGGCGAGCAGGTTCGTCTGCGAGGAAATCTCCTTGATGACGTCGATGATCTGGCCGATCTGCTGAGACCGCTCGCCCAGCGCGCGGATGCTCTCGGCCGAGGTGGTCACGATCTGCTCGACGCGGCCGATGCCCTGCCGCGTTTCCTGCACCGACTGGCCGCCCCGCGAGGCCGCCTGGGACGCCTTGGCGCTCACCTCCTGCGAACGTCCGGCGTTTTCCGAGACGAGCTGGACGGAGGAGGCCATTTCCTCGATGGCTACGGCCATCTCCTTGGTCTTCAGGAACTGGTTTTCAGACGCCTGCGCGACAGCCCGCATGCCGACCAGGAACTGGTTCGCGGCCTGGGCCAGCTCGTCGGTCTTCCGGTTCAGGCCGGAGAAGACGTTGTGCAGATTGGCGGTCATCTTCGAGAAGGAATCGGTGAGCTCCCGGAGCTCGCGAATCTCGATCACTGAGTCGTATTGCAGCTTGTGGGTCAGGTCACCGTTCGAGATATTGTTCGCCGCCTGGGAGAGATCCCGGATCGGGGCAGCGATGAGGGTCTGGAGTCCCAGGATCACGATCGTCACCAGCACGATACCGGCGAAAGCCATGACGAAGAACACCTGGTTCATGGCCCCCGACACCTGCTGGTTCACGATCTCGACCGGCATGCCGAGCAGGACGACGCCCGTGGCGCTCTGGAGGACCTGATCCATGATCGGCGCGGTCACAACGTTAAAGACGCCTTGCCCCGGAATATCGACCGTGAACTTCTCCAGCTTCTGGGTGCTGCGTTCGGCGATCTTCGACATCTGGGCAAAATCGTCCGCCCGGTCGCCGAGCTCGCCGCCCTTGTAAAGCACCTTCCCCTGGATGTCGGAGACAATCCAGATCTTCACTTCCTTGTGTTCGGCGACGATGGGCGGAAGGATCTGGTCGATCTGCTGAAGATCCCCGAGCGTCAAAAGCCCGAGCTTCAGCAGGCCCTCCACGTTCAGCTTGGCGTTCGTCACGAGTACGCCGATTTTCTCGAAATAACGTTCTTCCAGTGTCTCCTTCACCGAGCTACGGACGTACAGGAAACCGAACAGCGAGACCAGAAGAATGACGATCGGAGGGCCGATCAGGACGAATCCGATTCGGAGAGTTCTACGCACCTGTTACCCCACTCGCCTGAACGATTTCAGGAGTTTTCCGCCCTCGAGCAGCCGGACTTCGGTACCGGCGATTTCGGCCTGCAGTTCCTTGCCCGCATGAGCCTTGCCGGCGAAGAACGACGCTCCATCTACCTTGATCCGTCCGTCGCTTTCCACCTTCACAGAGACGGTCTTCGGCGGTGCAGACGGCCGCTGCGGAGGAACGGCAGGCGATGGAGCCGCGGGTCCCACCGCAGCCTCCGATTGCACCGCTTTTGCGGCCGGAGCCACCGGGACGGCCGGCTTGTCGTCGGCGGACGAATCCTGGAGAACGTCTTTCTCATGCGGCGAGAAAATCGTGTCGAGATTCAGGATGGTGATGAGCCGGCTGTCGATCTCGCAGACACCCTCCAGGTAATCGGCCTGGAGCCCTGCCACGAGGGCGGGGGGCGGCTCGATCTGTCCTGAATTGATTTTGATAACCTCGAAAACGGCATCCACCTCGATACCGACGTAGAAATCATCCATTTCAAGGACAATCAGCCGGTTCTCATCCGTGCGGTCGTGGACCGGCAGGTCGAACCGTTTGCGCAGGTCAACGACCGGAATGATGTCGCCGCGGAGGCTGATGATCCCTTCGATGAAATTCGGGGTCTTGGGCAACGGTGCAATGTCGTACCGGGCGATGATTTCCTTCACCCGGAGCACCGGCACCGCGTATTTCTCCTTGCCCAGGGCGAACGTCACGAACTTGACGATCTCCTCGACCGCCTTCGCCGCCTCGCGCTCCTGTCGGATGAATGCCATGCGCACACCTATTCCCGGGTCAAACGGCCCGTTCTTCGGCGCCGGATATTCCGGCGTCGGACGCTCTCAGGAGAACCGGCACGTCGAGGATCAGCACGACCTCGCCGGTGCCCAGGATGCTGGCGCCGGCGAT
The DNA here is from genome assembly GCA_964621525.1 of uncultured bacterium. Lineage (GTDB taxonomy): Bacteria > JAGRBM01 > JAGRBM01 > JAGRBM01 > JAHCIT01 > CAZMGV01. Next base: position 7,794 of record CAZUMS010000005.1, read on the forward strand.
TCCCTCTGCCGACTTCTCCAGATTGCCGATATAGGGTCCCAGCGGCTTCAAAACCGTCTCTTCCTTGCCGATCAGTTCGCTGACGATCACACCGATGCGCCGGTTATAGACCCGCAGGATAATGATGTTCAGGATGTCCGGCAATTCGGCGGGTTCCTCCCGGTCGAGGAGTTCCGCGAGTGTCGTGATGGAAACCGCATGGTGCCGGAGCATCATGACCTGCCGGTTCTGCACCCGTTCCAGCTCCGAACGACGGACACGTACGGTTTCTTCCACGTAATTGAGAGGAATGCCGAAAGCCTGACGTCCGTACCTGACTAGGAATATCTGGAGGATCGCCAGCGTCAGGGGCAGTTTGAGCCGGAAACACGTGCCCTCTCCCCGGGTCGAAAGGACTTCGACATTGCCGCCCAGGTGCTCGACCTTCGACTTGACTACATCGAGGCCGACACCACGTCCCTGCAGGTCGTCGACTGCTTTCGCCGTCGAGAAACCGGGCAGGAAGATCAGCTCCGCCAATTCGTCCGGTTTCATGTTCCGGCCTTCGTCCCGACCCACGAGGCCGCGCTCGATGGCCTTGTCGAGAATCCGGTCGAAGTCGAGGCCCGAACCGTCGTCGAGCACTTCCACAAAGACGCTGTTCTGGGCATGGTATGCCTTCAACATCACGGTCGCCCGCGGCTTCTTGCCGAACCGGACCCGCTCGTCGGGGGCTTCGATTCCATGCCCGATGGCATTCCGTACGAGATGAAGCAGCGGATCGTGAATCTCCTCGACGATGGTCTTGTCGAGCTCCGTGTCCTCCCCTTCCAGCACAAGCTGGACATCCTTGCCGATGTGCCGGGCGGTATCGCGCACCGGCCGGTAGAACCGGGTGAAGAGCTGGCTGATTGGCACCATCCGGATCGAAAGCACCGCCGTCTGGAGTTCGGTGGCGATGTTCGAGATAAAGGAGGAAACCTCGTCGAAACTCTTGAGCGGGATCTCGCGCTTGAGCTGAAGCAGCCGTGACCGGCCCGCGACCAGCTCGCCCACGAGATTCACGAGCTGGTCCAGGCGGTCGGCGCTGACTCGCATGAAATGCTTGCCATGCTCCGCCTCTTCCGCACCCGATCCCGATGAAGGCACCACGGACAGCTCAGGTCTGGCCGGAGCCGTCTCTGCCGCCTGATGGGCCTGATCATCGAGGATCTCCGGCGACCAGGTTTCATCCTTGCTGCGGGTCGCGCCGGCAGCCGGCAGCGATGGATCGTTGCGCTCGATCCGGTGGAGGCGGTCCATCACGCCCGTCACATCCACCGCCGCCAGATTGTCGGCGAGAAACTCCTTGAGCACGCCCCGGCTCGAATCGACACCTTCCAGAAGGGCGTCGTTGATGTCCGGAGAGAACACCATCTTTTGATCCCGGAGTTTGCCGAGTATCGATTCCATAGCGTGCGCCAGTTCGCCAAGCGGCGCCAGTCCGATAAAACCGGCGTTCCCCTTGATCGTATGGGCGACACGAAAGATCTTTTTGATGAGGTCGGCATTGCCCGGCTCGTTTTCGAGACGCACGAGCTGCTGCTGGAAACTGTCCAGCAGATCGCGGGTTTCATCGAGAAACTCGCCGTAAAGCTCCTGAAGGTTTTCGTCGCGATCGCTCATCGTTATCCGCCGGTTTCAGGCCTTTCCGATCAGTTTTTCGACGACTTCCAGCAGCTGTTCGGGCTTGAACGGCTTGGCGATGAAGCTGCTGGCGCCGAGATCAAGCCCCCGCTTCTGGTCGTCGGGACGGGTTTCACTGGTCAACAGGATAATCGGTGTTTTGCGGTCTGGATACTGGGACCTGATTTCGGCGAGAACATCGAGTCCGTTCATCCGGGGCATCATGATGTCCAGAATGACACAGTTGAAATCCTCGGAAGCATACCGCGTCAGGGCGTCGAGCCCATCTGCACACAGCTCCACCTGGTAGCCCCGGGAGCGGAGCGTATAGGAGATGAACTTCTGGGTCGCCCCGGAGTCTTCTGCCACCAAAATCCGTTTGTCCATAAATCACCCGCACCCGCAGGGAAGCGAGTCACGGCATACCCGGACGGCGGGGCGCCCGCCCCGTAACCGTCCGAAACCAGTCAGAGACCAGACGGTTTCCAGTATACCATGCCTCCTTCCATGAATTTCATCCGGAACGGCACCTGCACGACGTCGATGGTCTCGGCGTTTCCGAGCAGGAGATATCCTCCCGGCTTGAGTTTTGAATACAGAAGCTTTGCAACCTGAATCTTCGCCTTCGGCGAGAAATAGATGAACACGTTCCGGCACAGGATGATGTCCATCTGCGTGATAGTCGCTGTTTGGCGCTCATCCACCAGATTCACCCGGCGGAAGCGGACCATCCGCTTGATCTCGTCCTTCAGAGCCCAGCCATCCTCGATCCGGTCGAAATTCCGGTTACGGCTGGTGTCAGACAGTTCCCGGAGCTTGCTATCGGTGTAGTTCGCCTTCCCGGCAAGCTCGATCGCCCGGGTCGAAATATCGGTCGCCAGAATCTCGATCTTCCGTTCGCCGATGAGGTGGGCCATTTCCCGGCACATCATGGCCAGCGTGTAAGGCTCCTCCCCCGTGGCACACGCAGCACTCCACAGGTAGAGGGTCGAATCGGCTTCCTTTTTCTTGCGCTCCAGGATTTCCGGCAGGAGCTGATTCCTCAGCGTGTCGAGCTGGCGCGGATTCCGGTAAAAATACGTTTCTTGTACCGTGATCGAATTGACCAGCGCCTGAAACTCCGGATCGTCGACGGGCCCGTAGCGCAGGCGGTAGTAATAGTCCCGCACCGAACCCGCGTTGACCGCCCGGACCCGTTCCAGAACGCGGAACTCAAGGTAATCTACTCTCGTCTCACGGATCGATATCCCGGTCCGCTCCAGAATCAGGTCCCGGAACTCGGCAAAATCCGATTCTGTAAAAGTGAGTTCCGGCAACCCGAGCTACTCCGTCTAATTTCCTTCGATGGACCGGAAGAAGTCGGTGGCCGTCTGACGAACCCGGTCGTTGGGATCCCCGAGAAGCGGCCTGAGATGAGGAAGCAGTTTCGACGGATTTTCCGGCGCCCGGCGGGCCAGCGAGCGGAAAGCTGCCACCCGCACGCGCCAGTCCTCGTCCTGAAGGGCCATCACGACGGTGCTCTCGGCGCCGGAGAACCCGGACCGCGCACCAAGGGCTTCAATCAGCGCCAGACGGACTTCCGGATCCCGGTCGCTCAAAACCTCCTGAAGCGCGCCGATCTGCTCCTCGACGGCCAGCCGGGCGACAGCCTTCAGCGTGGCGATACGGACCTGAGGGGCATCGTCCCGCATCCGTTCGACCAGAGCAGGAATTGCCCGGCGGTCGCCGATTTCACCGAGGGACTGGGCTGCCTCGTACCGGACCCAGGCATCCACGTCCTCCGTCAGCAGGTACTGCAGGGGTTCAACCGCCCGCTTGTCCCGCAGACGTCCCAGTACCTGCGCCGAGGCGCACCGCACGGCCGGGTCCTGATTGCCTAGCAGAAGCAGCGGCAGGCTGCCTACGTGCTGTTCGTTGATCTGGGCGAGCGCAAAGACAGCCGCCCGTTTCACCTCGTTGGACGGGTCCACAAGCAGCTTCTTGAGCGGCTCGATGGCCACGGGATCTTTCAGTGCACCGAGCGCGGATGCCGCCTGGGCGCGAATCTCCGCCGCCGGATTCACGATCATCTCCAGCAGCCGTTCCAGCACCCGCGGCCCAAACCGGGCGAGCGACGACTGGGCGGCTGCCCGCACCATGACGTTCGGGTGATCGAACAGCCCGAACAGCCGGTCGATGGATGCCTGATCGCCGATCCTGCCCAGTGCGTCGGCAGCCGAGCGCGCGATTTCGGGGTCGCCGTCGTCCAGAAGCGGCTCCAATGCCCTCGCGGCCTCCGGTGAACGGATCTGTGCCAGCGCATCGATCACCACAAGGCGGGTGGATGTCTCCACCTGGGTAAGCAGAATCAGGAGTTCGCTCACGGCTGGCGCGCCGATATTGGCAAGGGCGCTGGCTGCCTCCCGGTATTCATCGTCGTCGCAACCGCACTCTTCGCCGCCTGTTTCGTCCGCGCGGCGCAGGATATCGCCGAGCGGCATGACGAAATCTGGAGCCCGGAAGTGTCCGGCAAGATAAATGGCCGCACGGCGGACGTCGGCATCCTGAGAACTCAAGGCGAGCGCCGTCACTTTCAGCAGGTTTTTCCGTTCGTTCTCCCTGAATGCATGGCTGCCAGTGCGCGTCAGAATCCTCGCGACCGCTTTCAGTGCAAGCTGGGCCAGTTCCTGATCAGAGACCACGAACTCGTAGAGCAAGGCAAGGGATTTTTCAGTGCCGATCTGGCTCAGGGTATCGAGCACTGCCGGGAGCGCCCATATTTCGCCCTTCAGCAGCCGGATCACCTCGTCCTCGACTTCGGCACCGCCGATACGTGCCAGCGCCTCAAGCGCGGCTGTCTGCACCCAGAGCGAGCGCTTCAGCATGGGAACGATCTTCGGGACCGCCTTCGGATCGCGGAGTTTTCCGAGCGCAAGCAGCACCTGATAGACCGTGTTATCGTCCGGATGGGATAACGCCGCTTCCAGGGCCGGAATGGCTTCCGGCGAGCCCAGGTCGCCTAGTGCTTCGGCGGCGTACCGGACCACTTGCGGGTCGGAATCCTTCAGCAACGAGATCACGGGCGCGAGCGCCTGTGCACCAATGCCCCGGATCGCCTCCACGGCCGCAGACCGGACCCGGGCATCGGAGTTCCGGAGCTTCTGGAGCAGACCGGTGACCGCCTCGGGAGACGGCATGAGCAGGAGAGCATGGACCGCAGCCTGCCGGACCAGCCAGCCTTCCCCGTCAAAAGCCGCCAGCAGGACCGGAGTCGCCTCAATGGCCCCCATCTGCCCCAGTTCAAGCGCGGCCTCGCGCCGGTGTTCGATGTCGCCGCCCCGGAGCCGCTCAACGAGCTCCTTCACGCGACTGCTTCGGCCGGAATCCGTCACGGCAGTCAACCACCTGTCTCAGATCAAGTACGGAGGAATTAACACCGATCACATCGCGCTTGCAACGCACGGCAAGAGGGTGTACGGGACGCGGACCCGCGCCGGTTGTCCGCAGCCGGCTACAGGGAATATCCCGAAAGGCCCTATTTCCGGCAACCGTGGAAAACTTCACTTCCCGCCTGCTCTATCCGGACATGAGGGCCCAGGAATACCAGGCCCTGGCGGGTGCGCTGCTGGACGGCAGGACCGTCATCTATCCCACCGAAACGGGCTATGCGATCGGTTGCGACGCCTTGAACGCCCAGGCCGTCGAACGGCTGTTCCGGGCGAAAAAACGCGACCCGAAGAAATCCATGCTGGTTCTGGTCCGGGATCGCAGCCAGCTCGACGAACTCGTCGTCAACATCTCCGACATTCACCGCCAGACGATGGACCGGTACTGGCCGGGCCCGCTGACGATCATTTTCGACGCCAAACCGGGGCTTTTCCCCGAAAGTCTGCTGTCCGGAAAGCCGCCGAACGTGGCGATCCGCATTTCGACGCACCCATTCGCCGCCCGCCTGCTTGAGCAGCTCAGGCGGCCGATCGTGTGTTCGTCGGCGAATCTCTCGGGTGAATCCACGCCGCTCGGACTTTCGGAAATCTCTCCGGCAATCCTGGGCGCAGTCGACTATGCCGTCGATGCCGGCGACCTGCCCCCCTCGCTCGGCGCCACTATCGTTCGAATCGACATGGGCCGGGTCCGCCTGATCCGGCAAGGAGACCTCTCCCTCGACATGGGAAACTGACCAGATGGCCACGATTTATCCTTTCCGGGCGGTCCGTTATGCAGACTCGCTCGACCTTTCCAGAGTTGTCGCCCCCCCTTACGACGTGATTTCTCCCGAGCAGCGGGCCGAGCTTGCCGGCCGCGACGGACACAACGCAATTCACATTGAACTGCCCGAGGCGGAAAACGGCGAAACCAAGTACGAAACCGCCGCCCGCAAGATCGCCCGCTGGCGGCAGGACGGTTCGCTGGTGCAGGACAGCCGGAGCGCCTTCTACCGCTACCGGCAGACATTTACGGTCCCCGGCACCCAGAACCGCGTCTCCCGCGATGGTTTCTTCGCCGCCGTCCGGATCGAGGACTACGACCGCGGCATCGTGCTCCCGCACGAAAAGACCCTGGACAAACCCAAGGCCGACCGGCTGGACCTGATCCGGGCGACCCGCATGAATATCTCGCCGGTGTTCGGGTTCTTCAGCGATACGGACGGAGCAGTCTTCGGAGCCCTCGACAGTGCTTCAAAGACCGCTCGTGGCTCCGCCCTCGCCCGCCGGTTCACCGACGAAAGCGGTATCGAGCACGAGGTCGAACGGCTGGACGATCCCATGACGAACAGCCAGATCGTCTCGGCATTCGAGAACGTCAAAATCTATATTGCCGACGGACACCACCGCTACGGAACGGCCATCAATTACCGGAACGAATGCAGGCAGAAGTCCGGCTCAGCCCCGCAGGGTTCCCCGTGGGAACGGGTCCTCATGTACGTCGCCCCCGCGGGGCAGATGACCGTGCTCGCCTACCACCGCATGGCATCGAACCTTCCGGGTTTTGCATGGGCGAAAGCGCGGGAAGCCCTGTCAAAGGATTTCACGATCGAGGGAATCCCCGATCTCGGCCACGCTCTCGCCTCGGTCAACTCGACGCCGGTGGAGCAGAACTCTTTCTGTCTCGCCGTGCAGGGTGAGAGCGATCTCTATGTCATCAAGGCGAAGGATCCGGATTCGATCCGCCGTCAGCTTCCTGCGGGACTGCACGACAGCCTGAAGAAGCTGGATGTGACAGTGCTGCACGAGTTCCTGCTCGCCAAGGAATTCGGCATCGATCAGGCAGCCCTCGCGAAGGAGTCCTACCTTTCCTATACGCCGTATGCGGACAAGGTTGCCGGCGAGGTCAGGGCGGGACGACAGCAGCTCGGCTGTCTGCTCCGCCCCACCCGGGTCGAGCAGGTTCAGGAAGTCTCGAACGCCGGCCAGGTCATGCCTCAGAAATCGACCTATTTTTACCCCAAGCTTCCGACCGGGGTCGTGTTCAATTCCGTCGCCGAATAAAGGGCGGGTTCACTGTTGCCTCGCCCCTCGGGAGGCGCTATGAGGCTCACCGCTTAACCGGCGGTTCTGACGCCGGTTTTCACACCTGGGACCCCATCGTCTAGCCAGGTCAGGACGCCAGGTTTTCATCCTGGTAACGCGGGTTCGAATCCCGCTGGGGTCGCCATCCAAGACGGCTACCGTTTTGGGCCCAGAATGAGAACGGTTTTCTGTAGCCGTTCCACCGAGTTGCACCATCAAGCTTCGAGTTCGAACAGACGATTTGGGCCAATTGCGCCCGCCGCTTCGGTGATGACGATTCGTATAATGATTCCATGCGCTTAGAGAGTTCTAAGGCATTTTTGAAGGCCTGTAGACCATTCCTGCCGGGAGTGGCACCCCACGTTATTTCCTGTTCGGCCTGAGTCTGTTCCGAACGCCAGGCATTCCATTTTTCCCGGAAATAGTCCTCGTCGATTCGCCCCTCGATGTGGTCCATATACAGCCGGTCCATCCATGATCTGAGGCTGGACAACCTTCTCTCTGCATCCAGACGGCTTTGGGCGTCGGCAGCGAACGTCCCCGGCTGGCAGCGTTTCCGGACCCATCCGGCCTTCGGCCACCTTCCCTGTAAACAGGGAAGGCCTGCTCCAGTCGGCTCCCCTCAGCTTGAGGGGAGCTGCCCGGAGGGCTGAGGGGTCGGGGTCCGGATGCGCAGAGGCGGCGGAACGCCGCGACGGGTCCTTGAAAACTGAATACCATCTGGGCCGATGGGCACCTTCGCAGGTCTTTTTGATGGCACCCGGTTTCGGGCTAATATGTCACTGGTGGGCGTAACACGGCCTTTCAGGGCTGTGTTAACCCCGCGAAACCAAAGGGAATATGAAATACCTGATTCTGCTCGGCGACGGCATGGCTGACCTCCCTCACGAGAGGCTCGGCGGAAAAACGCCGCTCGATCTCGCGAAAAAGCCCCTCATCGACAAGTTCGCCACTTACGGCGAGATCGGCCTGTGCGACACGACCCCGGCGGGCTGTGAGCCCGGTTCCGACGTGAACAACATGGCGATCCTGGGCTACGACGCGGGCAACCTCTACACGGGCCGCTCGCCGCTCGAGGCCGCCGCCATGGGCTACGACCTCAAGGACGACGACGTGGCGTTCCGTTGCAATCTGGTCACGCTCGACGGCGATGGCACCGATGCCGTCATGAAGAGCTACTCGGCCGGTTCGATCACAACCGAGGAAGCGGCCGAAGTCATCGCCACCGTTCACGAGAAACTGGGCGGCGACAGGGGGCCGCACGGGCGGTTCACGTTCCGGGCGGGTATCGCCTACCGGCACCTCATGGTGTGGCACGGCGGCCGCGAGAAACACTCGCTCAAGCCGCCGCACAACATCGCCGACAAGCCGGTGAAGGAGTGGTTCCCGCAGGACGAATCGCTGCGCTGGCTCATGCTGGAGTCGCGCAAGTTCCTCATGGACCACCCGGTGAACCGCCGGCGGATCGCCGAGGGCAAGCTCCCGGCGAACTCGATCTGGTTCTGGGGCCAGGGCAAGCGTCCCCGGATGCCGAAGATCACCGACAAGATCAGGATGTCCGGCGCGATGATATCCGCCGTGGACCTCCTGCGCGGCATCGGTCAGCTCGCCGGCATGGAGGTGATCAAGGTGCCGGGCTCCACGGGCGAGATCCACACCGACTGGGACGCCGAGACGGCGGCCGCCATCGAGGCGCTGAAGCGCCACGACTTCGTCTTCCTCCATCAGGAGGCGCCGGACGAAGCGGGCCACCAGGGCAACCCGGACGACAAGATCAGGACGATCGAATACCTGGACTCGAAGCACCTCCAGCCCATCGTGGAGTTCCTCGACAGAAACCACCCCGACTACCGGGTGCTGATCCTTCCCGATCACCCCACCCCGTGGGCGACGAAGGATCACATCCCGGACCCGGTGCCTTACGTGCTGTTCCGCTCCGAGGACCTGAAGAAAGAGAACGTCCGGCCCAGGAGCTACACCGAGAACGAAGCAAAGGCCTCGGGCATCCTGATCCCGCACGGCCGCGAGCTCGTGCCCCGCATGATGGCCGGCTGAAAGCCCTCGCCTTCCTTAACAAGGAAAAGGAGCCGCGGGGACGCGGCTCCTTTTCCTTACTCTGCCCCCGGTGTGTACGACCGGGGCCGGGACTCACTGCCCGTCGAACAGCGAGAAGTTACCCTCGCGGCTGGAGGCCCGCTCCCTCGCTTCGGCCTTCTGGTCATAGGTGAGTTCCGTGGGGATCTCGAGGACAACCCCCTTGGGCAGACGGTCGGGGTCGGGGATCTTCGCCGAGTTGAGGTCATAGATCGCCGGCCACAGGCGGCTGTCGCCGAGCTGTTCCTTGGCGACCTTGCCGATCGTGTCGTACCTCTGGGTCGTGTAGGTGCGGGTGGCGCCGCTGTAGCTGATCGTCCCGCCGGAGCTGAAGGACCGGGCGGGGGCTTCTTCCTGCACGGGAGGCGGCGTGTATTCGGCGACGGGTGCGGCCTTCTGGCGGCGGCTCTTCGGTTCCGGCGGCGGAGGCGGCGGTGCTTCTTCGACAGGCGGCGGGGGAGGCGGCGCTTCCACCACTTCGGGCGCGGCTTCGGCAGCAGGCGCCGCTTCGGCCACGGCCTCGGGCGGCTGCTCCTGCAGCGCTGCCATCTCGGCCTTCAGGGCTTCCTCGCGGATGGCGGCCTCTTCCTCGGCCTTGCGCCGGGCTTCTTCTTCTTCGGCGGCCCTGCGCGCGGCTTCTTCCTCGGCGCGGCGGGCGGCGTTTTCCTCGAAAATCTTCTTGTTGCGCTGGGCTGTCTCGACGGCCTGGGCAGCAGCCTGGTTCGCCTGCAGGGCGCGATCACGGGCGATATCGTAGTCACCGGCGGCGGAGTTCTCACGGGCCTCGCGGAGCAGCCGCTCGGCGTTGGCCAGCTCGGGCCGCGCGAACTTGTGGGCATCGGCCTGCTGGGCGTCGCGGATGACGTTCTCGGCCTGCGCCATCTCCTGCTCGGGGGGCTTGCCGCACCCCGAAATCCACAATGCGGCCGAAAGGACGACAGCAACTCCGGCTTTTCTCATTTGATCCAACCTTGCGTAACGGCCCTGCGGGGCGAAGGCAGCCCTCATCAAGGACTGCGCCCGCTCCGGACCGAATATTCAGTACGGAAACTCCAGCGATTCTAGCCACTTGGAGGCAGAGAGCAAAATGAAAATCGGCAATAGGGCACCCGTTCCGGCCACTAACGCTTCAGGACGAAGTCGATCCGGTTATTGACCCGGTCGGACCCCGGCTGGGTCTCGGGCACGAGGGGGACCTCTTTAACCCGGACATTCACCGAAATCCGGTCCGCCCCGATTCCCCATTCCGAAACATACCGCCGGAGGGCCCCGGCCCGCCCTACGGCCACCGTTTCGGGGCTGAGGGCGGCAGGAGCCGGGGCAGGCTTGGCCTTCCCCTTGACCGGTTGCGGCGGGGGCGATGGCGGCTCGGGGAACACATGAACTTCGATATCGAGGCCCACGTTCTTGTGCTCGCGCATTTTCAGGATCAGCGTGTTCAGGCTGTCCATGGCGGCTGTGTTTTCGAGCTGGTTCGGGTCCCCCGGCTTGAACCGGATGTCGTACGGAAGATTCCATGCCGATACGAGACGCCCCTTTGAGGCGCTTTCCGGCGAGATGAACAGGTCCCAGGCCCCTGTGAACTTCCCGTCGATCTCCTGAAGACACTGGTTCCAAAGTCCCCGGAGCGGCTTCTCCGGGCTTTTCGCGGCGGGCTTTTCGATGCGGCTTCTCAGGTCGAGATCCGCCATCTTGCGCCGTTCCGCGTTGTATATCTTGGCCCCCGCCTGAAAGACGATTACGAGCGGATCGGTTTCGGTCTTGGCCGGCAGCACCCGGAGCGCCACAGCTCCGGCGAGCGGACCGGGATAGGCTTCCGTCTCCGGGTCGCCGTCCAGCATGACAACCGAAAATCCGCGCCCGGCGAGGCTCGCGCCAAACTGGGAGAGGATATCCTCACCCAGGTTCGCCCGGTAACTGTCTTCCTGGAATCGCCAATAGGCGGTTCTGAGGGACGAAGCCTTGTCCACATAGAGACCCAGCGGCGTTTTTCCCGCCGGGGCCTCACGCAGTTCGGGTTTCAGGAGGGTTTCTTCGCGGGCGCCGGGAACCTTGGGCGCGCAGCCGGCGGCTGCCAGCAGAAGCGCCAATCCGAGGGAATACCTGATCAACCGGGACATGTGAGGGCCTTTCACGCGGTCACGGCCTGCCCGCCTGTGCCAGCAGCAGACCGTCCAGAAGCCCTCCATCGGACGCGACAATCCTATCAGACCCGAATTTTCGCATAACCTCAAGCACAATATAGCTTCCGGCGATAATCAGGTCTTCCCGCCCCTTGAGCAGGCCCGGCAGCTCGGTGCGGCGATGCGCAGGCAGGTCCCGGAGCCGGAGCAGCAGTTCGCGGGCACGGTCGAAGGAAATCGGGTGGTTATTGATCCGGTCCGGGTCGAAGCTCCGCTGCTCGAGGTCGAGGGCCGCCAGCGAGGTGACCGTACCCGCCGTACCGCAGATGCCGGGCACGACCCCTTCCGGGAGCTGTCGCCGGAGCCTTTCGAGGGGTTCCAGTTCGGCAGCGATCGCCGCTTCGAGCGAACGGCATTCGGCCACCGTCGGGGGATCGTTCCTGAGATAGGTCTCCGTGAGAACGACGACGCCCACGTCGAGGCTCATGTGGTCCACGATATCGCCGTCTCGGACCAGCACGAATTCGGTACTGCCCCCTCCGACATCGAACACAAGCTGCCAGCCCGCAGGCTGGTGGAGGCGCAGCAGGACGCCCATCGTCGAGAGGCGCGCCTCCAGGTCCCCGTCGATCAGCTCGATCTCGACCCCGGCCTCGCGGCGGAATTTCGCCAGTACTTCATCCCGGTTTCCAGCCCGGCGGAACACGCTGGTGCCGACCGCGCGGTAACGGTCCACCCCATGACGCTCGATATCGCTGCGGAACCGGCTGACGGCTTCGACAGATCGCCGGAGCGGTTCTTCACCGATAATGCCTGTGTGAATGATCTTTTCGCCGAGTCGGGTGAACACCCGGTCGAAGTGGACCGTCTTCAGCACGCCGCCGGGCCTTGCATCCGCAATCTTCATGCGGAATGCGTTGGTGCCGAGATCCAGGGCTGCGATGCGCCCGCCTCCGGCGGGCTGGACAGTGCCGGGCTTCAAGTCAGGCCTTCGACTCCACCGTCCGGTTGAAGCCCTCGAAGAACATCTTCTCCAGCGCGCGGATTTTCTCCGCGCAGGAGCGCCCCATCTCCCAGGTGAACTTGAACGCGGCTTTGGGATTCGCCTCGGAGAACTTCAGGAAATCCTTGCGGCGGAGCATGAGGAGCTTGCAGTCCTCTTTGGTCGTCGCTGTGACCTGCCGCATGCCGCTCTCAAAAAGGGAAAACTCGCCCAGAAAGTCGCCCTCCTCGGCGTCGTAGAGCTGCACAGGGTCGCCGCCGTCGGCCTTGCGGCTGACGGACACCTTGCCTTCCATGATGAAGAACACAGTCTCGCCCTTCTGTTCCTCGACGAACAGATGGGTCCCCGACGGCACGCTCTTTTCGATCAGGATACCGGCAAGCGCCTGCACGATATCCTCGTCCAGTTCACAGAAGACGTTCAGGGTCAGCAGGCTGTCGGGATTAACCGGCACTGGCCGCTCCCTTCACCGCGCGTTCGGCCAGCGACTTTCCGGTCACGCCGATGCCGCTCTTGAAATACTCCATGGCCGTCTGGTGGTAGTGCGGCGGCGTGAGCAGGATGCGCATCTTGTCCTTCTGTTCGAGCTGGCGCTTGACGGCCGCGGGCGATCCGAGCACCAGCGAGCCCGGCGGGATCACGGTCCCCGGCGTTACGAGTGCCCCGGCGCCGATCAGACAGTCGTCACCGACCACAGCGCCATCCAGCAGGATCGCACCCATGCCGACCAGCACCCGGTTCCCTATTCGCACTCCGTGCAGAACGACGTTGTGACCGACAGTGCAGTCGTCTCCGATACTCGTCGGATAACCCTGTCCGCCTGTCGAATGGATCATCGTGAGATCCTGGATGTTCGTCCGCTTGCCGATCCGGATCGCCTCGATGTCGCCCCGGACGACGCAGTTGTACCAGATGGAACTCTTTTCCGCGAGTTCGACGTCCCCGATCACCTGGGCAGAATCTTCCACCCAGGCATCATCGGCCAGAACGGGGAACTTCTTGCGATAGGGTCGAAGCACTCGGCGGTCCTCTACTTCCCGAAAATATAAGCCGTCAGATACTCGCCGAATGCCCGCAGGTCTGACTGCGGGTTCGGCGAAAGGGCCCAGTAATAGTAAAGCCTGACGTAACAGTAAGTCACCGGGATGGCGAAATTGATGGAATCTAGCCGGTCCAGGAAGCCACCATGCCCCGGCAGGAGGCCCGATGCATCTTTCACCTGGGCATCCCGTTTCAGCATGGACTCGAACAGGTCGCCCACGAGCCCGACGTTCGCGATCAGGACACCCAGGATCGCACAGTGCATCCACTCGAAGTCGGATCCGAACGGGAAATCCGGATAAACCCAGGTCATAAACACGAACTTGCACACCGAGGCGCCGAACACCGCGCCCACGATCTGACCTGCGAATCCTTCCCAGGTTTTCTTGGGAGAGATGCTTGGGGCCAGCTTGTGCCGCCCGAAGGCCTTGCCGAAGAAGTACCCTCCCGTATCGGCGAGGAACGTCGCAGCCACCCCGATGAACAGGTAGTACATGCCCACGTCCCGGAACTCCGGCATCGCCTGCGGCAACGACGGGTCATGAACGAAATACTTGGCCTGTACCTCGATCCCGATATTCCGGAGCCAGACGAGGTGGCTGCTCAGCCAACCGACATAGGTTACCCCGAACAGGGTCACCGCCGGGCCGGTAATGGCGGTCGAGATCTCCCGCGTACCGAGCTGGCGGGTAAACGCGATCAGAAGGATCACAGTCAGGATCAGTATCGAGAAATACTCATTGGAGAAAGACGCGCCCAGAACGAGGGCCACGCTGCCGGTCATGCCGATCCATTTCGACCCCCGGAGCCCCTTGGCCTCCATGAAGTTGAAGAATTCCCAGGACGCCGCAACCACGATAGCGGCAATGAGCAGGGTCCAGATTCCGCCGCCCTTGATAATGGCGAAGACCAGAACCGGCACCAGAACAACGGCCGTGAGAACCCGGGCTTTCAGGTCGCTCTTCCTGGCTCCAGCGGCAGCAGCCTCGCCCCCGCCCGCTGCGGGCCCGGTTTCAGGCGGCCGGTTCAGCGGCAAACCGGCCAACTGTCCCGGACGCTGCTCCGCCGTCTGCTCCCTCAAATCTGCCATGAACCCCTGCAAAATCCCCGTTCCGCCGCCGCGGAACACCCGGTCACATTTTATATTTGGAAAGCTGCTCGGGTTTGATGTTTTCCAGCAGCTCCGCCCACTTGTCCTTGTTCGACTCGTCGAAGGTCACTCCGGTTTCAGCCGGCCTGTCCTCGGTCGTCTCGCCGGCCGCGTCGTCTTCATCGGAGAGTGAAATACGGGCCGCCTCGAACACATGCTGGCTCATGTATACCGGAGCATCGAAGCGGACCGCCATGGAGACGGCGTCCGAAGGGCGCGAGTCCAGTTCGACCTCCCGGCCGCCTGCCTCGACGATTACCTTGGCAAAATAGGTGTTGTCCTTGAGATCCGAGATCTCCACCCGGCTCACTTTCCCGTTCAGGCGGTTCAGCGCTTCAGCGAACAGGTCATGGGTGATCGGGCGCGGAGGCGGCTGCTTCTCGATCACCATCCGGATCGAATCGGCCTCGAACGGGCCGATCCAGATCGGCACCCCCATCTTCGATTCGGGATCCCGGAGGATCATGACCGGTGAGCGGGTCACAGGATCCATGGCGAGACCGGCGATTTCCATCAGTCGCTTCATGCAGCGGCTACTCCGGTGGAAGGCAGCTCTCCCCGCAGGGTGTGGGTCATCTTGCGGGTGATCTTCACGCCGGCGATACGGCCGATGCGCCACTGCGGCGCCGGCGCGTTGACGGCAATGTTCTCCGGTGTGCGGCCCATGAGTTCGTCTCCGGACTGGCGCGACGGCCCTTCGAACAGCACCGGGACCGTACGGCCCACATAGGCCGATAGAAATTCGTCGGCGATCTCATTGCCGCGTTTCTGGAGCCGGATCAGGCGTTCGTTGGAAAGCTCCGGATCGATCTCTCCGTCAAGCTTCAGCGCCGGAGTGCCGGGACGCGGGCTGTAGGCAAAAGAGAACATCGAATCGAAGCGGACTTCCTCGAGGAGCGACATCGTCGCCTCGAAATCCTCGTCCGTCTCGCCGGGGAACCCCACGATGATGTCGGTAGTGATCGACACTCCCGGCCGGGCTTCGCGGAACCAGCGGACAACTTCGAGATACCGCTCCCGGGTGTATTCCCGCTTCATGCGGCGGAGCACGGAATTGGAGCCGGACTGGACCGGCAGATGGACATGCGGCATGAGCTTGGGCTCGGATGCCATGGCCTCGACCAGATCCCGTTTCACGTCAACCGGATGCGACGTTGTGAACCGGATCCGCTCAATGCCGTCGATCTTCGCCACCTGCCGGACCAGCTCGCCGAAAGAAGCTTCGCCGGCGAACTGCTTTCCGTAGGAGTTCACGTTCTGGCCGAGCAGCGTTACTTCCCGGATGCCGGCCTCGGCGAGATTACGGATCTCGGCGAGAATCTCACCCGAACGGCGGGACATTTCGGAACCCCGGGTCGTTGGCACAATACAGTATGTGCATTTGTGGTCGCACCCGATAGAGACGTTGACGAAGGCCGTGACTTTCCGTTCCGAGGGACGGACAGGCGCCTGGAAAATTTTCTCGTCGTCATAGCTGAAATTCGCCCGGACGACGGGGTTTCCAGTGCGTCGCCGTTCGTCGATCACGTCAGGCAGATCATGAATGTTGTGGGTGCCGATCACGAAATCGAGACCTTTCACCCGGGCGAGGGCCTCGGCACCGACCTGCTGGGCCACGCACCCTGCCATACCGACGAGGAGCCTGGGATTGTCCGACTTGAGGAGCCGGTATTTTCCGAGCTCGGAGAACGTCTTCTGCTCACCCCGCTCACGGACAGAGCAGGTATTCACCAGAATGAGATCCGCCGAAGCCGGTTCAGGCGTAAACGCCCATCCTCGGCCCTCCAGGAGGCCGAGAATCGTCTCCGTATCCCTGACGTTCATCTGGCACCCGTGGGTTTCCAGATAGACCTTTGGCTGGTTCTGCTGCATCTTTTCCTGAAAACCCGGCGGTTTTCCGGCCTCGGCCGGTTCCTTGGCACCGTTACAGATATAAAGACCTTTGGACGGGAAAACTAGCCGATAGAAGGGCACTTTTCACGCGGCCCCAGACAGTTAGAACCCTCTGTAATTACTCGGGTTTCAGCTCAACTCGCTGATAGTTCACCCGTTTCGGAAGAATCACAACTGGCAATGTCGCTTTCGCATACCCAGGCTGGTCGAGATCGATGCGGTGGACCCCCGCCTCCAGCCGGATCGTATTGTCCGAAGGAACCAGCACTTCCGATCCGTCGGCCCGGATCGAGGTCAGACGCGGCTTCACGTCGAGCTGAAGCTGCCCGTCCACCAGCGCCTCCGCCGGAAGATACAGCTGGATCGCCAGCCAGGCGGTCAGCATCGGAATGCTGATGGCCCCTCCCTGCCAGCGATAGGATTTCTTCGCCAGCACCTCTCCCGTGGCAGCCTTCACGCGTTCCAGCGTGACTTCCACATCCTCGCTGTCCCCGTTGACGGACCCATGGATATATTCGCTTGAACCCGTGTTCGTGGCCGTCCGATGGCGGCAATCGGCATCCGAACAGACCGGCAAACGCCCTACCCCCAGTTTTTTCGCCAATGCCTCGCCTGAAAGGACGTCGTGATATGCCAGCGAGGCCAGCTCCCGTTCGACAAAATAGTTGACCGTTTTCTGCTCGGTGAACTCGAGTCCCGGCGCCTGAATCTCGAACAGAACCACGATCTCCCGCGGCTGGTACGCTGGCTTTTCGTCCCCGAACCAGTCGTCACCGGCCGCTGCTCCTGAGAATGGCGAAGCTGCTGCCAATGCAATCGCGAGAGCTGCAATCCGCCTCATGAAGGTCTCCACCGGGAAATGCCGCCGTCAACGGAAAAAACGGCCTTGAATCCCTTCGTGTACAGGAAGCAGGCCGCATCCAGCGAGCGGCGGCCTGCGGCGCAGTAGATTACCACTTCCCGGTCGCCGGGGATTTCTGCGAACCGCTCCGGGATCTGCCCGAGGGGAATCAGGTTCGCGGCCGGGACGACGCCCCGGGCAGTTTCAAACGGTTCACGAACATCGAGGACAAAGGCACCCGCAGCCCACAGTTCGGTGGCCTTTTCGGGACTGATGACAATCTGCTCCAGGGGCGGGATCATTGCATTCAACTCCTCTTCACGGCGTTTTGCGTCAGCCAGCCGGCCTTCGAGAGCCTGCCGCTCCCGTCCGAGCGACTCTTCATGTTCCCTGAGAGTCGCTTCCGCCCGTCCGGTGAGCCGGTCGAGCATCCGTCCAAACCATGTACGGCCGGCCATGGCTTCAAAGCATCCAGGCTCAGGCAACGTTCCGTTTCCGGAACTGGGCCTCAAGATCGTTCGCCCACTGGCGGTCAAACCGGTCGATCATTCCACCGAGCGGAGTCATGAAGATCGCCAGAAAGCCGTCAGCAAACTCAGTATTCCGTATGCGCGTGCGGGAAGGGCCAAGACGTTCGAACTCGAACCGGTGAACCACCTGCAGACCCGGGAATTTCACGCCCCATCCAATCCGCTTGTGCTCCTCATACTCGAAGATCGTAATTGACAGCGGAACAAAGGGAGCGAAGGCCGCGTTCATCGAAAACCGGTAGCCGATCCGCCAGGGACCGTCCGATACGGGCTTCGCCTTTTTGATGGCGGAGGTCCAGGAGGGCCATTTCTCGATCTGCCCGAAGAACGAAAAGATATCTTCTACCGAGGCGTCGATGTCGTTCGTGAAGTCCGTGAAATCCCGATGAAACATGACCTGACCTCCGAGGTCCGGAGCCCGCGTCCGGCCTTGAAACGGGATATCCGATTCCACCGGCCGGCGGCAACCGGCAAAAAGAACGGCCCCCGTATGGAGGCCGCTCTCTGGTCCGGACCCGGTCCGAATCAGCGCTTGGAGAACTGGAACCGCTTGCGGGCGCCCGGCTGGCCGTACTTCTTGCGCTCGACTTCGCGCGGGTCGCGGGTCAGCAGGCCGTTCTTCTTGAGAACGCCGCGGAACTCAGGATTCGCAACGCACAGAGCGCGACTGATACCGTGCCGGATCGCTTCGGCCTGTCCGTTCGCTCCGCCGCCCACCACGTTCACGTAGATGTCGTACGAGCCGTTCGTGCTCGTCAGGTCCATCGGCTGACGGATCTTCATCTTGGCGGTGTCGCGCTCGAAATACTCGTCCATCGGGCGGTGGTTCACGACAATGTTGCCCTGCCCCGGCTTCATGCGGATGCGGGCAACGGAGCGTTTACGACGGCCGGTGGCGTTGAAGGTCTTGGCGAGTGCGGACATGGGTATCTGTTACCTCTCCCTGGATCAGGCAGCAGCGTGCTGCTTCTTCGCATCGAGATTGAGCTTCTGGGGATTCTGGATCTGGTGCGGATGATCCGGACCGGCATAGACCTTCAGCTTGGTCAGCAGTTTCCGGTGCAGCGGCGTATCGTTCATCATCCGCTTCACCGCAAGATGAATCACTTCTTCCGGCCGCCGCTCCAGCATCTGCCGGGCATTGGCTTCCTTTATGCCGCCGACGTAGCCCGTGTACCAGTTGTAGGTCTTGTCGTTCAGCTTGTTGCCGGTGAGACGGACCTTGTCCGCATTCACGATAACGACAAAGTCACCGGTGTCCACATGGGGCGTGAAGGCGGCCTTGTGTTTGCCGCGGAGAACCATCGCCACGCGCGTCGCCAGCCGGCCGAGGACCACGTCCTTCGCATCAATAATCCACCACTTGCGTTCGATCTCGCCTGGCTTTGCAGAGCGGGTAGCCATTTCCGTAAATCCTCGTGTCGTTTCAGGCAGTTATCCAGCCCCATAGGCGGGGTCTGGTTCCCGAAGGCGCGCGACTATAGGGAGAGCCCCCCGTTTCCGTCAAGAGCCTGAAGCCGGAATTTATGGATTCCTTAAAAGTCCCGGAATCCGGACGGTTAGGCCCAGGTGCCCGTGCCTGCCGTCAAGTGTCCGGTCATGGTGCCGGCATCGAGTAGATGCAGGATTCTCCGGCACTCGGGCAGTTTTCGACGGCAATATAAAGTGTCGTCCCGTCGGAGCTTGTTGCCATGGCAGTGAACGTTCCGGCATCGAACTCCCGGCCGTTCACCCGTGGAACGATATAGGCCAGCAGGTCACCGGACTGGACAACCTTCACGACCGACGATGTACCCCGGTTCAGCACATAGATATCGCTCGAAGTCCTCAAGTGGTCGGGCGACTTCTGCGGCGGATTGGTGGGGGCCAGATCGATCGGCATGGAGAAAAGGCCATTGGCCTCAATCGTGTACCCACCACTGCGGTACCAGACACCCCTCGGCGTCGCAGGCTCCAGTTTGCCGAGGGAAACCGCCTGGACAAGATTGCGGGCGGGGTCAGCGACAAACAGGGTACGGGTTTCCTCGTCGAACAGCATCCCCTGCTTGAGACTCGAATCGTCAGGGAGCAGCGGACCCGGGGGCAGCGTGGCTGCACAAAGCGTGTTCGGTACCAGCGGAAGCGTCGTGCACGGGGGTGCCACCTGCGAAATGCCCGAATCCAGATCGATCTGGATAATCCCGCCGTCTCCGGTCGCCGCGAAGTAGACCGGATTGCGCGTGTAGTAGTCGACGACCGGTGTGAGCGGATTATCCGGCTGGGCATTATCGACACCCGTGCCACCGTACACCACGCCGAACAGTCCCCAGTTCAGCGCCTCACTGGTTCCTTGAGGTACACCCGGCGCTGCCCCACAGGGGAGCCCCGCAGGAGATCCGGGGACTTCGCTCCGTAGCCGGAAACCCAGAACCGTACTCGGAAGCTGGTCGCAATCCCGCCAGTCCTCTGTGCCCCACCAGACACCTGTCACAGGGCCGCCGCGGCGAGGAGGGAACGCCGGGACGATTGGTCCAGACGGATCGGCGGCGTTTTCGAGGACATATGTGACCGGCCGGCCATCGGGAGCGATAGAAGCGGCACGGCCGCTCAGGACCACCGGTTCCGACTGTGCCACGTTATTCAGGTTCGCACCGCTCGACACCACAAACGGATACCCGTCGTTCTGGACCGCGATTCCGGTGGGACCATGGAACGGGGACAGGGGCCCGAGCTGTTCATCGACGAGCGGCGTGCTGTCCGGGTAAGGAGGCACGGCAGGGACACATCCCGTGAGCGGGTCAATCGATGCCGGAATCCGGATCAGAGGAAGTGCCCGGAGAATCAGCAGCGCATTCAGATTGCCCCAGCACTCGAAATCCAGGAAGCCTGCCGCATTACGCGAGACCGGCCGCACGGTACCCGGCAGGCCCGGCCTCGGAGCGCTGGTAGTGTAGAGCGAACCGCCGGTGATTTCGGCCACCGGATTGATTGTATTCGCTGCATTACCGTCGGTCCGGTCTATGTTGTCGCCGATTGGCACTTCGCCATTGCTCCGGGAAAGCACGAGGAGCCCGCCATTCAGGAAATTACTCTGGCCAAGCGCACTGGCAAGCACAGGCGACGTGGGTACATGCGGCGGCATCTGGCCGATATCGGAAACCGAACCCGTGACGTTGAAGACCTTCTCAACTTCCACGAATACGGGTTTCACCCGTTCAACGCCAATAACCACGAGTCCGTTTTCTCCGTCGGCCGTGAAGACGTGGAAGCCGCCGTCTTCCAGCTGGCGGAGTTTGAGTGTGTAGGCAGTTCCGGGCGTGATAACCGAGGTCGCCACCCGGGGTGCCGCCGGGTCCGTCAGGTCGATAATCCTCACATCTCCGTCGGCTGCAACCGCCAGATCGCCCACGGATTCAATGTCGGCGATATCGCTCGTCGGAAGCCCGGCAAAATTATCCGAACTAACCACGCTGTCACCCCGGTACACGGTGAAACGGCGTCCGCTGCCGGAGAGTATCAGGGTAAGGTCGGAGTTCTCGACCGCTGCCAGAGGGAAATTGATCGGACTTGTATTGATTCCGGAGATGAACGGGAAATCGATCGCACGGGAAAGCGGAACCCGGCGGTCCGAGGCTCCCTGGCCATTCGATACATTCACCAGGCGAATACCGAGACGGCCAAGCCTGGGATCCGCCGGGTTGCAGGGCGTCGGCGGAATCGGGAAGCAATCCGGATCTGGAGGGAGTTCAACGGCAGCGACCACTTGCGTGCTGTTCAGGGCTTTCAGATCATAAAACGCCACGACCCCGAGCGAAGCCGGGTCGCCGAGAAATTCCGCTTCCGGCAGCCGGAGGTCGGGTGCTTTCACCCGGTAGAGTCCTAGTGTTCCTGCCGATACGATCAGATCGTCTCCCGCACAGGCGATACCGGCACCGGCACCGAGATCGATCTGCAATTCGCCAAGACGTACCGGCACCGTACGATCAATGCTGAGATCCAGCGTTTGAACCCGGGACTTAAACGGCGGTGGCTGGTAATCGAGCGAATAAAGCCGCGTGCCACAGGCCCTGACATCCGATGACCGGATGTCGTCGATGCGACGGGTAATCCGTATGTCGTTCAGGTCGCTGATATCCATGGTGACAAGGCCGTTGTCACCGTACGCAGCATAAACGGCGCGATAATCGTCCGACACATCGAAGTTAACGAGCGATCCGGTTGTCCGTTTTGTCGCGATGATTCTGGCGAAATAGGCGCCGGGTACTGTGGGTTCGGCCGGCGGGGCTCCGCCGCCGCTACAGGCACCGGCAGCCGCCACCATCAACAGGCAGACAAACAGGTGAACCTGCCGAAGGCGGATTGCCGCCTGCAGCCGCACCTGAGATCCGTGGAGCGAACCCCTAAACACGCGGAATAATGGACCTTTCTGCCCTATTTGAATACATTATCGCCTAGCTGAAATCCGTCGCAACATCCATCACAAACATTCACAGCGGAGGGATGGCAGCCCTCGAAACCCTTATAGCCCTGCCCCTTGACCCGTCACTCCGACTCGTAAAGCCTCCTGCTGTGTCATCCGGCCAACCGACCCAACCCTCTGCAATCGTTCCTGCTTTCCCGGAAAAGGCTTTCCTGAACGCATTCGGACGTATCTTCCCCTGGGGACTCGATGCCGACCGCCCCGCAACTTTTGGCATGGCTGGGCTCCTCGGGGCCCTCGCGGCGGGCACCCTGGAAGGGATCCTCTACTCCGGTCTCCAGCCCTGGTTCGCCCACCAGGACATACATCCGCAGATCGCCGCCCTGGCCACCGTCATGGCCGTGGCGGGCCTCACTTTCTTTTCGAAGGAAGCCGGGCTCGGACGCCTGGTCGACCGGGCCTTTAGCGGCGGCCCGGGCAATGATGCCGGAGTGCGGGGTGCCGTGGCCGCTGCGGCCGTGCTGCTCAGCTGGATCCTGAGAACACAGGGACTCGCCCAGATTTACAGCGTCGGCGAAGACATCTCGCATCCAACGGCGCCGATCCTGTTCCTGCTGCCGGTTACGGCACGGCTTTCGGAGACGATCCTGCTCCAGATCAGACGGCGTGGAAGCATTGCTCCCGGCACGGCCGCAGTCATCCTGCTGTGGCTCGCGGGCATCCTCACGTTCCTTCAGCCCGCTTTCGTGGCGGCCCTGCTCATGAGTGCGCTGCCTGCACTGCTTCTCGGAAATTCCATTGCCGACGGCGAAGTCTCCGGACGGGATCTCACGGGCCTTGGCGAAATGGGGTACTTGGCATCGCTGACAGCCGTCGCCGGGCTCACGATGATGTACTGACGGCGTCAGTGCACAAGTTCCACGAGCCCCATTGAACGGAACTCCTGGAAGAAACCGACCGCCGCCGACACCTGCTCCGGATCCGGCCCCCCGGGATTGGTCTCCCGGTACACGCGGATAAACTCGCCGAGCGATGATACCCGTGCCTGCTGCAGATGGCGCAGGAAATCATACTCTGGCGTCCCCAGCCGGTAAGGCAATTTGCGTATCCGGGAGACGCGAATCCGGAGCGCCTCTTCAGGGTTCTGCCCATGCTGCGCGAAGGCGTCGACAACTGAGCGCTCGTGCTGATAGCTGAGCGCAAATGGACAGAGCAGCGCAACCTGACGGACACTGTTCTCGGTGATGCCACGATAATAAGCGCTTAATTTCAGGCGGTAACCGCCTACTGTCCCCGACAGGTTTCCCTTGCGGTCGTACCGCCAGTTCGAGCGGCGGGCCGTTTCCTTCAGGCTGATGACGATGGATACGAACTTCTTCCCCATCGTGGAGACATCCGTCTGCGAAAGAATCGGCTCCCAAGTCTGCCCGTTGTAGTCGGGATGGGAATGAAAATCGCCGATCTGACGCCATCTATGGAACTCATCCATGAGCTGCGTGACCCGCTCGACACGGTGCGAGTGAACGGACACTTCCATGAACTTCCGATCGGCCGACTGGAGCGGCACGGCCATATCCACATGGCAGGCGTCGTCGTTCATATGGCCGATGAGGTAGCCAAAGCATTCGCGCTTGTACACCTCGACGGCCGCCACCGTCAGGGCCACGAACGCCTGGTCTGTCAGATACACGCGCATGAATTCACCACAACACTCCCGCACCCGAATCCACAAGCTGGTGCGGCCACCCGGATATCACCCCTCACGGCGGCGCAGCCCGGCAGAAGGTCCGGGCCCGCAAGGACAAAGAAATAGTGAACATGCCCCGTAGGTGCGGCAAGCCGAGACATGGGGCTAACTCCAGCGTACATTCATAACCAGTTGATTTAATTAAAGATTATTTTGTTTTTCTCCCGTCTTCTGACTCTGGAAAGGGCATCGACCCGGCGCGTCATGGACCATTTATAGTCGAAGCCACTTCAAAGATTTTTTAAGGATTTTGGAGTCCGGCATTCACCAGCTAAAACCAGTAACCAACAGCCCAGTTACCTCGCGATCACCCAACGACAGGGAGCCCTCACATGGAACGCAGAATTTTCCTCCGCACCACCGCCACCGGTCTTATCGCCACCCCGCTGCTTGTTACGACGGCCAGCGCCAAGAAACAGAAGGATTACCGCAAGCGGCCGTTCAAGAACTCCCTGAAAGGCACCGAATGGGAGGGGAAGGAAACCACCAGCCCCGATATCCAGCACCCGTATTTCCCCGACAAAGCATGGGAGAAGACGATTCCGAACTATCTCGAATACAACCGTATGCGGGAAGACACCGGTGCGACCCGCAGCAACGAAATGATCGCGAAGCACGAACCGCACCTCAAGCTCGCCGGCAATCGCTCCGACGCGATGGTCGATTTCGTCAACACCCTGAAACACCCGCACGTCCACAATCACTGGTGGTCCTGGGTTGAAATCTGGGACGGGAAGGCTCCGCCCACGGTTGTCCATGTGAATGCTCCCGCCGAGAATGAAACCCTCTATGGACAGGACGGCGTGAATTTCTTCGCCTGGCTCTATACGCAAAAGCCGTTGGAGAACGACATTGTCCGGGTCCGGGCTTACTGCGTGACCCACGGCCTGTTCACGAAATACGAAAAGATCGCCTGACGGTCCGGCCGCCCGGTTTCCCTCTCGACAAGCTCCCCGCCCTCTCCTAAGGTGGCGCGCCGTGAACGAGCCGGACCGACAACCGAAGAAGCGGAAGGCTTCCGTCGAGGAGCGCATCAAGGGCGACCTCGACCGGGGCGATCTTGCACTGGCCAGACGGCGGCTGGAAAGCCGCCTCCAGATCGAAGGTCATGTAGACACCGCAAACACCCTGCGCGCTCACCTGATCGAAGTCCTTGTCCAGATGGGTGACCCGGAGCGGGCCGGCCTGTTCGCCCTCCTGATCGAGGAGGATACGCCTCACCTGAACGACCTGCGGAGCCTGTTTATCCGCCGCTGCGGTGGTTCAGGGCAGACGGTGAAGGATCGCCTGGGAACATTCCGCAAGGCTGTAGGCCCCAAGGCCAAAGACAGGCTGGACCAGCTCAACATCGAGCTGCTCCCGTTCAAGATCCATCCTGAAAAATGGCGCCGGATCAATATCAATGAGTCCAAGGGCACCTTTATCTTTCTTGGACTCATGGCCCTGCTTATTGTCGTCGGGCTCAAAAGCTGCGGACAGTAGCAGTTCTGCCCGGCAGACTTCCGTGATATTCTGACCGCCGGTGAACCTGGCCAACCAGATCTCGCTCGTCTCGACAGTGCTCTGCTGGGCATTGTCATTCTCCGTCTTCTTTCAGAACCGGAAGAACGATACCCGCCGGACCTTCGCCTACGTGGCGGGCGGACTCGGCCTCTGGGACCTGTTTTCCTATCTGCACGGGCTGTTTCCCCAGACGGAAACCGTCGTGCGGCTTCAGATCGTATCGGCTGCGCTAGTACCTCCGCTCGCAATCCGGTTCCTCCGGATCTTTCTTTACGCAGAGATGCCCACCCTCCGGCGGTCGATCCGCAACATGTCCTCCGCGAGCACGCTGATCCTGCTGCTCGCATTCGTCCTCCCTGTGGACCATTCGGGGCCCGTGGCAGGGATCCCGTTCCTGAACAAGGCCATGATTTTCTATTTGGGCCTGACGAATGTCTATTGCACCTACATCCTCTTCCGCCGCGAACGCGAGCTGACTTCCCAGACTGCCCAGCGGACCCGCCTCAAGTATCTCCGCAACGGCGCGCTCGTGGTCCTTGCGGCAGCCACCATCGATCTCGGAGTGCTCCTCGTCGAAGGGCAGCACCATCGCTTCTCCGCCATGGCCGTCTCGGTCTATGCCTATTTCATCTACCTGTCGATCCTGAACTACCGGCTCCTCGAGTATCAGGAAATCGTCGTCCGTGCGGCGATCATCGCCACCATCGCCGCCGTATTCTCGGCAATCTACGGGATTCTGGTGTTCTGGGTCGATTCCTTCGGCGTGACCGTGCTCTATACGATGGTCGCGTCGATCGTGATTCTCGTCATCTATGACCCGGTCAACAAATATGTGGAGGACCGGTTCGCCACGCTGTTTCTCCGTCCCAAACGCGAACTTCGTGAAGTGCTCTCGATCCTGAACCGCGAAATGCTCCGGGCCACCGATGCCCGGGAGCTGGCGGCGATTATTACCCGTCACCTGAAGGGTCTCGAACGGATTACCGATCTGGCTGTCTACTTCCGGGACCGCCGGACCGGCCGGTTGGGCCTTTACGCCTGCTTCGGGCGTGAAACCTCGTCACTGCCCCCCGTTCTGGACCGGATCGAGCTGGTGTATGAACTCCAGTCCCGCCGGGCTCCCATGTCCACCGACGATATCGAGACCGAGAAACGAGGTGGAGCGGCCGGAGCCCGCTTCGAGTATCTTACCCGGCTTCAGGACGAAATGGGCGGCCTTAGCGCTTCGCTTGTGCTGCCGGTGCTCTCGCCTGACGGACTCTCGGGAATCATCTGCCTGCGCGATGAGCGTGCCGTCGAAGGGTATGACATCGACGAAATCACGCTCATGAACACGATCGCGACCCAGACCGCGATGCTGATGGAAAACTTCCGTGCCAACGAACGGATCCGGGCCCGGTCGCGCATGGCAGCGCTCGGCGAAATGGCAGCCGGCCTCGCCCACGAAATCCGTAATCCGCTTGGCTCGATCAAGGGCGCTGTGCAGGTTCTGGAAACGAGCCGCTCCCCGGAGCAGAGCCGGGAATTCCTGTCGATTATTCTGGAAGAGGTCCAGCGTCTGAACCGGGTGGTCAGCGAGTTCCTCAACTATGCCCGGGAGCCGAAGCCAAGTCCGGAACCAGTGGACCTGAACCGGCTGATCGAGCGAACCATCAAGCAGGTTCAGCTGGCCGGAGAACCAGCGGGCATAAGGACGGTCTTTCAGCTCGATGCCGATCTACCCCCCGGCTATGCTGACCCCGAGCAGCTCAAGCAGGTTTTACTGAACCTTATAAACAACGCCTACCGGGCAATGAACGCGCGGAAGGATGCTGTCCTGACACTCCGCACCCGCTGGGAGCCGGGCCCCACGACGGCCTCCGGGAATGCCATTATCCAGGTCAGCGACAATGGCACCGGCATGTCGGAAGCCACGCTCGACAAGCTGTTCACGCCGTTTTTCACCACCAGCCAGGAGGGAACCGGGATCGGTCTGCCCGTATGCGAACGGCTCATTGAAGCCCATGGCGGAACCATCGAAGTCAGTTCCCGCGAGGGCGAAGGCTCCGTTTTTACGGTCACCCTGCCCTTCCAGATTGCGTCCGCGGCGCCGGCGGCATCTTCCGCCGGCGGGAATGCCGCCTAAGTTGCCCCTTCCCACCAGTCCCCGCATCGGGTTATGAACTCCCCCGGCATGGAAGCCTCCGATTACAGCATCCTCGTCGTCGACGACGAACCGAACATGCGCAAGGTCCTCTCAGCCCTGCTCGGCGGAGAGGGTTATGACGTCGAAACCGCCGAATCGGCGGCTCGTGCCCTGGACCTTCTCAAGACGGAACAGTTCCATGCGATGATCACCGATCTCCGGATGCCGGAGATGGACGGCCTTGAGCTGTTGAAGCGCGTTCGCCAACTCCAGCCGCGCCTGCCGGTCATCATGCTGACTGCTCACGGCACCGTGGATACGGCCGTCGAAGCGATCAAGCAGGGGGCCTTCGACTATCTGTCGAAGCCATTCGACAAGAGCGAGATCACCGGGGTCATCGACAAAGCCCTCCGGAGTTATGAAGCCTCTCAAGCGGATCTGGTCGATCCGGACCGTAAACCCTCCGAGCACCCCCTGATCGGCGAGCACCCTCTGATGAAGGATATTTTCCGTATGGTGGAAAAGGTGGCGGCGTCGCCCTCCACGATCCTCATCACCGGCGAATCCGGCACCGGCAAGGAACTGGTGGCCCAGCTCATCCACGACCGTTCGGAACGGGCCAGAAAACCGCTCATCAAGCTCCACTGCGCAGCGATTCCCTCCACGCTGCTGGAAAGCGAACTGTTCGGTTACGAAAAGGGCGCCTTTACGGGAGCTGTAACCTCAAAGCCCGGCCGTTTCGAGCTGGCCGATGGCGGCACGCTGTTCCTGGACGAAGTGGGCGATATCCCTCTCGAAATGCAGGTGAAGCTTCTCCGGGTCCTTCAGGATCAGCAGTTCGAGCGGGTTGGCAGTGTCAAGACGCTCAAGACAGACGTCCGGCTGGTGGCTGCCACCAACCGGGATCTACAGCAGGGTGTCCACGATGGAAGATTCCGGGAAGACCTGTTCTACCGGCTGAACGTAGTGCCGATCCACCTGCCGCCGCTCCGGGAGCGCAAAACCGACATCCCTCTGCTCGCCGACCATTTCCGCCGGAAATTTAACGCCCGACTGAACCGGAATGTTCAGAGCATCACTCCGGCAGCTATCGATAAGCTCGTGAATTTCCAGTGGCCCGGCAACATCCGGCAGCTTGAAAACGTCATGGAACGGTCGATGCTGTTCTGCGAGGGTGAGGAGCTCACCGATCGCGATATCCCCGCGCTGGAAGTCACGGGACCCGCAACTTCGGCTTTGGATCAGACACCGGCAGCTGCCGATACGGGACCGGCGTCGACCGTGCGGTTCAAAGAGCTGACCCGGGAAGCCTCGGTCAGGATCCAGCGTGAAATTATCCTGAAGGCGCTCGAAGAACACAGCAACAATGTCACCCGTACGGCGAAAGCGCTCGGGCTTTCCCGAAAGGGGCTTCAGCTCAAACTGAAGGATCTTGGCCTGCGCTGAGCCTTGCGCTTAGCGGTCGCCCAGCGACTGGGTCTCGATGTAACTGTTCAGCCGTTCCCGGACTGCCTGCTGCAGTTCCAGGAATTCGACCCCTACAGCCAGGGTTTCGTCTTCCCGGGTATCCAGCTGCCGCCAGCGGACAACCCCACGGGTCTCAACCATGTCGCCCAGATAGGGAAGCTGGAAACGGATCGCCATTTCGGTGCCGGGGGCGAGATTCGACCGCGCCTTGATCAGCATCCCCCCGGCGGAAAGATTCCCCCCGGGAGAAAAGATCGTTGTAGAGGGAGCGATCATGCACCGGACGGTTCCCTGAAACGGGACTCTCGCATGGCGGCGAAGTTCGACCGATTTCGGCATGCGGCAAAGATACCAAAGATGCACACCGACTTCCAGAAGATGTACTGGGTATCGCGCAAATGATACTTTAAAACGCCGGGCTGTTCAGCTTGCGGCCAGTTACTTCCCTGTTGCTACGGACTGAGCAGGCATTTGCGGAGCCGGAGGCGGCTGGAAATTCATGGTCATGAGAGTCTGCATGATGTACGGCTTGGCGATCATGAACATATTGGCTGTTTTGTCGATCTGGGTTGCCAGTCCCGAGAGCAGCGAAAACGTCCGGCCGTAAAGGATGATATCGTTCGGAATCGTGATCCGCTCGATTTTGTCGATTGTCGCGATAACGTCTTCCCGGATCTTCCTGAAATCCAGATCCTTCGCCTCCTTGGGCGAGAGATGGAAATAGTGATTGAAGAAATCGCTGAGGATCGGGCGCACGGCCTCAAGATCCGCGTCGCCAAGCACGCCAAGGTTCTTCAGGGCGGGCAGGAACTTGTTCACGTCGCGGGACAGGAAAGCAAACACTGCCTGCAGGAGCTTCTGGTGAAACTCCTTCGGTAATACTTTCACCTGGCCGAAGTCGAGGACACAGACGACGGGCTTCCCGTCGATCTTGTTGAACAGCAGGTTACCGGGGTGCGGATCCGACTGGAACACCCCGTCCTTGTACATCATCTTCGTCCAGCCGTTCAGGATGATCGTGAGCATCTCGCGCCGGTCCAGCCCGAGCTCGGCCATCTTCTCGAAATTGGTGATCTTGTAGCCTTCGAAATAGGTCATGCAGATCACACGACGGGTCGTGTATTTCCGGATAATTCCCGGCATCACGATACCGCCGGTATATCCCTTGAAATTTCCGCCGATGGTCTCACAGTAGGTCGCTTCCTGTTCGTAAGAGAGTTCCGTAGAAAGCGCCTGAGACATCTCCCGGCCGATGACCGACAGGTCGGTCCGCGGGATGAAAATATTGAATAGCTTCACCGCCGTGCGAAGCATCCACAGATCGACCTTGAGCTTGAACTCGATATCCGGATGCTGGATCTTGAGAACGACGTCGTCTCCCTCACGGGTCCGCGCCCTGTGAACCTGACCGAAGCTGGCAGCGGCAAGAGCGTTGTGGTCGATCCAGTCGAAGAGTTCGTCGGGTTCCTTGCCAAGTTCGCTGAGCAGGGTCTTGCGGATATACGGCCAATCGGTCGGCGGTACCTTGTCCTGGAGGAGCGAAAGTTCCTCGATCCAGGGCTTCGGCATCACGTCCACGCGGGCAGAGACCAGCTGCCCGACCTTGATCATGCCGCCTTTCAGCTTGATCGCCATGGCATAGAATTTTTTGGCGTACCCGCGGTGAATATGGGTCCATTCGTGCCGCCGGGTCCTGATGCGGAACCATTTCCGGCGGTACCACAGGAATACGTAGTGAACGTACATGGGAAGCAGCGTGCTCGCGATGATGCTAAAGCGTTGAATTGTCGCCCAGATCCGTTTCACGTGAGGAGTTCCGTTCCCTTCGGGTCAGCTGCGTTCTGCGAGCCAAAGCGCCATCGGCGCCCAGACGTGTTTAACCGCCTTGGAGCCGGTCACAAGGCCGATATGGCCCACAGGGACCTTGAGGCAGGTCTTGTCCTTCGAACCCACGAGGTTCATGAGCGCTTCGACCGATTCCGGTGAAGCCACCTTGTCTGTCGTCCCGACAAAAAGCAGCAGGTTCGCATCTACCTGCGAGATATCCACCTTGCGGCCCTTTATTACCAGCCGGCCCTGCCGGACCTTATCGTCGCGGATGAACTCCGTCACAAACTGGACGAAAGCCTCCTGCGGATAGGCAATAAAACCGCGGCCCCAGTCCCGGATCGTCTCGAAACCCGCGACGTATTCCCGGTCCCAGTAGTTCATCAGCAGGTTCATGTACCGGGTAACGAGCCCGAAAGGGGCCAGCATCTCGAAACCAATCCGGGGCAGCACTGGCGGCAGGTTACCCATCCGCTCCATGACCGCCGGAAGTCCGGCCCCGAACACCTTCACCAGAATATTGATCGGGAACATCTTGGAAAAATCGAACGGGCTGCCCAGCACAATGGCGTTTCTGAGGTGCGCATCTTTCTGGTAAATGGATGCGTACAGCATGCTCATGATGCCGCCCATGGACCAGCCGATCGTGGAAACCGAGGGCTCGCCGGTCACTTCGAGAATTTTCTCGACCGCCTTCGGTATGAAATCGGTAACATAGTCGTCCACCCGGATCGCCGTGTCGGCATCCGTCGGTGAGCCGAAATCGACAAGAAACACGTCGAACCCCGCATCCAATAAATAATGGATCAGGGAATGCCCCGGCCTCAGGTCAAAAATGTCCGGGTTAACCATGAGCGGCGGGACGATCAGCACCGGTGTGCGGTACGTCCGCTTGGTCGAGGCATGGTACCTGAGCAGGGTCGCATTCTCCCACATGAAGATCGTACGGGAAAATGAGCGGACCTGCGGCGTCAACGGACCGAGTACGGCCCGTTCCACCATGTGGGCAGTACCAAGCGCTGTCCGGCGGGCGGAAACAACCGGCTTTATGTTCAGGACCGAAGCCATCCTGCCCTCTCTTTAATGGCCCACGCTATCTTCCGCAAGGCGGGTTGTTCCGCCGGTTTAACTTGCGGGGAATAGGCGGAAAACGCTAACTCTAGGAGGTGCCACTTCCGAAGCTCGACGACTTTCTGCAATCCGTTGGGGATGGACCGGAGCGACAGCTCGCTGCCCGTGCCCTTGACCTGTTCGAGGCCTATCTGGAAGGCCACCCCGTCAGCCAGTACGATCCGGCCCAGGAAGCCTGGTTTGCCATTTTTCTGGACGGCCGAAGCGTCTCCACCGCCGAGAAGGAAGAAATTCTCCGAACCATCCGGTCGTACCTGAAATTCACCGGTGAACCGCCTTCAGCTAGTCCCTCTGGCAGCGGGCAGGACCAGAAGCCGCTTTCCAAAGATCTCCAGAACCGATTCAAACCGGGCCCTGCCATGGGGCCGCCTCCTGCAACCGGCAAGAAGCGCCCGGGGGCCAACCCCTCCACACGCTTTCCGAAAGCCCGTGAGACCGCCCGGAAGGTCGCTGAAAGCCGGGGGATATGGCTGGCTCCCGTTCTGATCCTGCTCACGCTCCTCTGGGCCTGCTACCTTGCTTTTATCGACAAACCATTCGCGGATTTCGAGTTCGATATCCGGCAGCGGCTGCGCAGCAACAACGTTTCCATGACTCCCCCATTCGGGGCCTGGGTCGTGAACGAAGGACAGCGCCGGGGCTTCATGGTAATCCCCGAGAAGTCCGGCCAGAAGATCATTGCTGTTAACACCTATTATCTGGCGACCGAACCGATGCAGGAAATCGAGCTCAGGGTCTGCCTGAACTACCAGACTCCGTTTGGTTTTAACTGGACACGGACCCTCGAGATTGTCGATGAAACCTACCTGACTCCCGGAGACTGGCCGCCACCACGGCCTATAGTGGCCGCCACGCCTCGACAACAGGCCGCGCATAAGGCCACCGGAAAGATCCCCAAGGCAGGCTATCAGGAAATCCTGTCTGCCCTTGAAGGCGCCCGTACGAATATCCTGAAGTTCTACGAAGAGAATCCCGATCAGACCCTGGAACTCGTAGGGACCGAAAGTGCCCGAATTGAAGAACAGATGGCTGCCCTACCCGAGCCCCGGTCTGACGAAGAGCATTTCCTGCACCGTGACCTCGGTGAAAGCCTTGACCGGATCAGCCGGATCGCCATCGCCCTCAGAATGTACCAGTCCAAGAGCCTCGACGGGCGTCAGCTCCGCCAGGAGATCGATACCCTGATTGCACAGAGTGAATACGCTCAGCGCAAGGCGGAAAGCAGACTCGGCGAATAATCGTGGCTTCAAAGCGGCAGACCGGTTTTCTCACAATTCTGGCAATTACCGCTGTCATTCTGCTGCTGGCACTGGCGGCGGCAACCTTCGCTGCATATCAGTATTTCATTGTCCATCATCCCGGCTCGCATCTCGAACGGAACTACATCATGTCCGTGCTTGCCCGCGAGAGCCCGATTTTTGCCGCCGACAAGATTACCCGGATCGGATCGTTCTCAGGCGTCGAACACCGTGACTATGTGACTATCGACCGGATACCCAAAGATCTCAGGCAAGCCATTGTCTCGTCCGAAGACCGGTATTTTTACCGGCACCCGGGCTTCAACCCCGTTTCGATGGCCGGGGCCATGGTGGCCAATCTCAGGGCGCGGAAATGGGTCCGAGGCGGATCGACCATCACCCAGCAGACGGCCAAAAATCTCTACCGCCGTCAGGGGAAGTCACTCCGGGAAAAGCTGCGCGAACTTTTGAACGCCCTTCGCCTTGAGGCCCACTACAGCAAGGACGAAATCCTCGAGTTCTACCTCAACCAGTTTCATGTCAATGCCAACGGCCGTGGAGCGGGTGTCGCCGCCCGGCATTTCTTCGACAAGGACATCTCCGAACTGGATCTGGTCGAGTGCGCTTTCATCGCGGGGAGCGTTCAGGGCCCTTCCCTGTTCGATCCCTTTTCGACGGTCGACCCGATCCGGCGTCAGCGCAACCTGAAACGGGCCAATGCGAGGAAAGATTACGTCATCCGCCGGATGTACGAAGACGGCTATCTGTCCCAGGAAACCTACGAACAGGCGCTGGCAGCGGAGGTCCCTTTTCGGCAGGGCCAGTTTCGCTTCGAGCGAAGTGTCATTGTCGATGCCGTTCAGCGGGAGCTGGATTCGGAGGAGCTTCATGAAATCCTGACCGGGCCCGAAGGGAGTGACCTCTCCTCCTCAGGGCTACAGATCTATACCAGTATCGATGTTCAGGCCCAGCAGGATGCTCTTTATGCAATCCGGTCCCAGCTGAGCCGGCTGAAAATCATGCTGGAAGGCAATCAGCCGGTGTCGGACCAGCCCTCCCCTTCTTCAAAGCTGGAACGTGGCGATTTTGTGCTGGCGACGGTACAGAAGGTTCTTCCCGGCCAGAATACCGTGAGAGTTCTGGCAGGAAACCTGGCAGCCGAGCTGGATGAAGAAGGCATCCGGGCCTGTGCCGATCCTGAGCACGCCCATGCAACCGCGAATCCGGGGGCTCGTGCTGGCGCAAAACAGCTTGCAGACTGGCTGTCCCGGCAGACTCCCGGCTCGACCATTCCCGTCATCATCCGGGACATCCCGCCGGAAGCCGGCGCTCCCGTAATCGCTGATTGCGCCTACCCCTATACGCCCCAGGAAAAACTCCAGGGAGCCCTGATCGCCCTGGACGATGGATTCATCAGGGCCATCGCCGGTGGGTTCTCGAACACCGACTTCAACCGGGCCCTCAACGCCCGACGGCAACCCGGATCGGCATTCAAACCGATCGTGTACCACGCGGCTATTCAGCTCGGCTGGTCGCCTGCGGATGCGGTCCAGAACCGGCGGGATATCTACCGGCTTGGAAACGTCGTCTATGCCCCGAAAAGCGACCACACGCCCCCCGCGAATGAAATGTCCCTCGCCTGGATAGGCACCAGCAGCGAAAACTTCGGTTCGGTCTGGCTCCTCGCCCACCTCACTGACAAACTCACCGACGGCCAGTTCGCCGAGGTTGCTGCCGGACTCGGGCTAGGACGGATGGAAAACGAGTCCCCCCAGCAGACTGCACGACGGCTCCGGGACCGGTATGGAATCCCGATCAGAAGGGACGCCCAGCGTGAGGCCGCATTCGAAGATGGGCGGGCCGAACTCCTGCGCGAGCTTCTGCTCTCGGGAAAAACCGAATGCTCCCGGCAACTCCGACTGATGAGTTTCAAAGGAACGTCGCGTTCTGAACTGGAAGCGGCAATCAATGCACTGGCTGGAGAAAAGCTGGAGGCCCGGAAGCCACTGCTCGAAGCCGATCTTGAGCTGGCGATTCAGCGCTATGAAAATGTCGAAGCCTTTCTCGCGGACCCGGCGCTGTTCGAAGGACTGCCCCTGCCTCTGTCCGCCTGCGAGAAAGATGATCTGGAGCGGCTGACCCAGCTTACGGGTGCCGCGCTCGAGAAGTTGTCGTCACCCGACAGTTTCGATCCTGTCGTCTGGCGGAAATACCGTGACTATCGGCTGACCGTGAACGTGCAGTATGTGATTGCCACGGCTGCGTCGTTCGGCATCGAAAGCCCGCTGCAGCCCGTTCTCTCGCTTCCCCTCGGCACCAGCGATGTCACCTTGGCCGAGATCGCCCATTTCTATGAGACGGCGGGGGAAGGCCGCACGCGAGGGGCCTCGCCGCGTCTCGTAACCGAGATCCGGGATGCTGACGGCGAGCTCGTATGGACCTACAGCGGCGAGCCTCAACCGGTCGGGACCTCCAAACTCTCGACGGTCTGGCTTGAAAGCATCCGGAATGTGACAACCCAAGGCACTGCACGGGGGTTCTCCGACCAGGTGACCCTGTCTCCGAAGCCGGATACTCCCGGTTATGGCATTAAGGTCCCGTTCTATGGGAAAACCGGAACCACGAATCGCTACCAGAATGTCTACTTTGTCGGACTCTTCCCCAAACCTGATCCTGCTTCGAAAGACGAAGCCGTTTCGCCAAATCATCTATTCACTATTGCGGCCTATGCCGGATACGACGACAACCGGCCTCTCGTTAAAGGGCGGATCCGGATCTATGGCTCCAACGGCGCGCTTCCTATGGTCGTTGAAACCGCACGCGGCATGATCGGGCGGGCCGGCTATCCGGTGGACGCCGGGAATCTTGCCGTCAGGATGTCTCGCCAGCTTCCGATTGCGTTTCCAGCGGATTTTGCCACGGTCACAGTGAACGACACCACCGGGCTTCCTGCCGACGAGCTTGCAGCCGCCGACCGCACGGAACTCGACATCGCCGGACAACCCTATCTGGTACTTCCCGGGCTCATCACCGATGGACGCTTCGAGCCCGAACGGCTGCATCTTCCGCTGGCGATCGGCCATGCAACTCCGGATATCCCTCTGGAGGACCGGCAGGAACTGGAAAACCTTCTGGGTGGTCCATCCGAACCGCCTCAGAACCTGAATCTCCGCCAGCCCGAACCGGCACCGGAAGACCGCGAAGCACTGGAGCAGTTGCTCGGCGAGTGACACATTCCGGCAAAACTCCGGCCGCCCGTTCATTAACACCTGCTAATCCTATTGACCGTTTCAGACCGGACAGCCATTCTCCGGCCCACTGGAGCGAAACCGCCCAAAGAAACCGGAGGACTCTTCCCCGTGAAGAAGTTTGTTGTTCTATCAGCCCTGTTCTCCCTGCCCCTGGCCGGCTGCCAGCGGCGCGACACCCATGAACTCAAGGAGCGGATCATCGCTCTCGAGAACAAGGTGTCAGACCTTGAGGAAAAGGTCAGTTCAGGAGTGACTGCCGGAAGTCCCGACGAGGCACGCAAGCAGCAGCTCGAGAAGCTGATCTCCGCTTTCACGAAGCTCGAAGAGAAATCGTACGTGGATGATCCAAAGGCCAAGGCCGGCGAAGGATCACTGGAAGTCATTGTCACCACACGCGAGGGCCCCGCTTACATGCAGGCCCGCACCAAGCCTGAGGAAGCCGAAGGCGTCGATGGCGTGACGGTGCGTGTCACTGAAACGACGCTTCCCGCCGTCAAGACGAAAGCCAAGGGGCCAGTCCACATCGGTGCACTCAAAGCTGGTAATTACACGGTCGAGTTCGAGAAGCCGGGATACCAGAAGAAGCTCTTCCCCGTTGAGATCAAGGAGGGCAAGCGCAAGACCCTCGTCACCTTCCTGCTCAAGGAGGGTGAGGAAGCCGGGGCATCACTCGGCAGCGCCCTTCAGGGGCTTGCTGGCCAGGGCGGCGAGGCGGGTGCCGAAGGCGGCGCTGCTCCGGGTGCCGGCTCGGATCAGGCCCGTGAATTCCTCTCCCGCCTTCAGGGCGCCATGCAGAAAGCCAAAGAAAACAAGTAATCACAACAGGCCGTCGAAAACCGACGGGCTGGTTCCAGACCTCAGTATGGCCTCGCGGTCACTGAGGTCCGGTTGCTTTTTATGGTCTTCGGGCTCTGCCGGAACCTCCAGATGGCGGGACAATGCCCACAGGAGAGGCTTCTTCAGCCTCCACAGGTCAAACTGGAGAAACCCGGACGAAAGGATCCGGGCGAAAGCCCGGTCTCTCGATCGGGTAATCGCCGGGTCGGAAATACGCGCCAGAAGAAACAGCAACCGGTGGCGTTCGGCCAGGAATTCCCGCCATTCGGTTGTGAACAGTCCTCCAGTGGTTGCACCCGAGCGATGAGTCATCCGGGCGTCAGGGCAGTATGAGATCCGCCAGCCACGCTTCCATGCCCTGAAGGACAGATCCACATCCTCGCCATAGGCCGGTCCATATATCGGCGAAAACCCGCCCAGTTCGTTCCATTTCGTTCGGCAGAACGCACTTGCGCCTCCATGAGCATGAGCGATGGGAGACCCGGCGTTTGGTGGAGCATCCCCGCTCGCACAGGGGTGAACAATTCGCAGGAGACCCTGCTCGATTGTCCATCGAGAGGGGCTCTCATCACGGCCGAGACGTTCGTTGACACAGGCACCTGTCCTTGCGAATTCCTCGGGTGCCCACGATTCCGAAAACCCCTGGAGGGACTCAGGAAACACATCATTGTTCAGCAGGATGACCCGGGCAGCCGTACTGCTGGCAACACCTGCATTCACCGCAATCCCAAAACCAGAGGGCTCCGGCAGCCTGAGTATCCTTGCCCGATCCTGCAGAAAACTTTCGGCCTCGAGGTCCGGGCCGTCCAGTACGACGCAGATTGCAGCGCCAATACCGGAGGCCGCACAGGTCACATCCTCCCATTGCTCCCGAAGCAACCGAGCCCCGGCCCTCGAGGGTATGATGATTTCAAACTCCGGCACGGCCAGAGTATAGCCGTTAAGATCAATATCCCCGAACGACGGGAGTCTCGCTTTTCATGCCACCCAAGGTCCCTAAGGAACGAATTGACCGGCTATTGGTGGACCGGGGACTGGCCAAAACCCTTCCAGAAGCCCAGGCGCTCCTCATGGCCGGCGAAGTTCTCGTGGATGAGCGGCCGGCAGCCAAGCCGGGAACCATGATTCCGGTAGAGGCAGAAATCCGCCTGCGACGGGAGCGCCCGCGTTACGTGAGCCGGGGCGGCCTCAAGCTCGAAGGAGCCCTTTCGGCTTTCTCAGTAAACCCCTCCGGGCTGATCTGCGCTGACATCGGCGCTTCAACCGGCGGGTTCACCGATTGCCTGCTTCAACACGGAGCCGTCAAAGTACATGCCGTCGATGTGGGCAGGGGACTCATCGCCGAAAAACTGCGCCAGGACCCGAGGGTTGTCCTCCACGAAAAGACGAATGCCCGGAATCTGACACCGGATATTCTTGGCGAATGCGTCCCGCTGGCCGCGGCTGACTGCTCCTTCATCTCCCTGACCGTACTTCTGCCTGCCATCCGCTCCATCCTGTCCGGCGGCGGGCTCCTGATTGCTCTCGTGAAGCCCCAGTTCGAACTTGAAAGAGAACAGGTCAGCGAGGGGGGGGTTGTCACCGATACCGAACTCCAGAGAGCAGCTGTCAGAAAAATCGCGGCAGAAGCAGCCAGAAACAGGTTTGCCGTCGAGGGAGAAACGCCGAGCCCTCTCAAGGGAACCGACGGCAACCAAGAGTATTTCCTGAAACTACGGGCGTCGTAAACCGCGCCCATCAGACGGAATATCCGAAATCCCAGAACCGGTCTTTTCCGGAAAAATGGGTTGGAGTCCGGGGATATAAGGTTTTGAGGCAGCCGTATTCGCCGCCTCGGGGCGTGAATCGGGGAGTTTCCAGTCGAAATAGCTGTATGCGATCCGGTAGCCGCCCTCTTCCAGCGCCCTTTTATCCAGGCGGCTGAAATACGGCGATAACGCAGATATCAACCTTGCCTGGGCCCGCGCCGCCGACTTCGATACGCCATCTGAACCGACTTCCTCGGCCATAGGCACTTCCGGAGGAAGCGACATCATGATCCGGTCTCGGTACCAGAGCACCAGAGGACTGAAGTAAACTACCTTTTCCCGCTCGGCCCGGAAAATATTACGCTCGTCGGCGAAGAATTTCCGCGTACGGCTTTCCATGAATCTTTCCAGTCCATTCCCCGTCGGAAGCTCAAGTGGCAGCGAGGGGCCCGATACGGTTCCCCGGCAGAGCACGAATGGCCACCGGGGATCGGGATAGGACGACCAGAGGATATCCTCGACAGATTTCAGCGTGTGCCGTTTCCCCGCAGCCATGACGGCAGTCCGGGTCCAGAAATCCCGGTCTGTCGTCACAGAGCGATCCGTTTCCCCCGGCCAGAGAGAACTCGAATCAGGCGCCTCGGCTTCGAGGCGATCCAGCATCGCGGAGAGCAGCAGGCCATGATAAACAGCGTGCCAGAACGCCTTCCGGTCCTCAGGTGGCCGCTGAGCGACCACCTCTTCGGGGATTCGGGATATCTTGGCAAGGAACAGGTTGAGACTCTCCCGGCGCTTCGCCGCTTCCTGAAAATCCACCCGGCCATCCTCGGCCACGATGCCGCTGACTGCTTCCCGGTAATCGGAAGTTTCGAGAAGAATTGTGATCGCCAGCCCAGGCCTGACCGTGATCAGAAACAGCGTCAGGCAGACGGCAGCAGTCAGCGACGCGCAGCGGCGCGCTCCGCTTTCCGGCGGTCGCGCCTGACCGCTCTCAGATACAGCCGGCCAAACCAGACCAGACCGGCGGCGAGCAGAATGCCAATGACCCATAGGTAAAGTCTGACATACAGGACCAGCATGTCGAGTACGAGGACAAAGTTCGGGTCAAGCTCCAGCAGCTTCTTGTAGGCTTTCAGCGAACTGCGCAGATCGCCCTGATCCCGGTAAGTATACGCACGGCCGAGCCAGGCCGGGCGGTAATCTGCCCTCAGTTCCAATGCCCGGTCGAACTGCCGGAGCGCATCCTCGAACCGGTTTTCCTTGTGGAATACCCATCCGAGGTTATTGATCGCTTCCACATACGACGGATCGGCATCAAGGGCATGCCCGAACGCTTCCTTGGCCGAGACCAGCTTTCCCTGCTGGAACCGGGCGAAGCCGAGTGAAGTCCAGAGCCGGGCATCTGCCTTGCCGCCTTGCACAAGGGCGGCGAACTCAGTCTCGGCCTTGTCGAACTCTGCGGTAATAAACAGCCGCGCATCTCCCCGGAACAGCCGGAGTTCTGTATTACCGGGATCTTTCTCGATCTCTCCGTCCAAAAAGCGGTAGGCCTCTTCATCCCTTTTCTGGCTGAAATAGATCTGGGCGATGGAGGTCTTGTAGATCGTCTCGCCGGGCCGTTCGCCCAGTTTTTTCTGAACGAAAGCCAGTCCGTCGTTCTCCCGGCCAGACCGGACCAGCACTTCAGCATAGAGCATCTGGCCTCGGGCATTGTCCGGTTCCAGCGCCAATGCCTGCTCAGCTTTCTGGACGGCCTGCTGAGGGGCATAGCCCGGCCCCGGTGCGAGCCGAGTAAAAGCGTCCCGAAACATTACTCGGGTTTCTTCCTTCTCAAGAAAGCGGAACTCACCACCATCGGGCATCGCTACCCGTCCTGCACCGGCGGGTACCTGAGCGTCAGCCGCGCGCACAGAACCCGCCAAGCCGAAAAAGCAGAGCGCCAGAAGGACTCCGGCCAACGCCTTGATGCTCCCCCTGCGATTGCCCATGATCAAACTGCGAACGGACCGGTGAGACCCGATGCCTGACTCCAACAATCCAGTTGCCCCGGAAAAGCCCGCTGGCCCGGATGCTGACCCGCTGCTTCGGGCGGAAAAACTGTCTGCGGAATTATGTGAAGTCCTCAAGGAGCTTCCTCCGGCCGAACAACTCCTAGTCCTTCGGTCGCTCTCCGACAAGATAGACGCATCGGTTCCACTGACCGAACGGGAGCGGAAATTAAACCGGCTGGCAGTCGTCTTTGCCCTCGTCACCATCGCAGCGGGAGTTGTGGTCTATTTTGCCGAAAAAACCCACGGCACGAACGGCCTCACGGGCGGAACGGTCGCCCTCGTCGGTATTTTCCTGCTTACAGGGGCATTGTCGCCCTACCTGACCGATTTTCTCAAAAGGCCCTGATTCCGCTGGACCTTCACCCGGTTGGCCCTATACTCGGCGCCGCCGAATGACCGGCCCCTGTTTCTCAAGGATTCTACAGGATGGAGCTGAACCTGGTCTGGATACTGCTCGCGGCCGTTGCCGTGGTAACTATCGCCCTTCTCCTGAGGCGGAAGCCCTCGGAACTGCCTCCGCCACATCCTGAAGAGGCTCCGGAGCCTTCAGAAACCCTGCCGCCTGCCCCAGCCGAAGTCCCAACTCCCCTCTCAGTCTCGCCAGCCGAAGAAGCTCCTCAGCCTGCTTTGGCGCCACCTCCCACTCAGCCGCCTGCGCCCGAACCCGTTCCGGGTCCGGAAGAACCCACAACCCCGGACTACGATGGAGGCTTCAGAAAAACGCGGGGACTTTTCGCCCGGCTGAAATCGATCCTGACCGGGAACTCTTCAATCGATCC
The DNA here is from genome assembly GCA_964621525.1 of uncultured bacterium. Taxonomy (GTDB): domain Bacteria; phylum JAGRBM01; class JAGRBM01; order JAGRBM01; family JAHCIT01; genus CAZMGV01. The sequence goes on from CAZUMS010000005.1 coordinate 49,705, forward strand.
TTCCATCTGGGAAGAACTGGAAGAACTACTCATTACCGCCGATATTGGCGTCAAAACGACAGAAACGCTGCTCTCCCAGGTTAAAGCGAAAAAGCCAAAGGACCCCGACACTGTCCGTCAGGGTATCCGCAATGGCCTGCTCGGAATCCTTACCGGCGTCCAGCACCCGGACAACCTTCACTCGGGAACAAAGCCCCGTGTGGTCATGATCGCTGGAGTTAACGGCGTCGGGAAGACGACCACGATCGGAAAGCTGGCCCATCGTTATCGTTCCGAAGGCCTTTCCGTGCTGCTTGGCGCCGCCGATACCTTTCGCGCCGCCGCCGTGGATCAGCTGGACGTCTGGTGCAAGCGCGTTGGTGCGGAGATCGTCCGCGGCAAGGAAAATTCAGACCCTTCGGGAGTCGCCTTCGATGCTGCGGCAAAAGCCAAGGCCGAGCAGGTGGACGTGCTGATCATCGACACTGCCGGACGCCTGCATACGAAAACGAACCTGATGGAAGAGCTGAAAAAGACGAAGCGCGTCGTCGGCAAAGCCCTCGAAGGTGCACCACACGAAACCTGGCTGGTCATCGATGGCACAACCGGACAGAACGCCATTAACCAGGTCCGCGAATTTCACAACGCCCTGCAACTGACCGGACTTGTCGTCACGAAACTGGACGGCACTTCGAAAGGCGGCGCACTCATTGCCATCGTCAACGAGTTCAAGCTCCCGGTGCGGTATATCGGCATTGGCGAACGGCTTGCCGATCTTACGCCTTTCGATCCCGCCCGTTACATCGACGAGATTTTCAGGGAAAGCGAATAGTCCCCGCTACTGCTTGCGGGGTGCTTCGGGCGGCAGATTCCTCGGGATGGTAAATTCGAAGGTCGTACCCCGTCCCACCTGACTGCGGACACGGATCGTCCCGCCATGGAGTTCGACCAGGCGTTTGGAGATCGGGAGCCCCAGCCCCGTACCAGTGTTCTTTCGGTTCGATGACGCATCTACCTGCTTGAAAGGGTCGAATACCTCTTCAATCCGGTCGCTCGGAATGCCACGGCCTGTATCCGATACCGAACAAATGATATGGCCGTTCTCCTGAGAGAACATCACCCGGACTCCTCCATGATCCGTAAATTTCACGGCGTTTGATAACAGGTTGAAAAATACCTGGCGAATTCTGGATGGGTCGGCTTCGACCATCAGCGGCACCGTCTGCCCGGAAGGGCCGGAAATTTCCAGCGACAGCCCCTTCGATGAATAGGCAGGAACCAGCACTTCCGCCGACTCCCGGGCCAGTGACGCCACATCGCATCGTTCGGGACTCAGCCGCAGATCGCCGGACTGGATCTTCGCCATATCGAGAATGTCATTAACGATCGCCAGCAGGTAGCGGCCGCTCCGGTGGATACTCTCTAGGTCTTCACGTTGCGCCGGAGAGATCGGCCCTTCGAGCCCTTTCAGCATCAGGTCCGAAAATCCGATGATCGAGTTCAGCGGGGTCCTCAGTTCATGACTGACCATGTGGAGGAACTCGCTCTTGTATCGGTCTGAACGGGCCAGATCGAGCATCCGCTGGCGAAGCTGCTGATTGGCATGTTCCAGCGCCACCGTACTCTTCTCGGCTTCTTCCCGATGCGCGTCCACAGTTCGTTTCGCATAAAAAGCGACCACCGAGATCAGGACGAGATAGCCGGCAACAAAAAGTGCCTCAAAGACGAGGGTTGTCGTGTCGTAACGCCGATATACCGGGAAAAGTGTCATCGCCACGAGGTACATGATGAAAATCATCGCCGCGAGGTAGAGTCCCGAAGCGGGTTTGTCGGCGAACGAGGTAAAAATGATCGTCAGTGAGGTGATGGCATAAAGGTGATACTGCCAAGGGGCTCCATAAATACTGACCAGCCAGAAGACGATCAGGACATCGGCCGTAAAATGAACGATCAGCACCCGGCCGAAGTGATGCTCAAAACGCCGGATTAACGGCCAGGCCCAAAATCCCGCAGCCAGTGAGTACCCCGCCGCACAAAGGAGTTCCCGGCCCCCTGCCGGCGAAAACCCGTCCAGGAGATTCCAGAACCAGAGAACGACCAGCACGCCAGCAGCCGCAAAACGGGCGCTCCGGCCGATCGTCAGCAGCTTGGTCTGAGTACTGGTCATGGGCTCCAGGCTGGACACCGGGCTGGCGACATTTCCAGTCCGCCTGCCAGATAAACCGGCTGAATTCAGTGAAGCTTGACGCTGACGAGCTTGCTGACGCCGGGCTCTTCCATGGTCACACCGGACAGGGTGTTGGCCACTTCCATCGTCTGCCTATTATGGGTGATGACGACGACCTGTGCCAGCCGTGTGAGTTCACGGACCACATCGTTAAAACGCCCGATGTTTGCGTCGTCAAGCGGGGCATCCACTTCGTCCAGCAGGCAGAACGGGGACGGCCGGGTCAGGAACATCGCCAGGATAAAGGAAATGGCCGTCAGCGCCTTTTCGCCGCCCGACAACAGGTTCACATCCTGAAGCTTCTTGCCAGGAGGCTGGGCGAAAATCTCGATACCGGATTCCAGGAGGTTATCCGGATCGGACAGGCGGAGCTCGGCCCTGCCACCCCGGAACAGACGCTGGAACACTTCTCCGAACCGCTGATTGACGAAATCGAAAGTCTCCTTGAAACGGTCTCTCGTTGTCCGGTTGATCTTGTTGATCGAATCCCGAAGATCATCGAGCGCTTTTTTGAGGTCGCCCTCTTCCGCAACCAGCCGTTCAAGACGCAGGTTCACGTCACTCTGCTCGTCGAGTGCCTCGATATTGACCGGTCCAAGGCGCTCCCGGCTCTGCCGGAGCTGCTGAACTTCAGCTTCCAGTGCTTCATCGTTCTCAAACGCCGCGGAAGCCCGGAGCTCGTCTTCGGTCGCTTCGGGAAGCGGCAGCTCCGTTTCGTAACGCTCGCGCACCTCCCTGATCAGATAATCCATCTGGGTCTCCTGATCATGAAGCTGAGTCCGCCAGTGTACCAGCTGCTCCTGTACCTCGCTCAGGGAACTCTGAGTCCTGTTCAGCCTGATTTCGAGATCGGATGTGTGCGCTCTCATCCCTTCGTATGCGGACACGGCCGTCTGAACTTCCTGGCCGATCCGTTCCTTGCTGACCTCAATCCCCTTGAGCGCCTCGGCCAGATCCTCGAGCTCACGCCGCTTTTCTTCGATACCGGCATCACGGCCCGTTTCACCTTCTGCAACGGCGGCAAGGTTCCGCTCGCATTCGGAGAGTTCCCGTTCCAGGCGGGACTTCTGCTCCCCTGCACGCTGGTTCTCCGCCTGCTGCTGGACCATCCGCTGTTTCAGTTCGTTCAGGGCAGTCTCAGCCGACCTGAGCTGTTCTTCCGCACCGGCAAGCTTCTCCTGATCATCCCTCAGGGAAACCTCTGCCTGTGCGCTCTTTTCCTTGAGATCAGCGATGCGGGCCACCGCGGCGTTCCGTTCGGCCGAGAACTTGCCCAGTTCCTCCTGGAGCCGCTCGTGCTGGGCCCTGAGCCGGGCGATTTCCTGCCCGAGCTGCTGCTCCCGCAGCTGGGCCTGCCGAAGGTCGCTGCCACCCTTCACGACGCGGATGTCTTCACGGTGCAGGTCGGCCTTAAGCTGCTCCAGTTCCCCTTCAAGGGCGGCCCGGGTTTCCCGGATTCCGGCGACTTCGTGCTCCGCCGCATCCAGATCCGCTCCGAGCTTCCGGACAGACTGATCGATCTCCCGCAAATCCCGCTTCTTCTTGAGAATTCCGGACTCGGCCGGGAGCTTGCCCCCGGTGATCACACCTTTGGAGTCCACCACGTCACCCGACATCGTCACCAGCATTTGCCGCTGACCGTTACGCGACCATAGCTTGAGGGCGTTGTCGAGGTTGTCCACCAGCAGGACATCACCGAGGAGCACATCCACAACCGGGTCGAACCCCTCCTTGACGCTTACCCGGTCGCGGAGCGGGCCCATGAGGCCGGGCACGTCGCCCCCTTGGGGAGCCTCGGCGTAATAGGCCCGGCCGGAGAGCGGGACGAATGAACTGCGGCCCACGGCCATCTGGTTCAGGTATTCGACAGCTTCGGTGCCGACCTCCTGACTCTTGACGACAACAGACTGGAGACGGCTGCCCAAAACACTTTCCACGGCCATTTCCACGGAGGGCTCAGGTTCGATCACATCCGCCACAAGTCCGTAGATGCCGTTCTTGCCTTCATGAGCCAGACGGTGCTCGGCATGCAGCATGATAGCTTTCACGCCCTCGTCGTAGCCTTCGTACCGGGCTTCGAGTTGCCGGAGGGACTCGAGTCTGGCGGATTCGCTGGAGTGCTCGCGCCGAATCCGGTCGAGCGAAGCCGCTGCTGCCTGTTCATCCCGGTCCGAAGCAGACAGGCGGGCACCCAGTTCGCTCACCCGGGTTTCCAGCGTTGCCTTCGCAGTCGTCGCATCTTTCAGTTCATTTTCGAAGCCGAAGGTTGCCTGCTTCAGCTCGGCAAGCTGGTTCTCGCGGTCTCCGAGTTCGGCTTCGACGCCCTTGCGGCGCCGGAGATGATCTTCGACCCGTTCAGCCAGGTTCTTTTCCGCCTGTTCGGCCTTTTCCGCTTCCTTGACAGCTTCAAACAGCACTCGCTGGATTTCGTCGCGCCGGCGCCCCACGTCGGCACGGATCGCCGCCAGCTTCCGCACTTCGGCAGTTCCGGACTCCATGGCCGAGCGGGCCTCTTCCAGTGCCCGGCCTGTATGCTCGATCTCCCGGACGGCCTCCTCGATTTCCATCTTGAGTGCCGACAGCCGGTGGGAGAACTTTTCCTTCTCTTCCGCTGCCTTCAACCGGTCCGATTCCAGATGGCTGATTGCACCTTCGGCGAGCCGGATACGCCCCAGAGTGTTTTCCCGCTCGACATCGGCCCGGCGAAGGTTCTCGCGTGCCTCGTTCATTCCCCGTTCGAGACGCTCAAGTTCGATACGATTCGCCTCACGGGCTGCCTGATCCTCGGCCACCATACGCTGCTGGCCGGAAAGCAAACCTTCAAATTCAGCCGCCTTCTGGCGGGCTTCATCGGCTGCCGCCGTGATCTTGCAGTGCAGCCGCCGGAGACGTTCCCGGTCCAGTATGTGAAGTTTTTCGGAAAGTTCCCGGAACTTCCGTGCCTTGCCGACCTGGCGTTCGAGGTAGCTGACATGCCGGCTGAGTTCCTTAATGACGTCACCCACACGGGCCAGATTCTGCTCCGTGCGTTCCATCCTGGAGAGTGCCATTTCCCGGCGGCTCCGGTATTTGACGATACCGGCGACTTCTTCAAGGAATGTCCGCCGCTCTTCCGGCTTGGCCGTAATCAGGCGGTCCACCTGCCCCTGCTGGATAATCGAGAAGCCGCGGAGGCCGACGCCGGCGTCGATGAAGAAATCCTGGATATCCCGGGCACGGCACTGCACGCGGTTAATGAAATACTCGCTCGTACCGTCCCGGCTCAGGCGGCGGCGGACCTCGACCTCGCTGAAATCCTTGTACGGGCCGCCGACCCAGGCTTTGCCGTCGTTGGCGAACGTGAGGGCCACTTCGGCCGTGTCCATGGGCTTACGGGCGTCAGAGCCCTGGAAGATCACATCGAACATCTCATGGCCGCGAAGATATTTCGCACTGCGCTCGCCCATGGCCCAGCGAAGCGCATCGACAATGTTCGATTTGCCGCAGCCGTTCGGCCCGACCACGGCGGTAATCCCCTCATGAAGGTCGAGAGAGATTCCGTCTGCGAAGCTCTTGAAGCCCCAGGCTTCGATCCGTTTGATTTTCACGACTTAGCCCTTTTCCCGCACGCCGATATCACCCGACCGACGCGCCACCTACCTGCATTGAAGGCTCAGAATTACCATACAATATATGTATGGCAAAGTTCGGGAAGATTAAAATTGTGGATAAGCTGTGGCTAACTCAATCCGTAATACTACATGTTGCGAATCGGGTTACATTCGTACCTACATAACGGATTTGACTCAGAAAATGGAAAGGGCTGGCCAGGCTAACGCTGACCAGCCCCCCTTTTGGGTAGCAAACACACGGCTCAGGGGATGTAGGGCATCCCAAGGACCGTGAAATACCGTGACATCTTGGCGTTACGAGTCGATTCTGTGACCGCCGCCGGTTCGCCGCCGGTCAAACTGCTAATCGCCGTTGGCGAGGCTGCACCGCCCTGCGGGGTCCGTACGGGCGGCGGCAGCAGATCGCCTGGATCGCTAATCGATATGTAATCCTTAATCTGATTCTTGGCGTTCTTCAGCTTCGTATTGCAGCAGATCGCACGAGCGAAAATCTGGGCCGATTTACCCGCCGAGCAGCCGTAGCTGAGCGGAATAAAAGTCGTCACGAACATTTCGCCGTTGAATACCAGCGGGGAAGACAGGATCTTTTCACCAACCCTTGGAAGCTTGATCGGGAACATCTTCCGGGTCATTTCAGCCTGCTCGCTCGTAAGCCCGATAGAACCACCATTCGCAGCGACCTCTCCGACCGGACAGCGGAAATCGATCACTGTATTCGGATTGATCCCGCAACCATTCGGGTCTTTGTCCTTGATGGCGTACAAGTAATCCGTTTTGGTCGTATCGTTCGGCATCGTCAGATCGCCGGTTCCGAAGAACAGATTGACGTCTCCATTGCAATCGAACGTCGCCGTCGGCGCGTAGAAGATCGGCCGGCGCGTCGGTGTGAAGATCTCTCCATTGTACATGAGGTCAAAGAAACCGCTGTTTTCCGGATTGAACATCACACAAGGCGAATCCTGGGGATCCAGGCCGCCGTCATTATCGGCATCTTTCACCCAGTTGGCCGGGTTGGCATTGTTAACATTGATCTTCCATAGCCGGCCTTCGATATCGCCAAAGATGATGTTGTCCACATGGCCGTCGCGCGTGCGGTCCAGGAGCAGCAGATCTCCAGGGATCGAGTTCCGGCGTGCATCAGCGGCAAGATCGCCAATACGGATATCCTCGTACAGGAAGCCCCGTTCGATATCGAAAACAAAAACCCAGTTACCGATCTCTTGGGTTCCAACATCCGGCACGCCAGGAGCAGGAGGGACAGGATTGACCTCAACATTCCCGGAACTGTCGACACACAGAGCTTCCGGGGTCTGTCCGCCCGGGCACGCGGTCGCATAGGTCGGGTCCCCCACGGGCGGAGCAGGCCTCAGCACTGTGGTCTTCGCCACATTCGAGAAACAGTCGCCGGCATCTTCCGACGTGTAAAATGCGCAATTGACCGAATTGATCGTCAGTGTGTCATTGTCATCCGTGCGAGCAGCATTCAAACCGCCGCCAACGGCGAAAAGCCAGCGGCTCAACGCCGGTGACGTGGGATCATTCGGGTCGTTGATCACCTTGAATCGGTTGATATTCGGCCGTGCAAACGAACGGGCCATCAGTGGATGACTGACCTCCCACAGCAGTTTCGGAGACTTGGGATCGGTTACGTCCATCCCGTAGTAGGAGAAGCCGCCGCTGCGGAGGCCGCCGATCAGAACCGTCCGGAAAGAATCATCCGCCGGATCGATCGGGTCCGAACCGAAGAACTGAACGTTGGCGACAGAAATCTGTCCGTCCACCGTAAAAACGACTCCGCTCTTCATTTCCTGAAGACGCCGGGCCGCTTCATGCGGCATGAAGGCAAACAGTTCATACCCTTCCTGAAGGATATTCGAAGCTGCTGTGATGCCTTTCAACGGGTCTTCCAGAACAAAGGCATGCATCAGGCCGTCATTGGCACCCACGTAAACCAGGGTCGGCCTCAATTCATTGGCATTGATAAACGAGATGTATTTCTCGCTGTTGCCGCCGAGCAGAGGGTCGAAGAACGGAGCTTCCACAATCACCGGCGTGCTGTTCACAATCGGACCCAGTGCCCATTTCTTCTTGGAACCGTCGTTGAATGTGACGACATTGCCTGCAACGCCATCTTCGTCACGGATAAAGTCGATATAACCCGCTGTTTCTGCTGTCGTTCCGCCGCCCGTAAACGGGGCAATTGCAGAGGCGTTGGCAGATTTGAACTCAATGAACTCCGACGAGATGACCGGATTAATGGCGACGCCCTTTTGTGCACCCAGCGCTTTCTCGGCCGCTGTCGGATTCGCCGCAGGGCTCACCAGCGGCGGCGCCTGGATCGGGTTAGTCGAGAAGTAAATCTTACGCGGATCGGCGGTCGTGCGAGCCGTCAGGAGCTCTCCCGCATCGAATTCCGGTACAGGAGGGATTGCAGGCGCCTGGGGATCATTCAGCCGCGCCTGACGGGTTTTTTCGGCAGCCTCCTGCAGCTCACCGAACCGGAAGCTTACCAGATGGCCGAGCCACCAGGCGTTGTCGGCCGTGACCTCGAAGAACGCATCCACCTCGCGAGAGCTCGAGAAACCCGCTCCAGAAACAACGAATGCCGGGGCGGCCCGGGTATTGGTGCCCCGCAGGATGCATTGGAGCGCCCGCGATATCGACTCCGTCAGTTCCGATGCTGAGAATGCATTGAATGACTCGTTGCCGTCCTCGTTGGTGCTCAGACACTTGTCCGGGTTGTCCGGGGTCGCATCGGTACCGCCGGCACGGCCCGCCTGATCGTTCGAGATGCGCAGGATCGTGTTCGTCGGCGCGGCAATACCGATCGTGTAGGTCAGGATACCATCGCCAGGATAGGGATCCGGCGGATTATTGGCCCGGCGGATGGATCCCGCAGGGAGCGCGCTGGAAAGACGCATGGCGCTCATCGCCGTCTTAAAACCCGGCCCCCAGTTCTCATACCAGGTCCCGATACCTCCGGTACAGGAGCTCGCCTGTCCTGAGCGGCCAACCGCTTCGACCAGACCGCTGCTCGTGTACACCCACCGTCGGTCGGTGCCGACCCGATTGGTCGACCAACCGCGGCGTTTCTTCTGGACATCCGAATTAAACCAAGGGTGCGTCGGACAGTTCAGCATCGAGCAACTGTTATCAATACTACACGGCAGTAACGCATGAGCAGCGGCATCCTGACTGCTGTTACCAGCCGAGGGGTGAATTACAACAAACTCGTCACCAGCCGCCGGTGCGACCGGCCATGCCTGGGAAGCACTGAACGTATACCTACGCGTAGCAGACGACCGGTAATAGTCGGATATCTGGCGAACCTGCCAAAGATTTGCCGACGTCGCCGCCGAGGTCGAGACGAAAACGGCATAATAGTCATTGTACGCATCGTTAGTCGTGCTGCCCACGTTGTCTGTTGTCCGGAACTGGGTTGCGGTGATGGCCTCTGCATTTGTCACCTGTGTAGTGGAGAACGGACTCGCGGTACATCCCGTATCCAGCGCCATCAGCAAGGTCTTCGTGTAATTAGAGCACCGGTTGGTAGAGTTGTAATCCGGATCGAAGGAAGGCAACTGGCTCAGATCCGGTCGTCCACCCTGTCCGAATCCCACCGACTGCTCACCGTCCGTCACGTAGATCACAAACGTCTGCCGGCAACTGAACGCCGGATCGCCGGCAACGGTAACTGCTACGGTTGTGCTCTGTTCGACCCCGCTGGAGTTATACTTTCTGTTGGTGATTGTGATCGTATCGGGCCGGACATGTGGCTCCCGCATATCGGAGCGGCAGATCCGGTCTGTGCTCGCAAAACCCGGGGGGATCTCGACGCTGGACCAGTCGGTCGGCGTCGCAAAGTTGCCGCCAGTCGTCCAGTCAAACCGGTCGAACTGGAGATAATCGTACGAAAAGACCGGCTTGTTGGTCAGGCTGCTGAGGCGCATGACGGGGAACCGCATCTTGTCTTCGCCGTTGTAAATGGCCTTAAAGCCCTTGTTCATTCCTTCTTCGCCAAGGATCCAGCACCCGATATCCAGAAGGAAGGAAGAGCTGGGTGTCCATGCGTCGGTCGGCGTGTTCTTGATCGTGGTCTTCAGCGTATTGAGGTTGCTGTTGCTGAATACCGGAGTATCAACCGACTGATTGTTGACCAGCGGGAAATAAAGACCCTTGATAATCGTATCGCCCGCCAGAAACCGGCCGTAGACGAACCGGACCTGGGTACCGAACTGGTCAACAATACTGTTGCCGGTATCGGTCGAGTCGGAAGGAGTCGCGTAGCCGGACAATACCTCGCGGGCCACATCGATTCGCTTTCGGCACGCCGGTCCGCTTCCGCCGCATGCTTGGTTGGCGACCGGCGGAATATCCGCCGTGTCCATGGAGCCTGACGAGTCGATCGCCATGAATACGTTCGGCTCTACCTTGGCATCGGCGAAATAGGGGACATCCGCAATCGCCAGCGCATGCGATGGCGCCAGCGCAACCCAGGCGCCTGCAGCCATCAGGACAGTCAACGCCCGTAAGCCGGAATTTCTGATGTTCATTGCACGTCTCCTCAGGAGAGATACTCCGTCACTGCAAGCAGCCTGTGGACGAGAAGATCTGCCGGACGATCTCCTTGTCCAGATAGTTCGAATAGAACCGCATGTCGTTCTGCGGCAGATGCATGGCGAATAGCCGCACGTTGTAGTAGCAGGAGCCGGCATTACCCACGGTCTTGCCCGCTTCCTCCCCCACTTCGACGTTCTGCCCGATCATGACCGGATCAGCCATGGCAACGACTGCCCGCGTTTCCGGGCACTGCGCGAACTCGATTGTATTCTTGTCCCTGAAACGGGCCTGCTCCAACGCCTGCCGGTTCATGTACTCTTCCCAGGCCGCATTTCCGTCACAGGGAGCCCCGGCAGGACATTTAGCGGCTTCCCCATTCGTAAAGCAGGACTCGTAATTCTGCTCCGTTGGAGGCGGGAGAACATCGCCTTCGGGAATATCTTCCATGTTCATGGTGTACAGCGTCGAACAACGTGCCGAACTGCCCACGCGAGCGAGGATCAGTTTCCAGTCGCCAAGCTGATCCTGGAGAAACCGGGTCGCGCGGTCAGCGCAGGTCGACTGGGCAACCACCCGCTGATCCGCTGCCGCTGCAAGCCTGCTGATGCCCGTGATCTGCAAAGCACTCATGGCCACACCGGTTATCAGCACGATGAGGCCCATCACCGCGATCAGGGCCACACCCTGCTCCCGGCGAATATCCTGCCGGGTTAATCTGATCCCACCGGCCTGAAGCAGCGGTCTGTGGCGGACGGCAGAAAACATGGCGAAGCTCCTCATCTGCATTCAATTCAGCTGACCGAACAATTGCTGAGTCCGTGAGCTTTTCAGGGCGAACGTCGTCGTCAGGGGCATGCGGGTCATGTATTCGGCGTTCGCATAAGTGGCCAGATCTGCAACCCGGTTGGAAAGCTGCGGGTAAGGGGCCCCATGAACTTCCTGACCCGTATCCCGGGCGATAATAAAGGAGAAATTAATGGCCGTGATAAGTGCCGTAGAAGGTTCCGCATAGTTCGGATCGATCTGGATCGGCGAGAGGCCCGTCACTCCCGAAGCCCCGGGCTCCGGTACCTGACTGGAGCTGTCCGAATCCAGGAAATATTCGATCTGCATGTCTTCAACGCCATCGGCGAGAACGGTAAATCCGGTTTCGTCGTCCGGAAACTCCGAGCCTTCGTAATCATAGCGGGCCAGCACCGGCATTGAGCTCCCGTCACGCCGGATGAAATACGTATGCAGGTAGGCAAGAGCTGCCGCAGAACACTGGGAGTTTCTCTGAGCACTGGCGGTGGCAAGCCCGGTCTGGGTCACTGCCCCTCCGGTAATGATGCCATTCAGATCGGTAGCTCCGCTGCAACCGAGAGAGAGTCCCATATACTGGTTCGATAGGGGATCAGTGCTCCCATAGAGGGCGACCGATTTACCCGTGGATTCCAGTTCCATGATCCAGCGGTTAAATGGCAGCTCCGGCTCGATTTTGTAACTCACATTGACCGCCAGTTCCTCAACAGTGGACGGAACGACATCAGTGATCCGGACCATGCGGTAACGGCCCACACTTGGCGTACCGATACCGAACGAACGCACGAGTAGCAGCCTGCCGGCAGCATTGGGATCCATGCTGGGGTAGTAGTACGACCGTTCCCTCGGACTATAGAGCCGGTTGAAAAACTGGTAGGCGAAGTGGCGGTATGAGACTGTTTCGGTTTCGGAAGAATGACGGGAGATGGGGACAAATGTCATCTGGATAAGCCCGGCACCATTGTCGTTGGCAACGATTCCCGTTATCGGGAACGTCCCTGCCAGCGTGATTTCGTCGGATTCCGTGACGCCGCCATCGCTCGTAATTGAGGTGGCATTCACCTTCCCGTACTCGGTCCCGGTCACCTTCCTTGGAATGATTGCCGCGCCGAAGGTAGATTCCCGGCCCTTGCGGTCGAACAGCTCACCAGCGCCGGCCTTTTCCACGCTCTCCTGAAGCAGCGTTGATATGTCACGGGTGTCCTGAAGCAGCTGCGCCACCGCCTCACGCGGCGCAAGCGCCCGCATGGTCACAAAGACCGCATCCGTGGAGGCCGCCATGAACATGGCCAGGATACCCAGCGACACAATCATCTCGAGAAAAGTAAAACCCGCAGACGAACGCCCCTTCCGGAACACCGCATACCGGACACCTGCTCTGCAGCTCGAATGGTACCTGGCGCTCATGGTAGGGCTCCACTCATCAAGAGACGGGATGGATCGTCGGTAATCCAAACCTCGCCCGTGTTTTTGGCTCCGGAAGCCTTGGAGGTCATGACATACTTGATCAGATATGTATTCGCTGTCCGGTCATTTCGTTCGGCTCCGCCGATCTGTCTCTGACCCGCGTTGCATGACCCCCGGAATGCCTTACCCGATGAATCCGGGACACACCGGGGCAAACCCTGTTCGTCCTTGCGGTCTGGAGTGCAGACACCGTAGACGTTCATCTCGAACGTAAACGGGTACCCGACTTTACCGTCTGGCAAGGGATCTCCGTTAAATGTATCCAGATCTTCGACAAGAGAATCCGGGGTCAGAAGCACTTCATCGTAGGTATCGGGATCAGCGTCAGTATCGCACTCGAAGGTCGTATTGACCCCCTTGGCCTCCAAATACTCCCGTGGCACACGGTACAGCTGTGAAACCCGGTCCAGCACAGCGATAGTTGACATCGTCATTGAATAGTTATCCCGGTTGCGGTTGATCGCTTCCTGGGCCATCGCGGTCACACCAGCCAGTGCGATAAACAGCAGGCCGACCGAAACCATCATTTCCAAAAGCGTAAACCCGGCAGGGTTCATGCGCATTTTCAGGCCGGCACCAAGACGTCCTTTACGGCTCATGTGTCGGCTATTCGGTTCAGGCATCATCTTCATTCCACCTCAGAACCCGTTCCGCCAAAGCTCCCATTTGGAGCCCAGCCATCCGTAGGTGATGGTCCGGCCATTCGGCCGGACAACGATCGCACGGGCAGCCGAATCGGTATTATCAATCTCGGCCCCGTTATTGCGGAGAATATTCAGGTAAACCGTGTCGGTATTGGCGTTTAACGGGGTAGTGACCCCACCAGGACCGATCGTGATCACGTTGTCCGGTGAGGTGATACCGTCCGCTTCCGTCGCATGGGTAACCAGGTCGACAGGGCCCCCTGCGCTTACGAGTCCGAAAGCCACGCTACGCTCTCCGCGGCATCCGAAATCAGAGAGGGTCACTGTTTCGCAGGGTTCATCCGGATCGACGGCAAGGTCCCCGTTCATATCGACATGCCGGGCATAAGCAAAACGGTCTTCTTTTAACGCATGGCCATAACAGTTGAAGCCGAGCCACATATTAACGGTCCAGTTATTCGCTCGTGCGCTGCTGCGCGCTGCCAGCATATCCATGGTAAAGGCACGGGACTTTGAGCTCAGCACAGGCTTGCAACGGTCCATCACATTGGCCGAGGCTATGGCGGAAATGACGGCAATAATGGCGACAACAACCATAACCTCCATGAGCGTCATGCCTGACTGCAACCTGTCCGTCCGAAGCCGGTTCCGGCTCAATCTGGAGGCTCTGTTTCTGTAGGCCGTTGACATCGCGATTTCCCAAGTCATTGCAATTGCTTATGCAGGTCGGCTGTGAACCTTTGTTAATCGGGCAGCAATAGTTGTTCCCAAGCTTCGTATACGGATAACTAACTGAAATTACGGCGATTGATGCGCTGCATTATTTCAAAACGGCGCATTTGATCGAAGCCAAAGCGCAGGGAGTTCGTGATGAAAGGAGTTCAGGCACGCAAAAGTTGCGTGGCAAAGAAAGAATCCGGCCTAATCATCCACCCGCATACGCTTCAGTTTATAGAGGAGCGTGCGATTCGAAATTCCCAGAATCTTAGCCGCATGCGCCCGGTTACCCCCGGATTTCTCAAGCGCTTTGCGAATAAAGAGATCTTCTATACGATCAACAGCCTTTGGTATTGAAAGGTCCGTCCCGAAATCGATTACCTGACCCTCAGCTGAACTCGTTTGACGCCCTTGGCTTGCACCCAGGGGATGCTGCTGGGTTGCCGGTCCGGAACTGCCTCCGCGGAAAAACGGCAGATCGTTTTCGCCGATCAAACTGCCCTCACACAGCACAACAGCGCGCTCAACCGTGTTCTCCAGCTCGCGCACGTTGCCGGGCCATGAGTAGGACCTCAGCGCGTCGGTTGCTCCGGGAGAAAAGCCCGGGATGTCCCGGCCGTGACGGGCGCTGAATTTTTTCAGGAAATGCCCCGCCAGCGGAAGGATATCATCCCTCCGTTCCCGGAGCGGAGGGATCCAGATCGGGAATACGTTGAGACGGTAATAGAGATCGTCCCGGAAGCGGCCGGCGGCGGTTTCTTCTTCCAGATTCTTCAGGGTCGCAGCGATAATTCGGACGTTGATCCTGCGAGGTTGCGTATCCCCCACCCTGCGGATCTCTTCCTCCTGAAGGACCCTAAGCAGCTTGACCTGGAGCAGCGGCGGCAGTTCGCCGATCTCGTCCATGAACAATGTGCCGCCCTCGGCCTCTTCGAACAGGCCCGTTTTATCCCGGACGGCGTCCGTGAATGCGCCTTTGACATGGCCAAAAAATTCGCTCTCCAACAGCGCTTCCGGTATGGCACCGCAATTCACCGCGACAAACGGGCCATTGCGCCGATCGGACATCTCATGGATCGCCCGTGCGATCATCTCCTTGCCGGTTCCGGATTCGCCCAAGAGCAGCGCCGTCGTCTTGTACTTGGCCACTCGCTCGACGTAGGACATGACGTCCTTCATCTGGCGGCTTTCGACGATCATCTGCCGCGTCAATTGTCCCGGGGATGAAACCGGCGCTTCCGTTGCCGGCGCCGTATGAGCGGCCTTCCGGCGGGCTTCAGCCTTCTTGACGACGAGAAGAATCTCTTCAGCGCGGAACGGCTTGGAAATATAATCATGAGCTCCGAGGCGGAGCGCCTCCGTCATCTGGTCATTGCCCCCATATGCGGTGATCATTACGACTGTCGTACGGATGCGGTTTTCACGGATCTTCCGCAACAGTTCCAGCCCGTCCATCTGGGGCATGCGGAAATCGCTGATGACAAGATCATACGGCCTTTTCTGCAGCGCCTCCAGCGCATGAACGCCGTTGGCGACCGTATCCACCTGATAGCCCTGCTTCTTCAGCACGGCTCCGAGCATGACCCGCATGTTCTCCTCGTCATCCACGACAAGGATTCTGCTGGCAGAGGTGCTGGCAAGGGCGGCTGCTTCCATAGAGAATCACCGTTCCTGACCGGGCACGGCCGATGGAAGACGTAGTAAAAATACAGTACCTGAAGACGACGAACGTTCTACCGACAATGAACCCCCATGCGACGCCGCGAGGCGGCTTGAAACCGCAAGCCCGAGACCCGTCCCTTTCCCTGGTTCCTTGGTTGTATAAAAGGGATCAAACACCTTGCCCAGATCCTCTTCCGCAATGCCGCCACCCGTATCCCGGACGCGTATCTCGATCCATCGCCTGTCAGCCGAATCCCTGACTTCCACCTCGATCTGGCCGGTATCCCTGATGGCGTCGGCAGCATTCAGCATCAGGTTGACGACAATCTGCTCGACCTGTCCGGGATCACCGATGGAACTCAGAACGGAGCTGTTTTTATAGTTGACCTCCAGCCGGTCAAACAACTTTCGGCCGCGACATAGTTCCAACGCATGCGAAACCGCCTGAGCCGGTTCAAACATGATCCGGACACCGCTTCCGGTACGGGCATAGTCCAGCAGCCCACGGATAATGCGATCCGTCCGGGCCAGTTCGTCCTGCATCCGCCGGAAGAGATCCTTCCGGGTTTCGGGATCAAGAGTTTCATCCTGCAGAAGTTCCGCGAACCCGGTCATCGAGGCCAGAGGGTTTCCAACCTCATGAGCAATGCCGGCAGCCAGACGGCCTATGCCCGCCAGCTTTTCAGACTGAATCGCCTCGTCCTGGGCCCTTTTTAACTGGCTGTAGGCCCCTTCGAGCTGATGCAACCGGGATTCGAGCTCAACGGATTTTTCCCCAAGCGCAGCCGTCATTCCATTGAACTGGGAAACCAGCTCTACCACTTCCCGGCAGGTATGCTCCTCCGCACGCACCGAAAAATCCCCATTTTCGACCTGTCTCATTGCTTCGATCAGCCGTCCAAGTGGTACGGAAATCAGGGTCCTCAGCCGCCACCAGCCGAGCGCGGTCAGACAGATCACCAGCACCAGCAGATAACCGATGAGCCACGGGCTTCGGAGCTCCTCGACGATGGCCGCTTCGCGAGGGCTTATCTGCAGCAGCAACAACCCGTTTTCCCCCATATCCTCTGCGACACCGATCACGCGGAACGGAGAAGGGCGCCAGGGAGGGCCGATGCCCAGCTCCGGCTGTTCACACTGTCCATGCTTAAGACAGGACCGGGCCAGTTCTCGCCCGTCCTCGGCATCGTCATGGCGGATCAACCCGCCGTAGAGGACGTCGCGATTCAGCCGGTACCAGGCCCACCCCTGAACAAACCCCACCTCCATTGCGGGACGGATGTCCGGAATAGCCGTTCCATAAATGGACTGGCCGTTATTCTCGGAGTCCAGTGCCCGCTTCGCAGTAACGGCAGCGAGAAGGATGGCTTCTTCACGATCACGCCGGACGTTGGCCCGGTACATAGTAAACGAGACGACGATCACAACCAGGATGAGAATAAAGGCGAGCAGCCAGCTCAATTCCATCAGAACGTGGTCCGCGATCGGACGATTCCTGTCGCGTTCGGACCATTTCACAGGACACCTCGCATAATGCTACGGAAGAACCCGCGCACGAGGGTTTCGGCCTGTCCCCCGGACAGGAACACCAGAAATCCACCCGCAGCCAGATAGGGCCCGAAGGGTATCTCGGTCCTGCGGTTTGCCCGGCCCGCCATAATCATCACAAGACCGGCGGCGAGTCCCACGGCAGATGCCGCAAAGACGGAAATGCATACCCCGAATGGTCCCAGAAGTGCCCCAAGCAGCGCCATCAACTTGACGTCTCCGAATCCAAGCCCTTCCCTTCCAGTCGTTCGGTAGTATGCCTCTCTGACGATCCAGAACATTCCGGCACCCAGGAGAGCCCCAAGCAGTGCCGAGACTACGCCCCCCCTGCCTGGCAGCCATGACGTACCCAGAAGCAGGGCGAACCCCGGCAACGATATCGCGTCTGGAATGATCTTGTGATCCAGATCGATCATCGTAATGGCCAACAGGGACCAGGCGACTGCAAGCCCAGTCAACACGACTGGTGCACCCGACCGGGACAGCACAACAAGCAGGGCAAGTATTCCGCCGGAAATTTCCACCAGCGGATACCTCGCCGGAATACTCCATCCACAGACCCTGCACTTCCCGCGAAGCGCCAGCCAGCTCAGGACTGGAATATTGTCGTACCAGCGAATCCGGGTCCCACAGCTGGGACAACTGCTCGGCGGGTCCGATATGGATTTCCCTGCAGGTACTCGGGCGATGACCACGTTCAGGAAGCTTCCGATACAGAGACCATTCAACACGGCAACCACCGACGCAAAAACGGGGTTCTCAAGAGCCGATTTCAGGGCGTAAAGCATGAGATCAAAGCTTAGCACTGCCCCGCCGGATAGCTTCAAGGAGCCGCCGGCTTTATGGCAGCTGGGCATGACCCGAGATCAACCAGCCAGTCATCGATAATACCGGATTTAAAAACCTCCCGCCGGCAATCTCCAAAAACGGAGAGGTAAACCTTCTTTTCCACCGCTGTCAGCCGGTGTGAGTGGACGATGACATAATGAGCGCCTAACTCACGGAACCCACGTATCCCGACCATTTCCGGGCGCTCAAGTTGAAGAAGCATTTCGAGGTAGCCCGCAGGCTCGAAACTCGAATAGCCGTTCAACAGTGGGAACCAATGATAGGTAGAAAAATATGCTGCTCGCGAACTCATCTCTGCATTCAGAGAAGGCGATAACGGAAGTTCCAGCAGCATCCCCGGATCGAGATTTTTCTTCATCCAGCGGTAGACGTCCGGGATCCAGGGCCCCGTCTCCGGAATGTCTCTCTCACGTCCGCCGGAATATGCGATCCGGATCTGGTTTTCCCGGTAATAGCGATACCGCCCCCGTGCCTGTGCCGTTTCCCCGATTGTAATCGCCACCACGATAGCGATGATCCCGATCTGGACCCGCCGGGAATAATTCGAGCTCTTCAGGCACAACCACGAGAACGTAAGCACGGGAAGTGCCATGGCTACCAGGAGGCTGAACCGGTCTGCCTTACGAACAAAGCCGATCGGCGGGAACCATGCCTGCAGGCCCACGACAAACCCATACGCGAAATAGAACGGCCCCAACCGATAAACATGATGCAGGGTGAACGCGATACCGAACAGGGTCAGGAGACAAAGGGTTCTCTGCCCGGCATTCCATTCCGCCCAGATTCGTTCCCATCGCCGAAAGGGGAACGGGAGGAGCAGGATTAACGCCAGCAACGTACCACTGAACCACAGGCTGCCCGCCAGCAGGCCGTCCCGCTCTATTGTAACCTTGCCGAGCAACCCGGTCCCGGACAGGACCAGAAGTCCCAGAATCTGGGCTATGAGGATTGCGGCCAGCAACGGTCTCAGGCGAAAGGGGGCCGGCACCGAAAAGTCTGGCCGGGATACCGGCCAAAGTATTGCGCACGCCGCCAGAAGCGTAATCAGGTGACCGGGCATAAAGGTCCCCAGCAATACCGGCAGGGAAAATGTGGGCTCGGCAAAGCCGGCTGGGGTAACTGACACCCCCATCTCCCGGAGCGCGTTCCGGTATCTCCATGCCATTACTGCAGCCAGAGCAGCAGCCGGAACGGCCGAAATAGCAAGACCTGCCAACGACTGCCGGGACCGGGGCGGGGATCCCATCAAACAGATCAACAGCACTGTTGCGGTCATCATCAGGTAACCGACCGGCAGCAGGATCGTGACCAGAAGGCATACCGCCATTGTCACGAAATCCACTCGCCGGTTCCGGGACACACAGTTGAAATATGCGATGACCGAGAATGGAACCATGAACAGCGGTATCCTGATCAGGGTCCGGTGGATATCAAACGCCGCACAGTATCCGTAGATGAAATAAAGCGCCGCGCAGGCTGCCAGAGCGCGGACTGAGACAAATCGACGAGCCAGAAGAAAAGCCGCCAGACAGTTCAAGACCAGAAAGACCAGATACAATGAATTGAATGCCGCCGTAAGGCTGAGCCCTGCCTTTGTCAGGCACCAGGCGAAAATTGCAATCAAGCCGAACTGTTCGCTGAGAAAATATGACGGGGCGTTATTCCCGAATGTATTCATTCGGGAAAGCGGAAGATCATTTCCCCATGCATGAAGCAGCCATGCAATCGTGTGGTAATTGTGGAGCTCGTCAACCTTGCCCTGGATATATTCCCCCAGGTGAGGCAACAGCGGCCAGGTGATCCAGGCCGCAAATCCGAGGAAAAGCAGGATTTCGGTCCATGGTTCGGGCAGATATTTTTCCAGTGACCCGGCCGGCTCGGCTCCGCCGGACTCAACTCCGGCAGCTGAATTCTGTTCCATTACGCCCGCACCGCATGCGCCACAACCAGCCGGTTCCTGCCAGACTGCTTCGCCTGATAAAGCGCCTGATCCGCCTGGTGAACGAGATCATCGACCCGGCCGGCTCCGGCAGAGTTCACAGGATACTGTGCGAGCCCCAGACTGACAGTGACGCCGAGATCTTCGGCGCCGGGTTCCGACAGCTTCAGTTTTTCAACATCCTGCCGGCAACGCTCACCGACCTCGCGCGCTCCCTCGGCCGCCGTTTCCGGCAGCAGGACGACGAACTCCTCCCCGCCATACCGGGCAACGAGATCGCTCTTTCGGACCGCCTGCTCCAGAGCCCGTGCCACTTCCACCAGCACCCGGTCACCTGTCTGATGCCCGTGCTGATCGTTGATCTTCTTGAAGTGGTCAACGTCGAGGATCAGGAATGAAAGCGGATGACCGTGCCGCCGGCTTCGGTCGAATTCGGCCTCGAACTGTTCAAGAAAGTAGCGACGGTTGAACAGGCCCGTAAGTCCGTCCCGGACGGCCAGCCGCCGGAACTGGTCTTCCCGTTCATACCAGCGCCGGAACATGACCGCGGCCAGCACAAGACACGGCACAATGAAGCCGGACAGGATCCCGATAAAGGCGAGCTTCCATGCACCCGAGGCGACGCCATCCGTTGCGATCGGAAAGGTATAGAAAAGCGGCGATACCGGTAGACGGCCCGAAGCTTCGGCGATGGCGGCGAGCAGGAGCCCCGCGAGTGAAAGCAGGGATATCGACATCACCATTTTCTGGTCGAGCAGCATAAGGGCGATGGCGGTTCCGCTGATGATGAACGTCCAGTATGGAGAGGAATAAATGCCGCTCCAGTAGACGAGAAACGTATATGAAAACCCCCAGGTCGACGAGAACACATATTCGATCCAGGGGACACGGGCACGCGTCCTCGACAGCCGGCGGGCTATAAATGCCAGACCGAGCCAGAGCAGGATAATGCCCAGCGACAACAGGTAAAAGACCTTCAGACCAAAGATGGAAAAGTGTTCCCCCCGGTCAAGAATCGAGACGTAATACATCAGGGCGACTGACGTCGCGTGGCCCGCGGCGGAAACCTCACAGACGCGGATACAGCGCAAGATCGGAGGTTCATCCAGAATTCCTTCGATGAAACTCCTGATCTGCTTCCAAAGATCGGTGAAACCGCTCAATACATTCTCCAAGAGAGCCCTATCCTATAACGTGTACCATACGCCCCCAATTTGCGTCTCCCAGTTCCTGCCTTTTGGCACAGACCTGGTCCCTCTGGTAGCGCTCCGGCCCCTATAAGCTAAGCTGTGAAGATGGGTTTCACGGCCCCCACGCTCCAGCAACGTCAGATCCCGGCTAACTGGGCTCCGTGGGCGCTGTCGGCCGTTATTCATGGACTGCTTGTTGCGATACTCGTGGTTTCGGGAATTTTCCGTCGGCCGGAAATCGAAAAGCGTGGGCTGCCCCCATCCACTGTGTTCGTGGAACTGGAACCGGATGAGTCTCCAATACGCACCGAGGAAGCATCCCCGGAACGAGACCGGCACCTTCTCGTGCCATTGGCGGCTCTGCATCAGCCGCCACCTTCTTCTCTGTCTCCAGTCTCCGGCCGGCAGATCGTTGACCTCCCCGCCGCCACCGGCGAAGAGCCCGACCAGCCAACACCCTATGTTTCAGAACAGGCTTCGCGGGCGATCCGGGAACAGAAGGGAAAGTATGGTTCTCCCCAGAATGCCGGAACCCCGGCTCCGGACCCTGAGGCTGGGAACCGCACTTTGCAGCCGACAGAGGAGCCCAGACCGGCGGAGCCTCCGGCGTCCGAAACTGCCGGGATTCCAAGGCCACCTGTTATTCCGGAAAGCGATCTATTCCCCGGTCCTGAGGAACGCCAGGGTGAAGCTGTCGTGGCCATGGCCCAGCAGCGCAAAAGTCCGGCCCTTCCCGCCCCCGTCAACCCGCCGCCGGGGACTGCCGGCAACTGCCCGAATCCTCCCTGCACCCAAGTGGTGATTACCGGAGAAGCTGGTACCACAACCGACTTTCTGGCTGGCATTGAGGCGACCGGCGACATCACGCTGCTCAATGCCAAGTCGGTAACGCATGCAGGGTTCGTGAGGCGGGTTGCCACCAACGTGTTCAACTACTTCATCCGTTCCTATCGCTCCCGCGGCTGGCGCGTGAATCCGAACGACCTCGACGATGCCCTGAGAGTTGATGCTATCCTGACGGCAGCCGGCGAACAGGAGCTGGTTTTCATCCGCCAGAGTTCAGGTACCCGGCAATGGGATGACATGGGACTCGATGCCATGAAGCGCGGCGCGTGGGATTCTAACCCCCCGAAAGGCGCTCTTGCCTCCGACGGCAAGATCCATTTCGTCTTCGTCGTGGACCACCGGCGGGGTATTCTCATGGCCGGAATTCTGTAAAATTATTCCATTGCACCGTTCTGAAGCAGCCGTGCTTTCGCCTAATCCCTTACATCGGGTCATAATCCTGATTCGTGATCCCATTCAGGTCGATCAGGGGAAGAGGTCACATATGGGTCTGGTCACAACGCTGCTGATACTCACGTTTCCAGTAGTAATTGCCGTTTTGCTGTACAACTCGCTCGTGGCGCTACGTGCCCAGGTCAGAAACGGCTGGGCCCAGATCGACGTTCAACTTAAACGCCGGTCCGATCTCGTTCCGAATCTTGTCGAAAGCGTCAAGGGCGCCATGAGCCATGAACGCGAGACGCTGGAAAACGTCGTCCGTCTCCGTAATCAGGCCGTTTCGCTCCAGCCGGGCGGATCGACGGCCGAACGGGTGCAGGCGGAGGCCCAGTTATCCGGAGCCCTCGGCAAGCTGTTCGCACTGATGGAGAACTATCCCCAGATCAAGGGAACACAAAACATCCAGGCCCTTCAGGAGGAGCTGACCAGTACTGAAAACCGGATCGGCTTCGCGCGACAGCATTACAACGATGTCGCCACCTCGTTTAACGCGAAGATCGAGCAGATCCCATCGAACTTCATCGCTTCTTTCGCCGGGATGACGGCGTTCCCGCTCTGGGTGATTGACGATGCCGCAGAACGGGCGGTACCTCGGGTTTCCCTGAAGTGAATTTTGTCGACGCCCAGGCCCGGAACCGTCAGCGCAGCATCTGGCTGATCGGGCTTCTGACACTGGTTCTCGCTGGCGTCGCTTGGGCATTCAATATCTGGCTAACGGAAAGCTTCCAGCCGCTGTTCGGCCCACAAGGGGCAGCTCACGGATGCGGCGGCGGCTTTTTCTCGACCGATTATGGGGATGCAGCCCTGAACCGGAATCTTCAGGGAACAGGTGCAACCGGATGCGGAGGAGAGCTGCCGGCCATCCTGACTCCGGCAGGCACCATAACAGCCGCCGTTTCCGTGTCCATCGCCCTCGCTTCGTTCAGCTACTTCTGGGGCGACCGGGCGACGCTGTTTGTCTCGGGTGCCCGCCCGGTAAACCCGCTCAATCCCAGGGAGAGGCAATTCGTCAACGTGGCCGAAGAAATGGCCATCGCCGCCGGCCTACCCGCTCCGTCACTCTGGATACTTCCCGACCCTGACCTGAATGCCTTTGCCACAGGCCGCGACCCCTCGCGATCCGCAATCGCCGTGACAGAAGGGCTGCTGGAACAACTGAACCGGGACGAGCTTCAAGCGGTTGTCGCCCACGAAATGGGCCACATTCGCAATCGGGACACCCTGCTCCTCCTCTTCGTCACCTGCATGGTGGGGGTCATCCTGTTACTCACCGAAATGATGATGCGAGGCACCCGCTACCGGCGCTGGTCGTTCAGGAGCCGCGAGGGGGGCAAGGGCGTGCTTCTTATGCTGCTCGCGGCCGTTGTAGCCTGGGTAGCCGGGCGGTTCTTCGCCCGTGTGGCCGCCATGGCTGTATCCCGGGAACGGGAGTATCTGGCCGATGCGACCTCGGCTGAACTCACCAGAAATCCTTCGGCCCTCGCGTCCGCGCTCGACAAGATCAGCCGGTCAGTGCAGCCTACCCTGCTTGCTCACCCGGCGACGGCGCCCCTCTTCATCGCAGATCCACGTGCCCATCCGCTGAACGAGAAAGAGAGCCGGTTCGCCGATCTTCTCTCGACGCATCCGCCGGTAAGTATCCGGATCCGGCGCCTTGAGGCGATGGCCTTTGCCAATCTGAAGCGGGACCGCCGGGAGAAAGGCCTGGATCCCCTCACTGGCCACTAACCGGCGGCACATCCTTCACGAGACTTTCCAGCAATCCGGCGTACCGGCGAGTCAGCTCAACCCGGGAAAACCGGCTCTGGATTTCAATTCGCGTAATGGCCGGCATGGCAGTTCCAGCACGGTGAGCCGTGAGCAAATTCTCCAACGCTTCATCCAGTGCGCGGTCAACATCCGGAGATCCCGGCTGGCCGATCACACAGACACCGGTTCCCAGTTCCCTGAGCAGATCGGCCGTCGAGCCATCCCGCCCCACATAAAGAACGGGCCGGAATGCGGCGAGGGCCTCGAAGAGCTTGCCAGGATATATCGTGCGGGCGATCTCACTGTCCATGAATACCATCGGGAGCACGGCCGCCTGCCGCAGTCGCAGAATATTGTCCCCATGAGAGAGGTAGCCGAGATCCACGAAACCCCCGCCAAAACCCGCATGCTCGGCCGCAACGCTAAGCGCCTGACCTTCTGTCCCGGCGTACTCGAACCGTATGCCGGCATCCGGATGCTTCCGGCGAAGCCTAGCCAGCGCCGGGAACAGGAGTTCAATCCGCTGACCGCCCAGGGTGGTTCCGCCGTAGAAGAGCACAAACTCTTTCCGGGGAGCGACTGGTCCGGAAAATTCGTCCGGGTCAAAACCGTTAGTAATCGTGGAAGTGCGGCCCGGATCGATGGAGTAATGACTGGCATAGTCCTGCCGCATCTGGTCATTCGTAAACACCAGCCGGGACGCTTCAGCGATGACGGGCTTTTCAAGCTTTCGTTCGATCCAGGCCTGAATCCCGGATCCGTGAGGATTTCCCGCCGTGAGAGTCCAGCCGTCACGGAAATCAGCCACCCACGGTACACCGCTCTCTTTCGCAAGCGTGCGCCCGATCAGGTGACAGGTCCACGGTGGACCGCTCGATATAATAGCGTCGAAATACCCCGCCTGGAGCAGATCCCGGCCCTTCCGGACGGCGTAGGGATACCAGCCGAGAAACTCGTCCGGGGTCTGCCAGAGCGGGCGAAACCGGGCGACTATCTTCTCCCTTAACGTGGCTGGTGGCTCTTCCCATCCTGCAGTCGGGAGAGCTACCGGTACAGTCTCCCGGCGCCCGAACAGTTTTTCTTTAAGCCGTGCAGCAGTAACAAATGACGTCCGCTCTACCTGCACCGACGGCGGTATACGACTGAGCCCCTTCTGATCGGTAGAAGTCCAATCCCCATCCTGAACAGTGAGAACGACAGGATCCCATCCAAACCGGGGGAGATAACGGACAGTCTGAAGAATTCGCTGGACCCCGCCGCCCCCAAGCGGCGGAAAGAAATAGGAAACCAGCAGCACCCGCCGGCGAGGGCCGTTCGCTCCGTCTTCCGGCATCAGCGTCTGGCGCAGGGTTATCTGATCAGCGCTTCCGGGTATTCTCGGAGATTTCCTTAAGGTGCTTGATGGTCAGCATCCAGGCCTCAAGAAATTCCACTGCGATACCGCCGAGCCATACATTGACAAAGGCCGTGACGATTCCGAGGATAACCATTCCGATCCGGAACTCTGCACCGATCCCCTCAGCCGCGATAATCGCCAGGACTACGCCGCCGACCAAGGTGGCAATACCCAGGAGAGCGACGAGCACTGTGCCAATCTCCCAAATATAGTTGAGGAGCGGCAGTTCAAGATCGTCGCCATCCTGCCGGTGAAAGCCCCGTTCACCGATCTTTCTCAGGATCGCGAAAGCTTCCTTGTAAATGTCGAATGGCACGATGAAAAAGTTGAGCAGAAGGCGCAAAAATCCGACGAACATGTTCCAGGGTCCTCCCATCCGGTACTATTCAAACAATAGTCTATTTTTCGGCTGAGACGGTAGGACAAAGATCATACGGAATGGCTAAATAAGCTCTCAGGGATAAAGAACTGTCGGCCGTCCGAATGCATCATCGTTTCGAACCGGGTAGTCGAGCGTGCAGTGCAGCCCGCGGGATTCCTTCCGGTTCTGCGCACTCTGGATAATGAGCGACGCCACCCGGGCCAGATTCCGGAGCTCGAGCAGATCCGGAGTAACCTTGAAATCCCAGTAGAATTCGTTGATCTCGCCGATGAGATTGTCCACCCGGCGCCGGGCCCGTTCGAGTCTCCGGTTTGTCCTCACGATACCAACATAGTCCCACATGAACTGGCGGACTTCATGCCAGTTATGCGTCACGACGACCAGTTCATCCGACTCGGTCGCCCGCCCGGAATCCCACGGCAAAACTTCCTTCTCGGGAAGCCGGTAGCCGGAGGCAGGGCTGTAATTTGATATCGAATGCTCTGCCGCCCAGTGGGCGAAGACAGTACATTCCAGCAGTGAATTGCTCGCAAGCCGGTTGGCTCCGTGCAGTCCGGTGTAGGCGACTTCCCCAGCCGCGTACAACCCGGCCACATCGGTTTCGCCGTTCCCGTCGGTCATCACACCGCCGCAGGTATAGTGCGCGGCCGGCACCACCGGGATCGGATTCACCGCCATGTCGATGCCGAACAGGAGGCACCGTTCATAGATGTTCGGAAACCGCTCCATGAGATACGCCTTCGGCTTGTGGGTCACGTCGAGGTAAACGCACTCCGCGCCGGTGCGCTTCATTTCCCGGTCAATGGCCTGACTCACTACATCGCGGGGCGCGAGGTCCTTGAGTTCGTGGTAGTGCTCCATGAAGGGTGTACCGTCGCCAAGGCGAAGAATAGCCCCTTCGCCCCGCAGCGCTTCGCTGATCAGGAAGCTCTTGGCCCTCGGGTGGTAGAGACAGGTCGGGTGGAACTGCATGAATTCAAGATTCGCCACGCGGCATCCGGCCCGGTAAGCCATGGCAATCCCATCTCCGGTCGCGGTGTCGGGGTTCGACGTGTAGAGATACACTTTCCCCGCCCCGCCCGTAGCGAGCATCGTCGCCTTGGAGAGGAAGGTCTCGACCTCACCGGACGCCTCATTCAGCACATAGGCGCCATAACAGACGCTCCGACCGGGTTCCCGGCGCCCGAGCCGCCGTCCGAGCCGGTGACTCGTGATGAGATCCACGCCGAAGTAGTTTTCAAATACCCGGATATTGGGAGTCCGGCGGATCTGGTTCATCAGGGCCATCTGGATGGCATGACCGGTCATGTCCCGGGCATGGAGTACCCGGCGATGCGAGTGCCCCCCTTCGCGCCCCAGATCGAATTCGTCCCGGTCGCCCTTCGAGAACTCGACGCCCCAGTCGATCAGCTCCTGGATCCGCTGTGGCCCTTCCCGGACCACCCTGTTCACGACCACAGGATCGGACAGGCCTGCGCCGGCCTTCAGCGTGTCGCTCACATGGTTCTCAAAGGAATCGTCCTGAGCCCAGACGCTGGCAATTCCACCCTGGGCCCAGTCGGTATTCGTCTGGTCCATGCTGCGTTTGGTAACGAGATGGACCAGTCCTGTCTTCGCCGCCTTGAGGGCGAAAACCATTCCGGCGAGACCGGAACCCAGGACCAGATAGTCAGACCGGTGTTCCAAGTCCCAGCTCCGGCCCGGATGCTCAGGCGGCGTCCGCGCCTGCCTCGATGAACAGTTTCTGCATCACATCAGGCGAACAGGGGCGCGGATTGGTGACGTGGCAAACGTCCATCATGGCCTGGGAAGCGAGCCGCTTCAGGTCCGCCGCCTTCGCACCCTTGCCCTCGCGGATCTTCTCCGGCAGGCCGACCTCCGCCCGGAGCCTGTCCACTATCTGGACGCTCTCCGCGGCGAGTTCCTCGTCCGTCTTGCGGCGGTCCGCGCCGAGCGCAATGGCGATATCGGCGAACTTCTTCGTCGCCGACGGCAGATTGTACTTCATCACCGGAACGAGCATCAGCGCGTTGGCGAATCCGTGCGCGAACCCGAATTCGGTCGAGAGCTGGTGAGCCAGTGCGTGCACCGCACCCAGATTGTTCTGGGAGAATGCGATACCGGCGATCATCGACGCATACATCATGTTGTGACGCGCCCGGGCGTTCGTCGGCTCTTTTACTGCCAGCGGCAGGTTCTCGCCGATCATCCGGATGGCTTCGATGGCGAGAGCGCCGCCGAAGGGCGAATCCATCTTCGAAACGTAGGCCTCGATCGCATGGGTCAGCGCGTCCATGCCGGTCGACGCCGTCTGGAACGGCGGCAGGCCGTGCGTAAGCATCGGATCGTTCAGGGCCAGCGTCGGGACCACGAACGGGCTGACGATCGTCTTCTTTACGTGAGTCTTGTCGTCAGTGATGATCGCCCCCACGGAAACTTCCGAACCCGTTCCGGACGTGGTGGCAAGGCAGATGAGCGGCGGCTGATTGGCCGTGATCTTCGCCATGCCGCCCTTGCCGAGATCGTAATCCATGATATCGCCGGGATGATTTGCCATGATCCGGACGCTCTTGCCCACATCCATGACCGAACCGCCGCCCACAGCGACGACACCGTCACAGCCAGCAGCCTTGTAAACCTTCTCTGCGCCCCGCACCTGCTCGGCCGTCGGATTGGGGAGCACATCGAGATACTTGTCGACCGTGAGACCGGCCTTCTCTATCGATTCGCATATCTTGTTAAGAATGCCCGTCGCCTCGACGCCCCGGTCCGAGACCAGCAGCACTTTGGTGACACCCATCTTCTTGGCTTCGGAACCGACCGTCTGGGAGACACCGTCTCCGATCACAACCCGCGCCGGTAACGTATGATTGAAACGCGCCATTACTGGTTTCCTGCCTCTTTCCCCGCCTTTTGATGAAGGCCGCGGATTAAGTAGCACGCCCGCCGGGAATGTCGATGGGTGCACAGGCAGGAAACAAACACAGGGTACTGGCAGGCATGTATCCGGGCCGCTAGACTTTTCTCATGAATTCTCCTCAGATGCCTGCCAGCCGGCTCAATTCCTCCGGACGAGTCCTCCTGGCCGCCATCCTGTCTGCGCTCTGCCTGTCATGCGAGAAGCCAGATCCTGCCACAACTGTTACTGTCGCACTGGCCTCCGATCTGGCCCCCGCCTTCCGGCCGCTGCTTAAAACACCGAATGCGTTCGGCGGATACAATGTTGCTGTTGCCGAAGGACCAGCGAAATCCCTTCACCGGCGGATCGTTCAGGACGGATATTCCCCGGATGTGCTGATTACTTCCGATGCCGGAGATTTCATGGCGACCGTAATGAACGCGCAGCGGGCGGTGCCCTATATTATTGCCCGGCGCGATGAGCAGGAAATTGTTTTTTCTGCCCTTCCCGGCTCGCCCAAAGCCCAAGGGGCCTTCAATGTCAGGGATTTCCTCCTAGGTGCCGAAGCCGCCAGCCGTCTCAAGGCTGTTGGCATTACGGTCGTCCCGCTACCGGGGACCGACGATCCGCTCGAAGCGATGGGCAAGGAATCCCTGACGCTTGAGCCCGTCCCCGGTATGCCCGCCGGGCTCGGCGCGGGTTACCATCGGTAGGTCAGCCAGCTCTCCCCGACCGTTCCGAAAACCGGCACAGCCACTCCTGAAGACCCGGGTTCTCCCGCAGGGTCGTGCGATCAATGAATATACCCTCGATCCGCCTGTGCGCCCGGGCATTCACGGGGAATGCCTGATCTTCCTGAAGCTGCCGGGCACCGATCACCAGCGGCCGCCCCTCGTCGATCCTGGCTTCTACGGCACACCGGAATTCCGGTTCATCCAGAGGGTTGCCGGACACTGTGCGGTAGAGTTCTATCGCGCCATCGTTCAGGAGATACACCCCGTAGGGCTTGTGCCCTTCGTAGAAAAGAAACTGTCCCGGCTGATAATGGACGGGGGTGGCCGCAGCACTGTCGGCGTGCCGGTAATCGTCGGTCGTGCCGTACATCACCAATTCCTGTACCGGACCCGCAGTTCTGTCGCTCATGCACCGCCCCGTCCTTTCTGCTGGACATCAAAGCACACCTGACGGCCGCTGGCGTTGATTTCCATCAGCTTTAAACAGGAGCCGAAGAATTCTGGAGACCTCAGGCTGCTTCGCTGGCAAGTTCCTCGAGCCGGACGAGATCAGGGACCCCGATCGTACGCCCCCGGCTGGTGAGAACACCCGCATCTTTCAGGTCGGCAAGCATCCGTATGAATGTCTCGACACTCGTTCCGATCATTTCCGCCATTTCCTGACGTGTCAGAGGAACATCGATCCAGATAGTGCCATCGGCTGACTTTTCCCCGAGCGGATAATGGCGGGCCAGGTGGGCGAGTAACCGGATCGTGCGCTCGCGGACACTCATTGTCGCCATTGAAACGATCTGGCTTTCGAGTTCCTCGTTCTCGCTCAGCATCGACAGAAAAAGCCGGTTAAGCAGTTCACGCCGTTCCCCCAGCATGGCCGTAAAGCTTTCCTTCGGGATGAAGCAGATCACTGCGTCTTCGAGTGCCTCTGCGGATTCTGCATGATTCTGAGAGCGGACGACGGCACTGAATCCGAGCACGTCACCGGGTTCGGCGATCCGGACGATCTGGCGCTGCCCCCCCGGCCCGAGGCGATAACACTTCACTCGCCCTTCCTTGATGCAGAACACCCCGGTAGGGCGGTTGCCTTCGTAGTAGAGCGACTGGCTGCGCCGGTAGACGTTATGGATTTTCCGTTCTGAAAGGCGCTCGAGATCCGGCCTTTGGAGGTCCTGGAAAGGGCTCTGCCCGACGGTTCCACACAGGGCGCAATCCACCTTGGCAGAAACGGCCTTCTTGCGGGATTCCGATACTTTGCTCTCGCTCACGACATTCACTCCGTGGACGCCCATCCGGCACCCTTCCCAATTTATTCTGAATGATGAGGATCAAGTCTGACCTCCGTCATAAAGTCTTCGATGAACTCCTACTAATTAATGGACCACCGGGTGGCGGCTTCCGGAGCAAAGGGCGCTCCAGGCCGGTAAAGCTGACGGAACTCATGATGCAGACCTTCTGGAAAGTCCTGTCCGTTCTCTGCTTTCTGGCGTTAATTACCGCCGGGATCGTCGCCAAACGAATCTACGGACATCCCGAGCTGGTGCCTGCGTTCCACATCCCGGCCGCCCTTAGCCTCGTCTGGGCGGTGTCTCTCAACAAGAACCAGAAAAAGGAAATGGCTTATGCAGGCGAAACCCAAAAGCTTCGCCGGCGCGCGGCAGTTTCCCCCAGCACAGACCTGAACAGCCAAGGAGCCGATACGTGAGAGCGACCCGATTCAATCCGCGCCGTTCCGCCCTGCTGGCGGGAGCCGGCATCGTTGCCGCAGCCCTCGTCGCCGCGCATGGGAACAGGGCTGACGCCCAGTATGGAGCTCCCGACAAAACCCGCCTGTCACAGATCGAGAAAGCCGAATTGCTGAAGACGGGGGAAGCCCTCTATGCGCGTCACTGCGTGGGATGCCACGGTGTGAATGGCGACGGGCGAGGCCCCGCTGCCCGCTGGCTGAATCCCAAGCCCCGGGACTTCCGGGACGGTGTGTTCAAGTTCCGTTCGACGCCGAACGGCGCACTCCCGACGAATACTGACCTGATGCGTACGCTGACGGCCGGCGTGATCGGCACCAGCATGCCTGCCTGGCACCTGATCCCCGACCGGGAACGGTTCGCGCTGGTTGAATACCTGAAGACATTTGCCCCGACGATATGGGAGGACCAGTCCTACCACCAGGCTCCGATCAATCTGCCTCTGCCGCCCGAAGGCCTCGACTCGCCGGAACAGATTTTTGCCGGCCGGCAGGTGTACGAGAAGATGGCCTGCGGCCAGTGCCACGGCGAAACCGGAGCTGGCGACGGTCCTTCAGCGAACCAGATCGACGATCAGTGGGGCTTCCGCGTCCACCCGGCCAACTTCGTCAAGGGGCCTCTCCGGGGCGGAGATTCTCCGGTCGACATTTACCGGACCTTCACCACGGGCATCAGCGGAACCCCCATGCCCGCCTACAAGGACGACCTGACCGAGGAAGAGCGCTGGTCGCTCGTCGCCTACATCCTTTCCCTGCGCTCAGGCGGCGACCCCCACCCGAAGAACCCCGCCCCGCCGCAGGATGCGGCCACCACACCTGCACCCTGAGACAACACCCGGCAGGACCCGGCCAACGACAGACTGAACCCGAGGAAACATTCCGATGAGCGATACCAAGACTGCATCCACGGCCAACCCCTACTACGCCAGCGACGACCAACTCGTCGATTACGCCATGGTGAAATGGCACCTGGCACTCTCACCGGTTTTCCTGCTCGTTGCCCTGCTCGCGGGGCTGATCTATTCGCTTCAATTCATCAATGCGTACCCGTTCCCCGGAATATCCTGGCTTTCGCCTGGCCGGGTAAGAATGCTTCACACGAACGCCGTCGCTTATGCTTGGCTGGCGTTCGCCTTTATCGGGCTTCTTCACTACGTAGTCCCTAAACTGACCGGACAGCGGGTCTGGAGCCCGAAGGTAAGCCGCTTCGTCCTGTGGGGCTGGGTCGGAATCATTGCCGGAACCGTCGTCGGCATCCTCAGCGGACACGCTCAAGCGCTCGAATGGGGCGAAACCCCGACGTTCATGGACCCGATCATTGTCGTTGTCTACCTGTTCATGGCGGCCAATTTCATCGTGCCGGTCATCAAGTCCCAGCAAAAGCATCTTTACGTCAGTACCTGGTATATCGTGGCCGCACTCGGCTGGAGCGGTCTCAACTATGTGATGGGCAATTTCCTGCCGGAGTATGTCGCCCCGGGCACAGGCGGCGCAGCCCTCACCAGCATGTTCATTCACAATCTGGTGGGTCTGCTCGTGACGCCCATCGGCATTGCCCTGATGTACTACCTGATCCCGATCGTGCTGAATAAGCCGATCTACTCCCACTCCCTGTCCTTGATCGGATTCTGGGGACTGGCCTTCTTCTACCCGCTGAACTCGACCCACCACTATCTTTTCAGCCCGATCCCCATGTGGGCACAATATGCGGGTATCGTCGCTTCCGTCGGCGTTCACGTCGTCGTCTATACGGTGGTCTACAACTTCTGGATGACCTTCCGGGGCGAATCAGCCCAGTTGGGCCGTAACATTCCCTATGCCTGGATCCTCACCGGTACCTTTTTCTACCTCGTCACCTGCATCCAGTGCGCATTCCATGTGACTCTGGCCTTTCAGGCGATCATCCACTTCACCGACTGGGTCGTAGCCCATGCACACATGGTGCTGTTCGGCACGTTTTCTTTCTGGACGATCGGCTGGGTCTATTATCTGATTCCGCGCATGTGGAAACGCCGGCTTTACAGCCGCACGCTTGCCCAGTGGCACTTCTGGCTGAGCTTTCTCGGTCTCGCCTTCATGTTTTTTTCCCTGACCTGTGCCGGGCTCATTCAAGGCTTCATGTGGAAGAGCATGGCCCCGTTCGTGGACACGGTCACGGCATCGGCACCGTTCTGGCTCGCCCGCTCGCTGACGGGTACGGCCATCGTCGTGGGGCAGTTCCTGTTTATGTACAATCTCTACAAGTCGCTGCAGGGTCCCGAGGTTCAGGGTGATCTCGTTTACGTCCCACTGGATAGCGACGTCCCCATGAACTGGCAGCCCGTGACCGTCGGGCACACCCCTGCCACCGGCGCTCCGGTGCCCGCGACCGCCTGAAATCCGGAGAACTCAAGGAGACATCATGGAACGCTTCAACTTCATCTTTCTCGTCGGCGGCATCACCATGTTCACGTTCGGCTTCCTGACCACCGGTCTTGCTCCGTGGCTCATGGTATCGAACAACACCAAGAGCATCGTAGGTGAAATGGACAAGGTGCCTTACGAGTTTGAAGGCTATTTCTCGAGTGCGGAGGAGTACAAGGCGGCCGTCATCCGTGGCAAGGAAATCTACAAGAGCGAGGCCTGCTGGCACTGCCACAGCCAGTTCATCCGTCCCGTATCGAACGAGTCGCTTTACTACGGCGCCGTCTCGACTGCCGGGGAGTATGAAAACGACATGCAGCTCCCGCAGCTGTTCGGCACACGGCGCGTCGGCCCCGACCTTATCCGGGTCGGCAAGAAGTACGGCAACGACTGGCACTTTGCACATTTCTTCAGGCCTCGTGATGTGGTCCCGGGCAGCGTGATGCCTGCCTATGCCTGGTTCTTCGACAAGACTGACCGGTTCTGGATATTCCGGGACGACGGCAGTTCCATGTGCCGGACCACCGAGTGCACTTATACGAAGGAGGAGGCGAATGACGCCATCGACTTCTTCAAGAGCGATGATGCCGAACGTGCATCCGCCGAGGGGCGCGAAGCGCCAAAGTACACCTACCGGCTGGAACCTGCCTACAAACCCAATGCCGATGGCATAGCCATTGTTGCGTATGTTCAGTGGCTCGGTTCCTGGCTGCCTAACGGCGGCAGGCCGGACCCGCTCCTCACGGCCAGCCGGTGAACCGGGGGAGGCTACCATGAACGAGCAGAACCCATCCCGCGCAGAAAGCACCGGTTTCCGGATTGTGTTCAGTCTGCTGAAGCTGAGCCTCATCGGGGTCGCGCTGGCAGTAGGCTATCTCGTTCTCGCCCCCGACATGACGGCTTACATGACGGCGGCCGGAATCGCCTACGTCTTCGCCGTTGCCGTCTGGCTGTCCGTAGTCGCCTGGGCTTATTTCAAGGGCCAGTTTGAGGCAGTCGAAAGCTCCAAGATGGTCCTGTTCGAACGGGAGGAGCTGGAATGAACCCGGCCCTTCTTGCCCTGCGCGAGGCGGCCGTACCTGGCTGTTTCTATTGCGGAGTGGATTCAACACAGTACGTCCTGTTCTTCGCCGTTGTCATCGGGTCCGGCCTCGGCGCCGCCCTGATCTTTCTTGTCTGGTCTGTTCTGAACGGGGATTTCCGCGAATCGGAAAAGCCGAAATACGACCTGTTCAATCTCGAACGAAAGCAGTGATGCCATGAGCGACAAGCACCCGCCTCACCCCCACCATGAACACCCCAAGGACCATGGCCCGACGGATCCCGGCCACGGCAAGGTCGAGTTCAACTACTCCAGCGAAGGGCGCATGCCGCTCGTCATGGTGCTCGTGTGGGCGACCTTCTTTGCCTACATGCTGTATTATGTCGGGACCTGGATGGTCCCGGCCCTTATTCAGGAACTGGGCACCAAGTAGGCGTCCCCCTCCCTGCCCTCTCCTGACTGCCGGCCGGACGTGGACAATGCCGCACGGCACGGGTATTGAATCGCCCAGTTCCCGAAAGGGCTTTTCCCGTGCTTGACCTGCGGACCCGACTCACCCAGCTCTCGTCGAACCTTCACTGGAGCTGGAGCGATGAACTGGACGACGTATTCCGGGCCATTGACCTCAGGCTCTGGCGTCAGGTGAACCACAATCCCGTGGCGTTTCTCAAGGACGTGAGCCCTGAGAAACTCCAGACCATTGAGAGCGATGCCCACATTCTGGCCCGCGTTGCCCACGCCGAACGCACCCTGAGCCAGTATCTCGAAGACGATAACCACTGGACCTCCTGGAACGCTCCCGGCCTCAGCTCGGCACCGGTTGCCTATTTCAGCCCCGAGTTTTGCATCCACGAATCCATTCCGATCTATTCAGGCGGCCTCGGCGTCCTGGCAGGGGATCACCTCAAGAGCTGTTCCGATCTCGGCGTGCCCATCTACGGAATAAGCCTCCTCTACCGGGAGGGCTACTTTACACAGCAGATCGACAGTGAAGGCCGGCAGACCGAAGTCTATCACCCCCTGGACGTGAACCGCGTCGCCATCCGGCGGGTCGAACGGGACGGAAAGCCCGTGACGGTTACGATTCCTGTGAACAGCGAAACGCTTACTGCCCACGTCTGGCTGGCCGACGTGGGCCGTGCCAAGCTGGTCCTCCTCGACGTTCAGGAAGCCACGGGGGCAGGCGCCTCCACGCTTGCCATGCGCCTTTACGGCGGCGACAAGCTGACGCGCATCGGGCAGGAAGTCGTCCTGGGCGTTGGTGGTTACCGGGCCCTGAGGGCTATTGGAATCCGGCCGGGCGTGCTGCACCTCAACGAAGGCCATTCGGCCTTCGCCATCCTCGAGGCCATCGCCGAACGGATGGAAGAAACCGGCCTGCATTTCGAGCAGGCTTCCCAGGAAATCGCCGAAAAGGTTGTCTTCACGACCCACACGCCGGTTGAAGCCGGGCACGACCGGTTCCCGCCGGACACCGTGCTTCACTATCTGCACGGCCTCCAGCGGCGGCTTGGCATCGGTGACCGGGAGCTGCTCGGTCTTGGGCGTACGGACCCCTTTAACAATGGCGAAGAGTTCTGCATGACGGTCCTCGCCCTGAAGCTCTCGGGCCGGGCGAACGCCGTGAGCTCGCTCCACGGGCAAGTTTCGCGGCGAATGTGGCGCGTCCTTTGGCCTGACCGTCGCACCAACGAGATCCCCATCGGTCACATCACGAACGGCGTCCACGTGAATACCTGGCTCGCCAACGAGATGGACCAGATCTACCGGGATTATCTCGGCACCGACTGGCTTACCCACCAGTGCGATCCACGCCGGTGGCGGCTCGTCGACAACATCGACGATGTCGAACTGTGGCAGATGAAGGTTGCCCTAAAGCGTCGCCTGTTTGAGTTTCTGGAGCGCCGGATGACCCGGCGGCATGAGCGCCTGAACCGGCCCGGCACTCCGCGGCGCCTGAATCCCGAGGCGCTTACGATCGGCTTCGCCCGCAGGTTCGCCCTCTACAAGCGAAGCACCCTGCTCTTTGCAGACGTTGACCGGCTGAAGCGGCTCGTGCGAAATCCACAGCGCCCCGTGCAGATCATCTTTGCCGGAAAGGCTCACCCGCAGGACACGCCGGCCAAGGACGTCATCAGTCACCTCGTGGAGCTCTCGCGCGACCCCGACCTCAGGGATCATCTGGTCATTCTCGAAGACTACGACATGAACGTGTCACGCCATCTGCTCGAGGGCTGCGACCTGTGGCTGAACGCCCCGCGGCGTCCCCTTGAGGCCTGCGGCACGAGCGGCCAGAAGGCGATTTTCAACGCTACCCTGAACTGCTCGATTCTGGACGGCTGGTGGGCCGAAGCCTGGGATACCCGTAACGGCTTCGCCTTCGGCGAAGGGCTCACCCATGCGAATCCTGATATTCAGGACCGGAGGGACGGCGAGGATCTCATGCGGGTGCTTGAAACCCGGGTCGTGCCCCTGTTCTACGACCGCGATGCACAGAATATTCCAATCCGGTGGCTCGGCATGGTGAAGGATGCACTCAAAACCCTCGGCTGGCGTTACAATGCCGACCGGATGGTGATCGACTACGTTTCCCGGATGTACCTGCCCGCGTCCATGACTCAGACCGAGGAGTTCCGGAGCTGACCGGGCCCCGCTCAGCGCATTGAGAGCGCACGTTCGTACAGACGTTCGTACTCCCGGGCCGAACGGCCCCACGAGAAATCCTGCCGCATGGCCCGGAGCCGGGCGGCCCTGAGCCTTGCCGGTTCGGCCGAATAGACTTCCATGGCCCGCCGAAGCGTCGCAGCGAGTGCTTCCGGCCACGTTCCGTCGTAAAGGAAACCGGTACCATCCTCCGGCAGCCGGTCCAGATCGGAAATCGTGTCGGCGAGTCCGCCGGTCCGGTGAGCGACTGGCAGCGTTCCGTACCGCATCGCCTGCATCTGGACCAGTCCGCAGGGCTCATACCGTGACGGCACGAGCATGAAATCGGCTCCGGCCGTCACGAGATGGGACAGTTCTTCGCTGAAACCGATATGAACGGCAGCCCGGCCGGGATACCGACCCGACAGGCCACGCAGCCGGTCTTCCAGATCGCGTTCGCCGGTACCAAGAACCACGAGAGCCGCACCGCCCTCCAGTGCCTGGGGGATTGCCTCCAGAACCAGATCAATCCCCTTCTGCCAGACGAGCCGCCCGATCAGACCGAACACCGGACCCGCCGGCTGAATAGCAAACCGCCTGCACAGTTCGTTTTGGATCTCCGGTTTCCGCCCCAGCGTCTCCGGTCCGTACCGAATGCCGAGATACCGGTCGCTCTCCGGGTTCCAGGCGTCCGTATCGATGCCGTTCACAATGCCTGAGTACCGGTCGCCGAGACTCCGGAACACTCCGTCAAGGCCGAAACCGAGCTCGGGGGTCAGTGTTTCCCGGGCATGGGATGGACTGACGGTGTTGGCAACATCGGCCGACAGGAGTCCTGCTTTCAAGAAGTTGAACCGGCCATAAAACTCGAGTGGCCCTCCGTTCAAATACGGCCGGAGCTTTTCTTCCGGGAGTGAGAGCCAGCCGAGTGATCCCGGCGCAAAGGAGCCCTGATAGCCGGCATTATGAACCGACAGCGCACCCGCCGGCCTCATACCGCTGGCGCTCAGCGCATAACGCATGAGAAACAGCGCCGGAGCCCCCTGCCAGTCGTGAACGTGCAGAATATCGGGGCGGTCCCTGGCGGCCAGTTCCGCCACTACGCGGGAGAAAAATACGAATCGGCGATCGTTATCGAGGTATTCCCCATGCGAATCTCCATACAATCCCTGCCTTCCGAAGAGGTCCGGATTTTCTACCAGCGTAACGATGAGTCCCTCATCCGTTTCCTGCGAACGCAACTCGACAGGTTCGATATCGGCGCCTAACGGGACGCGGAGGTAGCCGTCATGAAAATCGAACGGTTCCCGCGGGATGCTTCCGTAGCCTGGCAGAAACACCCGGACTTCGTGCCCTGACCGGGCCAACTCGCGGGCAAGCGCGGAAACTGCGTCTCCGAGGCCGCCCGACTTGGCCCACGGGGAGCATTCGGATGACACCATCCAGATTTTCATCGCGGCGAGGTTTACTCCAGCGGGAGCAGGTATCCCGAGTCGGGCAGGCTCTCTTTTTCGGGAAGGGCCCGAATTACCTGCACGGCTTCTTCCGGCGGAACCGGGTTGATGCAGATACCTGTTTCCGGTTCCTCTGGCAAAAACATCTCAAGCTCGGGCCGGAGCGAGATCCGCCACCGGTGCCCGGGGGGCACGGAGCCCGGTGCCCGTTCGTATCTCAGCACGAGGCGGACCGGCGTTCCCGCCAGTGCCAGCGATAGCCGCCGCCATATGTCCCGGACCACCGCCGCGAGCGGACGAAGATCCTGTAGTCCGAGAAAATCCGTCTGGATATCCTGCGGCGAAATCTGGACTTCGAACGGATGCGGCTGAGCATACTCCATGTAGGCAGTCCAGCCCTGATAAGCGAGAATCCGGCGCTGCGCGGGATGGGGACCGTACTCTTCCTTTGCCCAGGCAGAGGGATATCCCGCGAGGATTGCGGCAGAGACCGGGAAAGCCAGAAGTTGTGAATGCGGATGACTCTGCCGGGCTAGGCCTTCTGTCCGGTGAACCAGAAAATAGTTCATGCGCATGTCGTTCATGAGATCACGAATCCGGTCCCGCCAGGAGCCGATGACATCGGCTGCCAGTTCAATTGGATACTCCACGAACGAGAGATCGTGACGGGGAGTCTCAATCACCACTTCATGGACACCGAGCCCATCCTGCCGCTCTCCATCGGCGGAATGAAAAGGGCGAGCCTCGATCCTGAGCAGCGGCAGCCGGTTGGCAATAACCCGGAGGGACCAGGGCGATCCGGCAAGCAGGCCCGGCGTCCGGAGCGCATAAATATCGTTTCCGCATACCTGCTCGGCACCCGGGCAGAAAGGACAGTCGGCTTCCGGCGTTCGCGCAATCAGGGTCTCCCGGCGTCTGGGGCGCACGGACGCCTCGGGGGCAATGAGCACCCACAATCCGGTGAATGGATTCCGGCGGTATTCCGACATGGCGGGATTCTAGACGACGCTCCAGCCATCCAGCCTGTGGATGCCCACCGGGACGGGAAGACGGATGGCACGCGTCTCCGTCCATTCGCTCCCGTACTTAAGTCTCAGCCGGAACTGGAAGCGGGCATCCGGCAGGAACGAGCCCTGATTGAGTTCCATCCGGCCCTCGATCACCCGCCTGAAAACGGCGAGGGTTTTCCGTCCACCGGAATCCAGCACCGAATAGGCCGGGGCTTTGAGGACCGTCCGGGCGGAAAAATCTTCTCCCGTCAGGATTTCAAGCTCGTCCGGTGCCGTTGTCGGGCCATCGCAGCGGAACAGGAGCGCGCCATCGACCGCAAACCCGGCATAGACCGTATCCACCGGTTCTTTCCCCAGTGCCATGGTCCCTCCCGACCGGATCTCATCCCAGTGAAAACGTGCGGCCGACGCCCATTCGAAATAACTGTTCTCAAGACCGTCGATCTGGCCCTCCACCCGGGCCCGGGGAATGGAAGCCGCCCACTGGAACTTGTCGATGAGCCGGAACCTTTCGAGCAGACCTTGCGGCGGCTTCCTGCCCATGGCTTCCCAGGCAGCCGTGAGATGTGCCTGAAACAGGTCATGAAAGTTCCGGCGATGCTCAGTGGCGAACTGACCGTCCATCCACCAGAACCAGTCACTGCCCTCGGCTGCCAGTATCGCCTGAAGGGCGCGGCTGTTATCCGAAGCCGCCGCATCGGCCCAGAGCGCCTGCCTTGTGACATTCAGGGCTTCCCAGGCGGCGTTCTTCTGGGGCCCCCCCGTCCAGATCGAGAACCGGCCGTTCACCCAGCTGCCGGCCGCAAGCCTGTCAATGCGCGGCGGGTCCTCCTGCTGGAGGGCTGCGGCCTCGGAGACCGTGAGGAGTTCGATCCCCCCATCGACGGCGATCCGGTCCGACAGTTCCTTGAGGAATGGCCATCCAGCTTCGGGATAGGTTTCCCACGGATTCTCTCCGTCCAGAATCACGAACACTACCGGCTTGGCCCGGGTGCTCCGTGCGATAATGTCACGGGCCGTTCCGCAAAGATCGTCAATGGCTTCCGCCACCGGCCGCCGGGCGTACCGGAAGCCGATCCGGTCAGAAAGCTCCCGGTTACGAAAGACAATACGGAGATCGTTCCCCGGCTTGCCCGCAATCCACGGGCCCGTGATCCCAGGCTCTCCGGATTCCTCGAGGCCCGAACGGTAGAGGTTCTCCTCGTCCGTGGCGATCCACCGGACGCCTGCTTCGGCGAACAGTTCTGCCGCCCGCTGGGATACGGACCCTTCGGCCGGCCACATTCCTTCGGGGCGCCTCCCGAACCGCCGCTCCATGAAGTCCAGAGCCTGACTGACCTGAAGGCGGGCCTCCGCCTCGCTTCCGTATCGCGCAGGCAGAACCGCCTCCGGCATCGCTTCCCGTGCAGCCTCCGAATCGATCAGGAGCGGCAGGATCGGGTGATAGTATGGTGTCGCCGAAATCTCCGTTTTTCCCGAATCCCAGTTCGCCCGGTACAAGCCCGCGAGCTTGCCGAGGATTTCCCGCTCGATTTCATCGACCCGTCCGCTGTCGGCGTCAGAAAACCCCCGGTCACGCTTCCGCCACGCGCCGATCTCCGGGTAATCGTTTGCCGCGGCGAAGCCGAACCAGCAGAGACGGAACAGCACCTTCAGATCCCGGAAATCCTGATCGGTAAAAGTCCGCCAGGCTTCGGCCTCACCGATCGTTGCGACGGCTTCGTCACGCTTTTTCAGCAGTTCCAGATACCGCGGGGATCCGCCAATCATCTGCTCCGGATGCGCCGAGAAAAAATTCCGGAGCAGGAATCGGCGGTGCGACGGGGCGAGATCGGCTGCCGGTATCAGTCCGGCCTCCCGGAACGAATCCGTCGCACCTTCTCCATAGGCGTCGATCTGCTCGATCAGGGAAGGCACCAGATTCACCGTCCAGCGGAGCCGGGGCAGCAGTTCCGGCAGCCGGGCGAAATCGTAGTAGGACCTGATCCCGTGCAGCCGGACCCACGGCGCAAAGCATTCCCGCTCTCCCGGCATCCGGTAGAGCGGCTGGTGCATGTGCCAGAGGAAACAGAGCCGGACGGGATTCATTTAAACGTCGCACCCGCCGGCACGACGACCACTCCACTATCTGTCACCGTGAAACCCCTCGCCCGGTCGCTTTCGAGGTCGTACCCAATCACGGTATCCGGGGGGATCTGGACGTTCTTGTCGACGATAGTCTTCCGGAGCCGGCACCGGCGCCCCACGTCCACCCCTTCAAAGACGATGCACTCCGAAACCGTACTGTAGGAGTTGATCCGGACTTTGGGGCTCAGAATCGAGCGGTCGATGTGGCCGCCTGAAACAATCACGCCGTCACACACAAGAGAATCCGTTGCAACGCCGATACGGGAGGATTCCCGGTCGGCGAACACGAACTTGGAAGGCGGATAGTTCTCGTGCGCCGTGATGATAGGCCACTCGTGGTTATACAGGTTAAACTCGGGGCTCACCTGAACCAGGTCCATCGACGACTTCCAGTAGGAATCGATCGTCCCCACGTCACGCCAGTACCCCAGCTCGTTCGGCGTACTGCCGGGAACGATGTTCCGGGAGAAGTCGTAGGCATGGAGATGAAGTTCATTCACCCACCGGGGAAGAAGGTTTTTGCCGATATCGTGGGCACTGGCGGAATCGGAGGCGTCCGTCGTCAGCATTTTCTCCAGAACCGCAAGGTTGAAGATATAGTTCCCCATGGAAACGAGCGACATGTCCGGCCGGTCCGGCATGGCAGGCGGATCGGGCGGCTTCTCCACAAAATTCACGATCCGGCCGGTACCATCCACGGCCATGCATCCGAACTGATGGGATTCGCTGCGCGGCTGAGGAATCGCTGCCACGCTCACGTCGGCGCCCGAGCGCTCGTGTTCCTGGATCATCTGGCGGATGTCCATGCGGTAGATATGGTCGGAGCCGAACACTGCGACGTATTTCGGCCGGTCACGCCGGATATACTGGAGGTTCTGCCAAAGGGCGTCGGCGGACCCCAGATACCAGCCCTTGCTCTGCCCTTCCGTCGCCGGAATGATCTCGCAGAACTGGCTGAGCTGGGAGGAAAACGTCCACCCGCGGGCCAGATGCCGGACCAGAGAGTAGCTCTGGTACTGCGTGAGCACCATCATCCGGAAGATCTGGGAGTTCACCAGATTCGACAGTACGAAATCCACGAGCCGGTAGTGACCGGCGAACGGCACGGCCGGTTTGGCACGATTGTTGGTCAGCGGCTTCAGGCGGGAGCCAGCCCCGCCTGCGAGGACCACCGCCAGAGTCGAATGAATCGCCATCAGCTGTCTCCACGCCGCTCCGGCCGGGCCAAGACTTCCCCGGCCGCAAAAAGCGGATTCTGGTGTTCCAGCCTGTCCAGATAATCCGGAGTCAAGGCCCCGTCACTGATCTGGGACAGAAGCCCGTAAAAATTCCCAAGATGCTCCCGGACCCGCCGTTCAGCATAAACCGCGCAGGTTCCGTTCGTCAGCATGAAGGGCCAGTCGGAAGCCTCGGCCAGCATCAGTTCCCGGACGGCCTGGGCGAACGCCCTCCGGAACTCCGGCGATTGCGGGCATTCCAGTGTTTCGAGCCTCCTTTCGGCAGCAAGGAGTTCAGGAAGCACCCAGTCATTCGACGGGTTCAGCCACATGGCACCATAGCCCCCCTCCCCCCAGCTTCCTCCACCGGGTTCAAGCACAGGAAACGGACCGGCCTCCCGGAGCCAGTCGCCAGGACTCACCGCCCGGATACCCGCAACGTCCAGTTCCCGGAGCATCGCCTCGAGCCAGAGAGGACCTTCGTGCCACCAGTGTCCGAACAGTTCCGCATCGTAGAGGGCTGTAACCAGTCCCCGGCTCTTGAGAAGCCTGGCGAACTCGGCAGCCTGCTCATTCACCCGCTCGGCGGCAGCCACTGGATCATAGGCTTCTGTATCTCTCAATACTCCGGCGATCCGGTTCAGCTTGAATCCGGTCATGCCCCGCCCGACACCACCCCACAGAAACGGAACAATTTCTGCTTCCGGGAGTTCGTATCCCACATCCCGGTGGTAATCCCGGTAAACGGGGGCCGCCGGGAATCCATCCTCGGCGCTCCAGACCTGACGGGCCGTCGCCTCGTCGCGGCCGAACACCACGGCACCGGAAGGGCATAAGGCCGCGCCGCCCTTATTGAACTCCACGAACGACGAAGCGTTCCTCAGCGAGTGAGCATCCACAAACGTCCATTCAACGCCCTGTTCTGCCAGCAGAACGTCGAGCCCCTCAAAGTACGCGCACTCGGGGAGCCAGAAGCCCCGCGATCTGCGTCCTGTATGGCGTTCAAATACCCTGAGCCCCACCTCAATCTGCCGCTTCAGCGCCCCGGGGCAGGATGCAAAGGCAGGGAGGAATGCATGTGTCGCCGATGTCGTGAACAGTTCCAGTGCGCCGCGGCTCTCAAGTTCCCCAAAGGCCGGGAGCACGGATTCCAGCGATGTCCCGGCAAAGAACCCCCGGACCATTTCCAGATGCTCACACTGATGGACGACGGCCTCGGCGAACGGCGAGCCTTTGTAGCGGCGCCGAAGCTCTCCGCCGAACACCTGCTGCCGTTCCAGATAGGTCCGGAACCTTTCGCCGAGCAGCGGATCAGCCCACATCTCCAGCAGCGTGGGACTGAGAGACAATGCGGCACGGACCGGAACGCCGCTGCCCAGCAGGCTGCGGAACGAGGCAATCAGCGGCAC
Organism: uncultured bacterium; assembly: GCA_964621525.1. GTDB lineage: Bacteria > JAGRBM01 > JAGRBM01 > JAGRBM01 > JAHCIT01 > CAZMGV01. The sequence goes on from CAZUMS010000005.1 coordinate 94,386, forward strand.
ATAACAGTCGACCACCGCCTGGAAGAGCCAGGTTTCCTCACGATATTCCGGAAGTTCCGGATGCCGCACGTACGGCAGATGCGCGTGCAGGACGAGCATCAGGGAGTCCCCGGATTTTCCGGAGTCAGCCGTCACGAAGCCCGCGACCCTGACCGCCGTCCACTGAGGCCTGAAAGCGACAGATCGCCGGCTTCGATCCGGTGCGACCGCCGGCGTTTCAGGAGCTCTCTCGAACTGATCCGGACGGTTTCATCGGGAAGCGGCATCTCGATCATCCGGAGACCCGGACGGGTTCCGGATTCCACGCCTGCAGAACCGTAACGTAGCGGCTCCAAACCCGGGGCCGCTCTCGGAATCCGGACGACGCGGCTCATCGCAGCCGTAGTGTTCCGGCTTGCTCCCTCCCGGAGGATCACCACCCGAAGCAGGCAGTCCTGACGAGTCACCCGGAGATAAATTCCCGAACTGCCGGTTTCGACAGGTTCCCGGTAGAGTTCAGTCCAGAGTTCTCCGTCCATGCCAGCCTCCACGACGGCCCAGAATTTACCGGAACTTTCGGCGGTCCCCGGCGTCAGCCGGAAAAATACCGTCCAGGGGTCACGCACGAACAGATCGAACAGGTGAACACCCGCCGAGACATCCGGAGAAACTACCGATTTTTCTGTAGATCCTGGGGGAGGTGGCGGCTTCCGGTAAGGCTCGGCGTCACCAAGTCTGGTCCTCGGCCTGCGGGCACGGGCCCCAGAACCGGGAGTTGCCGATACGGGAGGCTCAGCCCTTTTTATTTCAGGCCCGGAACCGGCAGCAGGCGCAGCTCTTGCGGGTGGCCGGGAACCACCCGGGCTCAGCCAGTCCATCAGTTTTTGCCAGATTGTGAGCAGCAGACGGATCACGGCACTTCCCCTCGATTTCGCCACCCTTTCCGGTCCCGTCCCAAAATAGCACGGTCAATCGAGTGATACGATTGAACACCTTTGCACCCGGCAGGACCTATGATCCCCGTCATCGGCGGATCGTTCTATACTCCCTACGCTTTCCATGATTCCCCCGGCAGGCTGCCGGTTTTCTCCCTTCTACCGAGGTTTACCATGGCCCGTTTCATCCGCTGGTTCGAGGAAATTTCCATCGCCGACGTGCCGCTTGTGGGCGGCAAAAACGCTTCCCTCGGTGAAATGGTCCGCGAACTGGGCGTAAAGGGAGTAAAGGTCCCGCCCGGCTTCGCTATCACTGCCGACGCCTACTCGGCCCTCATCGAGGGGCCCGTCGAAAAGAAGCTCAACGGCATTCTTGAAGGGCTCGATACCCGTGATGTCGCCGAACTGGCGAAGCGGGGTACGGCGATCCGGGCGTTGATCCGCGAAACGCCGCTGCCGGAAGCGGTCAGGAACGAAGTCCTCGAAGCCTACCGCCAGCTTTCCAAGCGGGCTGGCGCCGCCGACCTCGACGTCGCCGTCCGCTCATCGGCGACGGCCGAAGATCTGCCTGACGCCTCGTTTGCGGGTCAGCAGGAGACATTCCTGAACGTCCGGGGCGAAGCCGATCTCCTTTCGGCGTGCTCCAGCTGCTTTGCCTCCCTCTATACGGACCGGGCCATCAGCTACCGGGTGAACAAGGGGTTCAAGCATTCGCAGGTCCGGCTTTCGATCGTCGTGCAGCAGATGGTCCGCTCCGATCTCGGCAGCGCAGGCGTCATTTTCACCCTCGACACCGAGTCGGGGTTCCGGGACGTCGTGTTCCTGACGAGCGCGTGGGGGCTCGGGGAGAATGTCGTCTCCGGAAAGGTGGACCCGGACGAGTTCCTCGTCCTCAAGGCCACCCTGAAACAGGGTAAGAACGCCATCCTCCGCCGCAAGGCCGGGGCCAAGCAGTTCAAACTCGTTTATGCCGGCCAGGGGACCCGCCGCACCCGGGACGTGGAAGTCTCGAAGGTAGACCGCGAGCGGCTGTCCCTGAGCGACGCCGACGTGCTTCAGCTTTCGCGCTGGGCCTGCATCATCGAGGAGCACTACACCGCCCGTCACAAGCGCGACACACCGATGGACATCGAATGGGGACGCGACGGGCGGACCGGCGAGCTGTTTATTCTACAGGCGCGTCCGGAAACCGTGCAGGCGAACCGCAAGGGGAGCGAGCTCGTTACCTACAGTCTCGATGAACGCGCCAGGGTGCTGGCGACCGGACGTGCCGTCGGCGCGCTGATCGGCTCCGGAAAGGCCCGGGTCATCGGCTCGGTGGCCGAGCTGCCTGCCTTCCGGCAGGGAGAAATCCTCGTCGCCGACATGACCGACCCCGACTGGGAACCGGTCATGAAGAAGGCTGCCGCCATTGTCACGAACCGCGGCGGCCGCACCTGCCATGCTGCCATCATCAGCCGGGAGCTCGGTGTCCCCTGCATTGTCGGAACCGGCGACGGGACGGCGATTCTCAAGACCGGGCAGGAAGTGACGGTTTCCTGCGCCGATGGCGAGGAAGGTCACGTGTACGAAGGACTGCTCAAGTTCAGCCGGTCCACCGTCGATCTCGCCGGACTCGCCCGCCCCCGGACCAAGGTCCACTGCATCGTCGCCAATCCCGAGCAGGCGCTCAAAACCGCCATGATGCCCGTGGACGGCGTTGGCCTCGCCCGCGAGGAGTTCATCATCAACGAATACGTCCGCGTGCACCCGATGGCCCTCATCCATTTCGACCGGCTGACGGACGCCGCAGCGAAGGACGAGATCGCCCGGCTCACTCGGGGATACGAACAGGACCGGACGGCATTTTTCGTGGACCGGCTGGCCGAAGGGGTCGGGATGATCGCCGGGGCGTTCTATCCCCGGCCGGTGATCGTGCGTCTTTCGGACTTCAAGACCAACGAGTACGCCAACCTTCTCGGCGGGAGGGGATTCGAGCCAGCGGAGGAGAACCCGATGATCGGATTCCGCGGCGCCTCCCGCTACTACCACGAGAAATACCGGGAAGGCTTCCGGCTCGAATGCCTCGCCCTGCGGCGGGTCCGGGAGGAGATGGGGCTCACGAACCTCAAGATCATGGTCCCGTTCTGCCGGACCCCGGACGAAGGCCGAAAAGTCATCGACGAGATGGCGAAGCATGGGCTCCGTCAGGGAGAGAACGGCCTCGAGGTGTATGTGATGTGCGAGATCCCCTCGAACGTCATCGCCGCCGATCTTTTCGCGAAGATTTTCGACGGGTTTTCGATCGGCTCCAACGACCTCACCCAGCTCACGCTCGGCGTGGACCGGGATTCGGCCATCGTGAGCGGACTGTTCGACGAACGTCTGGAGCCGGTGAAGCGGATGCTCGCGGCCGCCATCGAGGGGGCGAAGAAGGGCGGCCGGCCTATCGGCATCTGCGGGCAGGCGCCTTCGGACTATCCCGAGATCTGCCGCTTTCTCGTGGAACGCGGAATCGACTCGATCTCCCTCAATCCCGATTCGGTGATGAAAGGGCTCCAGGTCGTTCTGGAAGCTGAAAAATCGCTGGGGATCAGGTAGCTTTCGCCGTCATGGCGAAGACCGTCCTTTACGAAGTTACCGGACATGAACGGCCGGTCCTGGAGGAATTGCTCTCCGGGCTCGATGTCCGGCTGGTCTCCGGCCCCCTGACACCCGGGACCGCCCCCGAAGCGGCGGATGCCGAAGCGGTCTCGGTATTCATCGTCTCCAAGGTTACGGCGGAAGTCCTCACGGCTCTCCCCCGCCTCAAGCTGATCGCCACCCGTTCCACGGGTTTCGACCACATCGACCTCAAGACCTGCCGGGAGCGCGGTGTGACCGTCGCCAACGTGCCATCGTACGGCTCGAACACCGTCGCCGAGCACACATTCGGACTCATCCTCGCCCTCTCCCGCCGGATCGCCCTCACCTTCCAGCGCACGAAGACAGGTGAATTCTCCCGCGACGGGCTCTGCGGCTTCGACCTCAGGGGCCGGACTCTCGGTGTCGTCGGCACAGGACGTATCGGCTCCCACGTCATTCGCATCGGCAAGGCGTTCGGCATGCACGTCCGGGCATTCGACGAGCACCCTGACGACCGGCTCTCGGCGGCCATGGATTTCAAGTACATCCCGTTCGAGGAACTTCTCGCAGTATCCGACGTCGTGACGCTGCACTGTCCCTATACCCCCAAGACCCACCACCTGATCGGCGAACGGTCCATTGCCCGCATGAAACGGGGTGCTCTGCTCATCAACACGGCCCGCGGCATGCTCGTGGACACGAAGGCGCTGCTTGCCGCCCTGAAATCGGGCCAGATCGGCGGCGCAGGCCTCGACGTACTGGAAGAAGAAAAAGCGATCTTCGAGGAGCGGGAAGTCCTCTCCGAGAACTACGACCGCGAGCAGCTCGAACTGCTCGTTCACAACCACGCACTGCTCAAGCTCCCCAACGTCATCATCACCCCGCACAACGCCTTCAACAGCGAGGAAGCGCTCCACCGGATCATGGAAACGACCGCCGGGAACCTCCGGGCGTTTTTCGCCGGAAAGCCGGAGAACGTGGTGAACTGACGGTTTCCGTCTACACTTGCGGCCATGAGCGGCCAGACATCTGACCCCTGGAACCCCTCCCAGTACGAAAAGTTCAAGCAGGAACGGGCGCGGCCGTTCTACGATCTTCTCGCCCTGATCGAGATCGTTCCGGGCGGAAAAGCCGCCGATCTCGGCTGCGGGACCGGCGAGCCCACCCGGCTCTTTCACGAAGCCTCGCAGGCGGCAGAGACCGTCGGCATCGACAACTCCCCCGCCATGCTGGAAAAGGCCCGCCAGTTCGCCGGCGGAGGGCTCCGGTTCGAGCTAGGCGACCTCGCCACCTTCGCGCCCCGGTCCGAATACGACCTGATCGTCTCGAACGCGGCCATCCAGTGGACCGGCGACCACCCGGGCCTCCTGCGGCGGCTCTACGATGCCCTGAAACCGGGCGGCGTCCTCGCCATACAGGTCCCGGCCAACCACCTCACCCCGGCCTCGCTGGCGAGCGCCGAAGTGGCGCGGGAAGAGCCCTTCCGGACGGCCCTCGGCGGCTGGCATCTGGCCTTTCCGGTGCTCAGGTCCGAGGAGTATGCGGAAATCCTGTACGACCTCGGCTTCATCCACCGGCAGGTGATGATGAAGATCTACGAACACGAACTCCGGTCCCGGGACGATGTCGTCGAGTGGTACCGGGGAACGCTGCTCACGGACTACCAGCGGAAACTCTCCGGCGATCTGTACGCCCGCTATCTCGACCGGTACACACAGCGAATCCGGGAGATCCTGCCCGACCGGCGGCCGTATCTTTTCACTTTCAACCGGATCCTCATGCGGGGGAAGAAACCCTCCTGAATCCGGTCCATTGTCAACCGAATCTCATTCAGTGGTTGACAAGCGGAACCCCCGGTAATTACGGTCATTCCGCCGGAAATTCCGGCAGGGGAGTATCCGTATCATGGCGTCCGAACTCGCTCTCGGTTTCAAGAACCGCGATTTCCGCAAAGAACCGCTGACCCGCGACGAAGCGGTGAAGGCGATCAACTTCGAATCGAAGGAAGACCTCGAGCTTCTCTACGCGGCTTCGAGCCGGGTCCGGAGCGAGATGTTCGGCCAGAACGTCTCCGTCTGCACCATCGTCAACGCCAAGAGCGGCAACTGCTCCGAGGACTGCGGCTTCTGCGCCCAGAGCGCCTACTACCAGAAGGACACCGGCGTCACGACCTACCCGCTCATGTCCGCCGACGACATCGTGAACGTCGCCTGGGAGCGCAAGGCCATCGGCGGCCGCGAATTCTCCATCGTCACTTCCGGTACCGGCGTCTACCGCAAGGAAGAGGTGGACACGCTGGTCGATGCGGTGAAGCGCGTGAACGACGAGGTGGGCATGGAAAGCTGCGCCTCCCTCGGCCTCATGAAGCGCGAGGATCTCCTCCGCCTCAAGGAAGCGGGCATGGTCCACTTTCATCACAACCTCGAGACGGCCCGGAGCCACTTCCACAACATCGTCACCACCCACAGCTTCGACGAGGAAGTCGAGACCGTGCGCATGGCCAAGGAACTCGGCTTCGAGGTCTGCTGCGGCGGCATCTTCGGCATGGGCGAAAGCCGCGAGCAGCGCGTGGAGCTGATGGAGACGTTCCGCGACCTCGACGTGGATTCGATCCCGATCAACTTCCTGAACCCGATCAAGGGCACGAAGCTCGACCATCTCAAGCCGATGGAGGCCGAAGAAGCCCTCAAGGTCATCGCCGTCATGCGGCTCATGATGCCGGGCACGCCGTCGTTCGTCTGCGGCGGCCGCGAAGTGACCCTCGGCGCGCGCCAGGAGGAAATCTTCAGGGCCGGCGCGTCGGGCCTCATGATGGGCAACTACCTCACGACCTCGAACCGCAACTATCTGGACGACCGCACCATGATCTCCAGCCAGGGCCTCAGGATCTCGGACGACGGCTGCCACGTGAAGACGAAGCAGCCCATGGATATCCAGAAACCCCAGAAGGAAGTCCGCCAGGCGGTCCCGAGCCAGAAGCTCTACCAGATCGAACGGCCGGCGAACTGACCCGTGCCGACGAGCAAGCCCGACGCCGGACCGGCCGCGGCCCAGTCCTTCGACGACTTTCTGTCGGCGGAGATCGGTCGCGTCCAGGCGGAGAACCGCTGGCGGTTCTTCCGTCCGGTGACGGGCCCGCAGGACGCGAGGGTCCGTGCGGCGGACCCGCGGGACGGCGTGGAGCGCGAGCTGCTCATGCTCGCCTCCAACAACTACCTCGGCCTGGCGAATGACCCCAGGATAACCCGTGCCATCGCGGACGCGGCCATCGCGGACGGCGGCGGCTCGGGCGCTTCCCGGCACATCAGCGGATCCATGTCGCTGCACGAGACGCTGGAAAACCGTCTCGCCGCCTTCAAGGGAACCGAGGCCGCGGTTCTCTATAATACCGGCTACATGGCGAACGTCGGGATCATCTCCGCCCTCGTGGGGCCGGAGGATGCCGTTTTCTCCGACGAGCTGAACCACGCCTCGATCATCGACGGCTGCCGGATGTCCGGCGCGGCAAAAGAGATTTACCGCCATTCCGACATGGCCGATCTCGAACGTCGCCTGTCGCGCTCCCGGGCCCGGCACAAGCTGGTTGTGACGGATGCCGTGTTCTCCATGGACGGAGACCTCGCGAAACTCCGCGAGATCGTGGACCTGGCCCGGCGGCATAACGCCTGGACCATGGTGGATGAAGCCCATGCGACCGGCGTATTCGGCCGCTCGGGGCGCGGGCTTGTCGACCATTTCGGCCTTACCGGGAAGATCGACGTCATCATGGGTACCCTCGGCAAGGCGCTGGGCGGGTTCGGAGCGTTCGCGGCAGGCTCCAGAAAGCTCGTCGATTTCCTCATCAACCGCTCCCGCATGCTGATCTTCACGACGGCGCTGCCCCCCGAGGTCTGCGCCGGTTCGCTCGCCGCCCTCGGCATTCTGGAACAAGAGCCCGAACGCATCGCCCGGCTGCACCAGCTCTCGGCGGGTTTCAGGGACCGGCTGAAGGAAGCGGGGCTCGACCTGTGCGGCAGCGTGACCCCCATCGTGCCGGTCAGGATCGGTCCCGAGGAGAAAACCCTCGCCATCGCCCGCGAGCTCTGGAACGAGGGGATTTTCGCTATCGCCATCCGGCCGCCCACGGTTCCGGAAGGCACCTGCCGCATCCGGACCACCGTCATGGCCACCCATACGGAGGCAGACCTTGCGGGCGCCGCCGCCCGGATCGTCGCCGCGTGCCGCCGTCACGGAGTGATCCGCTGACATGCCCGCCCGAAAGTCCCCCCGGGCGAAGCTGAGCCCGAAGGAAACCCGCGCCCGCCGGTATATCGCGAGCGACCTCAGGAACATCTGGCACCCCTTCACGCAGATGCGGGAATGGGAATCCGAGGAACCGCTCATCATCGAGCGGGGCAAGGGGTCGTGGCTCTACGACGTGCGGGGCCGGAAATACCTGGACGGCGTGTCCTCCCTCTGGTGCACGGTCCACGGCCATAACCACCCGGTCATTAACCGGGCCATGAACCGCCAGATCGGCAAGGTCGCCCATTCGACGATGCTGGGGCTCTCGAACGCCCCGGCGGTCGACCTTGCGGAAAAACTGGTGAAGATCGCCCCGCCCGGTCTCACCCGGGTTTTCTACTCCGACTCCGGATCCACCGCGGCCGAGATCGCCCTCAAGATGGCATTCCAGTATTCGCGCCTCACCCGCGGGGCGGACACGAAAAAGACAAAATTCCTCACCCTGACCAATGCCTATCACGGCGACACCATCGGCAGCGTGTCGGCCGGCGGCATCGACCTCTTCCACGAAATCTTCCGGCCGATGCTGTTTGAAACCGTCCGGGCGAAGGGACCCTACAAATTCAGGAACCCCTGGCCCGGCGAGGATCACGACCGCGCCTGCCTGCGGGAGCTCGAAGCGAAGGCCGAAAAGCACCGCGACGAACTCTGCGCCATCGTCATCGAGCCAGTGGTTCAGGGCGCCGCCGGCATGTATCTCCAGCCGAAGGGTTATCTGAAACTCGCCCGCGAACTCGCCGACCGGTACGGCCTCCTTCTCATCTTCGATGAAGTGGCCACGGGATTCGGCCGCACCGGCACGATGTTCGCCTGCGAGAAGGAGGGCGTCGCGCCGGACCTCCTCTGCATCGCCAAGGGTCTTTCCGGAGGCTACTTGCCGGTGGCCGCGACCCTGGCGGCGGAGAAGATCTACGACGCCTTCAAGGGCCGCTACGACGAGTTCAAGACCTTCTTCCACGGGCACACGTTTACCGGCAATCCTGTGGCCTGCGCCGCCGCCTGCGCTTCCATCGACCTGTTCGATAAGGAAGAGACGCTGGCGAAGCTCCAGCCGAAGATCGAACAGCTTTCCCGGCGGCTCGCCGTCATCTCCCGCCACCCCCATGTGGGCGACATCCGGCAGGCGGGTTTCATGGCAGGGGTCGAACTCGTCCCCGACCGGCGCGATCCCGCCCGCGAATACCTGCCGTCCCAGCGGATAGGACACCGGGTCACGCGCTACGCCCGCACAAAGGGCGTCATCACCCGGCCGCTGGGCAACACGCTGATCTTCATGCCGCCGCTTTCCATCAAGGCGGGCGAGCTGGACCTCCTCTGCGATGTCGTGTTCGAGGGGCTGGACCGCGTGACCCGCGAGGCCGAGGGCGAATGAGCGCAAAGACGTTCTTTGTCACCGGCACCGACACGGGCGTCGGCAAGACGCTGGTTAGCTGCGGACTTGTCTGGTTCCTCCGGGATCTCGGCAAGAAGGTCGCCGCCATGAAACCCGTCGAGACGGGCTGTACGGAACACCGGGGAGCACTGCTCGCCGAGGACGCCTCGCGGCTCTCGGACGCCTGCCAGTATCAGGGCCCCATCGACGATATCTGCCCTTACCGGTTCCGGCTGCCGCTTTCTCCGGAGGCTGCCGCCCGGGCCGAGGGCCGCAAGATCGACCTCAACCGGATCCTGGACGCCCACGCGAAGCTCGCCGCCGGCGCCGATTATGTGATCGTCGAGGGGGCCGGGGGCCTGCTCGTCCCGCTCACCGAAAAAATGGACACGGCCGGCCTCATCGGACGGCTCAAGGCGAAAGTGATCCTGGTCGCGGGCTCCCGGATCGGCTGTATCAATCATACGCTTCTCACGCTCGAGGCACTGGACCGGCGGGGTCTCAAGACGGCCGCTGTGATCCTGAACCGGATCGGAGCGCCCGAGGACCCGTCGCTTGCCTCCAATCTCGAGGACATCCGGGCCCGGACGAAAATCCCTGTGCTCGGGGAAATCCCCAGGTTATCCGGAGAAATCGGTGCTTTCCGGCGGCAACATTATCTCGAAACGGTCCGCTCCGCTCTGGACGTGGATGCCCTCAAGCGGATATTCGGAACCTGAGGTTTTTCCCGTCCGTGCCGCAGGCGATCCTTCACAATTCGCTGTTCCAGACGAAGGTCATCGACGAAGCCGGGGCGCGCACTGTGCTCCCCGAAGGTCCCGTCGATTTCTTCCGGGCCATCGGGTTTCCGGATCTTGAGCCTGTGCCCGAGAGCGAGCGGCCGTCCCAGCTCCGTTTCGAGGCCCTCGCCCGGTCGGGCGGCGAGCCGGTGGCCTGGCTTGCCGAGTGGTCCGGCCTGCCGGAGGACGAGTTCCCGAAGAACGGTTTTTCCGGAAGGGAACAGGCGCTCGGGCGCGCCCTCGAGCGGGGGGTCCAGTGGCTGCTCCTCGTTTCCAGGCTGAAGCTGGAAGTTTTCAACCTCGCTGCGGCCGACCCCGAAGCCTGCACCCTCGTTCTGGACCGGCGCCATATCTCCAGGGCGGCCGCCTCCATCGGCGCCACGCATGCAGAGTCCGGCGGCCCATGGGAGCTCGGCCTGCTGCCGGCGGCGAAACCGCAGGGCCCGGCGGGGCTCGAGCCCCTGCTCGAACTTGCCGGAGGCGTGGAACGGGTGCTCGTCGCCGGAGAGTTCCTCTCGTCCGAAATCCGGCCGCTCGTCTGCCGCCTCCGGAAGAACGCCCTGCGGAACTCCATCCATCCGCTGCTCGTCGTCACCCGCCGGGAGTTCCCCGACCGGTTCGACGAAGCCTGCCTGCCCGTGAGCGCCGCAAGGCCCCGGGAACGGATCGGCCAGGTGCGGCTCCTCGCCGGCGAGCCGGGGCTCCATGCCTTCGTGACCGAGCTGTCCCGGGACCCCAGTGCTCCGCGGCCGCGCGCACTTCTCAACCAGCAGATGAGCTTCCTCGAAATCCTGTTCGCCGAACAGCTCCAGCTCCTCGGCACGGACCTCACGCTGCTGTCGCTGGGCCCCACCTCCACGAACCGGGGAGCCAAGCGCCGCCTCGAGCTCGGCCTCACGCGCTTCAAGGACGTGGCGAATCTCTGGCTCGCCGTGCGACTCGGAGCGCGGCTCCGGCCGGGAGCAATCGCTAACGTCATCGACGCACTGGATGGGGACAGCGACGATTTCCTCGCACGGCTGAAGTCTGTGCAGCCGCACATCGACCGTCTGCTGAAAAAACATCCCATTGCTCACGTCGAGCTCGAGGTGCCGGAGGTCTATGTCCAGAACGGACGGCCCCGCCACGATCCCGGTTTTCACCTGATCGCCACGGGCATTACCCAGCGGAAGGCCGCCCGGCAGGCCCTCGTGCGGCTCGCGGGCATCACTCAGGATGCGGACGATCCTACGGACGAGGACCTGCTTCTGGCCGTCCTGGACCGCCATGACCCGATGCTGTCTGCGAGCGGAGTCATCGCCATCCGGGCAAAGGCGCCGTCAGACGGTGTGGCTCAAAAAGCCCGTTCGCTGTTTTCGCTCGGTCTTCGCCCCGGCGGCCCCGATGGCTGGGTGCTGTTCGAACGTACTCGCTGAAAGTCAGCCCGCCCGTCCCGTTTTCCGTTCGTAGTGCCGCCGGACTTCCTCGGCAAGGGAGTTCATCGCCCAGACGGCGAGCGCGACGGCGGCGGCGGGGAAGAAGAACAGGTGCGGAAACCCCCGGATCGCCCGCCAGCCGGCGGAAGCGAGCGTGCCCCAGCTCGTCCCCCAGGGATCGAACGGATCGTTGATCCCGAGTCCGATGAAGGAAAGCGAGCTTTCCGTGAGTATGCTCGACGCCGTGAGCAGCGCGAACACGACGATCAGGGTCGCCCGCAGGTTCGGGAGCAGATGGTTCCAGACAAGCCGCGGGAGTCCTGCCCCCACTACCTGTGCCGATTCCCAGAACGGCTCATGACGGAGTTTTCGCGTCTCGCCGTACACGAGCCGGGCCAATTTGGGCCAGGAGACGAGCCCGATGGCGAACCCCATACCTGTGACCGAATTCCCCACGATCTGCGCCAGCAGGATCACGATGAGAATGTCCGGAACCGACACGAACAGGTCCACACCCCGGAGCGTCCATTCGCTGAGGTTCCTGCCCGAAAGCCCCGCACCGATCCCCACGGCAAGGCCGATGAACAGCGTCACCGAGGCGCCGAGCAGCCCCACGGCCACTGACACACGGCAGCCGTAGAGCACGCGGCTCAGGAGGTCGCGCCCGAGTTCATCCGTCCCCATGAGATGACCGGCACCGGGGGCGAGCAGCGTCCGGGTCTCATAGAGACCCGAGGGCGGGTGCGGCGCGATCCACGGGGCCAGCAGCCCCGCCAGAACGATCAGGCCGGTCACGGCGGCGAGGATCTTCAGCTTCATCGGCCGCCCTCCCCCGTGTCCGCCGCCGGACGGGGATCGATCCACAGGGCCAGCCAGTCGGAGAGCGTGTTGGCGGCGATCAGCACCGTCGCGAAGAAAACACTCGCCCCGAGGACCGCCGTGTAATCCCGGTCCAGAACCGAGGCGACGAACTGCCAGCCCATGCCGGGGACGGCGAAGATCTTCTCGACGACGAAACTGCCCGTAAGTAGCGTCGCAAACACCGGACCCAGGTACGCCAGCACTCCATGGAGCGCATTTGGCAGCGTATGAACGGCAATCAGCCGGAACGCGGGCAGCCCTTTCGCCCGCCCCGTGCGGACGTAATGACTCTGCAGGGCCTCCAGCATGGCCGTTCGGACCAGTATCGCCAGGTTTCCGGCCAGCGGAAGCGCGAGCGTCAGCGCCGGCAGGACCGCCTGCGCGGGACTCCCCCACTGGGCGGGCGGGAGCCACCGGAGCCGGAAGGCAAACACATAGACGAGCAGCCCTCCGATCAGGAACTTCGGCACGGCGATGAGCAGCGACGAAAGCATGAGCCCCAGCCGGTCCCACCAGCGCAGGTCCGCCGACGAGGAACAGGCTGCGCCCGTGACACCGATGACGAGGGCAAGCCCCGCCCCGATGACGAAAGCCGTGAGTCCGAGACTGACCGATACCGGCGCGGCCTCCAGCAGGATGTCCCGTACGGGCCGGTCCCTGAACTTGAGCGAAACACCGAAGTCGAACGTGAGCGTTCCGCCCACGAAAGCCCACCACTGCTCGGCCACAGAGCCGGACAGCCGGTACCGTTCCTCCAGGTTCTTGAGCACCGCCTCGGGGAGCTTGCGCTCCCCTTCGAAGGGATTTCCCGGGACGGCCCGCATGAGGAAGAAGCAGAGCGAAGCCACCGCCAGCAGCTGCAGCGGCAGGAACAGGAGCCGTCCCATGAGGCGTCTGTTCACCGGCGGCCTCCCCCCGGCGTAAAGCCGACCGGAAAGAGCCGTAGCCGGGCGAAGCCGTCGTATTCGAAACCGCTCACGCCGGGGGCATGTACGGTATTCTCCGACGTGAAGAACAGCGGCACGATGGCCGCCGTATCCACGAGCAGCATTTCCTGGAGCCGGTCGTAGTCCGCCCGGCGGGAAATGGGATCCGGATTCATGGACGCTTTGGCCACCAGCGCATCGTACTCGACGCTCGACCAGCGGGTGAAGTTGTTGCCGGACGCCCCCGTGAACAGGTTCATGAAGTTATCCGGGTCCGGGTAATCGGCCCCCCAACCCATGCGGTACATCTGCGGCGGGTTTTCGCGAAGTTCCGTGAGATACACCTTCCACTCCACCGTACGGAGTTCCACCTCGATGTTCAGCTCGCGCCGGAGCAGCGACTGGACGATCTGGGCCACCAGCAGGTGGATATCCGCCTGATTGAAGTGCAGCTCGATCTTCGGGAAACCCTTGCCGCCGGGGTAGCCGGCCTCGGCAAGAAGCTTTCTCGCCAGTTCGGGATCGAACCGGAGCCCCGCGTCCGGGTTGTGAGCGAACATTCCCGGCGGGATCCAGCTCGTCCCGCCCCGCTCGCCAGAAAGCAGCACCCGGTCGAACGCCCTCCGGTCGATGGCATGGCCGATGGCCCGCCGAACCCGGACATCGTTCACGGGAGGACGCTCCGTGTTGAATCCGTAGTAGTAGCCCCGGAGCTGGGGCGTCCGGCGGTAGTTCGGGTGCTTCGACATCTCCTTCACGTCGATCCCGGCGAGCGAATAGTTGTCGATGATGTCGAGCATCCCCCGGTCGAACAGGGCGAGCCCGGCCGTCGGGTCGTTCACCATGATCATCCGTACCCGTTTCGTGGGCGCGACTCCCCGGTAATAACGGGGGTTCGCTTCCAGAACGATGTGCGAGTCGTGCCGCCACTCCTTCAGGAGGTAGGCTCCGCTGGAGACGTACCGCCCGGCTTCGGTCCAGCCCGGCTGCGAAACCACATCTTCGCGGACCGGATAGGTGATCTCGAACGCACAAATGGAGAGGAAATAGGCGACCGGGTTCGCAAGCCGGACCTCGAATGTCCGGTCATCGAGTGCTTTCACCCCCAGCCGCCCCAGGCCCGCCATCTCTTTCTGGTTGATCGCCTTCGCGTTCTCCACGTCATAGAGAAGATAGGCATAATCCGACGCTGTTTCGGGGTCGATCAGCCGCTTCCAGGCAAACTCATAGTCATGGGCCGTGAGCGGCTTTCCGTCGGACCACTGAAGACCTTCACGGAGGTGGAACACGTACCGGTGTCCGCCATCCAGCACCTCCCACCGCTCCGCCATTCCCGGCACCGGCCGGTAGTCCCGGTCGTATTCGACGAGCCCCGACATGAGGTTGGCAATGACGTTGAAGGAGACGTGATCGGTGGCCTTAGCCGGGTCGAGCGTGGGCGGCTCGGTGGCGATGTTGACGATCAGCGTGTCCGGGTCCCGGGGCATCTGGCAGGCAATCCCTGCCGCAAGCATGCCCGCGAGCAGCAGCCCGGCCCCTGCCCGCGGGAACCGCCTACCGGACCTCGAACTCATAAAGGTTTTCCAGCCGGCCCGACCGGTCTTCCAGGGTGAGACGGAGCCGGTGCCGTCCCTTCACGGCAGGGACCGGCAGGTCGGCGAGATATTCGGCATCGGAGTCGGCCGGGAGCGAGAGTTCCCGGTCCAGCAGGACCCCGGAGGGAGCCGGGCCGTCGATCTCGGCCCGGAGTCTTCCCTTCACCGGTTCCTGCGTGTCGTTCACCCAGTATACCGGGATCGTCCGGTTGCTGCGCCTCCCGTAAAACTGTTCGGCAATGGCGAAGAAGTAGACCGGCCGGAAGGCGTCAGCGAGCGGACGATAGCTTTTTTTCGGCACCCGGCGGTCGTCCACCACGGACCACTGGATACAGGGCTCCGAGTCCAGGAACATGAACTGGAGGATGCCGCCCGCCGGGTGGTATTTCCGCCGGCGGTACCGGTCGATGTAGTACCGGTGGACGTACGCCTGCCAGTCGCAGCTCGCTTCGTAGAGCGATTCGATCGAACTGTATGCAGCCTTCGGCATCCAGCCCCTCAGGAATTCGTCCTGAAGATGGTGGTTGCGCTCCAGCCGCTTCCAGTCCACCCGGCGGATATCGTCTCCCATGAACGTCCGGGCGTGATCCGGCGGCGGCAGGGACTGGGCCCCGAACTCGGTAATAAACCGGGCGTGCCGGGGCATGAGGTTCAGGAGCCGCTCGAGTCCGCGCAGGTCCCGTCCGAAGAACGGGTACCAGCCCCAGTAAAGATGCACGTCCTCGCCCCGGCTGAACAGGTTCATCTCGCCGGAACTGCGGATGGCGGGCCGTGAAGGGTCCAGCTCGCGAACCGCCCGGCGGCTCCGGCTGGCCGTGACCTCACGGTTCGGCGAATAGACGAGCAGGGAAAGCACCGTCTTCGCCAGTTCCAGGGGACGGGTCTCCTTGGTGTCCACGATGTAGATCGGCTCGTTGTGCAGGCACCAGACGGCGACCGACGGGTGCGAGCCCAGGAGCCGGGTCATCTGCTCCGACTGGCGGACGATCTCCCGCCGGGCCTCCGGCACGTAGAGCCACTGGAGCGGCATGTCCTGCCAGAGCAACAGCCCCGCCCGGTCGGCCGCTTCGTAAAGCTCCGGATGATCCACATGGGCGTGGACCCGGAGCATGTTGAAGTTGCAGTCGAGGGCGAGTTTGATGTCGAGCTCGCACCGCTCGCGGGTCATCCGGGCGATGCGGACGTCGCCCGGCGGGTAGTTGGACCCGCGGACGAAAAACCGCCGCCCGTTCAGCCGGGCGACGAAATTGTCGAGCCGGAAGGTCCGGAAGCCGGTGGTAAATTCCACCGCATCGGATGGCATTCCCTCGTAGGCAGCCGATACTTTCGCCCGGTAGCAATGAGGGGTCCCGAGCTCCCGCGTCCACCAGGCGCGGATACCCGCCGCCGTGAACCGGCCCGTAGAACCGATATTGCGTCCCGCCGACAGCGGAACGACGGTGGAGAACTTCACCGGCAGGCCGGCAAATCCTTCCGGCGTTGCCTCGAGCTCGAGCTTTGCGGCGCCCATGAGGAGCGAGTCCAGTTCGTAGATGAGCTCGACCTCCGCCTCTCCCTTTTCCGGGTCAATGGCATGGGTGAGCAGCGTCGCGCTCCGGATCCTGACGATTCCCGTCCGGTGGATCTCGACCGGTAGCCACAGGCCGCCGGGGTTTTTGTCCGGATCGAGGCAGTCCCAGTGCGAGAACACGCCCGTGATCATCCGCTTGGCGTTCTTGTCCGTCTCGACGGGACAGTCGAGCCCGATCCGGAGCTCGCCCTCGTCGATGCCGTCCGGCAGTTCGAAGGCGTGGGGCTCGAAATACCCTTCGGCCCGGCCCAGTTCCCGGCCGGCGAAGCTGACCGTCACGAAATAAAAGGCGCCTCGCACGACGACGAAGCGGCGCTCGCCCTCGACCCGCGGCGGAATCCTGACCTGCCGTTTATAGGCCGCCCTGCCCGTCCAGGTCTCGAAGCCGGGGACCGTCTGCCAGTGACCCGGCACGGAAGCCGGCGCCGTGCGGCCCGCCGCTTCGAGAGTCCATTCGCCGGACAGATCCTGGATGGGGCCGCGCGGCATCCGGGTGTCAGAACCTCTGGATGACCCAGTCGCACAGATCGCCGATCACCCGGTCCCGGTCGATCTCGTTCACGATCTCGTGGCGGAGGCCGTCATAGACGATGTGACGCTTCACCTCGCTGGAGGCCCTGTCCACGAACTCGCGGGACGCCTGGGGCGAGGTGAGCGGGTCCGCCCCGCCGTGCTGGACGAGGAGCGGAATCCGGAGTTCCGGCGCCCGGGAGAGCGCATCGGCGGAAGCCTTTTCCATCTCCTTGAACCAGCGGGGCGTCACCTCGTGGGCGATGATCGTATCCTTCATCCAGGCCTCGATCATCAGCGGATCGTGAGTGAGCTGCTCGGGTTCGAGTTCGTTCGGGAACTTGAACCTCGGCCAGTATCTGTTGAGCACACTGCCGAGCGTCTTCTTCCAGAACGGCACTTCCTTGATGAGCCGGAACAGCGGGCCCGACAGGGCGAGCCCGGCGAGCTTCTGCTGGTTTCGCAGGGCGAACCGGGTGGAGATCAGGCCGCCGTTCGAGTGGCCGAACAGGACCACCGGCGTCCCGTTGAGTTCCGGCGCGACGATTTCCGTGAAGAACCGTTCAACGTCGCGGATGTAGTCGTCGTACTCATCGACGTAGCACCGCTGACCGCCCGTGCGGCCGTGCCCCCGCATGTCGGCGGCGAAAACCGACACGCCCCGCCGGTTCAGCGCCTCGGCCACATGCCGGTACCGGCCCGAATGCTCCGACAGGCCGTGAATGATGACCACGGCGCCCTTCGCTCCCGGCACGGTCCACTTCCGGTAAAAGAACGGCAGGTCCCGGTAGCCGAGCGTGCGGTGCAGGTCGTCATAAGGCAGATGCGTGGCGGTCATTGTGCCCTTTTCAGTAACCCGCCAGGGGGAACAGCGGCAAGGGGACGATGGCGTACCGGAGGACTTCGGCCGGTCGCCGGAGTCCGTAGCGGCATCCGGGTGTCACCCCCGGTTCGACCGGTTAGCTTCGCCGGAGGGGAGGATCCGATGAGACTGGAACCCGTTCCGGAACAGGTGGCCCAGGCCGGCCTGCGCGCCGTGAAAAGTGTGGGGCTGGCGGCGGGCGATGGTACGCTTTCCGAACTTCAGAGCAGGCTGATCGGCGGAATTCAGGATCACATCCTGCACTCGAAATTCAGGCTCGACGAGCTGGAACCCATCAGCCCCGAAGATCTGGCGAAGATCGTCACCGAACCCCACTTCCAGGCGCGTATCCTGAGGGCCGGGATCCTCGCTGCCTGCATCAACGGCGAGATGAACGGGAAAGCCGTGGACCTGCTGGACAGGTACGCCGGGGCGATGGGCATCTCGAAGGACATCGTTGCGACGGCACGGAAGCTGGCCGACCATCACCTGATTCTCGCCCGGATCGACATCGTGCGGAAATCCCTTCCCGGCGTGAAGATCCGGCAGACCGTCGCTAACGAGGGGATTCTGGCGGCGATCCGGCAGTTCTTTCCGCTGCTCGGGCTGAAGCTTTCCGGTGTCACCGAAAAATACCGCAGGCTGGAGAGCTATCCTGAAGGCACGCTCGGCAGGGAATACATCAACTACCTGAAGCGGAACGGCTTTCCGCTCCCCGGGGAAAAGGGGGCCGGCCCCGAGATCATCGTCGTCCATGACTGCCTGCACATCCTCGGGGATTACGGAACGACCTCCCCCGAAGAGATCGAGATCGCCTCTTTCCAGGCGGGCTGCCAGTTCGAAGACCCCATCTACGGCATCCTGTTCGGGCTGGCCCAGTACCACCTGAATGTCCAGGTGGCTCCGGTCGCACCTTCCGATTCGATGCATGCCAATCCCGAAAAGATGCTCGCCGCCTTCGCCCGCGGCTGCAAGGTCAACCGGGACATGTGGCGGGACTTCAACCCCTGGGATCATTTCGAGCAGCCGGTGGACGCGCTCCGGAAGCAGTTCGGCGTCGTTCCCAAATAAGCCGCCAGACCGCCCGCCCCCGGAAAGCAGAAAGGGCCGGTTTCCCGGCCCTTTCGCTGCGGCGGAGGCGCAGGGCGCTTACAGCGCGCCGCCTTCCTCCAGGAAGTCCTGCAGGCTGACGTTCTTGAGCGGCAGGCGGAGTTTTTCCACGCCCTTCTTCTCGATCTGCCGGATACGCTCGCGGGTGAGGCCGAAATCCTTGCCGATCTCGAGCAGCGTGTGGCGGCGCGTGCCGCCGATGCCGAACCGCATGCGGAGGATCTTCTCCTCGCGCGGCGAGAGGGTCTTCAGGGCCTTGTCCAGCTCCTCGGCGAGCGAGATGTTCACCATCTCCTCCTCGGGAAGCGGAACCTTGTCGTCCTCGATCAGGTCGGCCAGCACCTTGTCGTCTTCCTTGCCGACGGCCATCTCGAGCGAGACGGTCTCGAGGTCGATCTGGAGCAGCTCGGTCACGCGGTCCTCGGGCATCCCCAGTTCCTTGGCGATGTCGTGGATGGACGGCGGCTCGCCGGAGGCGGAAGAGAGCTTCTTCTGGGCCTGCTTCAGCTTGTTCAGGTTCTCGCGCATGTAGACCGGGATGCGGACCGTGCGCGACTGGTCGAAGATCGCGCGGTTGATCGCCTGCTTGATCCACCAGGTCGCGTAGGTCGAGAACTTGAGGCCGCGCTTGTACTCGTACTTGTCCACGGCGCGCATGAGGCCGATGTTGCCTTCCTGCACGAGGTCCGTGAGCGACACCTTGGCATTCCGGTATTTCTTGGCGATGGAGATCACGAGCCGGAGGTTCGCCTTCACGAATTCCTCCTTGGCCCACTTGATCTCGCGCTGGGTGCGCTCCACCTCGACGAGGAGCCGCTTCAGCGCCTCCTCCGGGTAGCCCACTTCCAGCTTGCCCACCGGGATCGTCGGATCCGAGTTCGGCTCCACGGGCACGACCAGCAGGCCCGTGCCGTCCGGATCGCGGTGATAGCCGTCGCGGAACTCCTGGAGCATCGCGACGATGCCTTCCACGAAGACGATGTTCAGGTTCAGCCGCTTGATGTTGTCCAGGATCTCCTGGAGAAGCCTCTCGTACTTGCCCTCGAGCTTCTCGCGGGCCTGCTTCGACAGCCGCTTGTCGCCGAACTCCTTCATCATCTTGAGGCGCTTCTGGTGAAGGGCCTTGAGCACGGCGGCCGTGCGGATGACCTTCTCGGAGACGGCCTCCTCGTCGGCGCCCCGGTCGATCATCTCGTCGTACTTCACCATGTCCCAGACCTTGAACTTCTTCTCCCTGAGCAGGCTGGCCCGGTACATGACGAGGTGGGTGACGAACGGAACCACGAGCACCGTGTCGTAGAGCTTCTCGGTGATCGCCTCGATCTTCGACGCCGCGCGGACTTCCTCCTCCGGCGTGAACAGCTTTATGTTGCCCACCTCCTTGAGGTAGGTCTTCATGATATCGACTTCGTCGTAGATATCCTGCTGCTCTTCCTCGGGGCCGAGCACCTGCGCGAGCCGGCGTTTCTGCTCGCGCAGCTTCGCCGCGTCGGGCGAGGAGAACGGCGCGGGACGCGCCGCCTTCTTCGAGTTCGCCGCGCTGGCCTGGCCGGCCGGGAGCTTCGTCACCTGATCGTAGGTGAGCGACTTCGGCGCCGCCTTTCCGGCGGCGGCCTTCGGGGCCGGCTTCTTCTGAAGCGCCGGCTTGGATTTCTTGACAGCCTCAGGCTTCTTGGGCGCGGGCTTTTTGGCGGATTTTGCAGCAGTCATTTTTTTGGCACCGGTATCGTTCCGACGGATTGCCAAGGAGACGCCTCCCTTAGCAGGAGGCTTTGCCTTGACCAATCTGGCTGAATTCACTGACTTTTTCTTGGTTCCCATAGAAACTGCACAGACACCCGTTGCCAGAAATTCGATGCGGGAAGTCGCCACGGTTTTGACGCAGCGACCCGAAAAGGGATATCAAAAACCGGCCACAATCGCAAGCCGTTTTTCGCGTATCCGGGTCTAAACCTCTGGGATTCGGGCAATTTAAGTCCGTGACAGGCTCCTTTTGATCCAAGCCCCCCGCCTGGGAGGGGACTGCCTACAGGCAAACCCCATTCCACAAGTGGCCCCTCGCCCTACGGGGCTTCTTTCTTCTCATTTAACACCTTAAAAGCAAGGGGACCGTGCCGAAATACCCGGCCGGCAGAGAGAAAACGTCCGATTTTTGACGGAGTAACCGGAAAAGTGGCCTCAAAACGTCTGCGCCCGGTTTCCTCCCCCTTCTACAGGGTGGAACTCCGGGCGCACGTTCGAGCTATGGCGATGATGGCGGAAATTCCGGGTGCGATCAAGACCGAAGGGCCAAATGGTACATAATGGCGCATAATGGCCGCTAATGGACCCCAGTGCATAACATTTTTGGCAACAGGCAAAACCGGCTGGAATCTTCCGGAATCGTGCGGCACAGGTGATTGATTCCGTTCCGGAATCGCCGGAACCGCCCCGGAAATCCGGCCCCCCTTAACACCCCCTCGAAAAAACCTTTTTGCAAGAAACATTCAAAATGGTTTCGGCTGTCCTTGCGGAGAATTCACAAGCTGAAACAGCAGGTTATCCGGGGTAGTTCCGGAAAACGGCACATTAAAAAACGGGTTCTTTACACGTTAAACGATGGGCGTACTACCCGGAGAATGGGGGTTGACGGCCCTCATCCGCCCACGGTGAAGAGCAGCGGGAACTGGACCTTCACGTCGCCCTTCCCGGCCGCCTCGAACCGGATCTTCAGCATCACGTCCAGAATCTCTTTCTCGAACTCCGGATACTTGCCGAAGGCGCTCGACTTGATGTTCGGCGACGCCACCGACCCGTCCGCCTTGATGACGAACTCGATCAGCATCTTGCCCGCCGCCGCGGGGGCCGTGCGCAGAAGCCGCTTGTGACGGGAACGGAACATCGGCAGATACTTCTGCATCACCATAGCGATCTCGGCCATCGTGCGAACCGTCCGGATTTCATGTTCTCCCGTGGCCGCCGAGGAAACGACGGTTTCGACTTCGGTCCCACCAATCGGCCCTTTCGGAATTTGCGGTTTGAGACCGGCGATAAGATCGCCATCCAGGGATCCCGCATCACTGTACCCGCCAAGCTCGGGCCGGTCTGTTTCCGCCTTGCCCGTCTCGCTGACGGGACCGATATTCCTGAAAATGTTGTCCATCGAACTCCCGATCGCTGACACCTGGGCGGCAACGCCCGGGGTATGGGCGGCCAGTACCCTGATCAGCCCGGTCTGGGCGACCTGATCGCGAACCGTGCCTGCGGCTTTAGGCGGAGGAATCGCGGTTTTCGTGGCGGTCATCGGGGTGGAAACAGGTGCCTCCGGAATTTTCGCAACCGGTTTGGATGCAGGCAACGTGAGAGGTTCCGTATAAAGCCTGACGATCCGCTCGGGCGGCATCATGGGGAAAGCCTGCGGCACCGGCAGATAGTGCATCCGCATGTGATTCAGCAGGCTGAACAGAAACATACACGCGATGGCGATCAGGCCCAGCGAGTTCCAGAAAGGGAGATCGGAGCCGGCAGCAACCGAAGCCTCCTCTAGTACCACAGGTCTGGATGAAACCCTGAGGCGTGGCTGCCGGGGCAGCACCGGATATTTCGGTGGAGGTTCGGGCTCCCACCGGATGCGGAACTGGCGTCCGGCGACATCCAGCTCGGCTTCGGTTCCGGGAACGATCCGGACGCTGGCCGCCTCTGCCCCTCCTGAACCATACCGGACGCCAAAGAACAGGAGGTCCTCCAGCAATACTGTCCTTCCGTCCCGCACGAGACGTCCGCTGGTATCCTCGGAAAGTTTCAGGATGAACGTGCCGTCAGGGGAGAGCTCCCCCGCCGTAATGACATGACGAAGGCCCGGTGCTTCGACCTTGCCGCTGCCCGGCGGCCCGAGCTGGAGATTCCCGCGCTGGAGGGGAACCGCTTTACCGGTCTGGACATCAAGGATCCGGAGGCGGTGATGACAAGGTTCAAACCTCTTGTGACCACCGCCGAGACGATCAAGCAGCGAGCGCACCATAAGGCTGTCTTCCTTCAACAACCATGGTGCGCCCGTGCTTCCGGACGGTCAACGAAAATCCAGCGACGCGAGCCGTCAAAAAGCCAGAACCCCGCCGTTTCGGGCGGGGCTCCGGGGTTAAGACCGTATGGAGGCCGGTCAGCCGTCGACGGTGAAGACGAACGGGAACTGGACCTTCACGTCGCCCTTCTCGATCGCCTCGAACCGGATCTTCAGCATCACGTCCAGAATCTCTTTCTCGAACTCCGGATACTTGCCGAAGGCGCTCGACTTGATGTTCGGCGACGCCACCGACCCGTCCGCCTTGATGACGAACTCGATCAGCATCTTGCCCGCCGCCGCGGGGGCCGTGCGCAGAAGCCGCTTGTGCTTGCTCTTCAGCAGCGGCAGGTAGCGCTTCATGGTCGCGTAGATCGCGCCCATCGAGCGGCGCTGGTCGCCGGCCGCCTCGCCCGAGACGACGGAATCTTCCACCTTCTCGGCCTGCGTGCGGCCCACGTTGGTCTTGACGGCCTTGAGGCCGGCGATGGCATCGTCGATGCCGCCCGCCTCGCCGTAACCGCCGAGGTTCTTGATCTCGGTGTCGCCCTTGGACGTCGTCGTTACGGCGCCGAGGCCCGAGAAGGCGTTCTGGAGCGAGGAGGTGACGCGGGTGATGTCACGGCCCGCGCCCGCACCGCCGGCGGAACCGATGATCGCGAGAAGGCCCTGGCTCTTCACCTGCTCGCGGGCAGCGGCGCGCCGCTGCTGCGAGACTTCGGCGTTCGGAGCCTCATCGGGCTTTTCGCTCGTGGGTTTCTCGGGCTCTTCGTCCACCGGCAGATCCTGCTTGAGCTCGAGCTTCTGCTCGGGCGGCTTGATCGGCTCGGGCGGCTTCTCGGGGATCAGCAGCTTGGTGATGAACTTGGGCGGCGGGGCCGCGATGTCCTTGGGCGGGAGATAGTGCTTGCGCATGTACCCGAGCGTAAAGAGCAGCGCGATCAGACCCGTCGCCACGATGATGAACGAGCCCCACATGGGGGTGTTACCCGGGTCGGTGACGGGGATGTCGATCCACTTGATCGGCTTGCTGGTCAGCCGGATCTTCCCGCGCTTTTTCTTCTTGTCGTCGTCCTTCTTGCGGCGGATGACGGGGATCTTGCCCTTGCCGGCGGGCGGCTGCGGGGCGGCCTGCGGCGAGGATTTCGGAGCGGCTTTCGGTGTGTTCTGCGGTGTGTCCATTTCCCAACTGAACCTGAGCACGGCCTCGCCGATGCGCAGGTCTACCTTCATGTCTCGAGTGACCGGCAACGCAAACCGGCCGCCGGACGACTGAAGCCCCATCTGCGACGGGTCTTCGATCGCGACGGCCTGGCCGCCCTTCACCATGCGGCCGGTCATCTCCTTGGTCAGAAAGAGATAATACTGGTCAGGCGATTTCGACGGCCCGGCAATCTGGATCTGGCCGGCGAGCCCCTTGATCTGGAACCCGGCGCCTTCGCCGGTTCCCAGGATGAGCTTGCCGCCCTGGAACAAGTGCCTGCGCCCCGTGCCACCCTCGGTGACGCACGGGACTACCGGACCGGCCGTAGCCGGACCCGCTGCACCCTTGTTCTGGTCAGAAGCGGTCGTCGACATGCCTGAACAGCTCTGGGGCGGAGATTAGCGGGGCAGGTACCGGGGGTCAACGACAACCCCGCAATTTCACGGGCATTCCGGTTAAAAAGCAGCAACGGCCGCCGGATTCCGGCGGCCGTCTGCGGTCTGGTGCAGGTCCGCGCGATTAACGCTGGACGGTGGCCCGGTCGGTCTTCACGCGGCCGATGTCGAGGGAGAGGAGTTTCCTCTCGGTCTCGCGGGTCGCGCTTTCGGTCTGGATCTGTTTCTCGTCGGCGGCCTGCTTGATGCGGCGGTCGAAGGAACGGTTGAGGCCGCGGATATCCATGAAGATGCGGTCGAGTTCGTTCACGGCGTCGTCGCCGAACTCGCGCTTGGTGGCCGGCGTCCAGTTGTCGATGAAGATGACGCCCGGGCCTTCCTTCTCGGTCTCGATCTTGAGGGCCTCGAACTGGAGGGCGCCGGTCTTCGTGCGGGTCACGGCCGGTTCCTTGTCCTTCTTCGCAGCCGGATCGGCAGCAGCTGCCGGCTTGTCGGCTGGCTTGCCCTTGGCCTGAGCGCGGGCAATGCCCGGCACCGAAGCGACCACCGCCAGCGCGGCAGCTATGAATAAATATGTCCTCATCCCCTGTCGCGACCTCGTGACTGCCGATCCGTGAAAGAGCGGGATTTCCTGTAAAGGTATGTGAAGACCATACATCCGAGATTAAGCGACTTCAAGGAAAAAACCTGTGATCCCAAACATTTTTATAACTTTGTCTCAGGCAGTGTAACGCGAGGCGTCGAGCCGGTCCCAATCATTACAATGGGTTGGCGAAGCTGCCTTCCACGACTCCCAAATCACTTCCAGCAACCAACTTCTGAACTCCCCTCAGTCACTTCTTAACCGGCGCAGGAGCAGCGGGAGCAGTCGCTGCGGGTTTCGCGGCCTCAGCCGGTTTGGCGGCAGGTGCCGGTGCAGTCGCTGCGGGCTTCGCTGCCTCAGCCGGTTTTGCGGCAGGCGCTGGTGCTGCTGGAGCAGTCGCCGCTGGCTTCGCAGTGTCAGCCGGTTTGGCCGCCGGTGCGGGCGCGGCAGGAGCAGTCGCCGCTGGTTTCGCAGTGTCAGCCGGTTTGGCTGCTGGCGCTGGTGATGCAGGGGCAGTCGCCGCTGGCTTCGCTGCCTCAGCTGGTTTCGCTGTATCAGTAGGCTTCGCCGCCGGTGCGGGTGTGGCAGGAGCAGTCGCCGCTGGCTTCGCAGTGTCAGCCGGTTTGGCCGCATCGGCAGGCTTCGCTGCCGGTGCAGGTGCCGCCGGAGCTGGAGCCGCTCCAGCCGCCGGAGGCGGCGTTCCGGGTGCTGCCGGGACCGCACCACCGGCCGGAGCAGCGGGCGGAGTTTCGGCAGGCGGAGGCTCGGCCGGAGGAACCGGCTTGTCCATGCCGGGCGTCTCGGGACGCTCGACGCCAAGCGCGATCGAAAGGGCGTCGATCCAGATGTTCACTTCTTTCTGCTTCGTGCCGCCACGCTTCAGGTAATCCACGTAGGTGACGAGCGCCTTGGCCTTGAAGCCCGCGTAGATCTCGTAGAGGATCCCGAGGCTGTAGAGCGTCGGCAGGGAGTTCGGATACCGCGTGCGGTAATCCTCCAGCGTCCAGACGGCGGGCTTCAGCCGCCCCTGGTCCCGGAGCAGAAGCGCGAGATAGACGACGGCCCACTCGTGGTCCTTGTCGAACCCGAGGGCCCGGCGGACCTCGAGTTCCGCATCTTCGAGCTTCTTCTGCCGGCGGAGCACGATCGCCTTGGCGAGATACGCCTCGACCGTGTTCGGATACTGCTGGACGAAAAGGTCGGCCTTCTGGAGCGCGAGCGTGAGGTCGTTTTCGGTCAGGTAAAACTCGCACTGCTTGCAGGCACGGCTCGCCTGACGGGCGTCGCCCGAGAGCGCCTTGCCCGGCGCCGCGGGAACCGGAGGAGGCGGCGGGGCCTTCTTCGGCTCTTCAGCGGGCTTCGCCGGCTTGCCGGCTTCACCCGGCTTTCCGGCCTCGGCCGGCTGGTCGCCGCGCTGCACCTTGCGGGCCTCAAGCCGCTTCTTCGCCTCGGCCTTTTCGGCCTCGCTCATGCGCTTGGCCGGGTCGATCTCGCCGCCGGCAGGTTCTTCCACGCCCAGTTCCGCGAGTACCTTCTTCTTCTCGGCATCGGAGATCTGGAGCTCTTCGCCCTTGTTCGTCTCGGGAAGATCGGCGACCCCGGACGGAGCGGTCTTCTTGCCGCAGGCGGTGAAGGTCATCACGAGAAGGGCTGCCATCAGGAGGCGTGTCAGGGTATGCTTCAGGTTCGGTTTCATGTTCACGTCCTCCTTTCTCATTTCTTCTTGCCAGCCGGCTTGGCGGGCGCCGCCGGGGCGGCGGGCTGGGCGGGACCGGCCTTGGCGGCTTCAGCCGCCTTGGCATCGGCTTCCTGTTTCTTGCGGATCTCGGCCGCTTCCTCGTCGCGCTTGATGCGCTCCTCGAACTCCTTGTCGGCCTTCTTCTTGGCGTCGCGCGATTCCTGGTCCGAGTAGGGCTTCTCGCTGTAGAACTTGTAGGCGAAATCGTCGCAGAAGAGCGTCAGACCGAGCTCGGGCCGCGCGAACTTGGCCGGGACGATGCGGGCCAGCTCATCGATGGACTTGTTGATCCATTCGTTCAGGTAGACGTTCTGCTGGCCGTACGTGAGGTTCCGGACGAAAGTCTCGATCGCCTTTTCTTCGAACTGGAACGACTGTTCTTCGAGCTGCAGCTTGTATTCCTCGACCAGCAGCTCGTCCACGAGCACTTCCTTCGGGATCTCCGACTCGAGAATCGAGTTACGGAAATTGAGGAGCGCCATGCCGATCCGGTAGGACGACGCGGTCACGAACTCGGGCACCTTGTACTGGGCCGAACCGGCGTAAAGCTCGAGCAGCTCGGTGAGTGCCGTCTGCTTGCGCTTGAACGACTTCTTGAGCGGCAGGCCCAGCTTGATGGCGGTGAAATCGTCGAACCGGCGGTCCGCCTGCAGGAACCGGGCGCGGGCGGGCAGTTCGTCCGTGATGGACGGATCGCGCTGCTTCATCTCCTTGTGCCGCGCGACGACAAGGTTGAACACCTTATCGGCGTTCGCAAAGTCCTTCCGGTCGTAATAGATCAGGCCGTCCACGAAGGTGGCGTAGAGGGTGCGCGACGCCCGCACGCCCTTGAACCGGCGCAGGTAGTTCTGGAACGCGGCCTGTGTGTTCGGCCAGTCCTTCAGGTCTTCCCAGGTCTTGCCGCAGGCGAACTGGAGCTCTTCGGCGTCCGTCATCTTCTTCTGGCCCTCGAACAGGCCCGAGGCGCGGCAGTACTGGTTGGCGGCCTTATCCAGCTGCTTGGTATCGCGGTAGTATTCGCCGATGGTCACGTAACCGGCGGCAGCTTCCTCGCTTCGCGGATATTTCGTGGCGAGGGCGTTGAAGGTATCGATCATGCGCTCGTACTGCTCGGCGCTGCGGTATTCCGTCGCCGCGCGGAAGAACGACTTGATCGCGATATCCGACTGCGGGAACTCGTTCGGCACGCGCATGAACATGGCGGCGGCCTCGATGTACTGACGCTTTTCATGAAGCGCCTCGGCACGCTTGTAGACCGTCGCGGTCTGAAGCGTGAGCAGGTCGTTGCGCTCCTGCGCAGTCCAGCGGGGGTCCAGCGCGGCGTCGCGGTAGGCCTCCTCGGCCTCCTTCAGCATGCCGGCTTCCATGTAGGTCGTCGCCAGGTACTTCTTCGGATCGCGCGAGCGCGGGTCCTTCGGGAAATCCTTGATGATCCGCTTGAACACCTCGCGGGAGGCCGTCCAGTTCTCGCTGTCGAACTGCACCGCACCTTCCAGCACCAGGATGTCGAGCGTCTTCTCGTGCGTCGGGTACTTCTCGGAGAACTTGTGAATCGAATCGATCAGCTTCTCCGTATAGGCGCTCTGGAGCAGCGCGATCTTGCGGGAGAACTTGAGAGCCTTGGCCTTGCGGTCCTCCTCGATGCTCTTGATGTCCTCCTCAAGGGAGTCGTTGTAGGCCTGGATCGCCTTGAGACCGGCCTTCTCCTGCCGCTCGGGGAGCTTCTGCACCCACGCGACGTTGTAGTACTTCTCGGCGGCGAGGGGCATGTTTTCCCGCGCGACATACACCTCGGCGATCATGTACCCAGCGTCCGCAGCCTCGGGTTCTGCCGGGTATTCCTTGAGGTACATCGTGTAGTAGTTCTCGGCTTCCTCGAACAGCTTGGGCTTTTCGGCCGCCGCCGTCTTGGGATGCGTCGCCTTGGCGTGGTTGTACTGGGCCATCTGGAGAATGGCCTTGCCGCGGATCTTCACCGCCAGCGCCACCGTCTCCTGGTCCTTCTGGTTCGCGTTCCACCACAGGCCATCGGGGGCCAGCGTCGTGATGATCTGCTTGCGGGCCTCGACCACCTTGTCCCACTTCTTGTCCTTCTCGTAGGTGCTCGTGATCAGCTCGAACACGTTCGGGGCGCGGTGGTAGGTCGGGTACTTGGCCAGCAGCTTCTGGTAGACGCTGATCGCTTCGTCGTAGCGCTCTTCGTTCGAGAGATATTCACCGAGGGCGATGTACGTGTACTGCTCGTACGGCGCGGGTTTGCGCTTGGCCCAGTATTCCTCGAGGTTGCGCGCCCCGCTCTTGCCGTCGCCCATTTCGGTGAAGGCGACTGCCATGTACTGGATCGACTCGCGAACAAGGCCAGTATCGTTCGAATACAGCTCGTCGAAGTTCTTGAACTTCTTCTTCTGCTGGATATCGAGCCGCGAACGGGATTCAACCAGCTTCGCCATGTAGTCGACCGTCGTGCTGTACTGGCCGAGCCGGAAGGACGTCCAGCCGAGCTTGTAGAGGGAGCGGTCGTAGTATTCCGAATCGGGGTCGTACTCGGTCGCTTTCGTGTAGGAAACAGCCGCTTTTTCGAGCCACGGACGCGCCTCGTAGAGGTCCATGCCCACGGCGTTCGTGAAATAGAGCTCGCCGAGGCGGAAGTGCGCCGTCTGGGTGCGGGGGTCCTTCGGGTACTTTGTGATGAAGTCGTTCAGGACCTTCTCGGCCGCGCCCACCATCGCCATTTCCTGGTAGCAGAAGGACAGCATGTAGAGAACGCGGTCGTTGTCCTTGCGGGCCGGGAATTCCTTGAGGAGCCGGTTGTAGGCATCGATCGCCTTGCCGTAGTCCTTGAGCGGAACGTCGTCCGGGCACTGGATCTTCGGGTTCGATTCGCAGGCCTTCGTCTGGATCTCGAAGTCCATGATCGAATCCTGGTAGCGGCTGTTTTCCTGGACGACATAGAGATCGGCGAGCCGGTGAATAGCCTGCGGGACGATGTTGGTCTTGGATTTGAGCTTCTCGCCCTTGGCGACGAATTTCTCGTTCTCGGCAACGAGCATGCCGAGCTGCTGGTCGCTCATCGAAAGTTCACGCGAGGTCAGCACCGAGCTTTCGGCGATCTGTTTCTTCTTGTCCGCACCCTGCGCCTCGAGCTCGGCGAGCTTCGCCGTACGCTCGTTCTCGCGCTTGGTGTCCATCTCGTCCTGGATCTTGCGGGCCGCTTCCTGGGCCTTCAGTTCGGCCTCGAGTTCGCGCTGGAGCGCATCGGCCTCCGCCTTCTGGTCGACAAGCGCCTGCTGCGAAGGGGGAGGGGCCAACGGGGTCTGGTCGACGAGGAGCTGCTCCTGGATGCGTTCGACCTTCTCGACCTCCCTGAGCTGGGCGCCGGGGCGGCGGCGACGCTGGACATTTTCTTCCTTGTCGGCGCAGGAAGAAACCAGCAGCGATGCCGCCAGCACCGGAGTCAGAAACGCCTTCGCCCAGTTCAGCCTGGTGGTCTTCATTACCGTGAAACTTACCGTCCCGTCTGCTTGTCGAGAGCCGTCAGAATGCCGTAGCTCGCCTCAAGATCGAACCGCTCGAGCCGTTCGTCCACATTCCGGTATTCGGCGATCACGACCTTGTTCAGGTCGTCGGCCATGCTGATGTACATCTTGCCGGTGCGGTCCATCATCTGGCGGACACGGGCCAGCAGGTCGTTCGAACGGACCTTCATGTCGCGGTGGCGGTTGCGGACCCGGTCCACGTCGTCCCGAAGCTGCTCGAGACGTTTCTGGACCTTCTCCACCTCGAGCTTGAGCCGGGCCAGCTCGCGGCGCTGCCGTACGTCTGAAGCCGCGTCGCGGGAGCCCTTCTGGCTGGGATCCGACGAAACGATGCGCCAGATGGCCTCGCCGGCGCGGAGCCGCTGCATCCGGCGGAGCCGCTCGATACGATCGCTGGCCGAAGCCACCTTCGTGTTCATGGTCTGGCCCTCATCGGCCGCCATTCTTGGCGTCACCGACGGGGTCTTCGCCTGGACTTCGGAGAACTGGGCTTCGAGCTGCTGGATCGCGGTCTTCTTGTTCTGAAGGTCGCGCAGCAGCATCGCCTCTTTCGGAGAGGCCAGCGCCCAGATATCGAACCGGCGGCCGCGGGCGTTGATGCGGTCGTCCAGATGCGTGTAGTCGTCCAGCAGGTCCTTCAGGCGCGGGGGCCATTCCTTCTCGAGAATGTCGGCCACGCGGGTCACCGTGCGGAGCTTTTCTTCGATCATCGCCTGGTAGCGGACGATGTTCTCCTGACGGCGTTCGATGGCCGCCCGGTAGCGGACGACTTCCTCGTATTGCACAAAGCTGTCCCGAACCGTGCTGTTCGAAACGATGTTCGCGTAAACCTTCTGGTCGAAATCGCTCAGTTTCGCCTCGGCAATGCCGAAGGGATCGGCCGCGCCTTCGTCTTCCAGGATGAAATACGCCCGGATCAGTTCGAACCGGTCACGGAAGAAATCCGCCTCGGCGACGGCCCTGACCACCTCGCGCTCGCGTTTGTAGATCTCCTGCGCCGTCCGGTAGCTCTTGATCGCCCGGTCGTAGGCGCCGAGATTGAGGAAGCACGAGCCGATGACGAGATACGCCTCGTAGGCATACTGGCCCGAGTTCGCGCGCTTCAGCAGGTTGTTGAGCAGCACGATCGCGTCGGTCAGCTTCTTCTGGTAGATGAGCGCCCACGCCTTACCGTAAAGGGCTTCGATGAAGTAGGCGTCTTCCTCGGGCACGGCCGAGAGCGCATCGAACGCCTGCTGGTACTGCTTGAACTGCATGTAGTGGTAGCCGAGGCCGAGCTGGGCGCGCGAGCGCAGGCCCTGAAGGGTCTTGAGCTCGCGGTCCGTCAGCCGGAGCACCGACTTGCGGACGGTTTCGCTGCCCTCCACCACCTGCTCTTCAGCCGCCTGCGCATTCGCGCCGCGGGCCCGGAGCACGGTCACGACCTTTTCGGAGAACTCGATGCCGCCCGCCTTGATCGCACGGTCGGCGAGGATGATCGACTCCCTGAACGCCCGGACGGCTTCCTCGATGCGGTTCTGCTGGCTGAACGCAACCGCCAGCGAGTAACGGGCGAAGGGGCCCCATTTCGTCGTGATATCGACGAGGTTCAGGACGTCGACCGCCTGGTCCGGAGCGTTAAGCCGCAGGTAGGCCTGCCCGGCGAGGTAGCGGGCCTCGTCCATCTGGTCGAACTTGCCCGCCTTGTTCAGCAGCGTGAAGCTTGACACCGAACGGGCGTACTCACCCGCCTCGTAATAGACCTTCTGGAGTGTGAAGAATGCGCCGGTCTCGGCTTCCTTGCCGGGCTTCGACGTGACCAGCGCCTGAATCATCGTCTGCGCGTCGGCGAACAGGCCGATGGTCTCGTAGAGATTGCCGGTGCCCAGCTGGACGAGCGGCAGAGCCTTCGGATCGCCCTTGGCGTGATTCAGCATGTTGATGACCGAGGGGTCCTGGTCGATCCAGTCCCCGATCAGCCGGTCGTATTCGGCGCTCTTCAGCTGGACCCGGATCTTCTCCGATGAGGTATAGAGCGGATTCGTCGAGACCGTGACCTCGTCGGTCTCGGCGGCAACGATCCGCCCGGGCCCGCCGTCGCGAACCGCAAGGAGCAGCGCGGCCACGGCCAGCGCGACTTTGGAAAAGCGTCGCTTCACCGCGGCTGCTTACTCCCAGATATCGTAGGTGAAATCAGGTGCGCGCTTGGTCCGGTCGTAGGCGACCTTGAGTTCGACGAAGGTGAGCACCCGGTTCTTGCCGCGGAACTTGATCTGGATCGCCCGGTTGATCTTGGTCTTGAGCGAATCCACCCCGGAGAACTGGGCCTGCAGCACGTGCTCGCCCTCGGACACCTGCCCGAGGTAGAGCTCCTGCGCACCGCCGTTATCCAGCGCGATGTTTTCCTCCTGCCGGTAGACGTGAGAGCCGACGACCTTGCCGTCCAGAAGCACCTTGACCTGCTCGAGCTGGAAATCCCGGCCCGACGTCGAGGTGAGGAAGATCTTCACGGCCGACATGCGGGGGAGCAGGAGGTCTTTCTCCAGCTCGTCCAGATCGGCGTTGATCTTGACCAGTTTGGTCTTGAGGTCGTTGATCTCGTCGTCGATGCTGCGGGTATCCTGGGCGACCAGCACCCGGGGCCCGGCCCAGAATGAACCGAGAATCAATACTGTGGCGGTTAGGAAACGGAAGACCCTGCTCATCGCGTCTCTGATGCTTTCATCCAGCCGGATTTTGGACTTGACCCAGTAACGATTCCCGCCCGGCCGGTGGCTTTTCTGTCGGCGGGAAGGACGGATAATCCAAGTGGGGGTAGTCTAGGGATGGCCGGGCCAATTGGTCAATAGTGTCAATATCTTCTGGCTACGGACAATTGGTTAAAAATCACCGAAACCGGCGCGATTCTGAAGACAATTTCGTGACGTAGCTCAGCCCCCTTTGCCGTTCCACCTGCTAGATTGGGGTCCATCCCGCTCTTCGGAGGGTTCCCCGCCATGCCAAACATCATTTTATTGCACCGAAACCGTTTAGCCCCGCTCCTGCCGGCAGCCGTCGGGCTTCTCCTCGCCCTCATAGCGGCGCCTTCGGTCCGGGCGGAGGAAGCTTCAGGGGCTCCGGAGAAGCTGGCCGAGCGCATCGCCCGGGGATCGCCCAAGGACCGGGAATACCTCCATGGGGCCGCAACCAGTGTCCGGAACTGGGCCTCCACCGAGGCCGACCTCAAGCTGGCCGCAAGCCTCAGGGACAGTTTCCGCAAGTGGGCACCCGCCAGTTACGCCGATACGGTCCGCTGGATCGAGGTCGAGCAGGCCTTCGGAGGGCCGCTCTCCGGGCCGGTCCTCGCCGAAGCGGCGGGCCACCTGGCACGCCTGAACCGGGAGTCCGGCTCCTGCCGGGTCCCCCCGGAACTGGCCGATCTTGCCGAATTTTCTGCAGCCGACGCGGAGGTAATCGAAAAGGAAGTGCTTCTGCCCTGCGAAAGCCAGACGCCTGACGACACGACGGCCGCCCTCGGAGCGGTGATCCAGCCCGCCCGCACCGCGGCGCGGCCCAAAGAAGTCGCCGTCTGGCTCGACCGGACGATGAAGGACCGCAAGCCCTCGGCCAGCCTGTGTCAGGCGACCCGCGTGACGAACGTGCTGCTCGCCCGCTGGGTGCCTTACGACGCCTGCGCAAAGATGCTTCCCGCCGGGGCCGACCGTGCGGATTTCGCCCGTGGCGCGGCGCTGGAACTTCTCGACTCCGGCCGTCCCGATCTCGCCGTGAAAGCCGTCCAGCGCCCCTGGGCCGGAAAAGCTGAAAAGCCGCACCTGCAGGACATCCAGATCCGGGCGCTGGTGGCCCAGAAGAAAACCGCCCAGGCACGCACGGGGCTCGAAGCCATCCTGAAAAACGAACCGCTCGACTCGCCGGGACTCGTCTGGGCTGCCGGGATCGCCCCGGAAGCGGCGCTTTCGCCGCTCATCGCCCGGATCGGGAGCGTCCTCGGCGATCCCGCCGCCGAAGCCGATTCGATCACCGAAGCGGCGACCGCGCTCGAAGCCGCCCTCTCCGCCCGCTGCCCGCAGGCTGCCGATCCGTTATCGCCCGCCCCCGACTGCAAGCTGGCGGGATCCCCCGCCCTCTGGCGCAAGACCCTGCTGGACCGCCTCACGGCCGGCGACACGCCGTCGTCGGTCCGCCGGGCCGCCGAGCGGGCGCTGCTGCTTCTCCCCGCCGCGGCGTGGAAGGGGACCGCCCCGCATGTCTGCACCGGCGCGGGCCTCACCGACGCTCCCCTCCCCGTGCTGAAAAGCCTCGCGACGTTCTGCCGCCGGATCGCCGGAGCTGCCGAAGCGCCGGCCATCTCGGAGCGGATGAAAACCGCTGGTCATGCCGAGCGCCGGACCCTGCTGGAAGGCCTCGCCGCAGGCGGCGTCGATCCTGTGCTCGCGGCAGCCCTCAAGGGGGACCTCGAAACCCTTGTGGACGATGCAGCCCGCCCCCTCTCCGAACGCCGTCTCGCCCTGCTCTCGCTTGTCCAGCGGGACTGCCCGGCCCAGAAAGCACGGCTCGAAGCCCTTGTCCGCGGACCGGAACTCCTGCTGGCCGAGCCGGCGGCACGGGGACTCTCCTGCGTTCCGGGTCCGGAAGAAACGCTGGAAGCCGTCATCACCTCGGAAAAATCCGACGCCGCGCTCCGGTTCGCCGCTGTCGAAAGCCTCGCCCGCCTGAACGCCGAACGGGCCAGGGCCGCCGCCGCGAAACTCCCGGCTGCCTGGCAGGCGGACGCCGCCCGCGCCGCCGGTCCGGCAGTCAGCCCGCTCACGATCCGCGCCCGCTACCTCGACTTCGCCGCGTCGGGGCTCATCTATCCGGCCGTGCGCAAGGCGGACGGCCGCGAGGTATTTCTCGTGGAGAACCTGAAGGCAGAGCCCGTGCTCCGGGTGGAGAGCGCCGCGGACCTCGGCCCCGAAATCGTCATCGGGCTCGAAAATCTCCGCGACGACGGCGAACTGTCCGCAAGTCCGCGCACGCTCCGCCTGTTCCGGCAGGCGGGATCGACGGTCTACGTGTCGGAGAAATATCCGGCGGAGTTCGCCGGCGACGGCTCCCTGAAACGCGAAGCGGGCGGCGGCGGCTGGTCGGAGTTCTGAAGCTACTTGATGAGCTTGTAGCCTTCGGTCGGGACCGTGATGATGAGGTTGTCCTCGCCGAAGAACGGCTTCAGCTTCACGCGAAGGTTCTTGATGTGGACATCGATGGTCCGGGTCTCGATATCCGGGCCGTATCCCCACA
The DNA here is from genome assembly GCA_964621525.1 of uncultured bacterium. Taxonomy (GTDB): domain Bacteria; phylum JAGRBM01; class JAGRBM01; order JAGRBM01; family JAHCIT01; genus CAZMGV01. The sequence goes on from CAZUMS010000005.1 coordinate 129,942, forward strand.
CGGTCTTCAGCAGGTATTTCCGGTTCATCACCTTGTTCGGGGCCGAGGCGAGCACGTAGAGGAGGTCGAACTCCTTGGGCTGGAGCCGCACGGTCGTGCCCCGGTAGGTGAGTTCGTACTTCTTCGGGTTCAGCTTCATGCCCCGGATCGTGACGGTCTTCTCGCGGTCCAGCGCCGGATAGTCCTTGTCCTTCTGGGTGCGGCGGAGGACCGACTTGATGCGGGCGACGAGCTCGCGCTTGGAGAACGGTTTCGTGAGGTAATCGTCCGCTCCGATCTCGAGGCCGACGACCTTGTCCACCTCCTCGTCCTTGGCCGAGACGATGATGACCGGCATCTGCGGGCGCTTCTGGCGGTACTCGCGGCAGTAGTCGAGGCCGTCGCCGTCCGGCAGCATGAGGTCGAGCAGCACGATGTCGGGAGACTCGCCGGCGGTCTTCGTCCGCCCTTCCTCGAGCGTCCGGGCGGTGATCGCCAGAAAGCCCTCTTCCTCAAGCAGTATCTTCACGGCCGCGAGAATATTCTCGTCGTCCTCAATGACCAGGACCTTTTCCATCTTGGGGGCCAGTGTAACCGGGGGTTTCCGGCGTGCAAACGGCGTTTTTAACGAAGCCCGGATGAACGCGGCTCAGGCCGCCTGCCGCATCCCGGCTCTCGTCAGCGGGATCGCGACCGAAAGGAGCGCACCGCCTTCGGGCGGGGCCTCGGCCCAGATGACGCCGTGGTGGGCGAGGACGTACTCGCGGGAGATCGCGAGGCCGAGCCCCGTGCCGCCTTCGGTGGACTGGCGGACGTAGTCGTCCTGGAAGAACTTGTCGAAGATGCGTTCCAGATTCTGCTTGCGGATCCCCACCCCGGAATCCTTCACCCGTACCACCGCATAGCGGGCTCCCTGGGCGAAATCGGCCCGACCGGACCGGGCGGAAAGCTCCGCCCCCGGCTGAACCTCCACCGTCACGGCAACAGTGCCGCTCACGGGCGTGAACTTGAGGGAGTTGCCGAGCAGGTTGTCCAGCACCTGCCTGAACTTGGACCGGTCGACCGGAAGATCCGGCAGCCCGTCCGCTTCCTGGAACCGGACGCCGATCCCCTTCGACTCGGCTGCACCCGAGACCAGTTCGATCGCCTCGGCGACGAGCCGGTTCAGGTCAGTGGGCTCGAACCGGTATTGCATCTTCCCGGACGCCACCTTCGAGAGGTCGAGCAGGTTGTTCACGATGCGGCTCAGCCGGTCGGTGGACCGGTCGATCACCCCCAGATACTCGAGTTCCTTCTCCCGCTCGATACGGCCGGCCCGGGACTGGAGGATTTCCGTGAACGACTTGATGGACGTGAGCGGCGTGCGGAGCGAATGGCTGACGATGGAGATGATCTCCGTCTTCATCCGGTCCACGCGCATGAGCTCCGTGATGTCCTGGATCGCCAGCACGACCGGTCCCGTGGCGAGATCGTTCCCCTCAGCCGCGACGGAGAGCGTCACCCGGACATCGGTCTCGCCGACCCGGCAGAGATAGCTGGAGGTCCGCAGCTGGTATCCGGGGTGCCGGAGCCTGTCGATCTGGGCATCCAGGTCCGGCAGGCGGAGTTCGTGGGACTGGAGCGCGCGGTCCGGGGCGGTACGGACGCCGAGGATGCGCTCGGCTGCGCCGTTCAGGAAGATCACCGTGCCGCCGGGGTCGAGCACGACGACGCCTTCACCGATGGAGACGAGAATCGCCTCGATGCGGCGGCGTTCTTCCGCGAGTTCCCGGTTCTTGAGGTCCAGCACGCGGTTGCGATCCTCGAGAACTTTCTTGCGCTCGACCTCGAACGCCATGCGCTCCATCGCGACGTTCTGGCGCGTCAGCACGGCGGTGATGGCGATGGCCGTCACGGCCGCCACCAGCACCGTGATGAACAGCATGAGCAGCGTCGCCCCGCGGAACTTGCGGGTCGATTCGATAATCGTCGTCGTGGAGATAGCGCGGGCGATCACCCAGCCGCTGTCTTCCATCTGGTAAAACGCGAGATAAATTCGCCCGCCCGGCAGGTCGAGCTGGTACCAGTTTTTCCCGTTCAGGGCGTCGGCCCACCGCTCGCCGGGATCCTGAAGCTGGAACCCGAGATACCCCCGCCGGCTGTGCGCAAGCAGCACGCCTTCTTTCGAAGCGATAAAATCCCAGCCGGAGGCGGCCGCATAGCCTGCCGTCAGGACGAGCAGCGACTGGAGGCGGACCACGGCCTTCACGAAACCCGCAATGCGCCCGGAGCGGTCCCGGACTGCCGTGGCGAACAGAACCGACGGGTAAGCGGTCACCGCCTCGTCGCGCAGGGCCTGGCCGCTGGACGACTCCTGGATCAGCGGGCCGCGAGACTCCTGGTTGAGCCGGAACGTGAATACCTGGCCGGGCGCGAGACGGAGTGCCGTCTGCTGGGACTCGGTAAGCGCCGGAGCCGGGGCCGAATCCTCGGGGGAACGGGCGTAGGTGAACAGGAGCCCGTCCTTCTCGTCCCAGAAGCTCACGGACTGGAAATCCCTCGGAATATAGCCGCGCACGAGATCGAGCCCGAGTTCACTCACCGCTGAAGACGACGTGTGAAAGCGGGTGCTGAAAAACCGGAATACCGACGGCTCCGAAAGCCGGGCGACGGCCTCCGACAGCTCGCCGAGCTGCTGCCGGATGTCGGCCGCGATCTTCTGTCCCTCGCCGCGGTATCGGACGAGGGCCTCTTCCAGCAGCTGGACCCGGAGAATGTAGTTGAACGAGAGGGTAAGGCTCGCCGTGGCCAGCACGACAAACGAGAACCCGAATACCCGGATCGCGAACGGACGCCGGGCCGGATCGGACAGGTCGAAGACGGTGAGTGCGACGAGCACTGCCGCCGCCACGAGCAACAGGTCGTCCAGTACCAGCAGCGACCCTGCACCGCCCTGCCCGGCGCGGTTCCAGAGGAGCCAGAAGAGTCCCTCCCGGACGGCCATCAGGATCCCGGCGAGCATGACCCGCTTGAAATGACCCTCGTTCCAGCGGTTCCGGAAGACGGCCATCGCGAACAGAAGGACTCCGGCGCGCACGGGACCGAACCAGAGGATCGCGGGTTCGAGCGCCGCGAGCCGGCCCTTGCCCAGCATCGGGAACTCGCCCGAGAGACGGTTCAGGATCCACAGGCCCGACAGCGCCGCCGCGAGCGGGGCCAGCACGGCGAGGCGGCCCGCCCACCGGCTCCCGGTACGGGAAAGGATCAGCGCCGCCGCCGAGAACGCGGCGAGGTTCTCGAAGGCGACCAGTGCCGGGGCGAAATACCGGGAACTGAACGGGAGGTTCGAGGCGAGCAGGTAACCCGTCCGCAGGGCATTGAGGCCGATCAGGCCGTTCACCGAAAAGAAGAACAGCGCCAGCGACCAGCGACCGGCGGCGCCGCCGGCGTTCCTGCGCCCGGCCCAGGCGAGCGGGATCAGAAAAAGCGTGATCGACAGCGCCGAGAGGTCGACGAGGTTCTCGAACTCGCTGGAAAGAAAAAACTGCTCGCCCATGGATCAGCCGCCCGCGCCGGAACCGTTGCCGTAGCCGTCGGTGCGGGGCGACGGCAGCCCGCCGAGCCAGAGTTGCAGGGGCGGCATGCCTTTGGGTGCGACGCCCGCGATACGGCCCGCGAGCGCCTTCGCCGGGGCGGGGCCGCCGCCGAGCGCATTCACGGCAAGGGAAACCCTGGCCGGTTTCATCTGCGCGATCTTCTGGAAGGCCCGTCCGGCCCAGTCGAGCGCGGCGGCATCGCCGGTTTCTCCGGAAGACGGCAGAAGCAGGATGCCTTCGGGCAGCATCCAGTCGAGCCCCACGAGGAGGTCCGCCTTTCCGTCCGGGCAGAGAATGGAGAGCTTGCGGCTCAGGAGCCCGTTCGTCCACCAGTCGACGCGCTGAAGCCACCCCTCGAGCCGGCCGTCCCGGTGGGCGAACTCGATCACCCAGAGGCCCTCGGCCGGAGGCACCTCGCCCGGAAGCAGCTCGACGATGGAGACGGCCGAAGGGACGGCCGTTCTGCTGGTCGCAGGTTCGCTCATGATCAGGACATCATCTTAGGCAGGAGGGGCAACGATTGCACGCCGTGACGCGGGGTGAGCGTCAGTGATTCGGTTCGCGGGCGAAGTTGCGGTTCCAGGAAGGCACCTCGACCACTACGTCGCTCGTGCCGTCCGGCACGGCCTGGCAGGCAAGCCGGGAATCGGGGGTATTGCCCGGCGCCTCGTCCACCCGGTCCAGTTCGGCGTCGGACGCCTCGTTAAAGCAGGACTGGCCCTGTTTCACGATGACATGGCAGGTCGAACAGGCAGCGACGCCCCCGCAGGCATGGTCGATATCCACGTCGTGGGCGAGCGCAATGTCGAGGATCGAACCCGGTTCGCCGTCCCGCGTGTAGGGAATCTGAGCCGGGTCCACCTCGACGGTCACGTTCATGGGCTGGAACGTCACCTTGAACTTCCGCTCGGGGAGTCTGGCTGCGCTCTTCTTGATATAGGGGTTTTCGCCGCCCATCGGGTCTCCGTCCCCCATGCACAGGCACCGGGGGCGGGGTTCAATTGCCACGGGGACCGGATGAAATCCACCAAATGCCCCGACGGTACGTCCGGGAATCGGGATTGAAGTGGCGCCCCCGGCCGGAGTCGAACCAGCGACCTTGGCCTTAGGAAGGCCCTGCTCTATCCAACTGAGCTACGGGGGCGGGAAAGAAAAAGCCGGGAAGTGAATGACAAACGGAACGCGCCCCGTCAACCGGTAAAGGCCGGCGGAGCGCTCCGTTGTCCTTCTGGGCGCCGCACACACGGCGGCGCCGGAGGAAAAATCGCTTTAGATGTCGCGGGCCTTGACGGTCGCGCGGTTCGAGGCCTTGGCCCGTTCAATGGCCTTCAGGACCAGCCGCTCGACTTCGGCGCTGATCGCCGGGATCGCTTCGGCCGAGCACTGCATCTTCTTGCTCTTCACCAGTTCCTTGACCTTCGACTGAACGACGAGAATTTCCTTGGTACCTTTTGCGCTCATGTGACGAGAACCCTCCAGTTGGTTTTGCCGTCCACCCGTCGAATTGGCCCGAGGCCGCCCAGAAGGCGGCCTGCAGACCGGTTCCGCCGGAAAGGACGATTGAACGAGAATGGCCTTTGGCGGCTTCGCCGTCAACCGGAAAATGCGTGGAAAATGAGGCCAGGCGGGCCTGCGGGCCGGTTCAGTACTGAATCACCGAATGGACCCGGTACGGGGAAAGCCGGTCCCGGCCCTTCAGGAACTCCAGTTCCACCATGCAGGTGACGCCCGTGATGTGGCCCCGGCACTCCTCGACGAGCTTCGTCACCGCGCCTGCGGTGCCGCCGGTCGCGAGCAGGTCGTCGGCAATGAGGACGTGGGCGCCCTCGGGGATCGCATCCGTGTGAATCTGAAGCGTGTCCTGTCCGTACTCGAGCGCGTAGGAGACGGTCTTCGTACGCCAGGGGAGCTTGCCGGACTTGCGCACCGGCACGAAACCCGCATTCAGATAGGTGGCGATGGCACTGCCGAAAATGAAACCACGGGCCTCGATGCCGAGCACGAGGTCCACCCGGTCCACCTCGAACGGCTGGGCCATGAGCGTCACCGCGCTGCGAAGCAGCGCCGGGTCCTGGAGCACCGGCGTGATGTCCTTGAACAGGATGCCGGGCTTCGGGAAATCCGGCACGTCCCGGATCGCCTTCCGGATGGCTGCGATGACGTTCTGGCTCATGTCTGTCTGCTCCCCTTCTTGCCGCCCGATGCCTGCCGCCGCCGTGCCCCGCCTCAGGGAACGAGAGCGAGCGCCCCGAGCGCCGTGGTTTCCTCGAACCCGCACATGAGGTTGAGGTTCTGGACCGCCGATCCCGATGCACCCTTGCACAGGTTGTCGATAGCCGTGACGATAACGATCCGCCCGTCCGGCGCCGATACGGCCGAAAGGTCCACGAAGTTCGTGCCGTTCACGTCGCGCGTCGCGGGCACCTGTCCCTCCGGATAGATCCGGATGAACGGTTCCTTACCGTAGGCCTTCTTCCAGGCGGCGATGACTTCCTTCGCACCCGCGCCCTTCTCCCCCTGCACATAGATCGTGGAAAGAATGCCCCGGTTCATGGGGACAAGATGCGGCGTGAACGTCACGCGGACTCCCCTGCCCGGCTTCGAACCGGCGGCCACCGACAGCTCCTGCTCGATTTCCGGCGTGTGCCGGTGCGCGAGCACCTTGTAGGCCTTGAAGCTCCCGCTTACTTCCGTGAACAGGTTGTCGACCGTCGCGCCCCGGCCCGCGCCCGAGACGCCCGACTTGGAGTCGATAACGATGCCCGACACGGAGATGAGCCCCGCCTCGATGAGCGGCGAGAGCGAGAGAATCGGCCCCTGCGGATAGCAGCCGGGATTCGCCACGAGCCGGGCCTTGCGGACCTGCGCCCGGTAGCGTTCGGGAATTCCGTAGACGGCTTCCTTCAGCAGCTCGGGCGCCGGATGGTGGCCGTAGGTCTTCTCGTAGACGGCGGCGTCCCGGAGCCGGAAATCGGCCGACAGGTCGATCACCTTCTTGCCCCGCTTCAGGACCTCGGCGACCGTCGGTGCCGCCTCGGCATGAGGAAGCGCCGTGAACACGATGTCGGCGGCCTTCACCGCCTTCGCCGGATCGAGGGGTTCCAGTTTCAGATCGTCGTACCGGCTACGGAGCGAGGGGAAGAGCTGCGCGGCGGTCATGCCCGCTGACTTCTCGCTGGAGGCGTAGACCACCTCCGCTTCGGGGTGTCCGGCGAGCAGCCGGAGCAGCTCAAGCCCGGTGTATCCGGACGCGCCGCAGACGGCGACTTTCACCTTTTTTGGTTTCCTTGCAGCAGACGCCATGAAGCCAGCACTCCTGGGTGGGGGCCAAAATCCGTTCGCCAGTGTAGGCGGACGATTTCAGTCTGTCAGGCGGATATCGTCGAACAGGACCTGGTTGAACCGGAGCAGCCCCTCGGCATCGTAGATGTCCTGATCGAACACCGGAACCTGAATGAAGAACTCCTTCGGATCGCGCACGCGGCGGATCATCTCGAGATTCTTCTGCTCGCCGGCCGAAAGGATCTCGAGGTTGGCGTAGTTGTCCAGAAGATCCGACATGAGGTCGCGCGCCTTCGCGCCGAACGGGGCGAGGCCCTTCGCCCCGGCCACCCGGTCCAGCACGGCGTTCCGGTCGTCCTTGCTCTCGACCCAGGCGAGCTTCACCGGATCGACCGCGGAATCCTGGGGCAGGAAATTGTTGTGCACCCGGTTCACGATGAACCCCCCGAACGGCATCTGCGTTTCGCGGAGCTTGTCGTAGAAATACCGGGTCTCGGTCAGCGTGAGCTTGGCCGGGCTCGTGACGAGCAGGAACGACGTCGTCGGCTTGCGCAGCAGCGCGTCCACGCCGTGGGCGCGGCCCTTGAACCCCTGGTAGTAGCCCTCGAAAGAGCCCACGAATTCGCTGATGTCGCGCAGCACGTCGCCGCCGATGATCATCTCCAGTACCTTGAACACGGCGCCGGAACCCATCTTGAGCATCCGCATGCCGAAGCTCCTGCTGCCTCCGTCCTCGCCGTAAGGCTTGAGGAAGGCGTTCACGAAGGTTCCGTCCTCGAGGAAACTGAACAGCTTCTTCGGAGCCTCCAGGAAGTCGAGTGCGTGCTTGGTGGGCGGCGTGTCGAGCACGACGAGGTCGTAGTCACCCTGCTCGTGCAGGTAGTAGAGCCGTTCCATGGCCATGAATTCGCCCGAGCCGACAAGGTGGTTCGAGAGGTAGTTGTAGAGCCGGTTGCCGAGGATCCGGTCCCGCGAGCCTGTATCGGGGGCGTAGCGCTTGACCACCTCGTCCCACTCGCGCTTCGTGTCGAGCATCATCGCCGACAGGCTGCCCTTGAACTGGATGCCGGCGGTCTCGAACTTCTCCCGCGGCACTTCCTTGATGGAGTTTTCCATCACGTTGATGCCAAGGGCATTGGCGAGCCGCCGCGCCGGGTCGATCGTGAGGACGAGGACCTTGCGGCCCTCGATCGCCGCCCGCAGCGCGATGGAGGCGGAGACCGTCGTCTTGCCGACGCCGCCCGAGCCGCAGCAGATGACGACGCTCTTGTCGCGGATATGGTCCGCCAGCCGGCTCTCGTGGATCATGCCGGGGCCTCCATCGTTTTCAGTTTCTTCTCGAGTTCGTGCGAGAGGAACTCGATCGTCGTCTTGTCGTAGGTCCGCGAGTAGATGTACGGCAGGCCGATGGACGCCTTTGAGAGCTTCTCGTATTCGGCGAGATAGTGCGTGTTGAGGTCGGCGCGGATCTGCTGGCTCGCGGCGCAGGAGAGCACGGACTTTGCCAGGTCCGCACCGCCCACCACCTCGGCGACGCCCTGCACGCTCTCGGGCGAGTCTTTCACTTCCTCGAACAGCTTGCGCAGCTCCGGCCGCACCGGGGGCGGATGCACGGCGTTCACCGCCAGCATTCCGAGCGGAAGCGGATTCTCGCCCTTCATCCGGGCGAGCAGTTCGATAGTCTCGTTGTAGGGCATCTCCTCGGCCAGCGTGGCGACGTGGTAGAGCGCCTTTCCGTTCTGGGTGAAGTAGTCAGCCATGAGCCCCGCGTGCCTGGCGAGCGGCCCCACCCGGACGGCGTTCTGGGTCTGGCGCGGAAGCGCCCAGAGCGAGAGCCCGTGGCCGGTGGCGGGCGAGTCCACGATGATCGTGTCGTAGTGGCCCCGCTGGCCCTTGCCGATCTGGCCCATGTCCCAGATCTTGCCGAGCACGACGAACTCGCGGAACCCCGGCATGCCCTTGATCCAGTGCTTAAGGAAGCTCTTCTTGAAGATCGTGTCGTAGATCGCCTGGAGCCGGACGAACCGGAGAACGTATTCCTCCATGGACGAATCGGGATCGACGTTCTTGGCGAACAGGTTCGGATAGACCTCTACTTCCCGGTAGCCGATGGGCGGCACCTGGAAGAGCTGGCTCATCCGTTCCTTCACGTCGGTTTCGATAATGACGGTCTTGCGTCCATGCCGGGCGAGAACAAGACCCAGAGCGGCCGAGAGGCTCGACTTGCCGACTCCGCCCTTGCCGATGAGCACCTGGAAGGGATGTGCGAGAACCCAGTCAAGATAGGTCTGTTTTGCCATCGACTCGACCGGCTCCGGCGTTTCGCCCTCCGGAGCCTGCATGCCTTTCACTTCAGCGACACCCGCGCTGTTTCGGGCTGAGCGGTTGACTATCCCGTCAGCCATCGGATTTCATGGGACTTAATGTGCGGGGTCCACCGTCTGCTTCCTAGGAATTTCCAGCTATTTCAGCAGGTTAGAACGCGGCAGCGGAAACCCCTGTCGCGAGCGCCGGGAGCCTAAATGTGCGCGTTACCCGTGTCAAACGGTTCAGAAAGCCCTGAGAGAAAGAATCTGGCCCTCACCGGAATCGCGGGGCTCGTGCTCGCCGCCGGGCTGTTCGCCCTTTTTTTCTTCGTCGCCCAGCGCGGCCGGAGCGAGCTCCGGCGCCATCTGGCGGACTGCGACCGGGACTACCGCGCCGCCATTCTCGAACGCAAGGAACTTGGCCCCGTGCGGGACTGCTATGCGGAGAATTTCCGGCTGGAACCGTGGAACCGCGAAGTCGCCTTTCGCATCCAGTCGGCCGCCGACCTGGAGGCCGAACGCCGTTCGCCGGGTACCGGACCGCTGGCCGAGCTGGCTCAGGGAGAACTTTCCGCCTGCAACCGGATCGAGCAGGACCCCCGCCTTGCCGACAAGGCAAAACGGGACCGTTGGCTCCAGCTTTGTCTCATATTGACACGATAAATCACCGGGTTTACAGGCCGTTTTAATTGTGAGATTCTATTCGTATATCAAGAAGCACTCGGTTTCAGGCCGGAGGTAACAGGCCGGGCACGTGGCAAAAACCTGTCTCATCATCGACGACTCCGAATCGATCCGGAATCTGGTCAACCGGATTCTGCTGGAGGAGCGCGTCTTCGATACCTGCCTGCTCGCGGCCGACGGGATCGAGGGGTTCAAGCTGCTGCTCAAGCACCGGCCGGACCTGATCCTCTGCGACGTCGTCATGCCCGATCTGGACGGCTTCAAGTTTCTCGAGCTGAAAAACGCCAAGCCCGATTTCGTGAAGACGCCGGTCATCATGCTCACGAGCCAGGAGCAGGTGGGCGTGAAGGTGAAGGCCCTCGAGGCAGGCGCGTCGGACTACCTGACCAAGCCCTTCGAATCGAAGGAGCTTGTCGCCCGCGCCCGCGTGCACCTCAAGATCAAAACCCTGCAGGACGAACTGGAGCGCAAGAACCAGGAGCTCGAGAAGCTCTCCCACACGGACTACCTGACGAAACTGAACAACCGGCGGCACTTCGTCGAGCTGCTGGAGCTCGAATTCGCCCGTGCCGAGCGGTACAAGTCGCCGCTCACGATGCTCATGGTGGACGTGGACTTCTTCAAGAAGGTGAACGACTCGTGGGGACACCACGTGGGCGACGCCGTGCTCGTCGAGGTCGCCCGGTCGCTCGGCACGAACCTGCGCTCCTTCGACGTCGCCGGGCGGTACGGCGGCGAGGAGTTCGGCCTGCTGCTCCCCGGCACGGATGAGGAAGGCGGCATGATCGTCGCCGAGCGGAACCGCACCCGGATCGAGAAGACGAAGATCACGGTGCCCGAAACGGGCAAGGACATCTCCATCACCATCTCCACGGGCGGCGTCACGTATCCCCGCTCGGACATCAAGACTTACGAGGACCTGGTCCGGATCGCCGACATGGCGCTGTACGAATCCAAGGCCGCCGGACGCAACCGCGTCACCTGGTCCCGCTATCGCGGGCTCGAACTGGTCAAGAAACTGCCGGAAGAATAAGTCCGCTCAGCTGGCGGCGGCCTTGCGCCCGCCAGCGGCGGAGGCGGACGTGTACTTGCGGATCACCTCGATGAGGCGGTCTCGCGTGAAGGGTTTCACGAGCACGGCCCGGCAGCCCGCCTCGATCACCTTCTTGTGCTCGGCGGCGTCGCTGACCGCCGTTACCGCCACCACCGGAATCCGGCTGGTCGCCGCGTCTGCCGACAGCTCGCGGGCCACATCGGCTCCCGGCATGTCGGGAAGCTTGAGATCGAGCAGCACGATGTCCGGGCTCCCGGCCTTCGCCGCGGCGATGCCCGCCGATCCGCTGGCCGCCGTGCTGAACCGGCCTCCGCCCGCCTCGATAAACTGCCGCATCACGTTCGCCGTGGCGAGGTCGTCCTCGATGACGAGCACGCTGCCCAGCTCCCGGGACGGCGTCACCGCCGAGGTGGCCGGAAGCCGCACCGTGAAGGTACTTCCCTTGCCGGGTTCGCTCCGCACATTGATGGTGCCGCCGTGCAGCTCGATGAGACGCTTGGCAAGCGAGAGCCCCAGCCCAAGCCCCCCGTGCTGACGGGTCGAACCCGTGTCGATCTGGTGGAAGTCCACGAAGATCTCGGGCAGCTGGTCGAACGACATGCCGGGACCTTCGTCGGTGATCTCGATCCAGGTGGAAGCGTACCCCCGTCCCGCCAGTGCGAGAAACTGGTTGCGGGAGGTATCGGCCTCGCCTTCGGAATAGACCCGGACGCGGACGGTTTTTCCCGGCGGAGAAAACTTGATGGCGTTCTGGATGAGATCGTCCAGCGCCAGGCCGATCTTGTCCCGGTCTCCCTCCACCGGAAGGACGTTCGGTCCCGTCTCCACCGCGATGGCGACGTTGTGCTCGGTGCAGAAGGGTTTCAGGTTCTCGGACGCTTCCGCCACGAGCGCCGCCACGTCGAAGACGGTCTTGAGCAGCGAAGTCCGCTGCGCGTCGATCTCGGAGAACGCCAGCACCCGGTTCACCATGCGGATGAGGTGCGTAGACTTCTCGTGAATCTGCTGGATGCACTCGAGCTGCTCGGTATCGAGCTTGTCCGGCTCGGCAAGAAGCAGTTCCGTGAATCCGAGCACGGCCGTGAGCGGCGTGCGGAGTTCGTGGTTCACGTTGGCGACGAAGTCGCTCTTCAGCTGGTCGAGGCGCTGGAGCCGCCGCTGGGCCTCGATGAGCTGGGCGTAGTTTTTCTCGAGTTCCCGGTAGTTCTCCTCGGTCGTGGCGATGTGCATCTGGCTGGTGAGGAAGACCCGGAACCGGCTGTCCAGAAGCCCCTCGATCAGGGAAAGCACCATGGCGTCGTCGCCCGAGGCTCCGGGCCGGAGCTTTTTGAGCGGACGGTAGCCGAACAGGCCGAGCACCTCGTTCGCGCAGCGGATGGGACGGAAGGTAACCGTCTGCCGGTCCACACTGACCTTCGAGACGCTCCGGTCGCCGGTGAACCCGATCGCCTCGGTGGCGCTCCGGATCAGGGCGATGCGTTTTTTGGCCGTCACGCGCCGGCCGGCCTCGAAAATCACCGGAGCATCCTCGCGGCCCGGCGCCGCCACCACAAACTCCGCCTCGAGCCTGCGGGACAGGGGCTGGAGCAGGAGCTTCAGGTCCTCGTCGGCCAGCAGTTCCGGCAGCGGCGGCGGACTGTGGAGCGACACTTTCATGACGCCGCCTTCTCCTTGCCGTCCTTCGCCGCAGCCCGCCGGAAATTGTCGCGGACCGCCTTCATGAACTGTTCTTCGGTGAGGCCGAACTTGCGGGAGAAATCGTACTTGGTCTCGAGATTCTGGAAGAGGAGTTTCACGAGGGCATCCAGCGTCGGGATCACGCCCTTGCCCTCGAGTGCCGAGGCCATGAAGACCGGAATCCCCGTCTGACCCCAGGTCTTCTGGATCAGTTCCGCCGGGATCGCGTTCGGCAGGTCCCGCTTGTTGAACTGGATGGCGAACGGCATCGTCTTGGTATCGAGGCCCAGTTCCTTCAGGTTCTCCTGGAGGTTCAGGTAGCTTTCGGCGTTCGCGGTTTCGAGTTCCTGCTGGCTGTCGGCGATGAAGGCGACGGCGTCGGCGCCCCGGAGCACCATGCGACGCGTGGAGTTGTGCTGCACCTGTCCGGGGACGGTGAACATCTTGAGCTTCACCTTGAAGCCCGAACCGGCCGCGATCTCGATCGGCAGGAGATCGAAAAACAGCGTACGGTCGCCTTCGGTATCCAGCGACATGAGATCGCCGCGGGATTTCGCATTCGCGGCCTTGTGAATCATCTGGAGATTCGTCGTCTTCCCGCTCATGGCCGGTCCGTAATAGACCAGCTTGAACGTGATCTCCTTCAGCGTATGGTTGAATTCCGCCACCTGGGTTCCTGCCGTTCAGCCCCGCCACACCGACCGGCGTTCGCGCAGAACGTCGTGGACCATCTTCTGGATTCCCTGCCGGAGATCCTCGTTCAGCTGGTTCATGCGGATTTCGTCTTCAGGATCGATGGATCCCTTGCTGCCGAGGTCGAGGGGTTCGCCGAACCGGATATACCACTTGGATGGCAGCGGCAGGATCCCCGCCGGCCCGAACCACGGGAACGTCGGCGTGAGCGGGAATACCGGCAGGCCGAACCATTTGGCCAGAAGGTCCGACTTCGCCAGCACCGGATGGATCTCCTCGCCGCCCACGATGGCGGCCGGAATCACCGGGCTGCCCGTGGCCAGCGCGAGCCGGATCGCTCCCGCGCGGCCGAACCGCTGGATGCGGTAGCGGTCGGCATAAAGTTTTGCCGCGCCGCGGGCACCCTCTGGAAACACGGCGACCAGCTTTTCCTCGTTCAAGAGCCGCTCGGCGTTCCGGCGGTCGGCGCGGGCGATGCCGATACGGCGCAGGAACGCCGACAGGTAAGGGAGTCCGTAGGCGAAATCCTCGATCAGCGGCCGGAGGTCCCGCTGGTAGGGGTGCTCGATCTGGACCGCTTCCCGCAGCATGATCGCGTCCCACGGAAGCATTCCGCTGTGGTTCGCGACGACGACGCCGCGGCCCGAAGCGGGGATATTCTCGATGCCGGAAGTCTCGACCCGCCACCAGGTATCGTACAGATAGCGGATGCGCGTCTGGATCTCCTGCCAGTAGATCGGGTCGAAGCCGAAATCGTCCACCTCATGTCCGCGCGAGCGGAGCGAGCGGCGGAGCCGTCCCATGCGGCCCCGTTCCCGGCGGCGGGCGGCCAGATCGCGGAAGAAATCGAAAAAGCCCTTCTCGACGACCTCGCCATCGTCGCCGGGCTCCACGGGCGCATCGAGCAGGTCCCGCGTTTCCTGGAGGCGGCGCTCAAGTTCCTCGCGCACGAGCGGGTCCTTCAGCTCGCGCACGAGCGGCGCGAGCTCGCGTTCGATCTGCGCGGCGATCTGGACCGGATGTTCCGCCGTACGTGCCATGAAAGTTCCGGACGTCCGCCTTTCCCGGTTCAGGCCGCGTTCGCCGTATAACGGCGAAGACGCTCCTCGCCCGTGAAGGCGAGCCAGGTTTCCTTGGTGGAATATTTGGGCGTGAACCCGAGCCGGTCCTTCGCCTTCTGGCCGTCGGCCACGTTCAGGTACTGAAGGAACCGGAGATAGGCCGGCGGCACCGCCGCCAGACCGCCCGTCCACAGCGTGGAGAGCGCGCCCCGGGCGAGGAACGCCGGCAGGGCGATATCCGCCTTGCCGCCGATCTTGAGGATCGTCGACAGCGGCAGCACGCCCCGTCCCACGATGTTGAAGATGCCGCTCCCCGGCGATTCGATGGCAAGCCGCATGGCCTCCAGCGCGTCGTCCTCGTGGAGAAACTGCATCAGGGGGTCGTACCCCATCACCGTCGGCACGGCCGGGCGCGAGAACAGCCGGGTCTCGTACGTCCGGATGCGCGGCCCGAGAACCGTCGCGAACCGGAGCACCGTGACCCGCGCGTAATCGTGCCGCTCGGCGTGCCGCGCAAGCAGCGATTCCACCTCGACCCGGTTCTGGAGGTACGGAAAATCGTGGATCGGACGGAGCGGCATGTTCTCGGTGAGGAAGTTCGGGTGGTTCGCATCCGCGTCGTAGACCTTCGTCGTCGAGGGAACGACGATCTGGCGCACCTTGCGGCGGGCGCAGGCGTTCAGCAGGTTCAGCGTGCCGATGGCCTCGAGCTCGTGCAGTTCGGTGTTGCTCACCTTCGGCCAGCTCGTGAAGGCGCAGTGGACGACGCGGGTGACGCCTTCGCGCTCGAAAATGTCGGCGATGCGGGCATCGCAGTTGGGCTCTGTGAGATCGGTCTTGTAGTAAACCGTCTTGCGGATCGCGAGCGCGGGCTTGCGGACGTCGATGACGACGACCTTATCGAACTGGTCCGAAGAACGCAGGTAGTTCAGCGCGTTGGAACCCAGGAACCCGTCCGCGCCGGTGATGGCGACGACTTCGCCGCCCGCAGCGGCGGAAGCCGACTGAGCAGGAGCGGTTCTACGACGCGCAGGGGGCTTCGCCGCACCCTTCGCCTTCGCTTTCGGTCCGCTGGACTCACTCACGTCTGGCCGTCCCCCCCCTGCTTCGGTTGTCGTTATCAGTGAACCGGCACTGTAGATACAAATCCTTGAACGCCCCATCCGGTGAGTCAACAACGGAGCGGGAGTCGAAACGCCTTCACCCGTCCAAACTGTATCAATAAGAACATTTCAGTTCACTGTAGCTTCCGGTTGGTGTTATGAAGCGGAACATCATGGAGACGGAGAGACCGAAGGCGGCGTTCGAGGACCGGCCGGAGACCCCGGCACCGGCCGACGCGCTCACGAAGTTCGCGCGGGCGTGCGGCCTCCTGCTCCACCCGCTCATCGTCGGCTCCCCGGTGGCCCTCGCCGTCGGCATCCGGGAATACGGCGGCTGGAACGACCTCACGATGAAACTGGCCCTCCAGGTGACGACGCTCTGCATCGTCGCCCCGATGGCCTACCTGTTCTATCTCGTCCGCGCCGGACACACGACGGACATCTTCATGTCGCTGCGCGAGGACCGGCGGTACATCTTTCCCATCGGCACCCTCAATCTCGTCATCACCTACATCACGTTCCGCTACCACCACGCGAGCGACCTCATCCTGAACGTCGTGCTGGCCGCCACGCTCGTCATGGCGCTCATGCAGACCGGCACGCTGTTCTCGAAGC
Source organism: uncultured bacterium (assembly GCA_964621525.1). Classification (GTDB taxonomy): domain Bacteria; phylum JAGRBM01; class JAGRBM01; order JAGRBM01; family JAHCIT01; genus CAZMGV01. Next base: position 145,971 of record CAZUMS010000005.1, read on the forward strand.
CGAGCATGCACACGGCCGGGATCGCCGGGATCGCCGCTGCCGTCGCCATCTACGAAGGGACCTGGACCCTGCCGTTCGGCGTCCTGCTAACGGCACTTGTCATGTGGAGCCGCGTGCGGGCGAAACGCCACACGGTTTCCGAAGTGTTCCAGGGACTCGCCATCGGTGCGGGCGCCACGTCGGCGACGCTGCTGCTCCTCCGGAGCGCGTATCCCGGATGACCGGCACCCGTCCGCCGCTCCTGTGGACCGACCTCGGGCTCGTGCCGTTCCCCGACGCGGATTTCCTGCAGAGCGAACTGGCCGAGCGGCGCGCCGCTCTGGCTTCCGACTTCCTGATTTTCGCCGAACACCCGCCCGCCTACACCTTCGGAGCAAGGGCCCAGCACAGCGGTGTCCTCTGGCCCGAATCGTTCCTCGCCGGGCGCGGCATCCCCCGTTATCTCACCTCGCGGGGCGGCGACCCGGTCTATCACGCCCCCGGCCAGCTCGCGGCCTACACCATTTTCGACACCGGCACCCACGAACTCGGCGCCCGCTCCTTCGTCGCCCTCCTTGAACGGGCGCTCATGCTGGTTCTCCGGGACTTCGGCCTTGACGCCGTGGGCACGGGGCCCCTCCCCGGGCTCTGGGTGGAGGGACGGCAGCTCGCCTCCGTGGGCGTCCATCTCTCGCGGGGGATCTCCCGGTACGGCTTCACGCTGAACGTCAGCCCCGATCTCTCTCCCTGCGTGGAAACCCCCAGCGGAAAGCTCGCCGTCACGAGTCTGGAACGCCTCGGCCGGAAAGCGGACGTCCATGCCCTCGCCCCCCGGATCGCCGCTGCCTTCGGCGTCGTCTTTCACCAGCGCGTCACGCGCCTCGAACCCGCCGATATCAGGGCCTTCAGCCGTGAGTGAGTGCCGGACTCCACGGGTGCTGGCAGTTGAGAAGTACCGGCGCTAGAACCTCCCCATGCCCATCGACATTTCCACCCTGAATCTCGGCGGAACAGCCGAACTGCCGGACCGGCCGGAATATCTCGTCGCGGGGGCGGGCCCCTCGGGATCGAGCGCCGCGGCAAGACTCGCCGCGCAGGGCAGGACGGTCCACCTGATCGACTACGCGAAGTTTCCCCGCGAAAAGGTCTGCGGCGACGGGCTCTCGCCGAACGCCGTCTCCTCGCTCCAGGAGATCGGCATCGGGCCCGAACTTTTCGCAGGCACCTACCCGGCCATCTCCCATGTGAAGCTGGTGGCGCCCTCCGGCGAAGGCTTTGTCGCCGAATACCCGGAGGCCGGGCGGGCGGCGGTCCGCACGGGCTATGTCGTTCCCCGGCGTGAGCTGGACGCACTCATCCTGAACCGCGCGATCGCTGCCGGGGCGCAGTTCCGCACCGGAGTGAGACTGCGCAAGGCGGAGTGGGACGGCGACCAGCCGGTACTTACCGTGGACGATAACGGCACGATCCGCGAAATCCGGCCGCAGCACCTCGTCGCGGCCGACGGGGAGTTCTCCCTGATCCGGCGGGGGCTGATCCAGAAGTCCCGTGAAATCCAGTCGCTCGCCGTCCGGGCCTATTACGAAAACGCTCCCTCCCTGCCGCCGTTCCTCGAAATCCATTTCCCCGCGAAGCTCGCCCCCGGTTACGGCTGGATCTTCCCCGAGAAGGACGGCCGGATGAATGTCGGTGTCTATGTCTACCAGCACACGATCGACGGCGGCCTCGATATCCACGAGGCGTTCCGGTATTTCACCGAAGATTACGCCCCCGCGATCCGGCATCTCGGAGCGGCGAAAATCTGCGGCAACCCGCGCGGCTATCCGATCACCTTCTACGAGCCCGCCCGCGAGGCTGGCCGGGGCCGGGTACTCCTTGTGGGTGATGCAGCCGGGGTCGCCGACAACCTGACCGGGGAGGGCATTTTTCAGGCGATCCGCACCGGCATCGATGCGGCGGACGCCCTGCTCGCTTCTCCGTCAGGGGCAGTGGGCGCCTACCGGCAGAGGCTCAGGGAACGGTTTGCCCCCGCCCGGACCCGGGGCAGGTTCATCTGCTGGATTATCGCCCTCTTCGGCTGGTTCGTGAATTTCCTGTTCCGCCGGTGCGACCGGAACTCATCGGTGCGGAACGACGTCTTTGCAGTCGTGAACGCCGACGCCCCCCTGTGGCACTTCTTCCGGCCCGGGATCTGGCTGAAGATCTGGTTCGGGGGCAGCGACCCCAGAAGGTCCGAGGAAACGGCCCTCGAAGCCCGCAAATCCGCAGTGTAAACCGCTTTAAATACGGATATTTACGGTTGACGGGACTGTCCGGCCAGCGGCATCATATCCCTCGAGACGAACGACGTTATGCCCATGGCCGGATACCACGGATTCCTTCCGGGACGCGCCAGCGTACTGCTGGTCGCGCTGGTCGGCGCCATCTGCCTCGCGGGCTGCGTGAACGAACGAAAGATCGATGCCCCCGGTGACGATCCTTCGGCCGCCACCCGCGCCCCGAACATCACCGCCGTCGCGGCCCCGGAAGCCCAGGGGCTTCCTCCGGACGGTTGCGGCTCTCCGACGGAGCCCTGGGGCCTCGTCTCCGGCGGCACGGAAATCCTCGTGACCGGCTCCAATTTCCAGTCCGAGTCGCAGTTCTACGTGGGCAGCCAGCGGGCGCCTGTGGTGGGCAGTGTGCAGGACAATCAGGCTCGCATCACGACGCCACCCGGCCGTACAGGACTGGTTGATGTGGTCGTGGTGAACCCCAACGGCAACATCGGACGCAAGACCTCGGCATTCATCTACTGCCCACAGCCCGCACAGGTCTGCCTGAACTTCCTTACCCCCGCCGGATGCCCCATCCCGGGCGACGACGCGACGATCTTCTGTCCCGTCGATTCGACGACGGCGGCCTCCTGCCCGGTAGCTGCGGGGGACCTGGCCCCGAAAGTGGAGATCGGCGACCTTCTGCCGCTCCGGGTCCGGGTGAAAAACCTCTCGGGCGGCGAGGACCTACGCGGTGTCGAGTTCTGCGCCGCCCCGCCCTGCGACCTGGACGACACGGACGACACCGATATCGGCGTCACATCGACTGACGGCGCTTCCATTGCCCTGTTCGCGGGCCCCACGCCAACCTCCCGCGACCTCCTCGTGGGCGAAACCGGCGTGTTCCGCTACGACTTCTCGGCACTCTCGGCCGGAACGATTCAGTTCGGTGTGCGCGTCTCGGGCTACAACGACCGGGAGGGCTCCATCGTCCTCTTCCCGGCCTCCGGCATGGCGCCCCACCCGGCTACCTTCCGGCTGACGCCGCTCCAGGTGACAATGGGTGTGAACTCTGACCGCGTGTCTGCGGGAGAGCAGATCCGCGTGACGGTCAGCGTCGGCAATGCCGGCAATCGAGACCTCCTGCAGGTCGCGCCGCTGTCGCCGAACTGTAACGGGGATGCCGACGCGACGCTCCGTTATTCGAGCGTCCCTCCGGTCGCCGAAGAACTGCCCGAACTCGAACCGTTCACGATCACCGAATTCGTCTTTATCTACGAGGCACGTTGCGAAGGGTCGATCTCGTTCTCGACGCTTGCGGCCGCGCTGGACAGCGCTGCCGGCAACCCCGTCGTGGAGGGCGTCGAACGCACCAGCCCCCTCGTCACGGTCGAAGGGTCCCTGCCGAGCTGCGCCACCGAGCCCGCTCGCATCGACTGTCCCCGGAACTGAAACCGCCTATTCGACTTGAAGCGTAGCGCCCGCTTTCAGCTTCCAGCGGCAGGCGAAGGAGCCTTCCGCCGCCGCCAGCTCCCAGTAGCCATGGCTGCCGACCAGTATCCCTTCCCCCTTGGGCGGAAGATCCGAATAGGTACGGACGATATAGAGGGTCTTGCGCTTTTTGCCGGCGGCGACCTTCACCTGGCCACGTTCGAACGGGAAGTCGTTCGGCCGCAGCGGCAGGATGACGTTGCCGAACCGGTCGATGGCGGCGACCGGGACCCGGATGCCCCGCCCCGCTCTGGACGGTTCGCCAAGTTCGATCCGGACGGGACTCCGGAGCGGCGGTCCCACGCTCTCCGGCGAAGCGCCGTCGGCCAGCCGGGCGGCGACCTTTGCAAAGACGTCCCTGCCGTGAAAGGTCGTCGAAACGGGGCTTCCGAGACGGCCAAGGTCGATCTCCCGGGCTCCGCGGCCGAACCCCGGCAGGAGCGAAAACAAGCCGTTATCGGGCCCCACGAGGAATCCGCCCCGCCAGGGCTGAACGAGCCCCCGGCGCTCCGAACCCACGCCGGGGTCCACGACCGCCACATGCACGGCCCCTTCGGGGAAATACGGATAGCTGGAACGCACGAAAAAGGCTGCGTGCCCGACATCGTGAGGCGGCAGGTCGTGGCCGAGATCCACGACGTCCGTTCCCGGCGCGAGGGACAGGATGACGCCTTTCATGGCGGCGACGTAACCGTCCACGGTTCCGAAGTCGGTGGTGAGCGTGACGATCCGTTTCTTCACAGGAATTTCTCCAGCGGGCAGCCCGCGCAGCGCGGGCCGGGACGGCAGTGGTTGTTGCCCACCTTCACCAGCCCCGCGTGGAACTCATTATACACCTGAAGATCCCCCGGAATCCGCTCCATGCAGAACTCCCGGAGGGGTTCGTACCGGATATCCGGCGGCACGAGGTTGTGCCGGGCCAGAATCCGCCGGGTGTAGGCGTCCACGACGAAGCTCGGCTTTTCCGCGGCGTAACAGAGGATCGAATCGGCCGTCTCGGGGCCGACGCCGTGAATATCGAGCAGTTCTGCGCGAAGCTGCAAAAGCGGCTGGTCGAAGAACTTCTCCAGCGTCCCGTGGCGGCTCCGCACATGCCGGACGAGCGACTTGAGGCGTCTGGTCTTCACGTTGAAGTAGCCCGCGGGGACGAGGAGCTTCGCCAGTTTCGAGGGCGGAAGCCGGTCGATGGATTCCAGATCCAGAACTTTCGCCGCCTTCAGGTTCGCAATCGCCTTTTCGACGTTTTTCCAGGCCGTGTTCTGGGTCAGCACGGCGCCCACAATCACCTCGAAGGGCGACTCTCCCGGCCACCAGTGCAGCGGGCCGAAGGCTTCGGAGATTGCCGTCCTGATCTCTTCGAGACGGACCTTCCGCCGCGTCAGGGGACCGTGGGGGTGCGGCGCTTTCGCCGGCCGCTTCTTGCTTGCTGTCCGTTTTGCTGCCATTCACGCTGCCCGCCGGAACGCTAGCATGGAAACCTCGCCGCCACCCCCGCCGGACCTCGCCGTCGACCTCTCGAAGGTTGACACCGTGCTCGTGCGCCCCATGTACGCCGGGAACATCGGCCAGTGCGCCCGCGCCATGCTGAATATGGGCCTCAAGTCGATGAAGCTCACCGACCCGCCCAGGGACTGGAAGGGCCCTCAGGCCCGGGCCATGGCCGTCGGTGCGTTCGACGTACTGAAGAACGCGAAAGTGCACCCGAACCTGCCGGACGCCATTGCCGATACCGGCTGCGCCGTCGCTCTCACGGCCGCCTACCGGCGGACCATCGACATCCGGCCGTTCCGCGAGGTTTTGCCCCACATCGCCAGAGTCACCCGGACCGGCGGGCGGGCGGCCATCGTGTTCGGCTCGGAGTCGCACGGCCTCACGAACGACGAGATCGCCCGCTGCCACCTGGCGGCGTATCTGCCGACCGGGCGCGAGTTCCCGTCGATGAACCTGTCCCAGGCGGTGCTGGTCACAGCAACGCTGCTCCAGCTCGCCTCGGACAGCGAGGAGCCTGTGGCCGACCCCACGGAGACGATCGATTGGGCGACGGGCCGCGACCTCGACGGACTCATGGATCACATGCGCCGGGTTCTGGAGGCGATCAATTTCCTGCCGAAGGACAATCCCGAGCTGATCGTCACGCGGCTCCGCCGCCTCTATGGCCGGGCTCAGCTCGAAAAGGGCGAGATCAATATCCTGCGCGGCGTTCTTTCCAACATGGAATACATGCTGGGTGTCCGGAGAACGAAGGAAAAGAAGTAGGCTTATCCGAACCCGAACTCGTTCTGCGGAGAGACGGCGATTTTTTCGGCGGCCTCGCGGATCTCGCGGAGGCGTGCGGCAGTCTCGTCGCGCAGGGCGGAAAGTTTCACTTCGACAACGGACTGGTCCGGCGAAACTCCGGAATTTTCGCGGAGCTTGACGAGGATCGGCCCCGTGAGTTCGGCCGAGTGGATCAGGCCTTCCATGAGAACCTGACGGAATTTTTCCGCCGCATCGAGCGCCTCGACCGGTTTCTTGTGCGGGCTGCCCAGCCAGGTCTTGATCTGGACCATGGCGGGGCTGGACCACGCCTTGTTCAGGCTGCCCGTCGTCCGGAGCGCCTCTTCGGCGCCGGACATCCACCCTGCCAGGCGTTCGCGGTCGCTTTTGGTCAGCAGCGGTCCCGGCGAGGTGATTTCGTCGGCGGGAATCTCAAGCCCCGCGGCTGCGGCGCTGTTTTCAGGAGCAGCCCGTTTGCGGCGGGTTCTCCGGGGGCGGGATTCCGCCGGTCCGGAACCGGGCGGCGCTTCGGCGCCGAAGGCGCCTTCGCCGTCTGCCTCGCCGTCCCCTTCGGCCGAGTCCAGCCACCACCGGTGGAGATAAATCCCCACGGCAATCCCCGCCACGAAGCTCACAAGCAGAAAATATCCGACTGGAGAGATCACTGGTCCGGCAGTCCCCCGTAAAGTCCGCTTCGTCCCCTAAGGACCGGCACCGGGATTACCGGCCCCGTCCGGAAAAGTCCACCCGGAGAAGCTGTTCCGGACACCCCATGGTCCGGATGAAGAACCTGCGTTATACTACCTTTTAGCCGTGATTCCCGGTGTTTAGGGGAGCGGCGGACCCCGGCAGAAACCCGGGGACGGGTGGTCGCTTGATCCGGTTTAACGACATCGTGGAAAAGGTCCAGGGTTATCACCCGAAGGCCGACATTTCCCTGCTTCAGCGGGCGTATGTCTTTTCCGCGAAGGTCCACGGCGGTCAGGTGCGGGCCTCCGGCGAGCCCTACCTCATGCACCCGGTCGAGGTGGCGGGCCTGCTTGCCGATCTCCGGTTCGACGTGGCCACGGTGGCCACGGGCCTCCTGCACGACACGGTCGAGGACACGCTCGCCACCGTTGACGAGATCCGGAACCTGTTCGGCGAGGAAGTCGCCTACCTAGTGGACGGCGTGACGAAGCTGTCCAAGGTCCACTTCCGCACCCGCGAGGAACGTCAGGCCGAGAGCTTCCGGAAAATGGTCCTCGCCATGAGCAAGGACATCCGCATCATTCTCGTGAAGCTGTGCGACCGGCTCCACAACATGCGGACCATCGGCCATGTGAAGCCCGAGAAGGCGATCCGCGTGGCCGAAGAGACCATCGACATCTACGCGCCCATCGCCGGCCGGCTCGGTATCCAGTTCATCAAGTCGGAACTGGAAGACCTGTCCTTCAAGGTGATGATGCCCGAGGTGTACGAGGACCTCGCCACCAAGGTCGAGCTGAAGAAGGCCGAGCGCACGGCGCTCGTCACCTCCGTGGCCGAGCAGGTCCGAGCGAAGCTCAAGGAATCCGGTATCGAGGCGGACGTTTACGGCCGGGCCAAGCACCTCTATTCGATCTTCAAGAAGATGCACGATTCCCACGTCGAGCTGGACGAGATCTACGACATCATGGCGATCCGCACGATCGTGACGACCGTGCGCGAGTGCTACGAAACGCTCGGTATCGTCCACTCGATGTACACGCCGGTTCCGGGGCGCCTCAAGGACTATATCGCGCTCCCCAAGCCGAACCTCTACCAGTCGCTGCACACGACGCTGATCACACCCGGCGGGCAGCCCGTCGAGATCCAGATCCGGACCCGCCAGATGCATCAGGTCGCCGAACAGGGTGTCGCCGCTCACTGGCTCTACAAGGAGGGCGGCGGCACGGGCCTCTCCTCCCGGGACACGTCGCAGTTCTCCTGGCTCCGGAACATGGTCGAGGCCGGCACGAACATCTCCGACTCGGGCGAGTTCATGGAATCGCTCAAGTTCGACCTGTTCCCGGACGAAGTGTACGTGTTCACGCCCAAGGGCGACGTCCGGATGCTTCCCCGCGGGGCGACGCCCATCGACTTCGCCTTCTCCGTCCACTCGGACGTGGGCCTTCAGTGCATCGGCGCGAAGGTGAACGGCGCCATAGTCCCGCTCGAGCACGCGCTGAAAGACGGCGACATCATCTCGATCCAGACCCGTCAGAACCACAAGCCGTCCAAGGACTGGCTGAAGGTCGTCAAGACGTCCAAGGCGAGATCCAAGCTCCGGGAATATTTCCGGACCGAGGAGCGGGCCCGCGCCATCGAGATCGGCCGCGAGATCATCGATCGCGAGCTCCAGAAGCACGACCTGTCCGCCGGCGTCATGGACAAGGCCGAGCTGAACCGCACGGCCGACAAGCTCGGCTACCGGGATTCGGACCGGCTGCTTATCGCGGTGAGCTACGACACCGTGGCGGCCGCCAAGGTGATCGAGCATCTCCTGCCGCCGGAGCAGCGGAACGCGCTCAAGGCGTCCGAGAATCCGGTCAGGAAGTTCATCAAGGCGTTCCGGGGCGTGGGTGGCGGCGAAACGGCGAAGAAGACCGCCGGTGTGCGCGTGCAGGGACACGACGACGTGCTCGTGCGCTACGCCAAGTGCTGCGCGCCGCTGCCCGGCGACAAGATCGTCGGTTTCATCACCCGGGGCCGCGGCATCACCATTCACCGGACCGACTGCGAAAAGGTCTACGAAATGATCCCCGAGCGGCGGATCTCGGTCGAATGGGCCGACAATGCGAAGAATTCCCGCCCGGTGCGCATCGAGATCGTCTGCAACGACCGGCCGGGCCTGCTCGCCACGCTCTCCAGCACCATCGCCCAGCATGGCGTCAACGTGAACCGGTGCGAGGTATTCACCACCATCGACAAAAAGGCGGTCGCCACCTTCGACCTCGATGTCCAGAACCTCTCCCAGCTCCAGCAGACGACCAAAGACCTCAAGAAGGTCAAAGGCGTCATGCAGATCCACCGGGTGGATCTCACCGCCCGTCCCAAGAACGCCCCGGCCCCCAGGCCGGAGGCGTGAGTTCCGGGCTTTACCCTCTCCTTTTCTCCTCCCCTCTTGCCCTCGTCCGCCGCCGCCGGTTAGCAACGGGCACCTGAAGTTCGAGTCCCGGACGCCGCCTGGCGGGGACGGAGAGGATATCCAGACACATGCCGAAGCAGATTCTGAGCACCAAGGGGGCACCGCAGGCCGTGGGTCCCTATTCGCAGGGCGTCGTCGCCGGCGGTTTCCTGTACACGAGCGGGGCGATCCCGCTGCACCCCGAGACGGGCGACGTCGTCGGCAAGACGGCCGCCGAGCAGGCCGTCCAGTGCATGAAAAACCTCGAGGCCGTGCTGGCCGCGGGAGGCTGCACGTTCGCCGACGTCGTGAAAACGACGCTGTATCTCGTGAACCTCGCCGACTTCCAGAGCGTGAACCAGGAGTACGCGAAGTTCTTCGCCGGCGTCCAGCCGCCGGCCCGCTCGACCGTGGAAGTGAAGGGTCTCGTGAAGGGCGTGCTCGTCGAGATCGACATGACCGCGCTCGTTCCGGAGAAGGGCTTTACGCCGAAGCCGAACGACGTGAAGTAAGTTCCACCTCGCCCTGAAAACCGGAAAGAGCGGCTCCCTTCGGGGGCCGCTCTTTTATTTGCCGCCTTCTCCGTCCCCGGCGGCAGCCATCCATCCGGCGGACGCTCACACGCTGGAGCGGAAATCGTATACCTGTTCCATGCGGACGCCGCCCGAGCGGCCGCTCCACTGCTCCCAGAGCTGGAGAAGCGCCAGCGCGCTCAGCGGGAGCGTGACGAGGAGGCCCACCGCGCCGCCGAACAGCGCCACGAGGTTCAGCGTGATCACCGCGAAGGCCGCCTGGGCGGTGTCGCCCGGGTGCTCGAAGCAGCGGGTCATGGCCTCACGGAAACTGTCCAGGATACCGAGATCGGAGCGCTCCGCACGGACAAGGAATACCGGCCCGAGCAGCACGATGGCGAAAAGCCAGCCGACGATGGTCGGCAGAAATGCGAGCACTCCGAAGGCGTAGATCATTCCGATAACGTAGTTGTCCGGAAACCCCTGAAAAGCGCGGCGGAGCGTTCCGGAGCCGGGCTTCCTGCCGGTGCGGACATCATACGCCGCTCCCGTGATGAGCAGCATCCCCGGCCCGGTGAGAATCACCGTCGGCAGGCAGAGGAGCCCGAGCAGCGCACAAAGCGAAAGCGGGACCGCGTTTGCCGCATAGTCCCGCCACGCCTGGGCCAGATTGTTTCTGAAGTTGACCGGCTCGGACATCTGGCTGGCTGCCCGGCGGTGAAGGTCGCCCGAAAAATCAGGCGGCCTTCTTGCTGTCCTTCACGAGTCCGGCCCGGTAACCGCGCGGAGCCTTTTCGACCTTGCCGCTGCGCAGGCAGGAGGTGCAGACGCGCAGGCGCTTGACGCCCTCGGCGGTCTTCACACGCACCGTCTGGGCGTTGGCCGACCACTTCTTGCGGGTCTTGATGTTCGAGTGCGAAACCTGGTTGCCGAACTGCGGACCCTTGCCGCAAACTTCACATGACCGTGCCACTGGCGGAATCTCCTGAAATCTCGTTAAGTTACGCCTTGCCGGTTCCTACCATTGGGGTCCACCGGCGCCTGACTGTTCCACAGGCAGGGCGCACCCCTTAACCCATCCGTAAGCCCCCGGCAAGAGGGGGGTTTCCGTCATAGGCGCGGGGTTGCGGGGGCGATAAAGTCTCGCCTACCTTGCGGGCCCTTAAAAGCCTGACCCGGAACCGCGAGGGATCGCAACTGCGGCCCCATACCTGAAACCCGAGGTGAACCGCCCCATGTCAAAACTCCACTGGAACGACAAATTCTGTTTCGAACCCCACGTCGCCCGGGGAGGCCTCGGCCTTCCGGAAAACGACGACCAGAAGTGGGAGTTCCCGGCCGGACAGCTTCTGAAGGCGCTGGAGCGCCGCCGGACGGAGAAGAAAGACCTCGGGTTCCTCGATCTCCCGGATTCCACGGCAACCGCCTCCAAGTGCATCGATTTCATGAAGCATGCCCGAGAGCACGGCCTCGACACCCTGCTCGTCCTTGGCATCGGAGGCTCTTCGCTCGGGGGCCGAATGCTTCAGGATGCCCTCGCACCCGCCACCGTGCCGGGATCGCTGCTCACCCGGCCCGAAGGCGCCATGCGGGTGTTCTTCGCCGACTCGCTGGATCCCGCCACGTTCGGGGCGCTGCTCTCCGCCATCGACCCGGCGAAAACCTGCGTGAACGTCATCTCGAAGTCGGGTTCCACGGCGGAGACCCTCGCCCAGTTCCTGATCTGCCGCGAGCGGTGGGAGAAAGCGGTTGGCGCCAAATGGCACCACTACTTCGTCTTCACGACCGATCCCGAAAAGGGACCGCTCCGGAAGATCGCCGCAGACGAGAAAATCCGCGCGTTCGAGGTGCCTGCAAACGTCGGCGGCCGGTTCAGCGTGCTCTCGGCGGTGGGGCTCCTGCCGGCAGCGGCCATGGGGATCGACCTCGACGATCTCCTGCACGGCGCGCAGCGGACCCGGGACCTGTGCCTGACGAACGACCCCGCCTCGAATCCGGCGCTCCGGTTCGCGCTCATGCATCTTCGGCTCCGGGAGCGGGGGCTTACGGAGACCCTCGTCTGGACCTACGTGGACCGGCTCCGGTCGCTTGGCCTGTGGTTCGCCCAGCTCTGGGCCGAAAGCCTGGGCAAGCGCCAGCACGCCCACCAGACGACCTACCGGCAGGGCTTCACACCGGTGCTCTCGGTGGGTGCCGCCGACCAGCACAGCCAGCTCCAGCTATATCTTGAATCCGCCCCCCGGCGGCTTGCGGTCATTCTCGGCGAAAGAAAGCACGAGGAGGATCACAGAATTCCCAGTTATTTCAGCGAGTTCAGCGAGATCGGCTACCTGGCCGGACACACCCTGGGCGAACTCCTCAACACGGAAAAAGCTGCAACGGCCATCAGCCTCGCTCAAAACGGCACACCGGTGTTGCAGATTTCCATGGACAGCATTTCCGCTCGTGTGATAGGCGATCTGGTGATGGTTTTCGAGGCTGCTACCCTGCTCGCCGGTGAGGGGATGGGTCTTGACGCACTGGATCAGCCTGCCGTGGAGCAGGGAAAACAGTACGCCATGGGCACATTGGGGCGGGCAGGATACGAGCAGTACCGGATACCATCCGGCTCCATCTGAACGGACGGAGGCGGGATCCCCAGATTCTCCGAGGGCTGGATCCAACGCCGCGCCGCCGCCGACAGGTTGATACCGGAAGCCCGTGCCACCTCGGCACGAATTTGCACCCGCACGGGCACTACATGAAGGGGTTACAAGTCACCACCAATGACGGCGAAACACGGCATCAGGTTCGAAACCTTTATCGACCAGTTCCCGAAGAAGCTCGAGAAAGCCCTGCCCGGCTTCCGGATCATCCGCGCCCAGGGAGACGAGCTCGAGTACGAATACGACGGGTTCGATAACGCCCTCGACCTCAGGATTGTCCACGACAAGTTCCTCCAGTCCCGCGTCGACCTCGGCGGAATGGTGGAGCGCTATGCCGACTACGTCCGCCAGTTCGCCTCCCAGAGCCGCCAGCCGCAGCCGGCCGCGACTGCTGCCGTGAAGCATTACGACGGCTACTCCGAGAAGGAAGCCGACTGGTTCCAGAAGGCCGCCGCCGAGCAGCGCCAGCGCCTCAATGCCTATGCGCCGCCGCCTCCTCCTCCTCCGGTTTCGGCTCCGTCCAACCGGCATCCGAATGTCATCAAGGTGAAGACCCGCCGCCGCCAGCCCGAGCAGCCGATCTCGGTCCCGCCGCCGGCTGTCCGCCCGGCGCCAGCGCCGGTTGCGGCGCGCCCGGCCTCCGCAGCGAAACCGGCGGCGAAGAAGGCATCGAAGCCCGCGAAGAAATCTGCCGCGCGCACGGCACGTCCGAAAAAGACCGGGACCCGCGTGAAGGCAAAACCAGCCGCCAAAGCTACCGCCAAACGGACCGCTACGGCGCGCCCCCGCGCCGCCGCCCGTCCTGCTGCCCGCAAGAAGATTGCCGCCAAGCCCCGCTTCATGGACCGCGTGAAGAAGCTGTTCGGACGGCGGTAGCCGAATTTACGGCATGTACGGCTGGACTTGAACTCTCCAGTCCAATCCGGCACCTATCTGTCCATGTCGAAGACCCAGAAAATCGGTCTCATCTGCGCGGCGGTGATCGCCGGGCTGGTCGTGATGTCGGTGAGCTTCGTGAGTTACCGGGCTTACCAGAAAACCGGCCACTCGCCGGTCCAGCTTCAGGGCCGCTAGGCGCCCTCTCTCCACTACCGGTCCAAGCGGACTTTCAGCCAGCCGCCGATCCAGTCGATTTCTTCCGGGCTGATTCCGTGGCCCACGTCGAACTCGCGGTAGGTAAAATCCGCCGACAGCTTTTCAAAGGCCGCTTTCGTCTGCCGGCCGTTCTGGACCGGCAGCACTTCGTCCATCGTGCCGTGGGCGACGAGCAGCGGCACTTTTGCCACTGCCCGGTCCGATGCGGTCCGGGGAAACAGATCGGGCGAATACCGTCCCGAGAGCCCCATGACGCCGGCCAGCTTGTCAGGAGCCGTCCCCAGGGCGCCGATGCCCATCATACAGCCCTGGCTGAAACCGAGCAGGAACGTACGGTCCGGATCGGTCCCGAAAAACCCGGGCGCGATATCCAGGGCTTCCACGAGTTTCGCGAGGCTCGCCTTCCCCTGCACGGGATCGGGACGCACAGAGCCGTCCGGCAGCCAGTCGATGTGAAACCATGAATAGCCCGTATAGTACGTGCCCGGCGCGCGCAGGCTCACGACCTTGAGCCGCGAATCTAGCCGCTCCGCCACGGGCAGCAGGTCTTCCTCGTCCGCGCCGATACCGTGCAGCAGGAAGAGCAGAGGCGGACGGCCCCGAACGGGCGCACGGGGTTCCAGAACGCGGTATTCGAAAGGGAAGCTCACGGGCTTTCGTTCGCACGAAACGGACGCCGCTGCAAGCAGCAGGCAGACGGCCGCCGCTGCTGCCGCCAAAGAAAACCGGAGCGGCGCTCGCGCGTCCGCTCCGGCGTTCGTCACAATCCTGCGCGGTTTCAGCCGACGCGGCGGACGCGGCTCTGGATCTGGTGGAGGTAATGGTTCACGCCGTCCACGAGACGGGTCGCGGCCTGCCGGACGCCATCGGCGGCCGGGTTGTTCTGGAACGAGAGCGCGTCGCGGAAGCCCGAGAACGCGTTCACGAGGTTACGGGACGAAGTGACGACCGTACCCTGGAAGTGGGTGAGCTCGGCACGAAGATCGTGCAGCGACTTCTCGAGCCCCTTGATCTGCGCCTCGAGCGCCTGGCGCGGGTCGTTCTTCACGGCGACGGCCTTTTTCACTGCCTTCTTCGGGGCGGCCTTCTTTGCAGGGGCCTTCTTCTTCGCGGGTGCCTTCTTGGTCTTCTTGGTAGCCATGGGATTTTTTCTCTGCTCCTTAAAACAGGTGTTGGACTTTGAGGGATCTTCGGCCCGGTTATCGGGACCTTCCAGCCGCCCTCCGGTTCGGAAAATTTCCGTCGGCAGCCGCTTCGATTGACATACTGCGTTATGCCTTCCGGATCAAGCGAAAAATGATCCAGTAAAACGTTCTAGGAGCATGAAAGTCCGGAACTCCCGTCAAAAACCTGAGACTTTTATAACGCTGTCCCGGCTGAGGACGAATTTTGCTCCGGGTGCAAGGCTTGCGTCACTGGCGGCGGTGTCAGTCGTGAGATAGCTCACGAGAACTGATGACCCCTCTCGGAATTTGGTGATACCTGTCAGTTTGTGATCCGTCAGCACTCCTGATTTTAATAATAATATCAGTGATTTATATAAATATGCTGTTCTCTGTTCAGCCATGGCATTGCTTGTGCTCTTAGAGACCCGGATCGTGTTGGTCCGCCCAAGGTACTCCCTAAAAGGGGCTCTGGGACGCGGCAAACAGAGTCTGGAAGCGGTGAGGGAAACCGCAAGAGCTTCTAGGCGGGATCCAGGAGTGAACAATGATGGCGACCTCGAAAACCAAACACGGACGCGATTACAAGGACCGCTTCGTCCGCTACACCCAGGCCCGCGAACGCAACCGCAAGGCCGCCTGCCGTCAGGCAGGAGAAAAACTCCGTCAGGCTTTGGCCGACGGCCAGCTTCCGGAAAAAACGCCTCCAGAGGACCAGCAGGCTTCGGCAGGCTGAGCCGCAGCGAAGCTGCATCCGCAGGAGAAGGGGCCCGGCGGCGCAAGCCGCCCGGCACCTTCGGTATTTCAGGGGTGCGATTCAAGGGGAAACAGGCGCAAAAAATTTCAGCCGAAATTCATGAACGGGTTTACAAAACCACCCGGAATCCGTTAGTGATTCTTCTCACGTCATGGAAACCCAGGCTGTCGGCAATAAGGCCCGTCTCCACCCGCTGGAAATCGCGGCTCCGCTCGTGATTTTCGCGACGCTGCTGGCGTTCGCGCTGCCGAACTACCGGGTGTTCGCCCCGCAGGTCTCGCTCGATCAGGCCTCGCAGCGGCTCGGCCAGCTTCTGGTGCTGGCCCGCAAGGCGTCGGTGGATAAGAGCCGTGCCGTACTTCGCATCGACCCGGCCCGCCGTCAGGTGGAACTCCTGAGCGGCCCCACCCAGTCGGCGGCCGTCACCGAAACCTACGCGCTCCCCGGCGGCGTGCTCTTCGGCTACCAGGCACCCGTAACCCCCTATCCCGGCCTCAAGCTGCCGAACGGTACCGACCTCGCCGCAACCGATGACGGGGTGACGTTCGAGAACAACGAGATCGTCTTCGAAGAAGGACTGCTGACCGGGTTCCCCGGCCTCCTTTACCTCCGGAACGATCAGGGACAGACCCAGGCGATCTACATCCGCATCTCCGGCGATTTCGACGTGAAGACCTGGCAGAACAGCGCCTGGGGCACCTCGCGCGGCTGAAGCGCAAATATTCCTCCAACTATCCTGCGGCCAATATTGACTCAGCGCCCCTGTACTGGATAGAGAACCGCTCCCCGGGCGGTTAGCTCAGCTGGTAGAGCATCGCCTTTACACGGCGGGGGCCACAGGTTCGAACCCTGTACCGCCCACCAAGCCGACCTCCCGGAGAACCGCCAGGAGCCCCTTAACCGGGGCTGCAGCAAACCTGACGGGGTGGTAGTTAAGTTGGTTATAACGCCGGCCTGTCACGCCGGAGGCCGCGG
>CAZUMS010000006.1:0-143875 GCA_964621525.1 uncultured bacterium
GGGCGGGCTCGAAGATCGTCGTCTCCACCTACAACGAACCGCTCATCACCGCCGAATGGGCGGTTGACGTGTTCAGGGCCGCCCGGAAAAGGGGCCTCGCCACCGGCTTCGTCTCGAACGGCAACGCGACGCCGGAAGTCCTCGACTTCCTGAAACCTTACTGCGACATCTACAAGGTGGACCTCAAGGCCTTTTCGCAGAAAAACTACCGCGAGCTCGGCGCGAAACTCGACCACATCCTGGAGACGATCCAGAACCTCGTGGACCGGGGCTTCTGGGTGGAGATCGTCACGCTGCTCGTGCCGGGCTGGAACGATTCGGACGAGGAGCTGAAAGGCCTGACGAATTTTATCGCCAGCGTTTCGCCGCTCATTCCCTGGCATGTGACGGCATATCACCCCGACTACAAGATGCAGGACCACAGCTATACCGGCCCCACGCATCTCATCCGGGCGGCGGAGATCGCCGTGCAGGCGGGCCTCAAATACATCTATCCCGGCAACCTGCCGGGGAAGGTCGGAAGCTGGGAGGACACCCGTTGCCACCGGTGCGGCGAGACCGCGATCCGCCGGACCGGCTTCAGGGTGCTCGAAAACCGGCTCTCCCCGGACGGCCACTGCCCCTCGTGCAAGGGCCAGGTACCCGGATTCTGGTCGAACGGCCTCGTGCCGGTGAAGGCGCCGCTCTATGGCGCGAAGCTCGCGGGATGAGTCCTTTCTTCCCCGCACCCGCGCGGTAAGCTTTCCCCCCATGGCCGCTTCCGGAAAAAAGTCCGGCTTTCTCCACTGGTTCTGGCGCGTCCGGTACTGGATCACCGTCGTCTGTCTCGTGCTGCTCGGCTCGGGGTTCCTGCTCGTTCTCGCCCTGGGGGACGACGCCCCGGCCTGGAGCCGCCGGCTCATGGACGGCTACCTGCCGTGGCGGCACCCTGAAACGCGCCTCATCTGGGCCCCGTGGATGGGGGATGACATCGACTGGACGGAGGCCGAACGGGCGCTCTCGAAACGGATGGGCCCCGTGCCGGGGGCCGTCGAAGAGGGCGTGGAGGAGTTCCGGGCACTCGTCAAAAATGGCCTGGGCAGCGCGAAGGCGGAGGAGCGCGCTGTTATTGGCGAGAAACGGGATTATCTGCTGGACGTCTACCGCAAGCGGGCCGCCCATGCGGAACAGGCCATCGAGGAGGCCCGCCGCTCCGGGTCGCGGACGCCGAAGGAGATTGACGCCGCCCGGCGCGGCCTCGAAAAACTCCGGGCCGGCATCCGTTACCTCGAAACCCTGCCCGGAAACCTCACGAGCCTAGACGCCCTGGACCCCTCCGAACGCCGGAAGGCGGAAGAAGCCCTCGGGAAGAACCCGTTTGAGTGAGGGAGTGCGGGAGGATCAAAACCCCCTGTTTCGACAGGAGCCCAAAAGCCGGTTAGCGTTGACGCACCTGTCAGGAGGATCTGCAAGTCCATGGGTATCACGGTCGAAACGACGTACGGAAAGATCGAAGGCGTGCTGGGAGAGGGAATCTCCATTTTCCGGGGGATTCCGTTCGCGGAGCCGCCGGTGGGGAAGCTGCGCTTCCAGGCGCCGCAGAAACCCAAACCCTGGTCCGGCGTCCGGGACGCCACGAAGTTCAGCCCGTCGGCCCCGCAGGAACCGATGCTGGGGATGAACGTGGGCCCCATGAGCGAGGACTGTCTCTACCTGAACGTCTGGACCCCGGCCTCCCGTCCGGATGACGGCAAAAAGCGTCCCGTGCTGTTCTGGATCCACGGCGGCGGCTTCATGGGCGGCTCGGGCTCGCAGGAGATGTACGAGGCGGCGCACCTCGCCCGAAGCGGGGACGCGGTCGTCGTGACGACGAACTACCGGATCGGGGCCCTGGGGTTCATGTTCCTGGGCGACGCCGTGCCGGGGATTCCGTCCGTGGCGAACGCGGGACTCCTCGACCAGATCGCCGCGCTCGAATGGACCCGTGACAACATCGCGAAGTTCGGCGGCGATCCCTCGAACATCACGATCTTCGGCGAGTCGGCGGGCGGCATGAGCGTGTCGGTGCTGCTCGGACTGCCGAAGGCGAAGGGCCTGTTCCACAAGGCGGTTCCCCAGAGCGGCGCCACCCACCACGCCTGCACTCGGGCCGATGCCACGCGCGTCGCGCAGAAGTTCCTGGAGGAAGCGGGCATCGGTGCGGGCCAGACGGACAAGCTCTACGCCCTCACGGCGGACCAGATTCGCGAGATCCAGAAGCGGGCGCTCAGGATCACGATCAACCGGGACGTGAAGGAGCGGCTCCCGCTCGCCGGCATGGTGTTCGTCCCCGTGGTGGACGGCTCGGTGCTGCCCGAACAGCCGCTGGAGGCGATCCGGGGCGGCCTGTCGGGAGAGATCCCGGTGATGACCGGCACGAACCTCGACGAATGGGCCATGTTCCTCCTGTTCACCGAGATGAAACTGAAGAACATGGACGACGCGAAGCTCCTCGAGATCGTCCAGAAGCGGCTCGGCAATACGACGCCCGAGGTGGCCGCGCAGGCGGTCGAGGTCTACCGGAAGAACCGCCCCGGAGCGAAGCCTGTCGACATCTACTGCGCCATCGAGTCGGACCGGATCTTCCGGATTCCGGCGATCCGCCTCGTGGAAGCCCAGTCCAGGCGCCAGAAGGCGACCTACCTGTATCTCTTCACCTGGGCGTCGCCGATGATGAACGGCGCGCTGAAGAGCTGTCACGCGCTCGAGATCCCGTTCCTGTTCGGCAACACGGACTCCGGCTTCGGCAAGCTGTTCACGGGCGGCGGCGAGGGGACGAAGCCGCTGTCGAAAGCGATCCAGAGCACCTGGCACGCCTTCGCGAAAACGGGCAGGCCCGACAACCCCGCGATCCCCGCCTGGCCCGCCTACGACACGGGCCGCCGCCCCACGCTGGAGCTCGGCGAGCAGATCCGCGTGCTCGACGACCCCCTGAGCGAGGAACGCAGGTTCTGGGACGGGATCCTGTAACGGACTCCGGCGGAAAAGCGGCCCTCCGGCGCGAGCGGTTTCTCGCCCCCGCGGCGGCCGCCCTGGCGGCGGTTCTGTTCTCGTGGCCGCTCGCGGCGAACCTCGGCGGCGGAATCCCCGCGCGCAGCGACGACCTGCACAACTTCTACACTGTCGCCTGGCTGCTGCACGCCTTCGCGGAGGGCCTGCCCGCCGGGGCGATGAACCACTTCGGCGGGAACCTCCAGTCCCTCTACCTGTCGGAGCAGTTTACGGTGCCGGCAATCCTCTGCGGCCTGCTTCGGGGCGCGGGTTTCTCCCTCGAAGCCTCATACAACCTCCTTTATCTTCTGTTCGGCTGGCTGAACCTGTGGTGCGCCTACGCGCTCGCCCGAAGGCTCCGGCTTTCGCCGTCCTATGCCGCCGCAAGCGCCCTTGCGTTCGCGTACGGGCCGTTCGCCGTCTCGGACCCCCATCAGGTGATGATCCGGATGCCGGTGTTCACGCTGCCGCTGCTCCTCATCGCCTACGACAGCCTCCGGCGCGAAGCGTCCGCGAAAACCGGCCTCGCTTTCGGGGCCGTGCTGCTTCTCCAGATGCTGCTCCCGCTCGGCTACTCGCTCATGGCGGGGCTCGCGCTGCTTCTCGTGTTCGCCGCCGGTATCCCCGGGGAACGGGCCTTCTACCGGACCGCCGCCGTCTCCGTACTCCCGGCGGCTGTCACCGGCACCGTCATTTACCTGCACTACCGGGCGGGGTTCTCGGCCCTCGGAATCCGGCCCCTGCCGTTCGAGTCCGCCGACCGGATGCCGCAGGGCCTTGCCTGGTATCCGCTGCTGCCGGGACTTTCCGTGACGCTCGCCGCCGCCCTGGCGCTCGGGTTCCGGTTCGGACCGAAGGGCGCCCGCCTCGCCGGACTTCCGCTCCGCGTCCTCGCCGCAATGGCGCTGCTGGCGGCGCTGGGGCTTGTCCGGTTCGCCGCGACGCCCGAAGACCTCCGCACGCTCTCCCTGTTCCGGCCGGAGCTCGTCTGGCCGGGCATCGCCCTCTGGGGCGTATTGGGGCTTGTGCTGCTCGGGCTGGACCGCCTTTGGCCCGCCGGCCCGGAAATCTCCGCAGGTCTTGAACGGGGCTTTGTTGCGGTCGCCGCCGCCGGATTCGCCCTGATGCTGAACCACATCGTGTCCGTGGGCGGCCGGGATATCGCCTTCGGTCCGCTCGTGGGCTGGCAGACGTTTCTTCCGCCGCTCGGCGAGATGCGCGGCCCGCCGAGATTCGGTCTGCTCATGGCGCTCGCCCTTCCGCCGCTCGCCTTCGGATGGCTGGACCGGAAACTGTCCGGGTCGAGGTTCGCCCCCTACGCCGCCGCTGCCGTGCTCACGCTAACGGCGGCCGAGGCCCTGCCCTCGCTCCAGCGTTACCGGATCTACGGAACCAGCGGCAGATTGGCCGCGCAGCGGCTTCCTGAAATTTACGAACACCTCCGCCGGCTTCCACAGGGCCTCGTCATCGAGCTGCCCGTGGACCGGCCGGATATAGGCGGGGCAGGAGCCCGGGCGGCTTTCTACTCCACGACAAACTGGTTCCCGCTCGCAAACGGCTACTCGAGCTACTTCCCGCCGGGCTTTACCGGCCGCATTGCCGCGCTCGGCAGGCTCACGCCGGGCCTCAAAGACCGCCTGGGCTCCGCCGGGGTCCGGTACGCGGTCATACACGCCGACGCATTGACGGAAGCCGAACGGACGCTCGTGGAAACCGAGTTCGGGGAACGTGGAGTGGACAGGTTCAGGACTGCAGGTCCCGCCGGAGACTGGCTCGGGAAACCCCGCCCCTGACCCCTGCCTTCTGCCCTGTTGCCAGCGGGAGTTCGGGCAACTAAAAAACTGCTTTCATGCCGCCCGTCTCCGACCAGCCCCTGCCGCCGCTCAGCCAGCGGGATCTTTCCCGGCTCATCCAGTCCGTCGTCCAGGCGGACCAGGTGGTCTGCTACCGTGCGGTCCAGGTGGGGGAGCAGTTCAACCTGATCGCCTCCGCCAGCTTCCCCGACAACCCGGCCATCACCTCCCACCCGGTCGCCGTCCAGTCCTCCAGCACGCTCGGGAAGTTCATGTCCGCGGCTCCGGGGGTGCACGAACTCATCGACCCCCTGCTGCTCGCTTCTTCGCGGGAGATGAAGCTCCAGGACGCCCTGCGCCAGTTCAGAAGCGGCGTCGTCCTCAGCCTGCCCGCCGGCGAAGGGGCGAAGACCTGCTTCCTGCTTCTCTTCAAGACCGAGCGCGCCGCCCAGACGGCCTCGCTCTCCAGCCTCCGGGAGCTGCTGGCCCGCTGCGACGGCAGCGTCCGTCCGGCGGCGGCCGAATCCGGCGGCAGCACGCCGGACGCCGAAGTGGCGAAGCTGCGCGAGGACCTCACGGAGCTCCAGCGGCTGAACCGGGGGCAGCTCGAGTTCATCGCCGGGCTCGGCCACGAGCTCAAGACGCCGCTCAACTCCATCATCGGCTTCGGCTCCCTGCTCGAGAAACAGGTCCTCGACGAGGAACTGTCCGAGGAAGTCGACATGATCATGGTGAGCGCCAACAAGCTGCTGGAGCTCATCGAGGACCTCATCGATTCCTACAAGGCGGCCGCCGGCAAACTGATGCTCCACCGTTCGGTGGACGACCTGAACGGCGTCCTCATGGGTTCGGTCGAGTCGGCCCGCGTGATCGCTGACGAAAAGGGCATCACGCTCCGCATCTATCTCGCGGCGCAGATCCCGAAGTTCCCCTTCGACAAGAAGCGCGTGCAGCAGGTGATGAACAACCTGCTCGGCAACGCCCTCAAGTTCGTCCCCTCCGGGGGCGAGATCATCGTCCGCTCGATGCTCCAGGGCGACTTCGCCCGCGTGACCGTGACGGACACCGGCCAGGGTATCCCCGCCTCCTCCATCGAGTCGATCTTCCAGCGGTTCAAGCAGCTGGACGGCGCCGAGGACCGCGACCACCACTCGGCCGGCATGGGCCTCGCCCTCAGCAAGGATTTCATCGAGATGCACGGCGGCAAGATCAAGGTGTCTTCCGACGTGGGCCGCGGGTCGGTGTTCGACTTCACGCTGCCGATCAACGTCCAGGTGGACGAATAGCCCTGTTTCAGCCGCCCCCGGGCCCGTCTATACTCGCCTCACAGGCGTGAAAATCCTCGGACTCACCTCTCCCGTCTCGTTCAACTCGGCCGCGGCTGCCGCCGTGGACGGCCGGCTCGTCGCTGCCGTCGAGGAAGAACGGTTCATCCATTTCAAGCACGCGCCGAGGGTGCTCCCCAGGGCGTCGGTCGATTACTGCCTGAAAACGGCCGGAGCCACGCTGGACACCCTGGACTGCATCGCCATCGGCAACGAGACGCCCGGCGAGCACTTTACCGGGGTGCTGAAGGCCCTGCTGCGCGGCGAGATCGAGGCGACGGCCGCGTCGGCGGAACAGGAGGTCGCCTTCTGGACGACCCACCTGTTCGGCATGCGGAACGTGAAGGGAACGTTCGTCCCGGACAAGAAAAAGCTCCGTTACTACCCGCACCATCTCTCCCATGCCGCATCGGCGTTCTACTGCTCGGGCTTCGAGAAGGCGGCGGTCCTCACGCTCGACGGACGCGGGGGCTACGAGAGCGGGCTTCTCGCCGAGGGTGACGGGGCCGATATCCGGCCTCTCGCCCACATCCCCGTGCGCCAGAGCTGGGGCCTTTACTACGAGCTGTTCACCAAGGCGCTCGGGTTCCGGCACCACAGCGAAGAGGGCAAGGTGATGGGGCTCGCGGCCTACGGGGAGCCGTCGCTGCTGCCCTTCGTGGACCTGAAGGGCGAACTCCCGCGTATCGACAACGCCGCCATGGCCGCCTTCTTCCGGGGCCTCGCCTGGAGAAAGCCCGGCGACGAAATCACTCAAAGTCACAAGGACCTCGCCGCCGCCTGCCAGCACACGCTGGAGGAAGCCGGGCTGAAGATCGCCCGCTGGGTGCTGGGGAAGACGGGTGCAAAAAACCTCTGTCTCGCGGGCGGCGTCGCCCTGAACTGCTCCATGAACGGCCGCCTGTGGCGGGACCTTCCGCTGGACGGCATTTTTGTCCAGCCGGCGTCCTCCGATTCGGGCACCGCCATCGGGGCGGCGCTGCTGGCCCACCGGGAGCTCACCGGCGAGCGGCCGCCCTTCGAGATGCGCCACGCCTACTGGGGCCCCGGCTACGCGGACGCCGAGATCCTGGATGCCATCCAGAAGAGCAAGACCGCCCGATGGCACCGCTCCGACAACATCGCCGCCGAGACGGCGAAGCTGATCTCCGAAGGAAAAATCATCGCCTGGGTGCAGGGACGCATGGAGATCGGGCCGAGGGCGCTCGGCGCGCGGTCGATCCTCGCCGACCCCCGGCGGGTGGAAATGAAGGACATCGTAAACCGGCAGGTGAAGTGGCGGGAGCCCTGGCGCCCCTTCGCCCCGAGCATCCAGGAAGAGCGGGTGGCGGACTACGTGTCCCACCCGGTCTGGTCGCCGTTCATGATCGTCGCGTTTCATTCACTGCCGGAGGCGCGGAACCGGATTCCGGCGGCCATCCATGTGGACGGCACGGCCCGAGTCCAGACCGTCTCGAAGGCGACGAACCCCGTTTACTGGGATCTTCTGGAGGAGTTCAGGAAGCTCACGGGCGAGGCCGTGGTGCTCAACACCAGCTTCAACGTGAAGGGCCAGCCCATCGTGAACACCCCGCTGGAAGCCATCTCGACGCTCTACTCCTGCGGTCTCGACGGCCTCGCCATCGGCAACTACCTGATCCTGAAGTAGGCCGACCGTGAGCCGTTACCTCCTGCTGTCGCTGCTCACGCTGATCGAGCAGTTCGCGGCGCTTGCCGTGCAGTTTTTCATCGCCCGCCGGTTCGGGGCCCACGGCGAAGTGGACGCCTGGATCGTCGGGGCGTCGCTCCCGGCGCTCGTATCCGCGGTGGGCGGTTCGGTGGGCGGACAGCTCGTGATGCCGCTGCTCGCGAAAGCCCGTGGGGAACGCGGGGAGGCCGGCTTCCACGCCGAACTCGCCGGGTTCCTCAACCTCTTTTTCTGGACCGCCTGCGGAATCGCCCTCGTGTTCGCCGCTCTCTCCGGTTTCTGGACCGGACTCCTCGCCCCCGGCCTCGCCGGAGGCACGAAAAACGTCGCCGCCTGGTACCTCGCCGTCCTTTCGGCCGGGCTCGTGCCGGGGCTCGCCGGGCTGCTCTACTCGCAGGCGGCGCAGGCTTCGGGGAAATACGTCTACATCCCGCTGCTCGGCCTCGCCTCGGCGCTCGTTCCGCTCGGAGCCGTGCTGATCGCTCCGGCGGGCATGGAGCTTCGCTGGATGGCCGCTGCGCAGGTGATTGCCGCCCTCGTCTCGGCCCTGTTCGCGAACCTGCTCGGCGTCCGGTCCCGGTGGTTGCCGTCACTGAAGTTTTCCGCCGGTACGGGCGAGCTTCTTCGCCGGGCGGTTCCGGCACTTCTCATTGTCTCTGCCGCCCGGCTGAATCACACGGTGGACAATTTCTTCGCCTCGTTCCTGCCGGAGGGCGAGCTCTCCGTCCTTGGCTATGCCGTACGGGCGACGTCGATCCTCCAGGCCGCTCTCGCCGCACCGGTCATCTCCGTCGTCTTCTCGAATCTCTCGGTACTGGCGGCAAAAAATGACTGGCCGGCGTTCGCAAGCGAAGCGTCCGCTTCGGGGCGTAGGTCGGTGTTCCTCTCCGTGGGGTTCGCCGCCGTGATCGCCGGGCTGGCGCCCCGGCTCTCCACCCTGCTCTTCGGGTTCGGCGTGGAGCAGTCGGCCCACCTCGCCCGCTGCTTCGTGGCTCTTTCGGGGATCGTCGCCTTCGCCGCCTGGGGGAGCCTCCTCACCCGCGTCTGTTTCGCCGCCCGGATGGACCGTATCGCCGTCATCTTTCTCGGCATCGTGCCGCTTCTGCTCAATATCCTGCTCGACTGGCTGCTCGTGGACCGGTACGGCGTCACAGGGCTCGCCGCCGTCACGAGCCTGAACGCCCTTATCGGCCTCCCCGTCGTGGACGCCGTGCTCCGCCGTGAAGGCCGCATCTCGGGCCCGTTTTACGGCGCCCTGCTCCGGTCGGCCGCCTGCGCCCTGGCTGCCGGATTGCTGCTCTGGAACCTGCCGCCCCTGTTCGGCCGGGATACGCTGTCGCTGGCCGCCGAGACCGCGCTCCTTGGATTCTGCGGTCTCGCCGCGTACAGCCTGCTGACGCTCGTGCTGGGCGAGACGGCGCTCCGGGAGCTGTGGCGCGAGCTCAGGCCCGGAGGTGAAAGGGAACCGGCGGTTTGAGCTCCAGGAAAAAGGTGGCCGAGGTCGTGAGCTCCCTCGCCTTCGGCGGGGCCGAGCGGTGCGCCCTGGAACTCGCGGCGAGGCTCGACCCCCGCCGGTTCGAGACAATATTGCTCGTCGCGGGTCCCGACGCCTCGGGTCCGCTGCGGCAGGCCGCCGAAACCCGCGGCGTACGTGTCCGGCATGTGCCGTTTTCCTCGCTCCGGGACCCGGTGGGGGACCTGCGGCTCATGCGCGAGCTCACCGGCTACGACGTCATCCACGTCCACAACCGGCCCGTGGACTACCAGACCGCCGTGGTGCTCTCGGGACCGAAGATCTTCCGGCGCCATCTCAAGTTCTTCTGGACGAGCCACCTGCCGTATCCGGACGAAGAGGCCGCGATCCGCCGCCGCTACCAGTTCGCCGCCGCCCGGGCCAGCCGCGTGATCGCCTGCGCGCCGTCCGTGGAAAGCCATCTCAAGGGGACTCTCGGCCCCGAGGCGGAAAAAACCGTAACCTTCGTGAACGGAGTGGACACGGAGCGGTTCCGTCCGGCGCAGGCCGCCGAGCGGGAGACACTCCGCCGGGGGCTCGGCGCCGGGGACGACGTGATCCTGCTGTCGGCCGGGCGGCTCACGCCGCAAAAGGGGTTCGACCGGCTGCTCTCGGCGGCGGCGCTCCTCAATGTCCACGAGGACCTGCCGCCCTGGCAGATCTGGATCGCGGGCGACGGCCCGGAACTGGAGCGCCTGTCGGAGCTCGTGCCGGGGCTGCGGCTCGAGGGCCGCGTGAAGCTGCTGGGTCCGCGCGACGACGTGGACCGGCTCTGCCGGGCGGCGGACCTTTTCGTGCTGCTGTCCCGGTACGAGGGCCTTCCGCTGGCGCTCCTCGAAGCGCTATCGAGCGGGCTCCCCGCGGTCACGAGCGGTATCCGGGCCTTCTCGACGCTCGACTTCGGGGGCGCGGTGAAGGTGCTCGACGACTACACCGACGAGATCGCGCTGGCGAGCGACGCGGCTTCGGTCATGGCGGGATTCATCGCCAACTCCCACGAACGGGCTCACCGGAGCTCGCTGGCGCGGGACGTCGCGTTAAGGAATTTCTCGCTGGACCGGTGGGTCCGGCAGCACGAAGAGCTTTACGCCTGATTCAGGGCTGGACCGGCTCCGGGCCGGACGACTCCGGCTTCTTCTCGGCGCCGGGACAATCCACTCGCGCGCCGTCGTCCTCGAAGGCCGCCAGGCAGCGGTCCTTCGCGGCCGGAGCGAGCTCAGGCGGCTTCACGTCTTCTCCGAGCAGCTTCGCGATGGAGGCGAGCAGGAGCTGTTCCCGGTAGCCGATCGTCGAGCTGTCGCTGCCGCCTTTCGCCCGCTGTTTCGTGGAGATATCGACCACGACGGGTTTCGGCTGGTCCGAATAGGGAACGAGCCGGAGCGCGGGGATGGACACCCGTTCGTTCACGTGGATGTTCACCCGCGTGCGGCCCTCGCCCGCCTGCGTGCAGGTCACATGGATGCTGAACCGGGAGTACGCCGGGCGGCCGGGCTCGGGGTCCGAGCTGTTCCAGCCCACGCGGAACACGGTGAGGCTGTCCGCCTCGACGGCTTCGGTGCGGACGAAGCAGGAATCCCGGTCCGTGAAGGCGATGGGGAAATTCTCGAGGGAGACGAGGATCGCCTGCCAGACGGCGTCCCTGGGGGCGGCGAACTCGCGGGACGATTCCCAGCGGCCCCGGTCGTATTCGGCGTAACGGACGTAGTTCAGCGCGCAGCCGGAGAAGAAGAACGCCAATCCGGCGGCGGTCAGGATCCTGGCGGTTCGGGCGAAATACACGGGCTCTCTCCGTCGCTTCGTTCCTAAGGTTCAGGCGCTTTTCAGCATCCCATATTCCTTGAGCTTGCGCCACAGCGTATTGCGGCCGATGCCGAGCCGCCGCGCCGTCTCCACCTGGTTCTCGCCGCAGGCGTTGTAGGCGCTGAGAATATGCGCCTTTTCCGCCTCGGCGAGCGGAATCACTTCCTCCGGCGAGTGGGCGGGGGCCGCTCCGGAAGCCTTCGCGCCGGGCTGTGAGGCCCCTTCCTCCTCGCCGTCCAGGTCCACGCCGATGTCGGAGGGAAGGTCCCTGAGCTGGAGTACGTCGGACGACGACAGCACGGCCGCGTGACGGATCGAGTTCTCGAGCTCGCGGATGTTGCCGGGCCAGGAGTAGCCCGCCAGCGCCTCGAGGGCGTCTTCCGAAATCGTCGCCGAGGCGGACTTGCGCTCCCTCAGCCAGAACTGCTGGGCGAGCTGGCGGATATCGTCGCGCCGCTCGTGCAGCGACGGGAGCTGGATCTCGATCACCCGCAGGCGGTAGTAGAGGTCCTCTCGGAACCCGCTTTCCGTCACCATCTGCCGGAGATTGCGGTGCGTCGCCGCGATCACGCGGGCGTCGATCTTGATCGTGCGGTTATCGCCCACGCGGCGGATCTCGCCTTCCTGGAGCACGCGCAGGAGCTTCACCTGGAGCGCCATCGGCATGTCGCCGATCTCGTCGAGGAATATCGTCCCCTTGTCGGCCTCCTCGAAGAGGCCCTTCTTCGTCGCCACGGCGCCGGTGAACGCGCCCTTGGCATGGCCGAACAGCTCGCTCTCCAGCAGCGCCTCGGGCATGGCACCGCAGTTGATGGCGACGAACGGGGATTCGGCTCTCGGGGAGTTCGCGTGGATCGCCCGGGCGAACAGCTCCTTGCCGGTGCCCGATTCGCCGAGCAGCAGCACCGGCGCGTCGCTCGCGGAGACCCGCTGGGCGAGATCGATGGCCTTTTTCATGGGGGCCGAACTTCCGATGATGTGCTCGAACCCCTTGCGGAGGCCCACCTGGTCCTTGAGGCGCGCCACCTGTGCGGCGAGGGAGTGGCGGTTCAGGGCGAGGTTCACGACCTTGTTCAGGTCTTCGGGCTTCACCGGCTTCGTGAGGAAGTCGAACGCCCCCATCTTCATCGCCTCGACGGCGAGGCCGATGGTCCCTTCGCCCGTGAGCAGGATGACCTCGACGGGGTAGTTCTGCTCCTGGACCTTTTTCAGCACGTCGAGGCCCGTGAGCGGCTCCATGCGGTAGTCGGTCACGACGACCTCGGGCACCTGTTCCTCGATCACCCGGAGGGCCGCCTCGCCGTCGGAGGCGGTCGTGACGGCATGGCCCGCCTTTTTCAGGAAGATCGTGAGCGCGAGAAGGCTCGACTGTTCATCGTCGACGAGCAGGATGTGGGCCACGTCAGCTTTCTCCTCGGCGGGGCAGGTAGATCAGGAATCGTGTCCCGTTTCCGGGGGCGGAGTCCACCACGATAACACCTCCGTGGGCGTCCACGAAACGGCGGGCGATGGCGAGGCCGAGCCCCGTGCCCTTCTTCTTCGTGGTGAAGAACGGCTCGAAGATCCGGTCCCGCATCTCGGGCGGCAGCCCCTTGCCCGTATCCGACACCTCGAACACGAGCACAAGACCCCTGAGGCCGCCGTAGGGCAGGTTCGCGGGGGCGACCTCGCCCCGGGCCTCGAACCTGAGAACGCCGCCGTCCCCCATGGCCTGCAGCCCGTTGATGCCGATGTTGATGAGGACCTGCTCCATCTGGTCCCCGTCGAAGGGGACTTCCTCCGGCAGGTCCCGCACCGTGACGGCGACGGTCTTTCCGGCCGCCGCCTCGTTCTGCTTCACGACGGCGGCGACGCCTTCCAGGAACGCCCTGACGTTCACCGGCGCCAGTGCGACTTCCCGCGGCCGGGCGTAGGCGAGGAAGTCCGTCAGGATGTGGTTCAGCCGGTTCGTCTCCTTGCGGAGCACGCCGAAGAGGGTCTTGCGCTCCTCCTCGGAAAGGTCGGCGGCCGTCTCGGGATCGAGGAGGTGCGTCGTCGTGACGAGCGAATTGAGCGGGTTCCGGATCTCGTGGGCGAGCACCGCCGACATCTGGCCGACGAACGCCATGCGCTCGGCTTCGATGGCCTTCGCCTTCGAGACGTCCAGGTTCTGGGCCATGAGGTTGAAGGCCCGGGCGAGCTTGCCGAGCTCGTCGCCCCGGTCCACCTCGACGGTCTCGACCCGCGCGCCCGTGCCCATGTTCTCGACGGCCTCGGTCAGCGTTTCGAGCGGCGTCGTGATCGACTGGGAGACGCGCCACGCCGTCGCGACGATCAGGATGGCGATCAGGACGACGATGAACCCGGCGAACAGCCACACGCGGACGCCGCGCTGGTAGATGGGCTGCACGGCGTCCTCGGCCGCCTGCGAGAACACCTTGGCGGGAGCGCCGAGGTAGAGCGTCCAGCCCGTGGCCTCGACCGGGTGGAAGGCCACAAGCTGGGGCCCCTCGCCGATGTCGATCTCGAACGAGCGGGTGCTGCCCGCGAGCCGGGCCCGGTCGCGCATGAGCTCGCCGGCCTCGTCGATGGGGAGCATTTCAAAGGACGCCTCGTAGGAACCGCTGCCCACGCCTGCCGCCGGCAGGTTGAAGCTCGCTCCCACAAGGCGGCCGTCGCGGTCATAGATCCGCACGAAACCGCCCCGGTCGCCCGGAACGGTCAGAAGCGGCTGGAGACGCTCCAGCGGAACGTCCACCGCGAGCACTCCGGCGAACTCCCCCGACCGGAGCCAGAGGGGAACGGCGAACGACACCACCCAGCCGTGGCCGAGGTGATCCAGATAGGTGCCGACGACCTGCATCCTGCGGTCCGGATTCGCCTCGGGAGCCGCCTTCAGGAACGGCTCGATACGCCGGAAATCGAACGACGGATCCAGCCCTCCAAGACGTCCGCGGCTGTCCAGATCCGGGGGCGGGTAATACTGGAGAAGCCCGCTGCGCGTAACAATGTACGCTGCGGCCGCTCCGCTTCGCGATTTCACGAGCGAGGCGAGCTGGCTCTCGGCGGCGGAAAACCAGGCAAGGTCGGCCGCCGCGCCGGACGGATCGAGCTCCTGCGGCAGGAAGTAGCGGGGCCTCAGGCCGTCCGGGTTGTTCGACGCCCACGGGCCGCCGTCCTTCCGGGTGAGCGCGGGACGGCCGCCGCGGCCTGTCGCGCCAGCCGATACCGAATCCTCGATCTCGTCCCGCACACGCTCGAGGTCGCTGAACAGGTGGTCGAAGTGCTGCGACACCCGGGTCGCCTCCGACTTCGCCAGCTCGCGGAAATGCTCTTCGGCGAGGTCCTTCACGATCCTCAGGCCCGACTCGAACGACATGCCCTGCAGCACGTAGACCGTATCGGCGACGACGGCCGCCACGACCCCGAGCGGCAGGATCGAAATGGAAAAGAACAGGGCCACGAGCCGGTACCGGATCGGGATGAACCTGTTCATGAACCGCACGTCGAAGGACATCGGCCGGACTATACCCGCTTTCCCCAACTTGGCGCATCCTTCCTGTTCCACGGTGGGGCAGTGCTCGAATCTGGAGCCCCGGCATCTTCGTCTAACTATCGGTATTTACAGGAGTTTCTTCCGTGGCACGGCGTTTGTAATACAGAAATTCAGATAGCGCCTGACCCAAAGCTGCAAACGGGCAGCCAGGGGTCAAAAGGGAGGCGAACATGAACACCGGAAAGATCACCAAGCTGACAATCGGAGCCCTGGCGGCACTGACCCTCTCCGCCTGCACCGGCCCCATGCTGATGGCCGGCGTCATGGCCGCCCCGACCGCTGCCACGGTGAGCTCGGTGGCGATGGCCTCCGTCTCCGCCCAGACCATGGGCACGACCGACTGGTACGACGGCCTCGACCCGATCGACAGCAAGGATCCCGAACAGATCCGGCTGGCGAAGCTGCAGGACGCGGCCCGCGACCTCGAAGTCCGGCTGGGCGTTCCGCTGACCGTCACCGAAGTCCAGGTGCTGGCCAAGCTCTACGAAGCGGGCAACGGCGATCTGGAAACCTTCGCCCGTGACCGGCGGCTGACCCGGGCCCAGATCGAGAACGCGGTGCAGACGCTGCGCGAGAAGGGCCTTGTGAGCCTTGTCGACCGGCCCGGCCGCGCGGGCGGCTACGAAGCCCGGCTCGCCATGAAGGTCGCCCGGCTCGGCCACCCGCTGAACACCGATCGCTCGGACCGCCCGCCGGTCTACGCGATGGCCGAGATCCACTGAGTCAAAGAGTTGTTTCCCCTGTAAGACCCCTCTTCTTCTCTCCCCCACTCGCACCCCCGGTTCCGAAAGGGACCGGGGGTGCGGGCTTTTCAGGGAAGAAAGGCGGTATCAGGAGACGGCGGGCTGGGGAAGCCGCTTTACCGCTTCGGCGTATTCTTTCATCATCCGACCCACGATCTCGCCCGCCGGGGTGATGTCCTCGATGAGGCCGACGTTCTGGCCGGCCGACCAGACATCCTTCCAGGCGTTCCCCTTGCCGAAATTCTCGTCGTAGCTGGGCTTCATGAAGTTGCCCCAGACGCCGCTCACCTTGTTCGAATAAACAATGTCGTCCGGCCCGAGGCGGCAGATCATCTCCTTGTAACCCTGCGGGGCTTCGGCCTCCGGCGTGGCAATGAACCGGGTGCCTACGTAGGCCGCCCCGGCCCCCAGCGCCAGCGCCGAGGCGATCTGCGCGCCGTTCGCTATGCCGCCCGCCGCGACCACGGGGAGGCCGGTCTTTTCCTTCAGGTAGGGCACGAGCACGAGCGGCGAGGTGGTGCCGGCGTGTCCACCCGCGCCAGCCGCCACGGCGATGAGGGCGTCCGAACCCGCCTCCTTCACCTTCAGGGCGTGCTTGAGGTTGATGACGTCGCTGAACACCCTGGTGCCGGACTTGCGGGCCTTTTCGATGATCGGCGCCGGGTTGCCGAGGCTCGTTATGATGAGGGCGACCTTTTCCTCGATGACGGCATCGAGGTCTTCGTAGAGCCGCGGGTTTTCGAGCCGCCCCGTGCCCTTCACGATCAGGTTCACGCCGAAGGGCTTGTTGCCGACCTTCTTCTTGATCTCGGAGAGCGCCTGCCGGAACTCCTCGTGGGTCCGGTAGTTGAGGCTCGGAAACGAGCCGAGACCCCCCGCGTTCGTCACGGCGGCAACGAGGTCCACCTTCGAGACGAGAAACATCGGCGCCCCGATCACGGGCACCTGCATTCCCAGCATTTTCGTGATTTCCGTCGGTACCGAGATCATACGGGCAGTTTCCCTTCGTCCCGGCTCCGTATCGAGTCCGGGCGGGCGGGACGGTAGCACGGGGCGGAAGGAGCGCCAGCAGGGGACGCTAACGGTTCCCGTTCACGAGTTTCCGCATGGCGGCGTTCGGAATCTCAAGGCCGTCGCCCTGCTTGAGATCGACCTCGATCTCGCTGAGTTTCTGGTAGACACGGCCCATGCGCTGGATGGGCCACCAGTCGTAGAGATAGATCTCGAGCGGCCGCCACATGGCGACCCAGCCGCCGATGTAGAGGCTCTCGGAGAGGATCTCCGCCGCCGCACCGGACCAGAAATGCTTCACGAGGTCCGAGGCGCCGATACAGAAAGCGAGGAACGAGAGGCCCACGAGCAGGCTCGTGCGGCCCGTCTTGAGGAGCGCCCGGAGTTTACGGCGGTTCCGCTCCACCCGGTAGCTGAAGTAGTGGTGAATCGCCTCCTGCACCTGGGCGTGGGCGAGCAGGTCGGCCGGATCTTTCTCGACGTGGATCACGAGCCGGAGCGGCTGGTCGGCCGGGAAATCCTCGGCCCATTCCACGATGAAGGCCTCGGCGTCGTCGTCCAGATCCTTGTCGTGGAACGGCGAGGGGTCCATCGAGTTGAAGAGCTGGCCGATTTCCCGGAGCCGGAGTTCGATGAGGCCCGTCTTCTGCTTCTGGGTTTCGCCGCTCATGCGGGGCAGTCTAGCCGGAGGGCGGCCGGGAAATCACACTCAGGACGCGGGGCGTTCGCGGTTTTTGATCTCGCGGTATTTGAGGAACCGGCCGACGAATTCGTCTTCCTGCGCCTCATTCCACTCGACCGCCTTCCAGCCCGGCAGCTCACGGCAGCGGGCCATGTGCGCTTCCACGCGCGGGCCGGGACCCTCGTGCTCGAAACCGAGGCGCCGGAGGCCGCTCAGCCGCACGTAGATGGGGATGGCGACCGATTCCGCCAGGGTCGGCCCATTGGCCGCAAGCCAGGGGCGCTCTTCAAGCCACTCTTCCATTTTCTTCAGGGTCAGCGAGAGGTCCTTGGACCCCTGATGGATTACGCCCGGTTTCGTGCCGTAGTAAACCTTCGCCGCCGACATCATCAGGAAGGCGTCGAGCCAGCGGACCCGGTTCAGGACGTACTGGCGCTCTTCGGGATTCTCCGGAAGCATGGGGGTCTGTGGGTACCGGGTTTCCAGAAACTCCATGATCGGAATCGAATCGACCAGGTACTGGTCCCTGTACCGGATCATCGGAACTTCGCCCTTGGGACTGTTGGCGACGAACTCCGGCGGCACGACGAAATCCTTCGGCCTGGCGGCGGTGGGCGGGACATTCACCTCGTCGTGTTCGATCCCCCGGTTCACCAGCGTGAACTTCACCCGCTTGGCGAACGGGCAGATCCAGTGGCCGTAGTATGTGACGTCCGGCATGGCGGCGCGCCCTCCGTTCAGGGTTTCCTGAGCCACTGAAGGCAGCCGGCCCGTTCCAGAACCGGATCGAGCCGGGACCGGTCCGGCACGGCAGCGTATTTCTCGCGGATCACGGCGAGCGACTTCGCGTGGTACTTCTGCGGTTCCTGCGAGAACGGCTTTCCGAGCAGGTTCACCTTCATCTCCGGCTGCCCGGCGGCGATGGCGAGCGCGTTCGCGTTGGACCACGGGAGGAAGATCTCCCCCACCTCGGCCCGCAGCAGCGGGGCGAGGGTCGGCTCGAGCCGGTCCCAGCTCTCCCAGCCGCCCTCGTTCTTCGGGTCCAGCATGCGGGCGATCCAGGCGAGGGTGTTCGGGGCGTTCTTTTTCATCCAGGCGCCCGGCGTCGGGTCGATGGAACATTCGTAGAGCTGGGCATAGAGGCCGAAGTCCGCCAGCGCGGGCCGGCCGCCGAACAGGTACTGGCGGCCCGAGAGATGTTTTTCGAGGATGGCGCAGGTCTGGTGCAGGGACTGTTCGATCTGTTCCCTGGTTTCCTCGCGGGAGCCCACGAACTTGAGGCGCGGCACCATGCGGTCCCGGACCGCTTTCGCGCTGTTCTCGAAGGCCGCGCCCGTGAGCCCCGGCATGCTGGCGGCGGCGATGCGCTCGGAACCCGCCTTCTGGTCCGGCTCGTAGGTCCACCGGAAATGGAACATGGGCTTGTTGCCCCACTCGTCGGCGTACTCCTCGATGAGCGCGGAGATGAAGGCGTCCGCGGGATCGGGCGGCGCGATCGAGGGTTCTGGAAACTGCTTCTCGAACCGCTCGATAATGGGCGTCGAGTCCTGAACGCCCTCCCCTTCCGGCGTCACGACCAGAGGCACCAGCGGGAGTTTCGCGTATTTCTGGAACTCCGCCATCTTGCCCATGTCGCGAACAACCCACTCATGGGGGATCTGCTTGTAGCGGAAGTAGGACCGCACCTTCACCGAGTACGGCGACAGTTCCATTCCGAAAATCCGGTAAACGCCAGACATATGACTGCTTCTCCCGCGGGCCGCCGGGATCTCCCGCGGCGGCCCCAATGGTAACGGACCGGACGGCTTTTCATAGAGAACACCTGTTGTTATCACCATACCGTTCCAGAACCGTGTACACGGGACCGTCCGGGGTCAGGCGGCTTTCATAGAGCGTGAAGCTCCCGCCATCGAACGGCTCCATCCGGTAGCGGTCCAGCCGAAGGTCCACCGGACCGTGCCCGCGGCCCAGGCGCAGAATCGTCGCATGGGGACGGAACGGCCGGTCCTCCGGCGGAAAGCCGGCCCGGATTGCCGCCACTTCGACCCGCTTTGCCAGCCTGTCCAGTGCCCCGCTCCGGTCTTCGAATTCGGCCCAAACGCCGCGCGGCTCCCTCGCCCGGGGCGGGAATAACGCGATTCCGGCCGGAACGAGCCGGATCCTTCCCGGTGCAATGTCCGAAAGGATAAGCCGGAACCGGGTGATCCGGCGCTCGTCCGCCTCCCCGGCGAAGCGAAGCGTGACGTGGAGCTGGTCTTCCGGCACCGGCCGGCCCGCCCCGATCAGCAAGGCGTGGGCCCTGAGCGCCCCCCGGACAGGCGGGGGCAGGTCGAAGGCCACGAAAATGCGGTGTTTTTTCTCCATTGAATCCAGCTCATCCGGCGGCCAGAATTCTGGACGGTTCGGGGGCGCGACGCCCAATGGCCCGGACCGGCCCTTAAAAGGGGCCGGACGGTACCGAGCGGCGATCGCCCGAAGTCCCCGGACCGGACCACAATCCACTCTCTCTGAGCAGAGAGCTTCACTTCGGACCGAAGGAGGCATCATGCGGCTCGAACAGGTTTTTCCCCAGCTTTACGGCAAACAGCACGGCTTCGTCGAGAAGGTCGACATGTTCGACTTCAAGCTTGCGATGCTGGAGCTCGAACCCATGTACCGGTATTTCCGCGTCTCGATCGAGGGCGCGGAGAACCTCCCGGAACACGGCGGCGCGCTGCTCGTCGGCAACCACGGCCCCTTCGGGCTCGATGCGCCGTTCCTCATGAAAGCCATCTGGAAGGAGCGCCACCGGTTCGTGCGGGCGCTGGCCGACCGGGTCGTGTTCCAGGTTCCGGGCTACCGCATGGGCGCGACCCGGTTCGGCATCCTTGAAGGCGAGCCGAAGCAGGCCCAGGCGATGCTCGAGAAGGACAAGCTCGTGCTCGTCTATCCGGGCGGCGCGAAAGAAACGGTCCGGCCGCCGGAGAAGAAGTACCAGCTCACCTGGGACGGCCACTACGGGTTCATCAAGGTCGCCATGCGCGCCCAGAAGCCGATCATCCCGGTCGCCTGCATCGGCATCGACGACATCTTTTTCCAGCTCGTGACGAACGAGCAGATGCTGAAAACCCCCATGGGCCAATACCTGAAGGAAAAATACGGCCACGAGAAGTACGCCATGCCCATGTTCGTGGGGATCGGCGGAATGCCGATCCCGCGCAAGCTCACCTACCACGTGGGCTGGCCGGTCCATTTCGAGCACGGCCCCGAGGCGGCCGACGACCGCGAGATCGTGCAGAAGTATCACGCGCTGGTGAAGGGCGAGCTCGAGAAACTGATCGCCTATGGCCTCCGGGCCCGGGAGCTGCGGCAGAAGCAGACGAGAAAGCTCCTCGCCCGGCGGTTCGACAAGGTACTCTCGGCCGCCGCCGAAACCGTCCAGAACGTGATGGGCGCCTGACTTTCCCGGCCCATCGGCTAGCCTCCCCGGCCGGTGGAGGAACCTTCCGTGGCGGCGGCTAATGACATCCTGAATCTCCCGGCGCTCGCGCTGGCGGAGAAGCTTCGCGCAGGCGAACTCTCGCCGCTCGAGGCCGTCGAGGCGTTCATCGCCCGGATCGAGCAGGTGAACCCGAAACTGAACGCCGTCGTCTGGAAACGGTTCGACGAGGCGAGGCGCGAGGCCCGCGAGATCGAACGGAAGTTCCCCGGAGAAAAGCCGCCGCTCTACGGCGTACCGTGCTCGGTGAAGGAGGCGATCGCCCTCACGGGTGCGCCGCACACGGCGGGGTCCGTCTACCGCAAGTCCGTCGTCCCGGCGGAGGACGCGCCCGTCGTCCGCCGCCTGCGCGAAGCCGGGGCGATCCCGCTCGGCGTCACGAACGTCTCCGAAATGTGCATGTGGTTCGAGAGCTACAACCCGCTCTACGGACGCACTAACAACCCCTACGACCAGGGCCGGATTCCGGGCGGCTCGAGCGGCGGCGAGGGATCGATCCTCGGCGCCGGAGCCGCACCCTTCGGCGTCGGGAGCGACGTGGGCGGCTCGATCCGGATGCCCGCGTTCTTCTGCGGCATCTTCGGCCACAAGCCCACGGGCGGACTCCTCACGACCGAGGGGCTCGCGCCGCTCCCGCAGGGAGAGGTCCGGCGCTACTGCTCGGCGGGCCCCATGAGCCGCCACGCGGGCGACCTGCCGAAACTGCTCGAGATCATGTCGGGCGGCGACTGGAAGGCGACTGCGGAGCGGCTGCCGTTCAGGGGCCGCGAGGTATGGGTGTGCGAAGGGGTCGGTTTCCCGGCGGCATCCGCCTCCGAGGAACAGCTCGAAGCCCTCTGGCGGGCGGCGGATGCGTTCGCGAGGGCCGGCGCGACGGTGCGCTGGTTCGACCCCCGGCGGTTCGGCAACGCCTTCGTGATCTGGAGCTCCATGCTGCACGAGGGCGGGAACCCCGAGTTCGCCCGGATCATGACCGAAGGCGGCGACCCGAACCTGCTGAAAGAGACGGCCCTCTACTTCACCGGCCGGTCGCAGCACACCTTCCCGGCGGTGGTGCTCGCCGTCGTGGAGCGGCTGTTCGGCAAGATCGCCGGGGACGGCCCGAAGAAGACGGTTGAAGAAGGGCTGAAAGTGCGGGCAGACTTCGAGGCGGCCCTGGGCGACGACGGCATCCTGCTGATGCCGACGCATCCCCGGGCGGCTCCGCCCCACGACGCTCCGCTGCGCCGGCCGTTCGATTTCGCCTACACCGGCATCCTGAACGTGCTGGAGGTTCCGGCGACGGCGGCCCCGCTCGGGATCGGCGCCGAGGGCGTGCCGCTCGGTGTGCAGGTGGCCGCGCGGCGCGGCGCCGACCGGCTCACGCTGGAGGCGGCGGAGTTTCTCGAGGAGCAGTTCGGCGGCTGGGTGCCGCCGAAAGGACTCTGATACCGGATTCTTGACAAGGGAGAGTGACGGCGATGACGGCACAAACGAAAGTCGGTGTGAAACGGTCAAAGGCGGCGAAGGCCCCGAAGGTAACGGAAGACGGCCGGAACCTCGAGGTCGTGAAGGAGTTTTTCGCGCTCAGCGAGGCGCTGGACGTGGAGAAGGCGATGGAATTCTTCGCCGACGACGCTGTCTATCACAACATCCCGCTCCCGGCGGTGCGGGGCAAGCGCAACATCGAGCGGACGCTGAAGGGGATGATGCGCTATGCATCGGGCTTCGAGGTCGAGATGCTGAACATCTCCGCCGGCGGTAACGCCGTCCTCACCGAGCGCGTCGACACGATCACCGCCGGACCGTTCAAGGTGGCGCTCCCGGTCATGGGCGCATTCGAGTTCCGGGACGGCAAGATCACCGCCTGGCGCGACTACTTCGACCTCATCCAGTTCGCCCGCGGCATGGCGCCGGGCTTCCAGGGCCTCGTGCAGAACGGATTCCGGGCGCTGCTCGAGCCGGTGAAAGGCTGAAGGATCAAGACGGCCCGGCGGCTTTACGGGGACCGCGCAGGCACCTCCAGCCCCAGACGGCCATGATGGCCAGTGCCACCAGGAAAACCGCAATGCCGGTTTTCCAGAACGGCGGCTCGTATTCCAGAACGATCAGGCTGTCCCCGGCCACGGTCTCTACTGCCGGAAAAACACCGTAGGCGGACCGGATAACGGACGGCTTTCCGTTCACCCGGGCGGTCCAGCCCGGGGCGTACGCCCGCCGGTAAACAGCCCACCGCGGAACCTCCGAACGGACGCGGATCGTCACCCGTTCGGGGGACCAGGATTCCACCTCGCAGGTTTCCGCAGGCGGCAGACCCGTCAGTGCCGGAATGCTTCCCTCGATCAAAGCCCGTGCATGGACCACCGAAGGATCCCGCCTCACGGCTCCCAGGATGTCCTCGAAAGATCCGGCAGACCGGACCTCCGCCGGACAAACCGCGGCGGCGGAATTTCCCGGATACCGGTAGGCCCTGAACCCGTAACGGTCGGGCTCCGAAACCGGGACCCAGTCCGCCTGCGCCGGAACGTCCTTGTGGCCGGTCAGGTACGCAATACCGAAAAACCGGGTCGCCGCCTCGACACCGAGGGTCTGGTTATAACGGAACAGCCGCCACGGATAGGAAACGTCCGAGGGTCCGGTGACCGAGGCTAGTCCGTACAGGGCCCCCGTCCCTCCTTCGAGCGTTTCGATGGTAAACAGGTTCCGGAACATCAGGTCGCTGCGGAGCTCCGGGCCGAACAGGTTTTTCCAGTCGTTCGGGATATTCAGTTCCAGCGTGGCGGGGTCGAACAGGTGTACGGGCGGGACGCCGCTGGTTGATCCGTCACTCCGGGCGGCCAGGACCGCCGGAGGAGCCTTCGGAAGATTTTCCACCGGAAACGTCCGGAAGGTATTCCGGGTCATCAGCGAAACGTCGAGAAACAGCAGGGCCGCGAGAAGCGCCAAAAAGGTTTCCGGAGCCAGCCGCCGGGAAACCGCGATACAGATCATGAACGCTGCGAGTGCGCCGGATGCCCAGGCACAGGCCCGGTAAATCACAACGGGTGCGAGGAACCCGAGTTCTTCCCGGGTCTGGGTATCCAGATATTCCCTCAGGGTCCCGGCGCCCGTATCCAGAACCAGGATCAGGAGCACGGCTGAGACGAGCAGCAGCAGACGCCGCGGAACCCGCTGCACGCCGTCCAGCGACAGCGCGACGATCACGGGGAAGGCGAACGCCGGATAGATCAGCATCCGTTCCGGATAGCGGAACAGTTTCCAGCCGGGCAGCCAGTTGTAGAGCCAGGCATAGAACGGAAGTTCCCGCCCGAGAGCGAGCAGAAGCCCCGCCGCTGCGAGGGCCAGCCACCAAAGGATCTGCCGCCGGCGCCCGGCCGTAAACAGTCCCGCGGCGGCCAGCACCAGTACCGCCGATCCCATGTAAAATGTGTCCGAGTATCCCGCCCCGCCTTTCATCCAGCAGCTCAGGTTGCTGACGCAT
This sequence comes from uncultured bacterium, assembly GCA_964621525.1. GTDB lineage: Bacteria > JAGRBM01 > JAGRBM01 > JAGRBM01 > JAHCIT01 > CAZMGV01. Next base: position 24,037 of record CAZUMS010000006.1, read on the forward strand.
TCCCCGCCCAGATACGGGATCGCGAGATCCAGCAGCCTCACCGGGGGAAGGCTCCAGATCAGCGCGTCTTCAAGTCCCAGCAGAACGCTGCGGGCCGATCCGGATGCGAACGAGAACATCGGGATCGCTACCGGAGCCCAGAGCATCAGGGGAATAAGGCCGATCGCCGCACCCGCACGGACGGGGTCCATGAAATTCCGCCGGATAATGCCCACTGCCAGCAGCGCCACGGGAACCGCCTGCACGAACGTCTGCGGCTCGCCGGCCAGCAGGAACATCGATGTGCAGAACGCCGCGCACCATAGTCCCCGGCGGCTGCCGCACAGGTAAGCCGAAATTCCCCAGGCGAGCCCCGGAAGCCACGCATGGGCATAAAGGAATTGGTGCGCGGTCACTTCCATGGCGAGATAGCCGCCCGCCATGTAGAGAGCCGCGCCGGCAACAGCGGCGAGCCCGGAAACTCCGAGACTCCTCAGAAAACCGTAAAAGAGAATCTCCGCAAGCAGATAATGCAGGGCTGTCAATATGTTGATGGCCGCCAGATGGCTGCCGAAGAAGAGCAGGATCCCGTACAGGGGGTAAAGCACCCCGTTGACCGGGTCAGCCCAGTAGGGAACTCCAAGATTGAAAAAGGGATTCCAGAACGGAAGTTCGCCCCGGCCCAGCCGGTCAGCATAGATCCAGTGGATCGGGTAGTAGTTGATGAACACGTCCCGGCCCGCGACGATCTGCCCCGGGCGGTACAGCGCCAGACAGTGAAAGATGTGCATGAACGCGAGAAGAGCGGCGTCCCTGGCTGTGGCGGCATGCCGGGATGTAATGCTGTCGGTTTCCAACGGACCTTCCACGCTGAGGTCCGTACTCTTTCACTTCGTCCCTGAAGTTCCAAGAAAAAACCGGAACCCTTCCCGGCCTGCCGGGGAGGGTTCCAGAAGAAACCACGATGGTCTCGCCTTATACGAAATTCGCCGTATAGGGGAGCTTCGAGGCGACCTTTTTCGTCTCGTCGCGGCCGTCCAGCAGGAAACCGATCGGATCCCACTGGCCCTGGACGAGCGCCTCGCGGGCGCCGGGCTTAATAGTGAAGGGGAACACCTCGCTACCGGCGCGGACCTCGTTCTTCTCAAGGTCGATGGTCACTTCGGTCTCGGGCTTTTCGCTCACCAGCTTTCCGAGCTTCTCGATGTTCGCGAACTCCAGCGACGCGCACGGCATGCCGAGCGTCGTCGAGTTGCCAAAGAAGATCTCGGCGAAGTTCGAGGCGATCACCGCCCGGATACCGAACTTGGACAAAGCCTGCGGGGCGTGCTCACGGGAGCTGCCGCAGCCGAAGTTCCGGCCCGAGACCAGGATGGTCGCACCCTTGTGCTTCAGGTCGTCCAGCGGATGATTCTTCTTCGAGCCGTCTTCGTTGAACCGCACGTCGTAGAACGCGTACTGGCCGAGGCCGTCGAAGGTGACGCATTTCATGAACCGCGCCGGAATGATGCGGTCGGTGTCGATGTCGTCGCCGGGGACGTAAACCGCGCGGCCGGTGATTTTCGTGATCTTTTCGAGTGCCATGTTCGAACTCCTGTGAGAATTCCGTTCAGACCTTGAACACTTCGCGGGCGTCGGCGATCTGGCCGCGGATGGCGGCCGCCGCCACCATCACCGGGCTCATCAGCACGGTGCGGCCCGTGGGGCTGCCCTGGCGGCCCTTGAAGTTTCGGTTGGAGGACGAGGCGCTGAGCTCGCGCCCCACCAGCTTGTCCGGGTTCATGGCGAGACACATGGAGCAGCCCGCCTCCCGCCACTCGAAGCCGGCTTCGGCAAACACCTTGTCGAGCCCTTCGGCCCGCGCCTGGCGGTCCACCTCCTGCGAGCCGGGGACGGCGAGTGCCCGGACGCCGGGAGCGACCTTCCTGCCCTTGATCAGGCGGGCCACTTCGCGGAAATCGGACAGGCGGCCGTTGGTGCAGCTTCCGATGAACGCCACGTTCACCTTCGTGCCCTCGATCGGCGCGCCGCCCTTCAGGTCCATGTACTCGAGCGCTTCCTGGATGCTCGCCTTCTCGGCGGCGTCCTTCGCGTCTTCGGGCTTCGGCACACGTTCCTTCACCGATATCGCCTGTCCGGGGTTGATGCCCCAGGTGACGGTCGGGGCGATATCGGCAGCATCGAACGTGACGACGTCGTCGTATTTCGCATCCGGGTCCGAGGCCAGGGACTTCCACCACTGAACGGCCTTGTCCCAGGCGGCGCCCTTGGGCGCGTATTTGCGGCCCTTGAGATACTCGAACGTCTTCTCGTCCGGGTTCACGTAGCCCACCCGGGCCCCGCCCTCGATGGACATGTTGCAGACCGTCATGCGCTCTTCCATGGAGAGGGCGTCGATGGCCGGGCCGGCGTACTCGTAGGCGTAGCCCGTGCCGCCGTTTACGCCGAGCTTGCGGATGACATGCAGGATGATGTCCTTGGCGTAAACTCCGGGGCCGAGCTTCCCGTTCACGACGATCTTGCGGACCTTCATGGGGGAGAGGGAGAGCGTCTGCGTCGCCAGCACGTCGCGCACCTGCGTCGTGCCGATGCCGAAGGCGATGGCCCCGAACGCACCGTGCGTGGAGGTGTGGGAGTCGCCGCAGGCGATCGTCATGCCCGGCTGGGTGAGGCCCATCTCGGGGCCGATCACGTGGACGATGCCCTGCGCGCCCGATTTCTCGTCGAAGAAGGTGATGCCGAAGTCGTCGCATGCCTGTTTCAGCGCGACCATCATCCCCTCGGCGAGCGAGTCCTTGTAGGGCCGCGCGCGGGTGTCGGTGGGGATGATGTGATCCACCGTCGCGAAGGTGCGCTCCGGCATGAGGACTTTCAGCTTGAGGTCCCGCATCATGCCGAAGGCCTGGGGGCTCGTGACCTCGTGGATGAGATGCAGGCCGATGAAGAGCTGCACCTGGCCGCCGGGGAGCTGGCGGACCGTGTGGGAATCCCAGACTTTCTGAAACAGCGACTTGCCCATAGGTGTCGTTTAACCTCGCCGGAACATCATGGGCGAACCCGTAGTTTAAGAAAAATGAAACTTACTTCTCTGAAAGTTAAGATATACTTAACTGTATGGAAGCCCATCTCCTGCCCGCCCTCTACGACGCCGTCACCTTGGCCCGCCTCGGCTCCGTCGGTGCCGCCGCGAAGCAGCTCCACAAGACTCCCTCGGCGGTGAGCCAGCAGATCCGGCGCATCGAGGAGCATTTCCGCCTCAACCTGTTCGAGCGGGCGGGGCGCGGCGTGCGCCTCACCGCCGCCGGCGAGGCGGCCCTCGCCCCGGTCACGCGGCTGTTCGACGAGGCCGGCTCCGTATTCACCCTGCTGGGCTCCCTGTCCGGCAAGACCCCCGCCACCGTGCGCGTCGCCGTGAGCGACTACCTCGGCAAGGTGCTGCTCATCCCCGTGCTGCGCGAACTGTCCCCGGCGGCGCTCCGGTTCGAGATCACGACGGTACCTTCGCCCGAAGGACTCCGGCTGGTCGAGACCGGCGCCGTCGATTTCGCCGTAATCACCGCCGGCCGCCCCCGGGAGAACCTCGAGGCGAGGGACCTGTTCGTCCAGCCGTTCCTCTGGATCGCCCCCGCCGGGAAAAAGCGCCGCCTCGAAGACCGGCTCGTCAGCGAGCCCGTGCTCCGGCTTGCGCCGGGGTCCGAAGGCCGCCGCGTGCTGGACGAGCTGCTGGAGCGGATGCGGATCGTGCCCGCTTCCACCATCGACGTGCCGAGCGTCTCGCTGCTCGTCAGTTATGCCGCCGGGGGCGTCGGCGTGGGGCTCGCTCCTGCGGCGGCGCTCTTCGATCTTCCGGCCGGGAAAATCCGCCCTTACCCGGCGAAACTGCCGCCGTTTCCCGTGCGGCTCGTGAGCAGGGCCGGGTACCGGCCGCCGGAGGCGGTGCAGAACGTGATCGGCCGGCTGATGGCGGAGGGGCGGCGCGCGGCCGGAAAGATCGCGCGGCTGAAACAGGCCGGGGCCTAGCCCCGTTCGGCGCGCTTCACGACCAGTTCGGCGAGCAGCGGATCGACGCCGAGGTGGCGGGCGACGGTGATCTCGACGTCCGGAAACGCCGCTTCCACTTCCTTCACCTTTTCCGGCAGGTCACGCCGGACGTGATTGCCCATGTTGAGCAGATACGGGACGATCCGGATCCGCTTCGCCCCCTGCTCGACGCATTTTCTCGCGCCGCCCAGCATGTCCGGCTCGGTGATCTCGAGAAAACTCATCTCGACGATCCGGTAGCCGGACTGCTCCTTGATGAGCCGGATCTGTTCGGCGAGCTCGTCCTTGAGGTCCGGCACACGGCTTCCGTGAGCGAACAGCAGGATGGCGTCGGTGTCGAGGTTCTTCGGCATGCGCAGGAAACCCTAGCTCCCGGCGGAAGAGGATTCACGGCCCTGTCCAAGTAGGAATAGCATCCCGCCCGCAACCAGAAGGGCAGCGGCCGCCGTGAAGAGAAGCCCCGTCCGGAACCCAGGTACCCGGTAGCGGAACTCCACGGCCGACCGCCCGGCCGGCAGCGGCACCGCCCGGGCGAAGCCCCAGGCAGGGTAGATGGGCGCCGGGTTTCCGTTCACGGTGGCGGTCCATCCGGAGAAATACGCATCGAGAAGCGCCACCGGTGCGGGGTCCGTCTGGTCCACTTCGATGACGACGCGCCCGTCTCCGTAGCTCGTGATCTCGCAGCGAGTGGCTGCCGCCGCGCGGCTCCCCGAGGGCGGCTCCGCCCGCCCCGGCACCGGTTCCATGAGAAGTTCGCGGCGGGGATCGAACGAAACGTCCCGCACGGCATTTGCAGTCGCCTCAGGCGATGAACCTTTCCAGCTTCCGGGGCAGACGGCCCGCGGCACGGGATCCTTGAGCGGCACCACGAAAAAATCCGGGATCACCGGGTAGCCGTCCGCTCCGTAGTTCAAAAGATCCGGATCGTAGGAGCCCGCCACGACCGCCTCCGCGGCGAAGATCTTTGCCTGGTTAAGGACCGGCACCTCGCCGTCCACGAGGCCGATCCAGCGGTCCGAAAGGAATGAGTTGTACCCCCGGTGGGAATCGACGCCTGTGGTGAGCGGCACGTTCGCAAAAAGGAGGTGCCAGACGGCCGTGGTGCCGTACTCTGGCAGATGGTTCGCCTGCGGCGGCACGCCGCGAAATACCGGCAGGGAGAGCACCCGGGGCGGATACGTCCGCTCAGGAACGATCTGCTTCACGATCTCCGCCGCCCGGGGCGGGGTACGGACGGTGGCCGTACCGGGAACGAATGAAACGAGATGGCTGGCATTCGACAGGACGGCGATGCCGGCCGAGCCTGCGACGATCCACAGGGCCTGGCTCCGGTGCTTCCAGAACCCGAGGGCAAGGCCCGCCACTGCCGCGAGCAGGGACAGCCGCCGTGCGCTCAGGAGCGATTCCGTGACGGCCCGTTCCAGCGGCTGCCGGGCGAGGGGCGAGAACCGCCCGCCCCATCCGGTCCAGAACCCTTCGGGGAGCGTCAGCAGCACTACAAGGAGGCCCGCTCCGGCGAGGATCCATCCGGAGCGTTTCGGATTTTCTGCCGCCCGGTCCAGCCCGAGCCCCGCGAGCACGGCGAGCGCGAGCGTGAGCCACGGAACGAGCCGTTCCGGCCAGCGGAAGTGGTTCCAGTAGGGCGCGTAGCCCCAGACGAGATCAAACAGGAGGCCCCGCTCGCCCAGGCTCATCAGGAAAAATGCCGCAGCGGCAACCACCCACACCAGCAGCCGGCGTTCACGGCGGACGGCTGCCGCCGCCGCAAACCCGGACAGGACGAGCGCCACGAGTCCGATGTGAAAGCTCGGTATGTAGAAATTCATCGTGCCGGGAGCGCAGAACAGGTCCCGGGCCCAGAGGGTGCCGGGCTCCGTGGGCGTGCCGAAGAAAAGCGGGAAGAGAAGTTCGAGGTAGCGCACGGGATGGGTCGTGCATTCGTGAGCCATGGCGAGCGTCACGCCCTGCGCGCCCCGCGGAGTCTGTGCCGCAAGGTCCAGCGCCGGGTACCACTGGACGCCGGTGAATAGGAACGCGGCCACATGGATGGCCCCTGTCCAGACGAGCGCCCTGAGAAGCCGTTCCCGCGCGGGTCCCTTGCACTCGGCCGTCATCACGGCGAAGGCGAGCGCGCCCTGGAGCATGAAGGTCTGCGGCTCGCCGGCCCAGAGGGCCTGGGAGCCCAGAAGAAAGGCCCGGAGAAGCGGCCAGGCGGCGGCACGACGGGTCTCCGCACGGGCGATCAGGACGAATTCCGCCAGCGTCCAGGGGACAAACGTCCGGGCGATCACCCAGTTCGTGAGAAAACTCTCGCTGGCGAGCGCCCCGGAGGCCGTCCAGACCAGCGCGGCGAGCGTCGCCGCCGCCTCCGACGCCCCGAGCACGCGCAGCAGCCTGAGCATGCCGAATCCGCTCAGGAGATACACGAGCGCAATGAACAGGTGGGCGATGAGCCCGGGATCCCCCGGCAGGAAGAAGACGAGTTTCAGCGGAAAGTAGAGGGCCTGCACGGGATCGGCCGCGTAGGGAAAGCCGCCCAGGATGCGGCTCGTCCAGGCGGGGAATTCGCCCGCACGGAACCGCTCGATCTGGAACAGGTAGTTCGGAAGGAAGTTGAGGGAGGCGTCCCAGACCCAGAGCGTCCAGCCCCAGAACAGGGCGGGAAAAAAGAGGACCAGGACGGCGGCGGAAACAGCGGCCTCGCCCAGCCCCGGACGGTACCGCGCGGCGTGCCCTGTCAGATATCGAGTTCCTTCACGTCGAGCGCATGCTTGTAGATGAAGTTCTTCCGCGGCTCGACTTCATCGCCCATGAGGACGGAGAAGATCTGGTCGGCCGAGATGGCGTCCTTGATGTCCACCTTGAGCAGGCTCCGGTTCGCCGGGTTCAGCGTCGTTTCCCAGAGCTGCTCCGGGTTCATCTCGCCGAGGCCCTTGTACCGGGTGATCTGGTAGCCCTTCTTGGACTGCTCCATGACCGCCGCACGCACATCCTGAACGGTCCGGTAATCGACCGATCCCTTCTCGGAGACGAGCTTGTAGGGGGCTTCGCCCGCCTTCAGGATCGTCGGCTCCAGGCGGCGGAGCTCGGCCCATTCGGGCAGCTCGAACTCTTCCTGGTTCAGGAGCGTCACGAACCGCTGGCTGCGGTAGTTTGTCACGAACTTGAAGCTGAAAGTCCCGTGCTCCTCGTCCTTCGGCAGGTACGGGTCCACGGGGGCCGTCTCCGGGTAACGCTCGGTGAGGTATTCCATCACCGCCGCCATGACTTCCTCGGAGCGTTCCTCGGAGCGGAACGCCTCGGGGTCCACGGCCCCGGCCTCGCGGGTCACCTTCAGGAACGCCTCGACCACGCGCGGGTCGGCGTGCCGCCGCTCGATGCGGGAGAGCACCTTTTCGTAGCGGGAAACGGTCTCGATCCAGTCGCGCAGTTCGCCGCCCGTGAGCATCTGCCCGCCGGCGCCGTGGAGCGCGAATCCCTCGGTGCCGAGGTCCACGAGGAACTTCTCGAGCTCGGGCTCGGTCTGGATGTATCGCTCGGTTTTGCCCTTTTTCACGCGGTAGAGCGGCGGCTGGGCGATGTAGACGTGCCCCCGCTCGATGAGCGAGCCCATGTGGCGGAACAGGAACGTGAGCAGCAGCGTCCGGATGTGCGAGCCGTCCACGTCGGCGTCGGTCATGATGATGATCCGGTGGTACCGGAGCTTGGAGATGTCGAACTCCTCGGCCCCGATGCCGGTGCCGAGCGCCCGGATCATCGTCCCGATCTCGTCGTGCGAGAGCATCTGGTCGAAGCGGGCCTTCTCGACGTTCAGGATCTTGCCCTTGAGCGGGAGAATCGCCTGGAAGGCGCGGTCCCGGCCCTGCTTGGCGCTGCCGCCGGCGGAGTCGCCCTCGACCACGTAGATCTCGCACTTGGCGGGATCCCGTTCCTGGCAGTCGGCGAGCTTGCCGGGCAGGTTCGCGACGTCGAGCGCGTTCTTGCGGCGGGTGAGCTCGCGGGCCTTGCGGGCCGCCTCGCGCGCCGTGGCGGCTTCCACGGACTTCGCGATGATCGCCTTGGCCGCAGGGGGGTTTTCCTCGAGATAGGTCGCGAGGCCCTCGCCGACCACGTTCATCGTGATGCCCTTCACCTCGCTCGAAACGAGGCGGTCCTTCGTCTGCGAGTTGAACTTGGGATCCGGCACCTTGACGGAGATGATGGCCGTGAGCCCCTCGCGCACGTCGTCGCCCGTGATCGTGACGTCGCCCTTCACGAGGTTCTGGTTCTTCTGGACGTAGTTGTTGATCGCCCGGGTGAGCGCCGCGCGGAAACCTTCCTGGTGCGTGCCGCCGTCCCGGTTGAAGATGTTGTTCGTGAAGCAGTTCTCGATGGTCGAGTAGCTGTCGTTGTAGGCCATGGCGATTTCCACCATGAGCCCGTCCTTCTCGGCCTCGAAGTGCACCGGGTCGCCATGAATGATCTTGCGGCCCTCGTTGAGGAACGAGACGAAGCTGACGAGGCCGCCCGGATAGTCGAACACGGCGGACTTGTCCGTGCGTTCGTCCACAAGATCGACATGGAGGCCCTTGTTCAGGAACGCCAGGTTCCGCATGCGGCTCGCGATGATGTCGTAGTTGAACTCGATGGTCTTGAAAATCTGCGGGTCGGCGCGGAACGTCACCTTCGTGCCGGTGCGGTCGGTCGTGCCGATGACTTCCAGCTCGCGGGTCACGGCCCCACGCTCGAAGCGCATCTGGTGGACCTTGCCCTCGCGCTTGATCTCGAGGTGGAGCCATTCGCTGAGGGCGTTCACGACGGAGACGCCGACGCCGTGGAGGCCGCCCGAGATCTTGTAGCTGTTGTGGTCGAACTTGCCGCCGGCGTGGAGCACCGTCATGGCGACCTCGCACGCGGGACGTCCTTCGGTCGAATGGATACCGGTCGGGATACCGCGGCCGTCGTCCTCGATGGTGATCGAGTTGTCCGAGTGGATGACCACGCGGATGTTCTTGCAGTAGCCGGCGATGGCCTCGTCGACGGAGTTGTCCACGACCTCGAAGACGCAGTGGTGAAGGCCCGTGCCGTCGTCCGTGTCGCCGATGTACATGCCGGGACGCTTGCGGACGGCCTCGAGACCCTCGAGCACCTGGATGGAATCGGCGCCGTATTCCTTGGCCGGACGCGGTTGTGTGCTTTCAGCGGTGGTAGACATTTTTCTCGAAACGGGGGACCGGAAACGGCCTCAAAACGACCGCATCGCCCTCCCCCTTAAATAACCCGGAACCCGGATTTCAACATAGCACTTCGGGGGGGCCGATGAAAGCAAAAAGAGGGACAGAAAACCCTGTAATTACAGGTGGTTACAAGATATCCGGCGGGCCCGAAACCGGTCAGATGCGCATGGGCATGATGACGTTCAGGTAACCCGAATCCTGGCCGCCTGAAACTACCGCCGGATTGATCTCGTCGATGAGCAGAACCTCGATTTCGTCGGTGTCCATGTGTTCGAGCGAGGCCATGAGATACAGCACGTTGAAGCCGATCTGGAGCGCCGGGCCGTTGTAGGTGCACGACATGTTCTCGGTCGCCTCGCCCTGGCTCTGGTTGCTGCACTCGATGGTGAGTTCGTCCTTGTCGAGCTTGAGTTTCACGAGGTGCGTGCGGTCGTCGGCGAGGATCGAGGCCCGGTGAAGCGCGGCGATAAAATCGCTGCGGTTGATCTTCATCGACTTGTCCGACTTCTGCGGGATCACATTGGCGTAACGCGGGAACTCGGCGTCCACGAGCCGCATGAGCAGCACCGTGTTGTCGGCCTTCACGACGACGTGGCTCTTCTGGATCGAGAGCTCCACCTTCGGGGCGCGTTCGCACAGCTTGCGGAGTTCCTGAACGGATTTGCGGTGAATGATCACTCCGGTCGCACCGATGGCGTCCTTCACGCTCTCAATCTCGCGTTCGATGAGCGCGAGCCGGTGGCCGTCGGTCGCCACCATGCGGAGCATTTTCTCGTCCTTGGGCGAACGCTCCACGTAGACGCCGTTCAGCGCCACACGCGACTCATCGCTCGAGGCGGCGAATACGGTGCGGTCCACCATGTCGAGCAGCAGCTTCGAGTCGAACGAAAAGAACTGTCCCTTGTCGATGGGCGGAAGCGGCGGGAAATCCTCGGCAGGAAGACCGAACATGGTCGGCCGGAACCGTCCCACTTCGATCTGGCAGCGGTTGTTCTCCTGGAGTTTTACCGTGACCTTGTCCGCTGCGGGCTGCTGCACGAGTTCGAGAAGCTTCTTTGCGCCCAGCGTGAACGAACCCGTTTTCTTCACATCCGCGGGCAGCGTCACCCGGATACCCACGTCCATGTCCGTCGTGATCAGCGTGACGGACGATTTCTCCGCCGTCAGGAACACATTGGCGAGAATCGGCATCGTGTTGCGCTTTTCAACGGCGCCCTGGACTGACTTCATCGCATCGGTGAAGAGGCTGCGCTCGATTGTGAACTCCATAAACCTGTTCGCTCCTGAAAGACCCCGGACCGGTTTCCCCGCTTGAGCCGGCGCCTTGTTGGACTGGCCGGTGATCCTAGCCTTGAGCGGGCTTGCGGGGAAACGTCTGATAACGGTTATATATAAAAAAGAATCGTGGGAGTAGTAGGAAAGGACAGGTCTGTGGGAAAGGGGTTTTTCCTGAAAGGATCAGGGGGTTTGTACGGAAAGAACAACCTGGGGGTACACCGGTGAGGAAAAGGATAACCGGGGGTACTGCCGGCCGCCGGGTGTGAAATCCGGAGGTACAGTCCAGAGGCGCCAGCGAGGTACCCCGAACCGTACCACAGGTTGTCAGATGGCCGGACCGATGAAGAACTCCGGAGGGCCGGCAGACCCGCTCCGGCAAAGGCCTCCAGAACACGAAAGGACCCCGTCTGGAGCCCTTTCGTGCGTGGGGTGAGAAGGAACCTCAGGGGCGCGGATCGGTGGTCGAAATGCGCTCCTGGATGATTTCCAGCTGGTGGCGGAAATCGGAATCGTTGTCCTTGCGGAACTGGATCTGCTCGTAGGCGTACATGACCGTCGTGTGGTCTTTTCCGTTAAAGGCGTTGCCGATCATCGGGTAGCTCGCGTCGGTCAGCTCGCGGCTCATGTACATCGCCACCTGGCGGGCAAGCGCGAGGTGCTTGAACTTGCGGCGGGAGAGAAGCTCCTGCTCCGTGACGTCGTAGTAGGCCGCAACGGTCCTGATGATGAGGTCGATCGAGGGTTTTCTCTTGTGCTCGACCACGGCCGGCCGGAACAGCTTCTGGACGGAGTCGAGCGACGGCGGCTCGCTCAGCATGGAGCAGTGGGCGATTACCTTCGTGAGGGCGCCCTCGAGCTCGCGCATGTGCGCGCCGCAGTGCTTGGCGAGGAACAGGATCACGTCGTCCGGCATGGCGAAGCGGTATTCGGCCGCTTTGGACTTGAGAATCGCCAGCTTCGTCTCGATATCGGGCGGCTTCACGTCGGCCGTGAGACCCCACTCGAACCGGCTGATGATGCGCTCTTCGATGCCCTTCAGCTCGTCCGGGTGCTTGTCGCAGGTGAGGACGATCTGTTTCTTGCCCGAGTGGAGGGCGTCGAAAACGTGGAAGAACTCGGTCTGCGTCGCTTCCTTGTCGGCGATGAACTGGATGTCGTCGATGAGGAGCAGGTCGCATTCGTGCCGGTAGAGGCGGCGCAGCTCCTCGGTGCGGCGCGTCTGCACGGCGGTAATGACGTCGTTCGTGAAATCCTCGCCGGACGCATACACGACGCGCGATTTCGGGTTCGCCTTCACGAACTCGTGGCCGATGGCGTTCAGCAGATGCGTCTTGCCCAGGCCCACGCCGCCGTAGATGAACAGCGGGTTGTAGGGCGGACGGGTCGAGTTCTTCGCGCCTGTGGCGACGGCGCGGGCCGCCGCATGGGCGAACTGGTTGGCGCCGCCCACAATGTAGCGGTCGAAGGTGAAGTGCTCGACGAGCCGCCGCCGGGCGAGCCGGTTGCCGCCGGGCTGGACGGAGGCCGGCTGGACTGAAGAAGTTTCGGCCTGGTTCGGCACAGGGGGCGGGGCCTGGAACGTCGTTTCGGAACTCTGGCTGCGGGGAACGACGGCGATGCGCACATCGTACTCGTTGCCGTGTTCGGCGAGCGCGAGACGGATCTTCGACAGGATGTCGGTCTTCTCCACCTGTTCCTTGCTGAACTGGTTTGGCGCCTCGAGGATCAGGAGTCCGTCGCCGCTGTCCGAAGAAGTCCGGAGCGGTTTGACCCACAGATCGTATTTCTGGTCCCCCAGAAAAGCGCGCAGACGTTCCTGCGACTGTTCCCACACTTGCTTCATTCCAGCCCTCAGAGAATGAAAGTCACCTGCGGGTTATCCACAACTTTTCCAAGTCCGTGGATAACCTTTGCCGTTTTGACGCTAATACGGCCGGTGCAGACCGCTAAGCCGCTGATTTTACGAGGAAAACCCCTCATTTGCCGGAAACGCTGTTTGTGCAGCATCAACCGGCCCCGTAACCTTCTCACAGCGGGTCCGAATCCCCGCGACCACCAAAGTGAGACTGACTATAGCCGCCCCTTAAACAACTGCAACACGGGTGAGGAGAACTTTTATAAGTTACTGATATTTAAAGGAAAAATGCTTGCCGGGCTCCTCTGGAAATCCACAGGAGTTTTCCACAGGAGTGGACAAGCTCTCATAACTCATTGAAATTCAAGTGATTTGGATGCACGATGGATGTCCCGTTGTACGGGTGGAACAAAATATCTTGTAATATCAATGGGTTATTTATCCAGGGAACGTATGAATGTCGCGCAAACTCCTGAATATTCGAATGTTTTGGCTTCACCGGTTTCAAGATTTATCAACAGGCTTTCCCGGAAAGTGGAGAAATCAGCCTCAGGAGGCCGTTTGAGACGTATTTTGTGTCACCGTCCTGTCCCTCAGGCGTCACGGGAGTTTTGCTCTGGAGAGCGAGCTGAACCGGCATGAACCCTTCACTTCAGGCACTGCTCCCCCAGCGGGGACTCTCGGCCCTCGTGGGCTGGCTCGGCCGGTGCCAACGGCCCCGGTTTCTGGTGCAATTTTTCCTGCGCTGGTTCGCCGGAAAATACGGCGTGAATCTCGGCGAGGCGGCGAGACCTCTCGAGGACTACCGCTCGTTCACGGATTTCTTCACCCGGAAACTGAAGCCGGGCGCCCGTCCGCTCCCGGGGGATCCGAAGGCGATCGCGTCCCCTGCCGACGGCATTGTCGCGGCGAGCGGCATCGTCGAGAAGGGCCGAGCCATCCAGGCGAAGGGGATCGACTACTCCGTCGCCGCGTTCCTGGGCGACGCCGCGCTCGCGGACCTCTACGAGGGCGGCGCCTACCGGACGATTTACCTGTCGCCGAAAGACTACCACCGGGTCCACGCCCCCTGCGGGGGAACGCTTGTCCGGCGGATCCACCGGGGCGGCCGGCTTTTTTCCGTCTCGACGGCGACGGTGGGGGCGATTCCGGTGTTCGCCGAAAACGAGCGGGTGACGCTCCAGTTCGACGACCCGGTGGCGGGCAGGTGGGCCATCGTGTTCGTCGGCGCGCTCATCGTCGGCGGCATCGAGACGGTCTGGGAGGGAACGGTGAACCCCCTCACCCGCAGGCTCCCCCGCGACCGGCAGTTCCAGGGAAAAATCCGGGTCGAACGCGGCGACGAGATCGGCCTCTTCAGGGCCGGCTCCACGGTCGTCTGTTTCTGGGAGAAGGGCCGCGCCTCGATGGACCCGTTCGGCGCCAGCGCCCCCGTCCGCATGGGCGCGGGAATCGGGAAGTTGACGGATAAGTAAAGTTAACTTATTTGCGGGATTATGCACTTCGCAAAGGTTAGTGCTGTGGCGGTCCAGGGCACTGGGTCTGCCAGTTTTACTTCTTCTTGTTCTTCTTGGGTTTCGACGATGTAGTCCGCGTCTCCGGGGGCTTTACGGAGATGGCCGCTTTCATAGCCGAATCGAAATCCACCGGGACCGTCAGTTTTGGGGAATAAGATTTTTTATTACCCACGGGATCTCCTGAGAAAACTTTCTATGAATTGTCAGCCTTCTGCGGCTCTGCTTTAGGTGTCTTTTCAGCATCTACTACCAATAACGGCAATTGATACGGCAACCGAAGCTGGTTCGCTAATACGTTTATTTGAAGTCGAAGATAAGGCCAACAATTCACCAATGCGTTATAGCGAGCAAACGCCGGGAGACCATTTTTAGCAATATCGTCAGGAATGGGAGTACCCGGCAATTTATAAATAGCGTTATAGGTCACTTCAATTTGTGCCAAAGTGTTGTCGGTGCCGTCTACTTGCTTGTCGGGTTGGAAAAACCTGACCTTAGCTCCGACTTCGGTGACGAGAAACCTCGAATCGACGATTTCATATTGGCCATTTTTGTGGGCCATTTCATTCGAAAGCGTGACCGCTTCCACCCCGAGGACAGCGGTTAGTCGGGACGTAGCACTTACATCTTTCAATTCAATTGAAAAAAGCTCCACCGACCGGGCGGTTTTCGCGGCGGCCTGAAGTTCTTCTTTTTTAGCTGCAATTTTAATCATTTCGTAACTACTGGTTACGCCGCAATTGCATAATCGGAATCTTCGGAATCGCTATCATTCTGAGATGCAAGACCTCCAGAATTCGTTCCGAACGGTTCGCTTTTGTCTCCCTGAATAAACCCCTTTCTTGCGGTCGGCCGGGCCGTCGTTTCATTGGTCCCGAAAAATCCATCCTGTTGACCACCCCACCAATCATTTATCTCAAATAAATCCCTCGGCTGGCCGAGCTTTTCCCAGCACCGCCGAAAAACATTACCGTGAACAGGCGCATTTTCGCCCCGCTCGGCAGCGTCCTTATAGACAACCAGAGCGATCTTCGAGCCAACCGCATCCGCCCAGTGAATCATGGTCTGTAACGACATATTCCCAGGATTGTTCATCACCTGCGAAACACGCCCGGGCGTGACCTTCAACTCATTAGCCAAATCAGCCCGGTTCATACCCTTCTCATCAAGGGGTAATTGTATCTGTGCCACGAAGTCGTAAGCGAGGTGAAGCTGATAGGCCTCCGAGTCGGCCGAAGTCCAATGCGGGTTATTGATGGTTGTCGTCATGATCGCTTCTCCTTGAAAAATTGGCTGAGGGCTAACCGAACAGCGTTATCACGTTTTATCTGTTTGATTTTTTCTAATATCGTCTGATCGGTATGTTTCTGAAGTTTGGTCCAGTAGTGCACTACGATGCAGCATTGGAACCTCCTTTTGTTCCCATCGCTATCACCGGCGTAGGGATGTTCCAGAAAGCCATAAAAGCGGTGTCCCTGCCGCAGCTCGAAACAATAACAATCCGGACAATCATCAAAGCCATGATGCCAATTGGGATCTGTTCTGAGACCGGGAGAGGGCCATTGCTGCCAGTTTTCCATCCTAGGAGGTACATCTCTTCGTTCTCGATCGCTTAATTTGCCGAAATACGACTGAAAAGCGTTCACGAACTTGTCTTCAGGGGTGCACTCCAGAAAATACACGCCTCTGCGACTGGACGGATATAGGCCGGGAACAAGTACGATTTTGTATGTCCCCATAGCGATGATTTTGCCCGGCCCCTCATGGCCTGATATTTAGCTATAGCTAAACCAAGCGTCAAGGTGTATCGTTGTAAAATGCAATTGGTAAAGGCAACTTAAAACATATAACAGAAATTTCAACTGTTCATAAAAGCTATCCTCTGCAAAATTAATATATAACCCCCTGAAATTACTACATTTATTGTCTATAAAGTACGACGTTGGCATGTGTTGAGCTGTGATGTCCTTCACATATGGTGCCATATGGTGTATTTTGTTAAAGGCGAAACACATACCGGTTGCGGTAAGCCGCTGCAGCTAAAGGAGACACAATGCCTGACAAGGAGATACCGCTGGGGGATTTGCTAACGCTGGACGAAGTAGCGGAACGGCTGAAGGTAAGTTGGCGAACGGTGAACAGGATGGTGAATAACGGAACCTTAGGAGCGATCCGGATAGGCCGAGTGTGGCGAGTACCGGAAGCTGCTCTTAAGGAATTCCTGGTTACGGGTTATCATAATCATCAACAGGTGGCCGTAGCCTGAAAGATTCTTCGGTGAATCCGAAGAAAGGAGTCCACATGCAAGTCTAGGGGAAGAAAGGAGGTGATAGGTAATGGGCAAAGTGCTCAAGATCATCATCTCGGTCTCAACTGACGGCTCAATCGTCATTGAGATTGAACCCCCTTTAAATGCCCTTGGTTCCCGCTCATCGAGCCAAGGGCTAAAAGTGAAGAACCGCCACGGTTGCACCCGTGACGGCTCGTGATGAGAAGGCTGTCTGGCCTTGTGCGCCTGTAGCTAACTGGCAAAGCGCTCCGATCTGGAATCGGAGAGATGTGGGTCCGAGTCCCACCGGGCGCACCACCAATATACAAACTCACCCGTTGGTTAGTCAACGGGAAACGATTGCAAGTTGCACTCGTAAAGGGGTTTGCTTTTTATTCCCACCGCTTCCGCATCTTGGCTGATGGTGCCTTAAGCGTTAGCCGCTTCCCGTCAACCTTCTTGATGCCTTCAACGGTGCGTTCACCGTCGCTAACTTTACGGTGGTTGTAGCGGTGCTCAAATTCCGCAAGATAAAGCGGAAGGTGTTGCTCGCTGACGTGATGGAACACGCCATTGATCCCGCGCTTAAGGTTGCCGAAGTAGCCCTCAACCGTGTTGGTGTGAACATCACCCCGGACGTATTCCTTCTTGGAATGATTGACCGACTGGTGTTTCCACCCGGAACGCTTTGGCCACCGGTAAACGGATGAATCATCCGTGTAGATCGTAGCGTCATTCCGGATCTGATCCTGGATGATCCCCTGAACCACTTCTCCAGTAACCCTGGCCACCACCCTGGACCGCACATTCCCGCCGCGCTCCACCATCGCCACTACCGGAGTTCGGTGGTCTTTGCGGCCCTGAAACCGCTTCCCTGTCTTTTTGCCACCCACCCAGGTCTCGTCCACCTCGACAGTGCCGCCCATCCGCTCCTGAAACTCTGGCGATTTGAGGGCATAACGGATGCGGTGGAGCATGAACCAAGCGGTGCGGTAGGAGCCCAGCCCCAGCACCCGTTGAAGTTCAAGTGCGGCAATCCCCTTCTTGGATGAGCAGAGCAGATACCAGGCGATCAGCCACTTGTGGAGCGGCACCTTGGAGTCCTCGAAAATGGTACCGACGGTGACGGTAAACTGCTTCTTGCATTCAGCGCACTGACGGAGCCCCGGCCGGACCTTCTTGGCCGCGTTCGCCTCGATAGCCCACACCTTGGCCGGATCGCAGTTGCCACAGTGCGGGCAAACGGGGCCATTCGGCCAGCGGATCGCCTCAAGGTATTCACGGGCGGTATCTTCGTTGTCGAACCGCTGCATGATCTCGATGAGCGTCAGGTCTTTTGGGGTTGGGATTAGCTTTGTCATGTGGATAATATTGGTTTATCCACTAACATTTGTCAAGTGCATAATCGCGCGGATAAGTAAAGTTAACTTATTTGCGGGATTATGCACTTCGCAAAGGTTAGTGCTGTGGCGGTCCAGGGCACTGGGTCTGCCAGTTTTACTTCTTCTTGTTCTTCTTGGGTTTCGACGATGTAGTCCGCGTCTCCGGGGGCTTTACGGAGATGGCCGCTTTCATAGCCGAATCGAAATCCACCGGGACCGTCAGTTTTGGGGAATAAGATTTTTTATTACCCACGGGATCTCCTGAGAAAACTTTCTATGAATTGTCAGCCTTCTGCGGCTCTGCTTTAGGTGTCTTTTCAGCATCTACTACCAATAACGGCAATTGATACGGCAACCGAAGCTGGTTCGCTAATACGTTTATTTGAAGTCGAAGATAAGGCCAACAATTCACCAATGCGTTATAGCGAGCAAACGCCGGGAGACCATTTTTAGCAATATCGTCAGGAATGGGAGTACCCGGCAATTTATAAATAGCGTTATAGGTCACTTCAATTTGTGCCAAAGTGTTGTCGGTGCCGTCTACTTGCTTGTCGGGTTGGAAAAACCTGACCTTAGCTCCGACTTCGGTGACGAGAAACCTCGAATCGACGATTTCATATTGGCCATTTTTGTGGGCCATTTCATTCGAAAGCGTGACCGCTTCCACCCCGAGGACAGCGGTTAGTCGGGACGTAGCACTTACATCTTTCAATTCAATTGAAAAAAGCTCCACCGACCGGGCGGTTTTCGCGGCGGCCTGAAGTTCTTCTTTTTTAGCTGCAATTTTAATCATTTCGTAACTACTGGTTACGCCGCAATTGCATAATCGGAATCTTCGGAATCGCTATCATTCTGAGATGCAAGACCTCCAGAATTCGTTCCGAACGGTTCGCTTTTGTCTCCCTGAATAAACCCCTTTCTTGCGGTCGGCCGGGCCGTCGTTTCATTGGTCCCGAAAAATCCATCCTGTTGACCACCCCACCAATCATTTATCTCAAATAAATCCCTCGGCTGGCCGAGCTTTTCCCAGCACCGCCGAAAAACATTACCGTGAACAGGCGCATTTTCGCCCCGCTCGGCAGCGTCCTTATAGACAACCAGAGCGATCTTCGAGCCAACCGCATCCGCCCAGTGAATCATGGTCTGTAACGACATATTCCCAGGATTGTTCATCACCTGCGAAACACGCCCGGGCGTGACCTTCAACTCATTAGCCAAATCAGCCCGGTTCATACCCTTCTCATCAAGGGGTAATTGTATCTGTGCCACGAAGTCGTAAGCGAGGTGAAGCTGATAGGCCTCCGAGTCGGCCGAAGTCCAATGCGGGTTATTGATGGTTGTCGTCATGATCGCTTCTCCTTGAAAAATTGGCTGAGGGCTAACCGAACAGCGTTATCACGTTTTATCTGTTTGATTTTTTCTAATATCGTCTGATCGGTATGTTTCTGAAGTTTGGTCCAGTAGTGCACTACGATGCAGCATTGGAACCTCCTTTTGTTCCCATCGCTATCACCGGCGTAGGGATGTTCCAGAAAGCCATAAAAGCGGTGTCCCTGCCGCAGCTCGAAACAATAACAATCCGGACAATCATCAAAGCCATGATGCCAATTGGGATCTGTTCTGAGACCGGGAGAGGGCCATTGCTGCCAGTTTTCCATCCTAGGAGGTACATCTCTTCGTTCTCGATCGCTTAATTTGCCGAAATACGACTGAAAAGCGTTCACGAACTTGTCTTCAGGGGTGCACTCCAGAAAATACACGCCTCTGCGACTGGACGGATATAGGCCGGGAACAAGTACGATTTTGTATGTCCCCATAGCGATGATTTTGCCCGGCCCCTCATGGCCTGATATTTAGCTATAGCTAAACCAAGCGTCAAGGTGTATCGTTGTAAAATGCAATTGGTAAAGGCAACTTAAAACATATAACAGAAATTTCAACTGTTCATAAAAGCTATCCTCTGCAAAATTAATATATAACCCCCTGAAATTACTACATTTATTGTCTATAAAGTACGACGTTGGCATGTGTTGAGCTGTGATGTCCTTCACATATGGTGCCATATGGTGTATTTTGTTAAAGGCGAAACACATACCGGTTGCGGTAAGCCGCTGCAGCTAAAGGAGACACAATGCCTGACAAGGAGATACCGCTGGGGGATTTGCTAACGCTGGACGAAGTAGCGGAACGGCTGAAGGTAAGTTGGCGAACGGTGAACAGGATGGTGAATAACGGAACCTTAGGAGCGATCCGGATAGGCCGAGTGTGGCGAGTACCGGAAGCTGCTCTTAAGGAATTCCTGGTTACGGGTTATCATAATCATCAACAGGTGGCCGTAGCCTGAAAGATTCTTCGGTGAATCCGAAGAAAGGAGTCCACATGCAAGTCTAGGGGAAGAAAGGAGGTGATAGGTAATGGGCAAAGTGCTCAAGATCATCATCTCGGTCTCAACTGACGGCTCAATCGTCATTGAGATTGAACCCCCTTTAAATGCCCTTGGTTCCCGCTCATCGAGCCAAGGGCTAAAAGTGAAGAACCGCCACGGTTGCACCCGTGACGGCTCGTGATGAGAAGGCTGTCTGGCCTTGTGCGCCTGTAGCTAACTGGCAAAGCGCTCCGATCTGGAATCGGAGAGATGTGGGTCCGAGTCCCACCGGGCGCACCACCAATATACAAACTCACCCGTTGGTTAGTCAACGGGAAACGATTGCAAGTTGCACTCGTAAAGGGGTTTGCTTTTTATTCCCACCGCTTCCGCATCTTGGCTGATGGTGCCTTAAGCGTTAGCCGCTTCCCGTCAACCTTCTTGATGCCTTCAACGGTGCGTTCACCGTCGCTAACTTTACGGTGGTTGTAGCGGTGCTCAAATTCCGCAAGATAAAGCGGAAGGTGTTGCTCGCTGACGTGATGGAACACGCCATTGATCCCGCGCTTAAGGTTGCCGAAGTAGCCCTCAACCGTGTTGGTGTGAACATCACCCCGGACGTATTCCTTCTTGGAATGATTGACCGACTGGTGTTTCCACCCGGAACGCTTTGGCCACCGGTAAACGGATGAATCATCCGTGTAGATCGTAGCGTCATTCCGGATCTGATCCTGGATGATCCCCTGAACCACTTCTCCAGTAACCCTGGCCACCACCCTGGACCGCACATTCCCGCCGCGCTCCACCATCGCCACTACCGGAGTTCGGTGGTCTTTGCGGCCCTGAAACCGCTTCCCTGTCTTTTTGCCACCCACCCAGGTCTCGTCCACCTCGACAGTGCCGCCCATCCGCTCCTGAAACTCTGGCGATTTGAGGGCATAACGGATGCGGTGGAGCATGAACCAAGCGGTGCGGTAGGAGCCCAGCCCCAGCACCCGTTGAAGTTCAAGTGCGGCAATCCCCTTCTTGGATGAGCAGAGCAGATACCAGGCGATCAGCCACTTGTGGAGCGGCACCTTGGAGTCCTCGAAAATGGTACCGACGGTGACGGTAAACTGCTTCTTGCATTCAGCGCACTGACGGAGCCCCGGCCGGACCTTCTTGGCCGCGTTCGCCTCGATAGCCCACACCTTGGCCGGATCGCAGTTGCCACAGTGCGGGCAAACGGGGCCATTCGGCCAGCGGATCGCCTCAAGGTATTCACGGGCGGTATCTTCGTTGTCGAACCGCTGCATGATCTCGATGAGCGTCAGGTCTTTTGGGGTTGGGATTAGCTTTGTCATGTGGATAATATTGGTTTATCCACTAACATTTGTCAAGTGCATAATCGCGCTTATTTGTTAACTTTACCCTTCCGCCGCCGCTTCTCCTCGATTCCCGACAGGCCGAACCTTCGGGCCAGCTCCTGCCAGACGGCGGGGAGCCCGAGTCCGGCCCCTTCGAGCGCCACGAGGTAGTGGTAGAGGACATCCGCCGCCTCGTAGACGGCGGCCTCGCGGGCCTTCTTATTTCGCCCGGCCCCTTTCGCCGTTTCGAGGGCGGCGGTGGCGAGCAGGAGCTCGGCCGTTTCCTCCAGCAGTTTCTTGCCGCGCTTCTCGGCGGACTGGGAGAGCAGTTTCGCCGTGTAGCTCGATTCCGGGTCCGCCCCGCGGCGCGAGCGGATCGTGCGCAGGAGATCGAACAGCGTGCGCGAGCTTCCACCCTCCCCGCCCGAGCTGCGGAAGAAACAGGTGGGTGCGCCCGTGTGGCAGGCGGCGCCGGTTTGGTCCACGCGGGCGATCAGCGTGTCGCCGTCGCAGTCGAGTTCGAGCGAGTAGAGCCGCTGGATGTGTCCGCTCGTCTCGCCCTTCTTCCAGAGCGAGCCGCGCGAGCGGGACCAGAAGTGCGTGAAGCCGGTCTTCAGCGTCAGTTCGAGCGAGCGGCGGTTCGCCCAGGCGAGCATGAGCAGCTCGCCCGTCTCCCGGTCGACGGCGGCCACCGGGACAAGCCCGTGCTCGTCGTACTTTACGAGCGAGAGCAGCTTCTTCGCCGTGAGTTTCTCCGGGCGCGGAGGTGTGCCGGATGATTTCGAGGTTGCCATGGGTTCCTGTTCCGTCCGTTTCCCGCCGGGCGGGAAACGGCGAGTATACCCGAGGGCCGGAAGCTCCGGCCATGGCGGAAACCCCCGATGTTCCACGTGGAACGTCAAAAAAGCCCGCCCTGCCCTTTACCGGCCGGTCCTGATTCCCTATTCATTGCTCCATGCTCGCCAAGCGGATCATTCCCTGTCTCGACGTGAAGGACGGCCGGGTCGTCAAAGGGGTCAACTTCGTGAACCTCCGGGACGCCGGCGATCCGGTCGAGGTGGCCAAGGTCTACAACGACCAGCGGGCGGACGAGATCTGCTTCCTCGACATTACGGCTTCCCACGAAAAGCGCGGGATTATCCTCGATGTCGTCCGCCGGACGGCGGAAACCGTCTTCATGCCGCTCACCGTGGGCGGCGGGGTCCGCACGATCCAGGACATCCGGACGCTGCTCGAGGCCGGGGCCGACAAGGTCTCGATCAACACGACGGCGGTCGAAAACCCCGATCTGGTCGAGGAAGCCGCCATGGCGTTCGGCTCGCAGGCGATCGTCGTCGCCGTGGACGCCCGCCGGGATCCGGAATCGAATCCGACCCGGTGGGAGGTGTTCACCCACGGGGGGCGCCGGCCCACGGGTCTCGATGCGGTGACCTGGGCCTGGGAGATGGCCCGCCGGGGCGCCGGAGAAATCCTGATTACCAGCATGGACCGGGACGGGACCGGGGACGGCTACGACCTCGACCTCACGCACGCCATCGTTCAGGCGGTGCCGGTGCCGGTGATCGCCTCCGGCGGGGTTGGCAAGGTCGAGCATTTCTACGAGGGTCTCGCGCAGGCCGGGGCCGACGCGGCGCTTGCGGCCGGGGTCTTCCACTTCGGGCAGCTCTCGGTGGGCCAGGTGCGGGCCTATCTGCGCAAGCAGGGGGTCCCCGTCCGCCACGACCCCCGGGTGTAAACCCTCAAATTCCGCTCAATCCTCTTTGAACCCCGACGTTCCACGTGGAACATCGGCAATCCGCCGGAGAAAACCTCGGATTTTAAGGGGGGGGGGGGAGGGGGTCTGCCGGCCCGGTACAGGCCGGCGACCCGCGGAGCCCGAAAAAATTGACGGCCGATCCCGGGGGCTCGACCGTCTTCTGCAAGCGGCATCGTCAGTTGAATCTCTTTACCAGTCCTTCAGTTCCTTCTGTCCCACATCTATTTTTTTTCTTACTTCCGGACCAGAACCAGAGATCCTTCTGCCGTGTCGCCATCCAGAACAATCACATCGGGGGAGAGCTTCGACACCCGGTAGGTGCCCGTGACGGGTCCGTCGAGGACCACCCGGTCGTCGTCCAGCCGGGCGATGGTTCCCGCCTGCTGGCCTTCGGCCGAGATCTTTTCCACGGTGAAGCGCGTGACATGGAGGTCGTAGCTGCCGGTGGCTTCCACCCATCCTGCGGAGGTCGGTTCCATTGCCTGGACCGTCCACTCGCCGGAGAGATCGTTGCGTCCCGAATAGAGCGCGGCCTGTGCACCGGTGAAGATGCCGAGTCCGAGCGCCATCGCCGCTATTCCTGCGGCTCCCAGCTGACGTATTTTCCTGCCCTCGCGTACCATGTCGTCTGTCTCCCTGCTTTCGTGCCATTGCTATTACAGGGAATGGGCCAACAGGCGACGGCGATGGACGAATCTCAGCTAACCCATTGAAACTGCGGCGAATAAAACCGCCGGGTTGAAGCGTGCAGGGCGACTGCGCTGGTTGCCGATTCTCAGAATGAGGCTGAAACCGGCCCCGGCGAGTCTCAAACTGGGAATCCGGTATCAGAGTGAGAATTTCCGGTCGTGCGGCGGACGATCATCTAAGATCGCTCCGCCATGCACCGTTTCTACTGGCCGCCCGACGAACCCGCTCCCGGCACGGACACCCAGGTCCGGGGAGAGCTCGCCACCCATTTCGCGGCCTCCCGGATCGAGGACGGCGAGACGGTCGAGTGTTTCAACGAGAAGGGGCTGCGGATCGCCTGCCGGGCGAGACGCGACGGACGGCGCTGGGCGATCACGGCGCTTCCCGGCGTGCCGCTTCCGCCCGTGCCGGTTCCGAACCGGCGGGTGACGGTCTGGATGGCGGCCTTCGACGCCTCCCGCTTCGACTGGGCGGCGGAGAAGCTGACGGAACTCGGCGCCGCCGCCATCGGCGTGTTCCGCTCGGAGCGGTCCAATGCCCAGACCCGGAACGAGGAGCGGGTGCGGCGGCTCATGATCCGGGCAGCGGAGCAGTCGGGCAGGGCGGATCTGCCGGATCATCTCGAGGCGAAGTCTCTCGAGGCGGTGCTGGAAGACCGGGACGTGTTTGTCCTCGAGATTCCCGGCCGCACGGAAAGCCAGCCGCTCGCGGCGGCGGAGCTCCCGCCCGTGCTCAGTATTGTGACGGGACCCGAAGGCGGATGGAGCACCCGCGAGCTGGAACTCCTCCGTTCGAAAGGTGTCCGGTTCGTGCACCTCGTGCCGCCGGTACTCCGCGCCGAAACGGCGGCCATTGCGGCAGCAGCGATCGTGCTTTCGAGGTCCCGCTGAAACCGTTTTCAATACTTATGTAACCCGTTGGAATCTCCCGGATTTTTCTTGGATTTGGGAGCCACGGCTATATAATGTTGGTCTGTCGCGTTGAGGGCGTGGCCCGCCGGAAGCGGAACCCTTCTGCACCGTCCAGGTGCGGGGATTCTCCCGGCGGTGCCGGAACGAGGTCCGCCCTTGCGCTGTCCCGCCTGCAGTTATCTCTACTTCAAGAAGCTCGATGCCTGTCCGAAGTGCGGCGGTGCGCTCGGCGCAGCCGCTCCGTCGGCGCAGATCACCATTGACGAAAAGATCAACAGTGGCCCGGAGACGGTAGCGCCAGCTCCGGCTCCGGCGGCCGCAGAGACGGCTCCCGTACCGGAAGCGGCCGCCGCTCCCGAGACGTCCGCGTCGTCAGCCGCCCCAGAGGCTCCGGTTGCGGAAGCCGCGCCGCCGACGCCAGCGGAGGCCGTCGCATCTGCCGAAAGCCTCTCCGAGGCCGCTGCCGCAGAGCCCGTGCAGCCCGCCGTGGAGGCGGCTCTGGAGCCCGCTGCACCGGAAGCGGCCGCACCGGAATCTGTCCAGGCTGAACCGGTTTCTGCCGAGCCTCCCGCCGCCCCGGCTGCCGAACCGGCCGAGGTGAAAGCGCCCCGCCGCAAGCGCAAGGCCCGTGAAGCGAAAGCCCAGCCGGCCATTGTGGAAACCGCTTCGGTTCCTGAAGTCCCCGTCGATATTCCTCCCGAGGCTCCGGTTGCCGAAGCAGCCGCTCCAGCGGAGCCGCCGTCACCGGTTCAGGAAGCCGCTTCCGAAGTTCCGGCACCGGAACCCGAGCAGCCAATGGCCCGCCTCGCCGCTCCGGGCGAAGTACTGATTCCCGACGCCCCGGCGGCGGAAATCCAGCAGGCGGCCCGCGAGGAAATCCGGCGCGAAGAAACCGCGCTCTCCGAAATGGCGGCACAGCCTGTTGCCGCTCCGGAGCCCGCTCCGGTTCAGACGGAATCGTCCGTTCCGTTCGACGAGCAGTCGTTCTCGAGAATCGAGCGGCCCGAGCCCGCCATGCCCGGCATCGAACTGAAAGCACCGGCGCCGCTCCCAGAAGAGGTCTCCAGCGGCCGCCGCAACGTGGAGATTCTGGCCTCGGGTGTTCGCGAGTCTGCGCCCCCGGCGGCGAAACCCCGCGTCCGGGTGAAGGCCGGCACGCTGGAAACAGCGTCTAGCGCCGCCGCACCTGCCGGCGAAGCTCCGATTGTGACGGAGCCGCTCCCGTCCGCCGAGCAGATCGCCGAGGTGACGTTCCATCCGGCCGCCGCGCCCGAGGCGCCGAAACCGCTCGAAGCGCCCCGGCCCGTGTCCCTGTCGATGCCCGAGCCGCCGCGCCCGGATATCAGGGTCAGGCTGGAACCGCCGAAGGTGGAGCTTCCGAAGCCGAGGCCCATGGGCGGCGAACCGATCGCCCCGAAGTTCCAGAAACCGGCAGTTGAGGCGGGCAACGCTCCGGCGGAGATGGTCCCGGAGTCCGCGTATGAATACGAGTTCGAGGCGAGCAGCCCGGACCTGAACAAGGTGCTTCTGGATACACGCGGCGCCGGCCGCGTGACGGACCCCCATGCGCGGCCAATGCAGCCGCCGGTGGAGACGGCCTCCGGCGCGGACGATACGTTCACGCGGCTCGTGGAGAGCGCTCCCGCTCCGGCGGCGGAAGCCGTCCCGCTTCCTGACGAAACCTCAAGCCCCATGTCGGCCGAAGCGGTGTTCAATCCGGTGGCGGCGGAGGACGGCAGCGACAGCGACGAGTCCATCGAATTCCCCGCCGATATTCCCGGTGATCTCGACGAGATCAGCGATAACCTGGCGCAACGGGTGGCGGGCGAGCCGGTGGGAGATTCCCTGATGCCGGCTCCGGCCGGCCAGCCGGTGCGTACGCTGTTCCCGGAGATTCTCAGCCTCGAGGGTGAAGAGGGCCAGGAAGACGAAGACGGCGAAGACAGCCGGAATGACGGCGACGACGACGGACGGCCCGGAACCGGTACTGGTTTCGGCGGCCTGCCGCCGCCGTCCTTCACGGGCGGCGAGGCGTCCCTCGGGATGCAGATGGCGGCTGGTGCTGAAGCCGCCGCCGCAGTCGCGGCGGCCCCGGCGCTGCTTGAGACCGAGAGCAGCGGCCCGCAGGCGCTCCTCTACGAGCAGACGGGCGGAACGCAGATCTCGGTCACCGGCAACGTGAGCGTTCCGTCGCTCACGCCGCCGGGCAAGCGCATCGAGCAGATCTTCGACGAGATCACCGACATGTCGCAGCGGCTCGAAGGTCCCGTGGTGCCGAGCCCCGACCCGATCGTTCCGTTCAACGACGGCCGGTTCCCCGGCGCCGAGGAACTGGATCCGGCCGTGGGTTTTGACGGCCTGACGCGGGTGAGCGACCGGGCCGCTGACGACCTCGCTCCCGACCAGATCAGTTTCCGGCTGGGGAGCGGCGAGCTCACGCCTGAATCACAGCTCCAGTCCGCCGATGTGCTGGGTAGCGCCACGGGCGTGGGTATCCGCCTCGATACGCCGCCGGGTATCGGACTCACTGGCAAGCTGGACAACTGGCCCGCTCCGGGGATGGCGAGAAAGCGCCTGTCGGAACGGATCCCGAAGCCGTCGAAGGAATGGCTGGAAAAACTCCGCCCGAGGATTTCGCTTCCGCGCCAGCTCCTGATGAAGCGGACGTTCTCGTACCTCATCGACACGGGCCTCACGGTGGTGGCGCTCGTCATGTTCGTGGCGGTGGCCGACAAGCTGACCGGCGCGGAGTTCTCCCTGTTCCACGACCCCCTCGCCTGGCTCGGCCGGACCTGGTGGGTACTGCTCATCCTGAAGACGCTGATCGAGGGGATCTTCTACGTCGGCCTCGTGTCGCTGGTCGGACAGACCCCCGGCGACATGATGATGCGGCTCAAGATCGTCTCGCGCGACGGCGCGGACGCGACCCCGGCCCACATCGTCCGCCGCTACTTCTGGCTCTGGCCGTTCAACCTTGTGCTTCCGTTCGGCGCCCTCACGTTCCTCGCGGGCGCCACCGAAACGGCCTATGACCGCCGCGCCGGTACGAGAGTGGTGGAGACGGTCTAGCTGTCCACCCGCCACCAGCCGGGGAAAAGCCTGCGGTAGCCCCGCTGGGCGAACCGTTTGTCGATGAGGAGCAGTTCGCCCTTGTCTGTCTCCGAGCGGATCAGCCGCCCGGCGGACTGAACCACGCGGATCATGCCGGGATAGAGGTAGGCGTAGCTGAAGCCGTCCCCTTCCGAACGGCCGTCCCAGTACTGTTTCTCCAGTTCCTTCTCGGGCGAAGGTTTGGGCAGTCCCGGACCGATGATCGCCGCCCCGACAAGGTGTTCGCCCGGCAGGTCCACCCCTTCGGCAAAAATTCCGCCCAGCACCGCCCACAGGATGACGTCGCCCGTTCCCGCCGCGAGGGCGTCCAGCACGTCCTTCCGCTCGTTCTCGCTCATGCGGTCCGGCTGAACGAAGGCCCGCTTTCCGGGGATTGTCCCCACGGTGTCGTGAACCGACTGGAGATAATCGAAGCTGGGGGCATAGACCGCCCGGTTTCCCGGCCGCTCCAGAAACTCCCGGAGCCGGTGGGCCAGGGGCAGCAGGGATTTCGCCCGGTCCTTCCAGGCGGTTGAAATGGAGCTGTCGATCTCGACGGCAAGATTTTCCGGAGGGAAGGGCGAGGGGTAACTGAGGCGGACGGCGTTTTCGGGGAGCCCGAGCAGGGAGCCGAAATAGTCTGCGGGCGAAAGCGTCCCCGACATGAGAACGGCCGCGTGGACCGACGACCAGACCGACGCGAGATGTTTCGACGGGTCGAGGCAGTGGACCGACAACTGGCCGCCGTTCTCGGGGGACCAGAGGGCCGGCGACTCGGGGCCTGCGTTCGAGAGGGTCCGCGCGAATTTCGAGACGAGGCCGTAGCCCTCGGCCGCTGGATCGTGTGGGCGGCTGACGCCCTCGCGTCGCTTCTCCACGAGGTAGTCGAGGAAAAGCCGGTCGAGCCGGAATCTCAGCTTGTCGAACGGCGCGGGATCGGGCTCGGCGGGATAGACGCCGCGGGTCCCCGGCTCGGGGACGCCGCAGGTTTCCGGGCTCGCCACGAGGCGGGCGGCCTCCATCAGCGCCGCTGCCAGTTTTCTCGCGGCGGGGGATTTCGTGAGCCGCTCGAGCGGCGAATCAAACAGGCTCGCCGCCGTCCGGCTCCGGCGGCTTCGCACGGGTTCGGCGGCCTCCGGATCGGTGATGCCCGAGGCCAGCCTGCCGAGTTCCCCGCCCGCGAGCTGCGGCGAGAAATATCCGCGGGCCCGCTGGGGCAGGCTGTGAGCCTCGTCCACGATGACGACCGCCTTCGAGGCGAGGTCCGGATCGGCGAAATCCCAGAGCCGCACGTCCGGATCGAAGGCGTAGTTGTAGTCGCAGGTGACGGCCTCCGATTCCCAGGCGAGGTCGAGCGAGAGCTCGAACGGGCAGAGCGTGTGCTCGCGGCCGGTTTCGAGGAGCCGTTCGCTCCCGGCGACGCCCGCTTCGAGGAGCTTCGGCAGCAGGCCGAGTGTCGCCGTCCGTTCGGCGTAATTTTTCAGGTAGGGGCAGAAGTCGGGGTCGCAGACCACGACGTCGTTCAGGCACATCTTCTCCTTGGCCCGGATCTGCACGATGCGGAGCGGGTCCTCTGGCGAGAGTCCCGACGCCGCCCGGATCCTCTCCACCGTCTCGAGCGCCATCTTCTGCTGCGTTCCCTTGGCGGTGAGAAAATAGACCCGCCGGTCCGTCTCGAGAGCGGCCTTCAGGGAACCAAACAGGACCGCCGCCGTCTTGCCGAGCCCCGTGGGGGCCTCGGCGGCGAGGACCGTGCCCTCGCGCACGGCCTTTTCGGCTTCGCCGCAGAGTTCGTCCTGGTGAGGCCGGTAGCGCTCGAAGGGGAACCTGAGGCGCGGCACCAGCGCCCGGCGCTGCTCCGCCCGCTCGAGACCGGCCCGGAGACTGGCCGCTGCCCGTGCAAGGAGAGCATCCATCTGCGGACCGGAGCCTCCGGGCGGGTCCGGCAGCTCGACCGTGTGAAGGCTGTCGTCCAGCAGCGAGACGAGGACGAGCTTCGCCTGCACTTTCAGGCCGGGATGTTCCGGAGATTCGGGCCACATCCACCGGTAGAGCCGTGCCTGGTTGGCCCAGTTTTCGAGATCGGCATTTGTGAGCCGCGCGGCCTCGGCCGCCGTGAGGAACACCGACTTGATCTCCTCGATGGTGACGAGGCCGGGTTCCTCGATAACGACATCGATGCGGCCCGAGATGTGAAGCTGCAGGCCGCCCGCATGGGCGGTTTTCGACACGGGGACTTCCTTCCGGAAGCCGGGCCGCGCGGAGGTTTCCTTCTGGTAGCGGGTGTGCGCCTCCTGGCCGAGCCTCGCCCGGGCGAACGGGGCACCGGAGGGACGCGCCGTGCCGGTGGAGGCGAGGGCCACGACGTCGTGGACCGACAGCTCGATCGCCAGCGGCTCGCTTGCTGCGGTGGTCATGGGAGTGCCGGCGGCGGGCAGGTCGCCGGCGTCAGGCGGCCTTGCAGCTCTTGCAGAGGCCCTGGAATTCGAGAAGATGGCGCTGGATGCGGATTCCGCTCTCGCGGCTTACGCGGGCGGCGATCTCGTCGAGCTGCGGGCATTCGAACTCGAACGACCGTCCGCAGCCCGTGCAGATGGCGAGGTGATGGCAGTGCTCCCCGTCATCCGCGCCGTGGGCGTGTTCGTGACGGTCCTGATAGTGCGCGCACGCCTTGAAACTGTTGTTCGCCAGGATGTGGTGGACGAGTCCGTTCTGTTCCAGCGTCTCGAGGATCCGGTAGACGCTGACGAGATCGACGGACTTTCCGCGCTGGCGTACCCGGTCGTGCAGGTCCGCCGGCGTGAGCGGCGCTCTCGCGGCCGATAGGATCTCCAGCACGGCACGGCGCTGCGAGGTCATGCGGTACCCCGCGGTTTTCAATGCTTCGGTGGCGGTGGCGACATAATTGGACATATGCGCTTCAAGGCTCCGGACGCAGGATAGCCGGTCCGGCTTCGGGTTACTTCCCGCCCCGGAGTTTATCCACGAGCGAGAGGGCGGCGGCGGCCAGCACAGGACTGGGCACCCCCTTCAGCACGGGCGCGGCGGCATCTGCTCCGAGCTTGAGGAGCCGGCCGCTTATCTCCCGGTTCTCCGGCTCGCGGAGAAACTCCACGGCCGAGCTCCAGCCGTCTTTCCCGGGCTCCAGGGCATGAGCAATGTGGTGGTCAATGAACCGGGTGTAGAGGTCTCCGGCGACTTCAAACAGGTCGCCCGAAACCGCCGGATTATTGACACCAGACGGATTTTTGACTTTCTGCGTCGAGGGGTCATTTTCGTTGGCCATCGCCGATCTTCCTCCTGTTTTCAAATAGTTAGGAGTTTCACAAACTGAAGTCCGTCGTCCGGTACGAAATCTGGACAGAATTGTAACCCATTATAATCATTAATGATATCAGAAAATTATGGGCCGGTTTCATCAAAAATCGGGCGAGCTGATGCGGATTCAGTTCTGGACCTGTGCATAAGTGCCGCAATGCTCCAAAATGGAGTTCGAAAAATGCTCAACCATGGAGCGATGCGCTATTTTGGGGCATTTCTGAAGCCTGGGGTGTCGCATAAGTGACGGAAATGATTGACGCAGGGTGTTGGTACGGAACCTGCTAATAAAGAACCCAGTTATACCCCCAAGAGGAGGGGGAGCGTTTAAAACTTCAAGCAAACCCTGCCTGAGCAATAGTATCCTGCCAAGAAGCACCAGCTTCGCTGCAACGCTCCCTCTCCTGTCTCCCCCCCCCCTCTAAAACCGGCCGCCACCCTGCGGAAAAAACAGCGGAATAGTCCGCTTTATGTTTTTGCGGACCACGGGAGCCGGATCGGGGCCGTCTTAGAGAATCAGCGCGATGAATACGCCCTGGCCGTCGGGGGTGGCGGCCACATACTTGAGGGCACGGCCGGTGCCGAGCGACACGGGTCCGGACAGCGTCTCCGGCGGCAGGATGTCGGAGCGGACGCCCATCTGGGCGAGCCGGGCGACGACGTTGCCGGTGACGATGTTGCAGAACTCCTGCACGGCGTCCTGCCGGACGGCGGGGTCCTTGGGGTCGTAGAACTTGCCGAGAAGCTTCTCGCCCAGCTTGTGGGTCACGATCTCCGGAAGGCCGACGATGTAGGCGCACTTGATGCCGCCCTCGAACCGGATCAGCGAGGCGTTGCCGGGGGGCATGACCGATCCGGTGATCCATTCGTTGCCGGTGATTTTCGTGTCGATGCCGCCCATGCGGAGCAGCATCTTCTGGGTCATGTCGATGAATACCCGTACCGTGTCGGTGAGCTGGAGTTCGCTCGGCACGGG
The DNA here is from genome assembly GCA_964621525.1 of uncultured bacterium. Taxonomy (GTDB): domain Bacteria; phylum JAGRBM01; class JAGRBM01; order JAGRBM01; family JAHCIT01; genus CAZMGV01. The sequence goes on from CAZUMS010000006.1 coordinate 56,023, forward strand.
GATGCCGCCCTGGATCTCGTAGATCTTCTGGTCTTCCTTGAACGCCTTGAGCGCCTCGTCCACGGCGGTGCGTGCGGCGAAGCCCTTCAGCACCACGGCGTCGCCCAGGTAAATGTGGTCGTTCTGCTGCATGAGGAGCAGCTCGTCCACCTGCTTGGCCGTCAGCAGGCTGAGGTCCATGGCCGCCTGGCCGAACTTGAGGTCCTTCTGCTGCTGGAGCCGGTTGATCTGCGCGGACTGCTCCTTTGTCAGGTAGCCCTTCTTCACGGCGTAGTCGCCCAGCTTGAGGTTCTGCGCCTGCTGGAACTCGACGGCCTCCACGAGCTGCGCCGAGGTGATGAGCTGTCTCTCGAGCAGGAACTGTCCGAAGAACTTGACACCCATTTGCGTTCCCTCCCTGGTTTCCGGTCCGTTCCCGTCAGAGCGACTGGAGGGTCTGCCGGATTTTCTCCGGCTCGAAGGGTTTTGCGATCACGTCCTTGGCGCCGACTTTGAGCGCCTCGACGACCTTGTCGCCCACGCCGCCGAGCGACGAGATCATGACGACCTTCGCGTTCTGGTCGAGCTGCAGGATGGCCCGGGTCGCCTGGAGCCCGTCCATCAGCGGCATTACGATGTCCATGCAGACGAGGTCCGGCGTGAGCGACTTGTACATCTTCACCGCCTCCGCGCCGTTCTTGGCGTGGCCGACGATTTCGAAGCCGCTAAGGCCGACGATGATGCTCTCGAGCTGCTTCGCCGTGGTGACAGAATCATCCACGAGCAGAACCCGTTTTCCCATGAGCTCTTACCACCTTGCGAAAGTTCCGCCGGAAAAACCGGCAGCTGTTCCGAATGTGCACACTGTAGAACGGCCCGCGCGAAAGGGGCAATTCTTTCCGCAAGAAAGCGTGCCGCAGTGCGTGAAAAGAGGGATTTTACCGGCCGGCGGGCGCGGGCTCGCCGTACCCGCCCTGCGCGGCAATCTCGAGCGATTCCAGAATGTCGCGCCCCGACACCGAAACCGTCACGTTGACGGTACCGTCCGGAGTTTCGCTGAGCACGCGGGAGCTCTCGATACGCAGGTTGTCGCCGGCGCCGCGGGTCGCGGCCGAAGGATCGAGGCGGCATTTCGTGGCGGCCTCGACGAACAGCTTCCGGAGGGCGTCCCGCTGGGCCTCGCGCTCCACGGCGAACCGGTTGGCGGTCTCCGATTCGGGTTTCGCCCGGCCGGAAGATTCGTACGACCTCGAGGGATTGTACGCATCGCAGTTGAAGCGGCCCATGGCCTCGGCCCGCTGGTTACCGGTGTAGGCGAGGGCGGGGTCCTGTCGGCGGCCCTGTTCGTAGCGGCGGCGGCGGGAGGTGCAGCCCGAAGACGGCAGGGCGATCACGACGATGGCGGCCAGGATCCAGAAATGACGGTGCATGATACAGATTTCCTTGTTTGTTCCGGGCTGATTATTCCGCGGCCTCGAGCGCGTCTTCCAGTGTGAACTTTCCTTCGTAGAGCGCCCGGCCGACGATCACCCCTTCGACGCCCTCGAGGGCCGAGAGCGCCCGGATGTCGCCGAGCGCCGCCACGCCGCCCGAGGCGATCACGCGCCCGGTGCTCGCGGCAAGGGCGCCCGTCTGCTCCAGGTTCGGCCCCGTGAGCATGCCGTCCCGGGCGATATCCGTATAGATGACATGCGAGGCTCCGGCATCCAGCACCTTGCGGGCGAGCGACGAGGCGTCGGTGTCCGTCGTCTCGGTCCAGCCCTGCACGGCGACCTTGCCGTCCTTGGCATCGATGCCGGCGGCGACTCTGCCGGGGAACTTCCGGATGATGGCGAAGGCGGTTTCGGGCTCGCGCACGAGCAGCGACCCGAGGACAAGGCGCCTGACGCCCAGTTTCAGATAACTCTCCGCCAGCTCCGGCGTCCGGATTCCGCCGCCGAGCTGCACCGGGACATGGCAGTCCTGCACGAGCCGCGCGATGAGGTCCCGGTTCACCGGGAGGCCGTCCTTGGCGCCGTCCAGATCCACCACATGGACCCACTCGGCGCCCCGGCGCACCCATTCGCGGGCCTGCGACACGGGGTCGGGGTTGTACACTTTCTCCCGGGCGTAATCGCCCTGGGTGAGCCGCACGCACTGTCCGCCGCGGATATCGATGGCCGGATAGACGATCATCAGCGTTCTAGACCGAGAGGAAATTCTCCAGCAGCTTGAGGCCCGCCACCTGGCTCTTCTCCGGGTGGAACTGGGTCGCGTGCACGTTGTCCTTCGAGACGGAAGAGATGAAGTTCGTACCGTAGTCGGTGACGGTGGAAATCCACCCCTCGTTCTCGGGCGTTACGCGGGCGTAATAGGAATGGACGAAGTAGAAATACTCCTCCTGCGGAATCTTGTCGAACAGGGGGGCTTCCTTCGTCTTGCGGATCGAATTCCAGCCCATGTGCGGAACCTTGAGCTGCGTGAACCGGGGGTCCGGGAACCGGACGACACGGCCGGGGATCACGCCGAGCCCCTCCTTGCCGCCGTGCTCCTCGCTGAAATCGAACAGGATCTGGAGCCCCAGGCACAGACCGAGGTAGGGTGCGCCAGAAGCGATCTTCTCGCGGATCGGCCGGATCAGCCCGCGTGAGGTAAGCGTGTCCATGCAGTCGTCGAAGGCGCCCTGGCCCGGCAGGACGATGCGGTCGGCCGCGGCCACCCCGGCCTCGTCGCTGGTGACATTCACCGTGGCGCCAGAGGTCTCGAGCGCCTTCACGACGCTGCCCAGGTTTCCGCGGCCGTAATCGATGACGGTGACGTTTTTCGCCATGCCGGTCAGAGCGTTCCCTTCGTCGAGGCGAGCCCGTCCCGGCTGCGGCTCACGGCCGCCTTCAGGGCGCGGGCGAAGGACTTGAACAGCGCCTCCACCATGTGGTGGCGGTTCTCTCCGTAGCGCACCGTGAGGTGCAGCGTCGAGAGCGAGTGGTTCGAGAACGACTGGAAGAAGTGCGGGACCATTTCCACGTCGAAGTTGCCGATCTTTCCCGGCGGGACCGTTCCGTTGAAAACCGTGTGCGGGCGTCCCGAGAGGTCCACGACCGTCTCGCAGCAGGCCTCGTCCAGCGGCGCGACGAAGTAGCCGAACCGCTGGATCCCGGTCTTGTCGCCCACGGCGTCGCGGAACGCGGTACCCAGGCAGATCGCCACGTCTTCCACCGTGTGGTGCGCATCGACCTCGACGTCGCCCGCGGCTTTTACCGTGAGGTCGAACGATCCGTGGACGGCGAGTTGCGCCAGCATGTGCGAGAGGAACGGCACGGGCGTATCGATCTCGTAGCGGCCCGTTCCGTCGAGGGAGATCGACAGCTCGATCTCCGTTTCCTTCGTCTTGCGGGAAATGGATCCCGACCGTGCAGCCGGCTTCGCCGGCGTATTGGGCTTCCGTGTGGCCATAGTTTCAGTCCAGTAGGGCCTCGAGGGCCTTCAGCAGCGCCGTGTTCTCCGCCGGTGTTCCGACGGTGATTCTCAGACAGCCGTCCAGCCGTCCCGGCCGGCTCAGGTTGCGGATCAGGATACCCCTCCGGCGCAGGCTATCCCATAGGGTAACCGGATCTTCCCCGAGGAGGCGCACCAGGATGAAATTCGCCTCGCTGGGATAGACCGTGAGTGACTTGTACCGCCGGAGGGCGGCGTAGAGCCGGTCCCGCTCGGAAATCACCTTCGACACGTTCGCGTCGATGGTTTTCGCGTTCCGGAAGGCGAGTTCAGCGATCTTCAGGTTCATGCCGCCGATGTTGTAGGGCAGGCGCACCCGCTCCAGCCGCTCGGCGACGCCCTCGCTGCAAAGGGCCATGCCGAAGCGCGCCGTGGCAAAGCCCACTTTCGAGAGGGTCTTCATCACGACCAGGTTCGGATACCGCGAAAGGCGGTCCACCCAGCTCGAATCGGCGAAGTCGCCGTATGCCTCGTCCACGACGACGATGGCGCCTGAATCCTCGAGCAGCCACTTTACCGTGTCCGGGTCGAAACAGTTGCCCGTCGGGTTGTTCGGCATGGCGAGGAACACGGCGTTCACCGGCTGGCGGACGATGGCCCGGGCCACGTCTGCAAGTTCCAGGTCGAACTCCTCGTCCGTCTCGACACTGACGACGTCGTAACCGTGGCTTTTGGCGATGATCCCGAACATGGAAAACGTCGGCTGCGGGATCAGGATGCGCGGCCTGGAGCGCGAAGCGCCCGCAAACGTGTCCAGAACGAGACCGATCAGTTCGTCCGAACCGTTCCCGAGCACCACACGGGTGTCTTTCGGTGCCCGGTACCGTTTCAGAATCGATTTCTTCAGCGCCACCGGGTTCATTTCCGGGTAGCGGTTCAGGGGCACCCGCTGGAGCTCGGCGGCGAGCTGCGCCCTCAGCCGGAAGGGAAGGTCGTAGGGCAGCTCGTTCGCATCGAGGCGGATCTTCGCCGTGGCTGCGGGGACATGGTAGCCCTTCATTTCCTCCACTTCCGGGCGGACAAGATCGCGGTACCGGGAGGGCAGCTTCATTTCTTCTTCTTTCCCTTTCCAGGACGCGGCTTCAGCCGGACGACCTCGGCGAGCGGGCCGCTGGCGGACGAGATCTTCCTCGGCTTGCCGCGAAACCGGAACACGCGGCCCTTCGATTCGGCTCCCGGCGGAGGCCGCGGAACCGGAGGCGCCGACAGCCGGATCTCCACCGAACGGGCGTGTTCATAAAGGCCTTCGGCCTTCGCGAGCGCCACGATCGAGGGTCCGAGCGCTTTCAGCGCCTTGTCCGGCGTCGAAACGATGCTCGTACGCTTTAGGAACGTCCCGACACCGAGAGGTCCGGAGAAGCTCGCGGCGCCGCCCGTGGGCAGCACGTGGTTCGACCCGGCGAGGTAGTCGCCCATGGCTTCGGGCGTCGTGCGGCCCAGGAAGATCGCCCCGGCGTTTTTCACATGGCGGGCGAGGCCTTCCGGCTTTCGCACCATGATCTCGACGTGCTCGGGGGCGAGTTCGTTGGTGATCTCGATCGCTTCGGCGAGCGAATCCACGAGGATGATCATGCCGCGCCCCGGAACCGACTTCTCGAGCACGGCCCGGCGCTCGGACGCTTCGACGGCGCGGATCGTCTCCGCCTGCACGAGCCGGGCGAGCCTGTCCGAATCGGTGATGAGAACTGCCGCCGCCAGCTCGTCGTGCTCGGCCTGCGAGAGCAGGTCGGCGACGATCTCGGCGGGGTTGGCGGAGCCGTCGGCGATAACCACCACTTCGGAGGGCCCCGCAATGGAATCGATGCCCACGCGTCCATAGAGCTGGCGCTTGGCTTCGGCCACGAAGGCGTTTCCGGGGCCGACGATGACAGGGCATTTCGGCACGGTGGGCGTCCCGAGCGCGAGCGCGGCGACAGCCTGCGCTCCGCCGAACCGGAACAGCCGGTCCACGCCCGCGATGGCGCACGCGGCCAGCACCACCGGGCTCGTCTCGAGAGAGGCGCCCGGCGAGGTGGCGACGATCTCCCTCACCCCGGCGACGCGGGCGGGGATCACGTTCATGAGCACGGTCGAGGGATAGGCGGCCTTGCCGCCGGGGATATACACCCCGGCACGTGTGACCGGCTCCACCCGCATCTCGAGCCGGGAGCCCAGCTTGTCCGTGAAAACGTAACCTGTCTGGACCTGCCGGCGGTGATACGCCTCGATGCGTTCGCGGGCGAGTTTCAGCGCCTTCAGCACTCCGGGGTCGAGACGTGAGACGGCCTTCTCGAAGTCCGCCCTGGGCACCTCGACCGGTTCTCCGCGTTTCACACGGTCGAACCTCTCCGCATAGTCCAAGAGGGCCTCGTCGCGGCGGCTCTCCACGTCGGCGATGATCTTCTGCACGGCGGACATGAGCTGGCCGTCCGGCGCGCCACCGGAGGGGCGCAGCCGGGCGAGCCGTTCCCGGCAGCTGCCGGTTCCGCTGTTGAAGATTCCGATCATGGGCGGGCGAGTCCCCCGATCTTCTCGGCGAGGGAGCGCACCTCGCGCGGATTCATCTTGAGGGCGGCGGGGTTAGCCACCAGCCGGCAGGTGGATTCGAGGATCACGTGGTCTTCCACGAGGCCGTTGGCCTTCAGGGTGCTGCCCGTGGAAACGAGATCGCAGATCCGGTCGGCGAGGCCCACGAGCGGGGCGAGTTCCACCGAACCGTAGAGCTTCACGATCTCCGCCCGGCGGCCCTGCCGGTTCAGGTAGTCCGCGGTGAGGTTCACGTATTTCGTCGCCACCCGGATCGGCTCGTCGGGGTTCATCCTGAGGAACGGCACGTCGCCCTTCTTCATCGCCAGCGACAGGCGGCAGAATCCGATGCCGAGGTCGAACAGCTCGAACAGCTTCGAGCCGCCTTCCAGCAGCACGTCCTTGCCGACGATGCCGAGTTCGGCGGCTCCCGATTCGACGTAGGTCGGTACGTCCTGCGAGCGCACGACGAGGAGCCTGAGGCCTGCCTTCGGAAAGGCGTGGATCAGCGAGCGGCTCTCCGCTTTCACCTGTGCGGCGTCGAGGCCGAGCGGCTTCAGGAGTCCGAGGCTCTCCTCGAACACGCGTCCCTTGGCGACTGCTACCGTAATCATGCGAGTTTCCGTTCCGGCCACCGGCCCGCGAACCGTTCGATCATCGCGCCGAGCCCCGAGAGTTTCTTTTCGAGGCCGTCGTAGCCCCGGTCCAGGTGATAGATGCGGTCGATCACGGTTTCGCCCTCGGCCGCGAGCGCCGCCACGACGAGTCCCGCCGACGCCCTGAGGTCGGTCGCCATGACGGGGGCGCTCGTCAGCTTCTCGACGCCCTTCACCACGGCGACGTTGCCCTTGATCCGGATATCGGCGCCCATGCGCACCAGTTCCTGCACATGCATGAACCGGTTCTCGAACACGTTCTCCGAGATGATCGATGTGCCGTCGGCGACGGTCATGAGCGCCATGTACTGCGCCTGCATGTCGGTCGCGAAGCCGGGGAAGGGCTGCGTGTCGATGTCGGCGGATTTCAGCGACCGTGCGCCGCCCGGCACGCGGACGCGGAGCGTGCGACCGCTCTCCTCGATCTGCACGCCGCTCTCCCTGAGCTTGGCGATGAGCGCGCCCGAGTGTTCGGGCACGGCGTCCTCCAGGGTCACGTCGCCGCCGGTGATCGCCGCCGCCGTGATGAGCGTGCCGGTTTCGATCCGGTCGGGCATGACGGCCCGGCGGAACGGACGCAGGTCCCTCGCGCCTGTGACGGTAATCGTCTCCGCGCCCGCCCCCGTGATGGACACGCCCATCGAGACGAGGACCTCGGCGAGCTCCACCACTTCCGGTTCCCGGGCGCAGTTGGACAGCTCCGTCGTTCCTTCGGCGCACGCGGCGGCCATGAGGGCGTTCTCGGTTCCGGTGACGGTCTGGATGTCGAAAGTGAACTTCGCGCCCCTGAGGCGTTTCGCCTCGGCGATCACGTAGCCGTGTTCCACCGTGATCGAGGCACCGAGCGCCTCGAGGACCTTCAGGTGCTGGTCGATGGGCCGCGCGCCGATGGCGCAGCCGCCGGGCAGCGAGATCTTTGCCCGGCCGAACCGGCTGACGAGCGGGCCCAGCACGACGACCGACGCCCGCATGGTCTTGACGAGATCGTAAGGCGCCTCGAAGGTCTTCACCCGCGAGGCGTCGATGCGTACGGCACTGCCCGACCGCTCGACGCCGCAGCCCATGAACTCGAGCAGCCGGCCCATGGTGCGGACGTCGGCGAGCTGCGGCGTGTTGTCGAGCTCGCTGGTGCCGCCGCCGAGCAGGGCGCAGGCCATGAGCGGAAGCGCGGAGTTCTTCGCCCCGGACACGCGCACGGTGCCGCGGAGCTGGGCTCCGCCCCTGATGAGGAATTTATCCACCTGAGGCCTCCAGAGTGGTTCCGGCCGCCCGGCGGCATTTCAGAACCCGGTCGTGTCCGGCGAGATCGGGCAGGATTTCAACCTGTTCCCAGCCCCGTTCGCAAGCGAGGGCCCTGGCGGCCCCGCCCTGGCGGCTGCCGATCTCGACGAGCAGCCAGCCACCGGGTTTCAGCCACCCGGCCGCACCTGCGAGGATCCGTCCGATGACTTCGAGACCGCCGTTGCCCGCAAACAGGGCCAGCGCCGGTTCGTAGTCCCGGACCGAAACGGGAAGTTCCTCGTCCGGCGCGATATAGGGCGGGTTCGAGACGATCGTGTCAAACAGCGTTCGCGCCGCCGGAAAGAGATCGCCGAGAACAAGCTCGACCCTGGAACCGGTATTCAGCTCGTCTGCGTTCTCGCGGGCGACGTCGATCGCCGCCATGGAGAGGTCCGTCGCCACGACGTGAATGTCCGGCCGCTCGGCGGCGAGCGTCACGGCCACGGCGCCGCTGCCCGCGCCGATATCGAGCACCCGGCCGTGCTCCGGGATTACCTCGAGCGCGCGCTCGACGAGCGTCTCCGTGTCCGGCCGGGGGATGAGAACATCCTTCGTCACCCGGAACTCGCGGCCGAAGAACTCCTTGGAACCCGTCAGGTAGGCGACCGGCTCCAGCCGGGCCCGCCGGGAAACGAGCGTGTCGAACGCCTCGAACTCCGGCGGCGTGAGTTCCCGGTCTCCCTCCCGCAGCACCGCCGCCCGGTCCAGTTCGAGGACGTGGGCCAGCAGCAGCTCGGCATCGAGCGTGGGGGACGGGATCCCCGCGGCCGAAAGCCGCCGGGCCGCTTCCCGGAGGAAGTGGCGCACGCTCGTATCGGATCTCGTTCCGGTCATGATCATTTCCGGCGTTCTTCTCCGGCCGTGTTTCCTTCGCTGCCTTCCGGGTCGCGGGCCAGCAGTTCGGCCTGGTGGCTCGAAATCAGCGGCCCGATCAGCGGGTCCAGGTTCCCGTCCATAATGGCGGTGAGCTGGTACAGCGTGAGCCCGATCCGGTGGTCGGTGCAACGTTCCTGCGGGAAGTTGTAGGTCCGGATCTTCTCGCTCCGCATGCCGCTCCCGACCATGCTCCGGCGCTCGGAGGCGATCCGGTCGTGCTGTTCCTGCTCGGCTTTCGCCAGCAGGCGGGACTTCAGGATCTTGAGCGCCTTCGCCTTGTTCTTGATCTGGCTCTTTTCGTCCTGGCAGATCACCACCGTGTTCGTCGGCAGGTGCGTCACCCGCACGGCCGAATCGGTCGTGTTCACGCTCTGGCCGCCGTGGCCGCCCGCCCGGAACACGTCGATGCGCAGTTCGTCGTCCCGGATCTGGATATCGACGTCTTCGGCCTCGGGCAGCACCGCGACGGTCGCCGTCGAGGTGTGGATGCGGCCCTGGGTTTCCGTCGCCGGGACGCGCTGCACGCGGTGGACGCCCGATTCGAACTTGAGCCGCGAGAACACGTCCTTGCCCGACACCTGGGCGATCAGTTCCTTGTAGCCGCCGGCGGAGTTCTCGCTGGAGGACAGCACCTCCACCTTCCATTTCCGGTCCTCGGCGTACCGGCTGTACATCCGGAAGAGGTCGCCGACGAACAGCCCCGCCTCGTCGCCGCCGGTGCCCGCCCGGAGTTCCAGGATCGCGTTCCTGCCGTCGTTCGGGTCGCGGGGCAGGAGGAGGACCTTGAGCGCCGCCTCCGCTTCGGCGAGCCGCTGTTCGAGACCGGGGATCTCGGCCGCCGCCAGCTCGCGGAGTTCCGCGTCGCCGGAGGCGGCGAGCTCGCGGCTCCCCCGTAGCTCGTCCTCGATCTTCCGGTAACCGGCGAACGATTCCACGATGGGCGCGAGCTCCGAGAACTCGCGGGAGAGCTTCACGAAGCGGGCGTTGTCGCCCGTCACGTCCGGGTCCGCCAGCAGCCGTTCCAGCTCCCGGTGACGGGCGGCCACTTTCTCCAGTTTGCCGGTGATGTCCATCGTTTCCCGGATCCTTCAAACGCCCCAAAAACGAAACCGCCCGCGCTCTTTCTGATCGAGCCGGGCGGTCGCGGTGAAAAGCGTTCTAGGCTTTCTTGGCGTACTTCTTCTTGAACCGCTCGACCCGGCCTTCGGCGTCGATCACCTTCTGCTTGCCCGTGTAGAACGGATGGCAGGAGGCGCAGACGTCGATGGAGAAGTCTCCGCGCGTCGAGCGGGTCTCGTAAGACGTGCCGCAGCTCGCGCAGGTGACTTTGACAGGACGATAATGGGGGTGAATCTGTGCCTTCATGTCCGAACTACCTTCCGGGCTCCAATACCCAAGGCCGTCGCTTATATGGAGAAGTTAGGCCAAAATCAAGCCCGCCGGGGGAGCCTCCTCCGGCAAGCCCGGACCCCGGCAGCCAAGGAGCGCCCGATGGCCCTGACCGACCAACAACTCGCGGAAATCCTTAAGCAATCGAAAACCGTGGCCGTCGTCGGCCTCTCGCCCGATCCGTCGGCCACGAGCCACCAGATCGGAGCCTATCTCCAGGGGGCGGGGTACCGGGTTTTTCCGGTCCATCCCACCGCAACGGAAGTTCTGGGCGAAAAGGCCTATGCGTCGCTCGCGGCCCTGCCCGGTCCTGTGGATATCGTCGACGTATTCCGCCGCAGCGAACACATCGCGGGCGTCGCCAGAGAGGTGGCGGCCCTCCCCTGGAAGCCGCGGCTCCTGTTCGTCCAGCTCGGCATCTCGAGCCCCGAAGCCGCCGGTATCAGCGCAAGCGCCGGTATCCCCTACCTTGAGGACCGCTGCATCAAGATCGAGCACCGGCGGCTGGTGAGGGGCTGACAGGCATCCGGATGAAACCGTCTCGCGGGAAGTCCTGGATCCTGGTCGGTCCGCTGGCCGCACTGATCCTGTCGACGTTTCTGGACTACGGCCTGACGTGGGACGAAACCGAGCATTCGATGTACGGAGCCCGGGTCGTTGCGTACTATGTCTCGGGTTTTCAGAACCGGAGTTTCGCGGAGTTTCTGGACCTCTACTATCACGGGGCGCTGTTCGATTCGCTGGCGCATGTGGCGGGCCTTGTCTCTCCGGTGGGGCCGTTCGAAACCCGGCATCTGCTGAACGCTTTCGCGGGACTCCTGGGTATTTACGGCGTTTTCCTGACGGCGCGGCGGTTGGGCGGCGAAATGGCCGGACTTCTGGCGGCGGGCCTTCTTGCAGCCCTGCCGCTCTACTACGGCCACATGTACGCCAACCCGAAAGACATTCCTTTCGCGGTCGCGACGGTGTGGGCCCTGTATTTCGCCGTCCGGTTTTTTGAAGACTGGCCCCGGCCGGACTGGAAGGCGGCGGCAGCTCTCGGCGCTGCCATCGGTACGGCGGTAAGTGTCCGTGCCGCGGGAATCGTCCTCGTTTTATACGTGCTTGCGGGAGCGGCCGCGCTTTACCGGCTGCTGCAACCGCCGGCTGACAAACGGCGGCTCGTGCTCGCCGCCGGTTGTGCCGCTGGAGCTTCCCTTCTCTCGGTGCTGTTCTTCTGGCCCTGGCTCCAGATGGACCCCGTTGGCCATTTCCTCGAAACGCTCGGCCGCACCACCCGGTTTATTTCCGAAGGGACCACGCTCTTTGGCGGCACTCAGGTGGAACTCGTGCGGCTTCCCCGGTCCTATGTGCCGGTGCTTCTGGGTTACCAGCTTCCGGAACTGCATCTCCTGCTGACGGCGGGGGGTCTCTGTTTCCTCATCACCGAACGGACCCGGATTTCCAGCCTCGAGCCCTGGCGCAGGGTTTCAGCCGCCGTGCTGACGGCGGCGGTTCTCCTGCCGCTGGTGCAGGCGATGGCGGTCCGGGCCGTGGTCTACGACGGCATCCGTCATTTTCTGTTCGTGCTGCCGCCCCTGTGCGTGCTGCTCGGAATTGCGGCGGCGCATCTTGTGGACCTGCTGAAAGCAAAGGCCCGGCCCCTCCGGCTCGCGGCGGCAGGTGCGCTGGCCGTCTGGTTCGTGTGGCACCTGTCGGTCCTCTGGCGGCTTCACCCCTACGAGTATATCTATTTCAACGGACTCGCCCGCTGGAAACCGGGTGCAGGCGGGCAGTACGAAACCGACTACTGGGGGGCATCCTACAAGGAAGCCACCGAATGGCTGGTCCGTTACACGGACAGCCTGCCGCCGCCCGAGAAACCCTACCGGGTGCTGGCCTGCGGACACCCGATGGCGACGCGGTACTACTTCTCGGAACGGCTTCAGCCGGTGAGCGACCCGGCCCAGGCGGATTTTTTCATCGCCCAGACGCGGCTGGATTGCGACCGGCAGATCGAAGCGCCGGTGCTCCATGCGGTGAGCCGCATGGGCGTGAATCTCACGTACGTAAAGGACCTGCGGAAACCGCCCGGCTGAAAATTTTCAGTTCCGCAGCGCGGCGACCCGCTCGGCCACGGCGGAGAGGGTTTTCCCGATCGGGGTGAAGAACCGGGCGTCGGCGATTTCGTCGAGCGGCGTTTCGCTTGCGGTGATGATGACGAGCCGGGCTCCGGCGCGCTTGGCTTCGACGGGGAGCATCGCCGCCGGCTGCACGACAAGCGAACTGCCGAGCACGAGGAACAGCTCGCAGGAGCGCGACAGCTCGAAACTCTCCGTGAGCTCCCGCTCGGGCATCGACTGGCCGAAGCTGACCGTCGCGCTCTTGATGGCACCGCCGCACGGGCGGCCGGGGGAGAGCTCCTCGCCGCAGTAGGGGACGAAATCCCTCACGTTGCTCCGGCCCGAGCGGATCCAGTCGATGACGGCGGACATGGGCCAGCTTTTCCCGCACTCCAGGCAGCGGGCCTGCATGGCCGTGCCGTGGATCTCGATGACTTTTTTCGACCCTGCGCGCTGGTGCAGCTCGTCGATGTTCTGGGTGATGACCGCCTGCACGAGGCCGGAACTTTCCCAGCGGGCGATGACCTCGTGCCCGGCGTTGGGCCGCGCCTTGTGGAACTCGTCGAACATCTCGTTCGAGCGGCGCCAGTAGAGGCTTCGTTTCTCGTGGCTCCGGATGAAGTTCTGGAAGGTGTAGTCGTCGGGATTGTATTTCGACCAGACGCCGTTCGGGGACCGGAAGTCCGGGATCCCGCTCTCGGTGGAGATCCCGGCGCCGCTGAAGGCGACCGTCGAACGGCTTTCCGAGATCCAGCGGGCCACCTGCTGGCAGGCCTCTTCGAACGTGGCGGACATGATGGCAAAGGGTAACTGCGCCGCCGGTGCGAGGCCAGCCGTGAAAAAACGGGGCGAGCAAAAACACCGTCATTCCGCAGGTTTCCCTGCCCGGGAGCCGGTTTTTGGAGCACTGCGTATTTCGCCGGATTTCCGTAACTGATACATTTTGATCCAGTCGTCATGAGAACACGGGATGCACTGCCGATTCTGGGTGAAGGGCTGCGGATGGCCTCCGGCGTCCTCGGCCGGGGGTTCCGCGAAGCGCCGAGAATCCGGTATCAGGGAACCGCCCTGGAAATCTGCGAGCAGGCGGCAAGAGCCTGCTGGAACGGGCGTTACTTCCAGGGGGGCGGCGACCATTTCTCGCAGTTCTGGATCCGCGATTTCTCGCTGGCGCTTCCGGGACTCCTCGAGCTCGGTCTCCAGGACGAGGTGAAAGCGACGCTGCGGTTCGCGCTCGATGCCTATGAGCGGGCCGGACGGGTGACGACGACGGTGCTCCCGTCGGGTGCGGCAGTCGATATTTTCCGGATGGCGGCTGATTCGCTGCCGTTCCTGTTCCATGCGCTGCTCGCCACGGAGAGTTTCGATCTTCTGGACGAACACCGGCCGCTCATCGAGATGGCGCTCGCCGACTATGCCGAGGCGGTGACGGACCCTGAGACCGGCGGTTTCCGCACGGACGTCTATTTCCCGACGGCAAAAGACATGGTGACGCTGCCGGGGAGCTGCGCGGGGCTCTCGTTTATCGGCTGGACGGACGAGCTGGCGTGGGAGATCCCGGGTCTCGGTTCCCCGTTCCATGAAGTCGATTTCCCGGAACTTCTGATCGCCAGCTACTGGGACTGCGACCATTTCAGGAATGATCCGTCGTCGGGGCTGCTGTCGGCGGATGCGAACCTCTGGCCGTTCTGGTGCGGCCTCGTGAACGATCCCGTCCGCGAGCAGAAGGCGATCAAGTCACTTCAGAACGCCGGCCTCGACCGGCCGTTCCCGCTCAAGTACCACGGCACCCGGACCCCGGAGCACGAGCACTGGACCGCCCGTCTGTTCGTGCCGAACTACCAGGGGGATACGATCTGGACGATGCTGGCACTTCAGTGGATCGAGCGGGTGGCTCTCTACGACCAGACCCAGGCCCGGGACTACCTTGCCGCCACCGCCCGCTGGATCGAACGCGAGGGGAACTGGATTGAGCTGTTCGAGCCCGACGGCAGTGCGCCCTACCGGGGACCGTTCGGCCACGGAGCGGCACAGGGGCTTATCTGGGCAGCCAATTTCCCCCGTCTCTGGCACGAACTGGGCCCCGATGCCCCGTCGTGACATCCTTGCCTTCCGGGGCACCGTGGCTAATATGGGACTGGAATAGTCCGGGTAGTTGATAGCCCGGGACCCGCGCACCGGCGGTGGTAAGACGGCGCGCGGCGGATACACCCCGTTTCAGGAGATTTTCTATGGCGCAGGGCCACGGCAAAGGCATGGTAGCGGCGGACGATCATGTGCACGTCCCGCAGATCTCTTCGACCATCGCGCTGACCCCGGCGGCTGTGGAAAAAGTCCGCACGCTGCTCCGCACGGAGAAGTCCCTGCCGACGGACGCCGGTCTTCGCGTGGCGGTGGTCGACGGCGGCTGCGCCGGCCAGAGCTACAAGCTCACCTTCGAGACGAAGGGCCGGGAGGGCGACGAGCAGCTTGAATTCGGCGGCCTCCGGGTTTTCGTCGATTCCAAGAGCTCCACGTTCCTGCGCGGCACGACGCTCGATTTCGTGGAAGGCCTGAATGCGGCCGGATTCCAGTTCCTGAACCCGAACGTCCAGAAAACGTGCGGCTGCGGATCGTCCTTCAAGGTCTGATTTTCCCGCCAGGAAACGCGCCCATGAGCGAGCACATCGTCGATATCTCCGACCTCACGGAAGGGATGGTCAAGGCGGACACGTTCCCCTCGGCCTTGGACCGTCATGACTGGAACCAGTACCGGGGCGCGACGGTTTACCTCAAAGGTTGCGCCCCCACCTGGGCGTTCATGATGGCGGAAAAACGGCTTGCCGCACTCGCCCGGCAGGTCTACTTCGGCGACCCCAAAGACGGTCCGGTCGAGATCCGCTAGTTCCATAACGACCCCCACCTCCTTGTGACAGGCGGCCCCGACGGCCGCCTGCGCTGCTTTTTTTCTTGACTTGTGTAAATGGCCTGAGTAGAACGGAGCCATACATATATGGCACCATATGTTTGACAGCGAATGAGCGCTGCCAGAGGTGCCGGTAGTAAACAGGGAAAACGGGCAGGGGGCCCGGCCCGAGGACAGATCTAAAGTTCAATGCCGGTGTGGTGATCCGAACCTTCTTCTCCAAAGTTCCCACCCATTACCACCACTCGCCACGCCGGCATTGTTTAAATCCAAACCCATTAACAACTCCTGCAGCGCAGGAACTTAAGACAAAGGAAAGAAAGATGACGAAAGCAGAACTGGTTGGAAAAGTGGCCGAAGCGGCCGAAGGCGTGTCCAAGAAGCAGGTCGAAGAACTGATCGACGCGACGTTCGACGCGATTGCCGTCGCCGTGAAGAAGGAAAAGCGGTTCGCCGTCCCCGGCTTCGGCACGTTCACCGTGCGCAACCGCGCCGCCCGCACCGGCCGCAACCCGCAGACGGGCGCGACCATCAAGATCAAGGCGTCGAAGACCGTCGGCTTCAAGCCGGCTCCGTCGCTCAAGGAAAAGCTCTGATCGCAGGGCGTTCCGAATAACCCGGATTTCAGATTGTCCGGGGGTGGCCGGATGTTAAACCCATAGCCCTCACCTACTTTTCGGTCATTCCCGGGCATTAATTCCAGAGGCCGCCGGTTCCCGCAAGGGAACCGGCGGTTTCTCTTTCCCGTGCCGGTTCACTGGCAGACGGCGTTTTCGAAGGCGAACGGGGCGGAGTAGTCCACGGGTTTCGTACGGCGCTTTTTCAGCTCCTCGCGCTTGTCGGCCGGGAGCTCGAGGCCGAGAACCGTCTGCAGGATGGCGATCCGGCAGTTGTTGAGCGAGGGAGCGGCGAGGGCGATGTCCGCATAACGGAGCGCCTTTTTCACGTCCTGTCCCCACAGCTTGGGGAGGGAGAAGTAGTACGTCGCGAGGAACACCTCGGCGCCGGCGCTTTCGATTCCGGGGGCGAGCTGCGATACCCGGAGCATCAGCTTTTCGACGTCTTTCGCCTGCGAGGCGGCCGCCCAGAAACTGAGCCGGTCCAGCACATGCCCCCAGCTCACGGAGAACCAGGAGAGGGCGAGGGCATCCTGCGTGTCGAACCCGGCGAGGTTGCCCGGCACGTCCCGGTAGGTATCGCGGAGCCGGAAACTGCGTTCCCGGCTCCGCAGAGCCTGAAGCGCAAGAACCCGTGCCCGCTTGTAGTATTTTTCCGACTCGGGGTTTTCGGTGGCGGGCGCAAGATCGGCGTAGAGAAATGCCGCCCTGGCCCGGCACAGGAGCCCCGGCGTGTCCTTCGCCTTGTCGTCCATCCCGTAGGCGGCAAGCCCCGCCCAGTCGACCGCGAGCTTTTCACCGTCCCGTTTCAGGTAGCGGAGAAGTTCTCCCTCGCAGGGAGTGGCGGGCTTTGCCTCGCTGCCGGGAACATTATCGCTGGAGCGGGCGGTGCTGGTGAAAACGAGAACGGCGAAGAGGGTGGCAAGAAGCCGGTTCATGGAGCTCACGCCGTTACCATAGCGAACGGGCGGTGCACAATCCGGTGACGGGCGGTACAGGCCCGATGGATTCCGTTTAATCCGGAAATAGCCTCCCGGCTGCGAAAGAGATAAGAAACGGACATGTCCGATGCGCCTTCAGAGCCCCAGACCCGGCCTCCGCCGCAGAAGTCCCGCACCCGGGTCGTGCTTGAAGCCCTGCTGTGGACGGCGGCCATCGTGCTCGCCTGGGTCTGGGGGCAGGGACGGGTCGCCCCCGACATCAAGGAAGGGAAGCCCGCTCCTGATTTCGCGCTTGTTTCGACCAGCGGCCGCCAGTTCCGCCTGTCGGACCACCGGGACAAGGTTATCGTTATCAACTTCTGGGCGACCTGGTGCGGCCCCTGCCGGATGGAGCTCCCCGCCCTGAACGGGCTTTACCGGGAATACCCGCCGGAAAAATTCCTGCTCCTCGCGGTCGCGCTCCAGTCGGATCCGGAAGACGTGAAAGCCATGGCCCAGGAACTGAAACTCGAGATGCCGGTGTTGTTCGGCAACGGCACGGTGGACGAACAATACGGCATCCGGGGATTTCCCACGACCGTGATCGTCGGTCCCGGCGGCACGGTGCTCGATGTGTTCGGCGGTTACACGACGGAGTGGAGCCTGAAACGAGCGGTGGAAGCGGCGCTGAAGCTGAAGACGGAGGGAGCGTGAGAGCCCGCCCCCTCACTCCTCCGGTTTCTCGCCTTTCCGGATGCGTTCGGCTTCCCTGAGCATGTTCTGAAAAACGTCCGCCTGTTCGCGGGCGTCCTCGAGCGCATGGTGCGTGTGCTTGAGCTGGCTCTGGATCCGCTTCGGCAGGCGGCTCTTCTGGGTATCGGTCCAGGTGGCTTCCTTCTGGGTGCTGCGCAAGCCGAGCCAGAATGCCTTGGCGTCCACGCACGAGTAGCCGAACGGACATTTCCCGAGAAACTTGAGGAAGTAGTAGTTCACGAACTGCCAGTCGAACGGCGCGTTGAAGGCGACGAGCAGCAGCTCCTGGTCCTTGTTAGCCCGATGCGCCTCGAGCCAGTCGGCAAACCGCTGCATCGCCTCGCGCGGATCGGATCCGTTTTCCTCGAAATGCTTCAGTGGAACGCCGACCACTTTCATGGAGTCGGGGTTCGTGTTTTTGCCGAGCGGTTTCAGCTCGGCGTAGAACTCGTCCTTCGTTTCAAGGTCTACGGCGCCGACCGAAAGCATGGAGTAGTCCGGCGTGAAGGTGCCGGAGGCTTCGATGTCGACGGAGATGTAGCGGTAGGTTTTCGCCATAGGGTGCCCGGCATAACACATGGGGAGAGCGCGGGCACGCGGTCGCGGAACGAGGCCCGGATTCAAACGTTATGAACGCCGCTCAAGCGGAATTTCGCTGCGGCCTTCCCGTTCCGGCAAGATAGGGATACGATGTCTCTATCTTCCCTCGAGGAGCATCACATGCCGCAGACCGAAGCGATCGAGCCGTCAAAACCAGCATCCCTGATCATCAAGGGCATCGACCAGCTCATGCACGCCTTCACGCTGCTCACGATCAGCCGCGTGGGGCGCGAGCTCCCGGCCGAAGAAAAAGTCCGGCTGATCCGCAACGTGCCGTACGTCAACGATGGCAGCCGGGCGCATCTTCTCGATGTGTGGCTCCCGGCGCCGTTTCCCGGTCTCTCGCCGGTCGTTATCTACATTCACGGCGGCGGCTTCGCGGTGGGCTCCAAGGACACGCACCGGATCGCAGGGCGCCAGTTTGCCCGGCGCGGCTGCGTGACGTTCATGCTGAACTACCGGCTCTCGCCGAAATACCCGTACCCGGCGAGCCTTGAGGACGTCTGCAAGGGCGTCGCCTGGGTCTACGACCACGTTCAGCACTACGGCGGCGACCCGAACAACATCGTCATCGCCGGCGAATCGGCGGGCGGCAATCTCACGACCATGATGGCGATCGTGAACAGCTACCGCCGGCATGAGCCGTTCGCCCGCGAGGTGTTCGACCGGAAGATCCCGCTGAAGGGCGTCATCCCCTGGTGCGGCTGGTACTACCTCCACCAGCATGAAGAGCAGAAAGAGCATCCGCGCTTCCGGTATTTCGTACCTATCATCCGCTACCTCGCCAGCATCTACGCGAACATGCCGCCCGAGAGCGATTCGCTCCGTGACGCGCCGCTCGCGCACCCGCTGGAAATCCTTAAAGGCCGCAAGGAGCCCGACCGGCCGCTGCCGCCGTTCTTCATCCCCATCGGCACGAACGACCCGCTGTTCTACGATTCCAAGGCGCTGCGCGACCTTCTGGTGGAACGGGACGTCAAGGTGAAGTGGAAGGTGTATCCCGGCGAGCATCACGGCTTCCACGTCATGCCGTTCATGCCAAGGTTCCGGGAATGCTGGCACGACGTCAGCGACTTTCTCGACGAGGTCGGTCTCAGGGACGACATGAAGCGGCAGCTCGAGGAGCGGAGCCGCGTGTCCGCCCGCGGGTCGGTGACGGCTCCGAAGCCGCAGGGGCGCAAGCCGGCGGGGCATTCGCGCCGGGGCCGGGGCCTTGGCGAGTTCGCCAGCCCGACCTGAAAAGCCGTTTCCGTTGCGGAATGCCGGGGGTCAGTCGCGCCAGCGGAGCTCGAGTCCGAAGTTGTACCGGACGCCGGACAGGTCGAGCCCCTTGCCGCCGAAATTGTCGATCCAGGCGTACTGGATATTACTGAACAGGTAGAAGTTCTCGTAGCCGTCGGCCCGGAGCGAACGCTTGGCGCCCGAATCGAGATCGATCAGGTCGAACATCAGCCCGGCCGCACCCCACAGGCCGTACTTCACTCCCGTGACCTTGCCCTTGCCGGTCTGCCCGAAATCGTCGTGGAACACCCACGCCGCCGGTCCGCCTTCGACGTAGGGGACGAGGATCTGGTCCCGCACCCACTGGCCCCTGAACCTCACGCCCGCCTCGATGGGGAAGAGATACAGTTTCTCCACATTCAGGGTCCGCACGGTGGGGCTGGAGCCGGGGGCGCCGACGGGGATTCCGTCGGGCTGGTTTGTCGCCCAGGTATTGGCCGAGGGGCGTCCGAAACCGGCAATGAGCAGCGCGTCCGTGAGCGGCGCGACGTTGAGGCCGAGCCGCAGGCGGCCGAGGTAAGTGCTCTTGCCGAAGAACGCCGAGTAGTTGTCTTCTTTCGTCCGGAGCCAGAGGAAATCCGCTCCGAGCCAGTAGGGGGCTTTGGGGTCGATCCGCTTCTTTTCGCCGTACTGGGCGTGAGCCGTGGAAGGCAGAACGGCGCAGGCCGCGATGAACAGCGCCGCCAGCAGCCGGCCTCTGCTTCCGGTTTTCATGCGCGGCTCCGTCTCCGGGCCCGGCGGCCCGCCGCGGCGAAGAGCACCACCAGCAGCACGGCGAGAACCGGGTCGGCAGTACCCATGGTGCAGCCTTTTTCGCCGATGATATCGAACAGGCCGATGCCGGCGTCGGGCATTCCCTCGCCCCGGGTTCCGGTGGCCGAAACGTTCCGGGCCTGATCCAGCGAATAGAGGTCAAACGTATAAACGACGAGGTTTGTGAGCCCGCCGATGCCGATGGAGGACTGGGTGGACGATTCGACGTTCACGACGAGGGGCACCGGTATAAACTCGTTCGGGGATTCGGCGAGAGTCGTCTCGCTGGAGCCGTCCACGGTGACGACCCGGCGTTCGGGATCTCCCGGCTCGGGGAAGTCGGCAGCGAAGCTTTCGATCACCGTGCCGTCGTCCTGGGTCTCGACGGTCTGCAGGAACACGACCCGGTAGCCGCTGATCCCGGACGAGACGCCGTTTTCGGGATCGGCCGGGTCGGTGCCGGGGCTGATCTCGAGGACGATGCGCCGGTCGTCGGAACCGGAGTTCCGGATGCCGGGCGGCTCGGGCGGGAGCGAGTCGAGGGGCACGGTGACCAGCCGGCGGCCGTAGTTGCCGTCCGTGTCGCGGGCCTCCACCAGTACCTGGATGATCTCGTTCGTGTCCGGTTCGGCGATGTCGTTCGTGATCAGCTCGTCCAGCGTCAGGTTGAAGCCGGGGCTCGTGCCGGTGACGGCGCCGCTCTCGGAGAGCGCGATGAACGGCAGGGTGTCGTCGATGCGGGCGGAGCCACGCACGGCGGAGGTCGATTCGTCGCCCGTCACCCGGACCGCCGTCTCCTGGACCGCGAGCCCCAGGGGATCGTCCTCGTTTCCGGAGATCGCCGGGGGAGTCGCCGCCCCGCTTGCGAAGAACGGATTGTCCGTGAAGACGGAAACGACGTCGGAGCCCCCGATGGCCGAAAAATTCGGGACGAACAGGTAGCCGGCGTCGAAGCTCATCTGGAGGGGGATTCCCGCCGGGGCAATGGAAGCGGAGGTCCCTGCCTGCCCGGCGATGACATACTCGATGTTGTTGCCGGTGGCGGGAGTCGCGTCCGTCGCCACGAGCGGCGCGCAGTCGGGCGCCACGGTGGAGCTGTTCGTGTCGATGCTTTCAACCCGGATCATCTGGATTCCGGACCCGCTTGAGCGCGAATTCAGAACGGCGATCCAGGCTTCGCCCGCCGTCGAGGTGTCGTCGAAGGCGAGCGCCGCCGCATGACTGGCCGCCGTGGTGCTCGTGAGCGGGATGGCCTTGAGATTCGTCCCGCTGGCGGTGCAGAGCGGGTCGATGACCGGGCTTGAACCCGAATCGAAGACGCTGTCGTCGGTGTTGACGCCGAAAATCCCGTGGCTCTCGTCGTCCACATAGAACAGGACGTCGTCCTCTTCAGGGTGCGGGAGCAGCATCCGGCCCCTTCCCGTGGAACCCGACACGATGGTCCGGGTCAGGTTGGTGCCGTTATTCTCGATCCGCGTGAGGAGGCCGTCCTCGCAGCCCACGTAGGTGAACGAACCCTGCCGGGCCATGGAGAGCGCCGGGCGGACCGGTGTGCCTGTGGACGGCGAGGAGTTGTCGCACACCCGGATATCGCCCGCCGAAGTGGGAGATCCGGAAGTGAAATCGATCCGGGTGTTGATGTCTCCGGCGACGGAAATCTTCGAGACGGTTCCCTCGTAGTTCAGGACCCAGAGTGTCGTTCCGTCCAGCAGCAGGGAGACGGGTCTCGGCGACGACGTGGAGCCGAACTCATTGGACGATCCCCCAGTGATGGTACCGAGGACGGACGGTTTTCCGGTGGCCGTGTCGAGACGGAGGACGGTGATCCGGTTGTTGCCGGCGTTGGCGACGTACGCGCGGGTCGTGCCGGCGGCGATGGCGACCGGGTCGTTGAAATCCGTCGAATCGCCGATCTTCTCGGCGGCGGCGGATTTTTTCCATTCGTAGGTGTCGAACAGATGGACGGCGCCGGGGTTCCCCCGG
The DNA here is from genome assembly GCA_964621525.1 of uncultured bacterium. Lineage (GTDB taxonomy): Bacteria > JAGRBM01 > JAGRBM01 > JAGRBM01 > JAHCIT01 > CAZMGV01. The sequence continues at coordinate 78,097 of CAZUMS010000006.1, forward strand.
AAGGCGGCGATCAGCCAGCGCGAGCCCGGTACCTGGGCCACGGCGAACGCCTGGGTCAGGCTGGTCGAACTGGAAAGGAAGGCCTTTTCCTCATTCGGCTCCGCCTGCACGGAACCAGCAGCCAGCATCAGCACGCAGAGTGCGGCCGCCAGCGAGGCCCTGTATTTCCCCGAGTTCTTCAAGCTCATCAAAGGTAGTGGGTAAAAAAATGAAGTAAAATACTTCAGATCACGATTTATCCGTTTTCATGAGGGATTCACGGGGGTTTCAAGGCGGCTGGTCACAATTTGGAGGTGTAATCCTCTGTTTTCCTCTTCCTGATCTTCCTCCCAACAAAGCGCGTTTCCCCCGGCCCAAACAGCCGGGGGAAACGCCTTTCAGAGGAGCCCCCTGAGAAATCCCGCCGCCGGGGCTTTCGCGCCCAGAACCACCCGGATGGCCTTGACGGCCGCCTTCCGGTCCCGCTTCAACACCGCCCGTTCCAGCGGTCCCCGGACGAGGGCGCGGAATGCTTTTGCGTTATCGTCCGAATCCTCACCGCGTGATGTCTGCCAGCGGCGGATCCGTTCCAGCACGGCGGCATAACGCTCGAAGCCTTCGGGAATCAGCCGCTCGGCCCGTTCGCGCAGCACGCGGGCGAGAGCGGGCGAGGCCCCTCCGGTGGAGAACGCCACCTGAATCTGCCCGCGCGTGATCGAGGACGGAACCTGAAAGTCTCCGGCTTTGGGGTCGGCCGCATCCTGGACCGGGATGCGGGCCCGGCGGGCGTCTTTAACGATCCGATGGTTCGTCTTGCGGTCGTTCGTGCAGGCAAACACGAGTACTGCCCCCTTCAGGTCTGCTGCCCGGTAATTCCGGCGGACCCAGTGGACGCGGCGGAGGTCTTCGGGGAGCAGAACCGAGGTTGGCGAGACCACCGTAACTCTAGCCCCGGCCCCGGCGAGCGTACGGGCCTTGCGGGCGCCGACAGGACCCGCACCGGCGATCAGCACTTTCTTCCCCTTGAGCTGAAGAAAGACGGGATAGAGCACGAAGAATCCTTTCAGCACCGGAACTCTCCCCGGGGCGGAGGTGTCAACTTCCGGCGACACCCCAAGGTCACCCGGAGTTGACAGGCGGCCGGAAAAGGGACCTCGGCCCGGCGCATGTAAAAGAAGCCTATCATAGCCGCTAACCTGCGGAAACCATTTGAGAAAACGGGGTCTTTTGGCGGATAAACCCGGCACGCATGGCCTGGGGCACACCGTCTGCACCCTGATAATCGCTCGCATCGCACCGTCCGGGGGCTCACGGAAACAGCAGGGACGGGTGCGGCTCCGGGCAGGGAGAAGTGCACCATGACTACGGTTCTCAGCCTCGACAATCCGCTCAGGATCGCCGCCTTCGATGTGCTCACCGGCCGGGATACGGCCCAGAGCCACAGGACGCTGAAGGACGCGCGGCATCAGGTGGAAGATCTCAAGAGCAAGGATCCCGTCACCTATCAGCTGGTGAAAAAGGCGATCATTGAAACCATCAAGCGGAACGTGAAGCCCAAGCGGCTCCGGTCCTACTGATTCTCAAAAAAGTCCCCGTTCCTCTTTCTCTTCCTTCCTCCCCCTCCCGCCGCTCCGGAATGGTTCCGGGGCGGCGGTCTTTTTTGCGGGGATGGACTACAAGAAAGGCCATGAGCGGGAAAACCATCTTCATCACGGGGGCATCGGCCGGTATCGGCCGGGCGACGGCGAAACTCTTTGCGAAGAACGGCTGGTTCACCGGCCTGTTCGACCTCGACGAGGAAGGGCTCGAGACCCTCGCGCTCGAAGTCGGAAGAGGCCGCTGCGTCACCGGACGGCTCGACGTGACCGACCCTGCCTCGGTGGATCGGGCGTTCGAGACGTTTGCCGCCGCCACCGGCGGGAAACTCCATGTGTTGTTCAACTGCGCGGGAATTCTCCAGGTCGGAGCGTTCGAGAAAAACCCCCGCGCTTCCAACGCGAAGCAGATCGCCGTGAACCTCACGGGCCTTGTGGACTGCACGGCGAGGGCTTTCCCGCTGCTGAAGGCCACACCAGATTCGCAGGTCATCAACATGTCCTCGGCGTCAGCGACCTACGGGATCCCCGATTTCGCCACCTACTCCGCCACAAAGCACGCCGTCCGGGCGCTCACCGAGGCCCTCGATATCGAGTGGGAGGCCCACGGCATTCACGTCTGTGACATCATGCCGCCGTTCGTGAACACCGGCATGGTGAAGAACGCGAACCCCTCTAAGGTGATCGACCGGCTCGGCGTGAATATTACCGCCGAGGATGTGGCGAAGACCGTCTGGCTGGCGGCGCAGGACCGCAAGGAAGTTCACTGGCCCGTGGGGCGGCAGTTCAAGATACTCTGGGCGGTTGCGAAGAACTTCAACCCTAGCCTCCAGCGGACACTGCTCCGCCGGATGTGGAACTCCTGAGCCATTAAACCGTCCGACGGCGCCAAAGAAAACGGCGGGCTGTGAGGCCCGCCGTTTTTATCCGGGGTACCGGCCTGCTCAGGGGAGCGTCGCAGTTGCCACCGACGGACCCTGCAGGCCCTGGCAGGTGAGCGTGTAATCGCCCGACGCGCCCGGCGAGTAGGTGCCCGCCGTCGAAACGGCGACGCCGGCCGCCGGGAGGCTTCCGCCCGTGATGCGGCAGGAGGCGGCCGAGTGGGTCGTCCACTGGAGCACGGTCGGGCTCGCATCGAAGAACGTGCTGATCCAGACCCGGTTCGTCGGCCGGTGGTGGCCGGCGTCGACCGGCGAGGAGTCGAGCGTGTTCAGGCTGAGGTCCACGGTGAGCGTCCGCCAGTCGGTGTTGAAGTAGCTGTCCGCTAAACCGTCGTCACCGATATCGCGGCAGGGCGAAGCGGCGGCCAGGAACAGCTCGCCGCTGGCGGCGTAGTCGAACGGATCGGCGCCAAGCGTGACATTGTTGCCACCGAACCACCCGTTCTGGGTGCAGTTGTAGTCGATATAGGGCGAGGAGCTGCTGAGGCCGATCTCGTCGTCGATAAAAGTATCGTCATTGCCCCAGAAGGCATTGTTAACGGCCGAGCCATTAGAGTTGAAGTACATGATGGCTCCTCCGTCTCCGGCAATCGCCGTGTTATCCGCAAAAGAGGAATTGATCACGTCGAGCCACCAGCCAAAGGAGTTCAGGTCGTTGAGGAGGATGGCACCGCCGTAGCCAGCAGCCGATGTGCCGGTCGTATTGTTACGGAAGGTGCTGTTGGTGACGTACCCGAGAGCCGGATTGGCAACAATGGCGCCGCCGTATGCGCCGCTGACGTTATCAATGAAAATCACGTCCTCGATATCCAGGAAGGAGAAGGAAGCGTAAATGGCGCCGCCTTCCATGGCATATCCGTTTTCAAAGCGGGTCCGGTCGAGGTAGAGCGAATTGGAATCGGCGAAAATGGCTGCCCCTTGGTAAGACTGGTTCGAATCGAAAAGCGTACCGCCCGAGGTGTAAATCTCGCCATCGTAGGCATAGATACCGCCGCCGCTGTCGGTCGCGTGGTTTCCGCGGACCCGGCAGTTATTCAGGGTCAGATAGCTGGATTCGGCATAAATGCCGCCGCCATCGGAAGACCAGTCGTATCCAATGGCGTTGCCGCCGGTAATCTCGATTCCGTCGAGGACGGCGTATTCGTAGTCCAGATACGAATAAACGACGCTTTCGGCATCGCCGTCCGTCAGGGTGCCGCTGCTGTCGGTGTCGCCGGAGAAGACCGAGTGGACAAAGGGCGACGTGGGCCGGGAGTTCTTGTTGTTCTCCGTGCCGACGAAGCCGCCGTAGATCTCGACTCCCGGCTGGAGGGAGACGAGGGGATAAGCATCGGTGGACCGGTAGGTGCCGCGCCGGACCCACACCTCGCCGCCGAAGACGCCGGCGTCATAAAGGTCGTCGATCGCCTGCTGGAGATTGTTCGTCACGTTCGCCCAGGACGTGCCGTTCGCCGCGCCGGAGGTATTGGTCGCGACGAAGCGGGTATTGAACTGGACCGTCACGTAGTCGGTGCGGGTCTCTATCCCGCCGTCCGAGATCGCGACGCCGATCGTGCAGGCGATGCCCTGCACCGGACAGGTGCCGCCAAGCGTGCCGTCGGCTGCGACCGTGCCCCAGGCGCAGGTTCCGCCGTTGCGGGCAAATGTCACCGGGTCACTGCCGTCGATGTCGTCGCCGCCCTGGGCCTGGAACGAGATTGCATTGCCCGAGGCGCAATTCACGGTCTGCGGCACGTTGTAGAAGACCGGTGCGTCGTTCGCCGGATTCACGGTCACGTTCACCGTGAGCTGGACAGTCGTGCCGGGCTCGGTATCCGCTACATCGAGCACGAAGCTGTCGCCGCCGTTGAAGTCGCCGTTCGGCACGTAGCGGACCGTCGCCGGCAGCGTGAGCGGGAACGTCAGGGCTCCGCCGCTGATATTCTGGAGCGAGCCGTTCGAGGGCACCGTGTTGACGGCGGCGATCCGCACCGTGTCGCCGTAAAGGACGTCGCGGTCCACCACATGGGTGGCCGCATCGGCCGGATTGGTGCTGAGCGGAATCGAAACCAGCGCGAACGTATCCTCGTCCGTGGCGGCGTTCAGCGTGGGAGCCGAGGGGGCTACCGGCACGCGGTTCACGGTGAAGGCGATCGTCTGCGAGTGCGTGCGGTTGCAGCGGTCCTGCACCGTGTAGGTCACGGCATCGTTGCCGAACCAGCTCGCGTTCGGGCGGTAGCGGACGGCGAGGCCGTTGCCCACGCCCTTCGTGATCGTGCCCGAGGGGAACGAGAGGGCGCCGTCGCTCTGGTCGGTCAGCGCTCCATTCGACGGCTGGCCGCCGCCGATGGAGAGGACGCGGATGTCGCCGCCTGATCCCCCGAAGGTATTGCAGGTGCCGTCATCGACCGTGTCCGGGTCGGTGCCGTCCAGTGTGAAATCCACGAAAGCGTTCTCGTTCAGCACGTAGCTGGTGACGCCGACGGCCCGGGGGTTCTCGGCCACCGGCTGGACGGTGACGGCCACCGTATCGGTGTCGGAATTGAGGTCGGAGTCGGACACTGTGAAGTCGAAGGTCACGCTCGTGTCGGCATCGTGCGCCGGCGTGTACCGGACGGCGAGCGGAAGCACGAGCGGCAGGGAGGCCAGAAGGTCCGCGCCGCCCAAGGTCGTCAGCGTGCCGTGGGCCGGGAGTACGGGCAGGCCCGTGAGCGAAAGCACGTCGCCCGTGTCGGGGTCCGTGGCGCTCAGGAGGAACGTCACGCTCGAATCCTCGGCCACCACAGGGGCTGGAACCGGCAGAATCGCCTCGGGCACGTCGTCGAACGGGGTCACATCAATATGGACGAGTCCGGTGGAGGACTCCGAGAACGTATCGGTGGTGACGAACCCAAAATCGAGATCGAGATCCTGATCGGGGTCCAGAGTGACCCGCACGGTCGTGGGCAGCAGGATCGGGAACACGAGGGGGTTGTCGCTCGTGTCGGTCACGCTGGCGTTCGCGAGGCCGCTGAACCCGGTGAGGGAAACCGTGTCGCCGGTATCCACGTCCGTCGCATCCAGAACGATATCGACGAAGCCGTCTTCGTCGGCAGCAGCGGTCACGTCCTGCGGATCCGGTGCGTCCGGAACCGGGTTCACCGTGACTTCGAAGTCTTCGACTGTCGTGAGGGCGGTTTCGCCCGTCTCGACCTCGGTCGTGTTCGCTTCGAGCGTAATGAAGAAGTTCTGGTCGAGGTCCGCCGGAAGCACGAACTTGAGGCCGGGAAGCTGCGTGCGGGAGAGCGAGTAGACACCCGAACCGACGGACGAGCCGTTCGTGAGGAACACGCCCTCTGGCAGGCCGGAAATGACGACGGCCGAGAGGGTTTCGGAGCCGTCTCCGTCCACGAGATTGACCGATACGGTCAGCGGAATCTGGGTGTCTTCGTCGCCTTCGGCCGTCACCTGAAAGAGCGGCGGGTCGGCCGCCGGGGTCACGGTGATCCGGCCCAGGGCCTGGATTTCCGAGCGTTCGTCACCGGTGGTGATCTGGTAGAAAAACTCATCGACGCCGCTGAAGTTGGCGCCCGGCGTGTAGGTCACGGTCAGGGGTTCGCTGCCCTGCACGACATCGAAGGTCCCGTGCGCGGGCGGTTCGAGCACCTTGACGGTCATTGCAAGGCCGGCCGCATTGCCCCCCGAGATTGTGACCACCAGCGGAGTGTCCTCCGGGGTGGTCAGCGTCTGGAGGTCTTCGGCCGAAATCGCTTGGACCGAATTGTCCGAGCCGCAGGCTCCCAGCAGCAGGCTGCCGCCGAGCATAATCGCGCCGATCAGTTTATGATTTCCGAACAACATGTCTCGCCATCCCCCTGAAGAAGAAGCTCTCGATATCGCTAACGAGTTCGTTCCACCGGCCGGATGAAAAGTTCCCCCCTGGCCGGAGGCACAATAAGAGGGCTTAACGCTAGTGCATCGGCTCGCCGGTTACAAAGCAGAAAGGGCAACGGATTTACAACCTTTTTGGGTTCCGGAGGACAGGGCACTGTCTGGGCACAAGTGCCTGTTATTCCGGCTAAATACCGGTTTTGTGGCGCTGATCTCGGCAGCAAATCAGGCTCCGGCCCGTGCGATGGCTCACATCACTGGTCCGGAGATTTCGGGTCTGACAGGAACCGGGTTCGGGAGGCAGCTCCCGATGACAGTCCTGTTACGGATCGGGGACCCTCTGGCTCCTGCTCCTGACGCTGTGCGAAAGTGACGCGCAGATGGACCGCAAACCGACAGTCTTATTCCTCTGTACCGGCAATTCGGCTCGGAGCCAGATGGCCGAGGCGCTGCTTCGTCACCGGGCCGGCGGCATTTTCGATGCTCACAGTGCCGGAACCGACCCCCAGGGCGTGAATCCCTTTTCGGTCCGGGCCCTTCAGGAGATCGGTGTGGACACGTCGGGTCTCAGGTCGAAGCATCTGGACGAGTTTCAGGGCCGGGCTGCGGTCGATTTCCTGATTGCGGTCTGCTCGGCGGCCGACCGGAACTGCCCGGTGGCGCTATTTCCCGGCGTCCGGCGGCTTTCCTGGCCGTTCGACGATCCGGCGGCGGTTCAGGGGACCGATGAAGACCGGCTCGGGGCGTTCCGGCGTGTCCGTAACCAGATCGACGCCCGAATCACTGGCTGGCTGAAGGAAGAACCCTGGAAACCCTCCTGAATCCTGAACGGGTTGCGGCCGAAGGTATCGGCACGGGATTTCTGGTGCTCGCCGTGGTGGGTTCGGGAATCATGGCCGAAACCCTGTCGGGCGGGAACGTCGCACTGGCACTGCTCGCCAATACGGCCGCCACCGGAGCGGCGCTGTTTGTGCTGATCACTCTTCTGGGGCCGGTTTCGGGCGCGAGCTTCAATCCCGTGGTGTCCCTGCTGTCGGCGGAGCCGGGGAGCAGAAGGCGGGCCGCCGCCGACATGGCAGCCCAGTTTGCGGGTGGAGCCGCCGGTGCGATTCTGGCGAACGTCATGTTCGGCCATGCGCCGGTGGAGCTGGCTACGCGCGTTCGTACGGGATACGGCCAGTGGCTGGGGGAAGCAATCGCCACGTTCGGCCTCCTGCTTGCGATCCGTCTGGTGAGCCGGTTCGATCCGGCGAAGACGGCTGCGGTGGTCGCCCTTTATATCGCGTCGGCCTACTGGTTCACTGCCTCGACGTCGTTCGCCAATCCGGCCGTGACTCTTGCCCGGACCCTGTCCGACAGCTTCGCCGGGATCCGTCCGGCCGACGCACCGGCATTCATCCTGATGCAGTCAGCGGGCGGACTGGCGGGCTGGATACTGGGCGGCTGGCTGTCGGAGCCTGCTCAGGGAATCAGCCGGAATTCGTAGAGGTTCCTGCCGACATCGCGCCGGCCCTTCTTGAGCGGGCTCTTTTCTCCCGCGGTCTTGGGGCCGCTGCCTGCGTCGCCCTCATCGTCGGTCTCGTCAGGATCCTTATCGGCCGCTTTGGGATCAGCGGCCGGTGCGGCCGGGCCTGTCGCCGCCGGGGTGGTTTCAGCCGCAGGGATGTTCAGCAGTTTCAGCGCGCCGCGGCGGTTCAGGGTGAGGCGGTAGCGCTCGGGATCGGCCTTGAGGTCGGCGGCCTCAATCCGTACGGGTTCGCCCACGCAGGGGACGACCTCGATAGCCGAGAAGTTTTCCTTTTCGGGCACCACGGCGGTCAGGGGAATCCAGGTGCGGCGGACCAGCTTCTTACCGCTCCGCTCGGGCGTCACGGCACCGGCGGCGAACACCACGTCACTGTTCGTCTTCGACCAGATTACCCGGTCGCCCTTGGGGTCGGCTTTCACGAGACGCAGCTCCTTGGCCATCTGGCCGCCGCACCGGCTTGGCGGGGGCGGCTCGTTTTTTGCGGCCTCCTGCCGTTCCTTCGCCTGTTTCTGAAGTTCACGGAACTTCTCCGCCTTCAGCTTCCTCGCCTCGGCCCTGGCGATTTCCTCCGGACTTTTCTGGGGTTCCTTTTTCTGGCAACCGGTGGCGGCCGTTGCAATACAGAAGGCGAGGGCAAAAGAGCGCAGCTTCATGGAACTCGGACCTCCGGAACGCGGGATCGGTGTTCAGGGCGTAACGGCTGGGGGAAAAGGGTGCAAGCCTGCTTAAGCAGATTTCATTCAGCGCCGCACTTCGGCCGGTTGTCCACAGACCCCGGTTGACCGCGCTTATGGAAGCCGGTACGGTCAGGTCCGCGTTCGGCAGTTTTTCCGTGTGCCGCTACCTGACACAGGGGTGGGGTATACAGGTAACCAGAGCGGCGGAGCTGACTCCGCCGGATAGTGAACGTGAACCGGAAAGGACGGATACGACCATGGCCAGCTCCCTCAACAAGGTAATTCTCATCGGAAGACTCGGGAAAGATCCCGAGCAGCGGTTTACCGGCAACGGAACCGCCGTGTGCAATTTCACCCTCGCGACGAACGAGTTCGACGGACGCGACGACCAGGGCCAGGCGAAGGAGCGGACCGAGTGGCACGATATCGTCGCCTATGGAAAGCTGGCCGAAATCTGCAACCAGTATCTCTCGAAGGGCCGCCAGTGTTACGTGGAAGGCCGGCTCCAGACCCGCAAGTGGGAAGACAAGAACACAGGCGAGCCGCGCCGGAAAACGGAGATCGTCGCCCGCGACATCGTGCTGCTCGGCTCGCGCGAGGACCGGGGTTCCCGCGACGCCGGCGAGGAACGGGGTTCCTACAGCCGCGGCGGCGGTAACGGAGGCGGCGGCCAGCGCCGGGGCGGTCCGCCGCCCAAGCGGCAGGCCGAAGAAGACGTCTCCCAGGACCCGGGCTATGACGACGCGGCGCCGCCGGCCGAAGAAGACGTCCCCTTCTGAACCGGCGTCTCAGCCGGCGAGATTCTTCCGGACCATTGCGAGCAGGTCCTTCGGCAGGAACGGCTTGGTGAGATAGTCGTCCACGCCGGCTTCCTTCGCCAGGCGGATGTCGTGCGGGTAGGCGTGGGCCGAGAGAGCCACGATCCTGAGCCCGGTGCCGTGCTTCGCCCGGATGCGCCGTGTGGCCTCGAGGCCGTCCATCCGGGGCAGCGAGATGTCCATGAGGATCAGCGACGGGCGGAACGAGTCGGTCTTCTCGATCGCCATGAGCCCGTCCCACGCGAGATCGATATGGTATTCATGACAGAGGATCTGTTCGACCAGCTCCCGGTTGAACTTGATGTCTTCCACAATCAGCACCCGCTGCTTCTGCGGAACGGCCGCTTTGGGCGGCGCCGGAACGGTCTGGGTTTCCATGGTCATCATCCTTCTGTTTTCAGTTCTGGTAGAGCCCCCGGGGGCGATCGGAGATTGCGGGATTCAGGCGGCGGGCGACGGTCACGGTGAACGTGCTGCCCCGGCCGTATTCGCTCCGGACCGAAATATCCCCGCCGAGGAGCTGTGCAAGCTCGCGGGAGATGGCGAGGCCGAGGCCGGTACCCTGGTACTGCTTGGTCTTGCCGGAATCGAGCTGCTCGAACCGCTGGAGCAGGCGAGGCAGGTCTTCGGGCCGGATGCCGATGCCGGTATCGGTCACCGAGATTTCGGCGAGGGGGCCCCGTTCTTCCGCGGAAATGGAGACCGAGCCGCGCTCGGTGAACTTCACCGCGTTTGAAAGGAGGTTCAGCAGGATCTGGCGCAGCTTGGCCCTGTCGCTGTCGATCTCGAATCCGGCGGGAATCGCCGAGACGAGCCCGAGCTGGCGGTCTGCCGCGATGACGGCAACCCGCTCCAGCAGTTCCTGGACCAGATCGTTCAGGACGAAAGATTCAGCCTCGGCGCTCATGCGGCCCGCCTCGATCTTGGAGAGGTCGAGCAGGTTGTTGATGAGATCGAGGAGGTCCCGGCCGCTCGAGATGACCCGCTCCAGGTTCCGGGTCTGGATCTCGGGGACCATCCCCTCCGTCTGCGTCCGCACGAGGTCCGTGAAACCGATGATCGAGACGAGCGGTGTGCGGAGTTCGTGGCTCATGTTCGTGAGAAATTCGGTCTTGAGGCGCGAGGCGACGGCCAGCTCCTGGTTCTTGAGGAGTACGTCGTTGATCAGCTCGTCCTTTCTCTGAATGATGGCAAGCTGTTCGCGGATCTCGGACGACTGGTGAAGGATGAGGTTCTTCACGCTGACGATGCCTTCGAACTGGCGGGCGGCGCCGACGACGGCGATGTCGTCATAGACGCGCTGGGTCGTGCGGCTCACGACCCGCTGGATCGCCTGGCCGATGGCGGTTTCCCCCGGCAGGGCGAGCGATTCGGGATCGATGAGCAGCGTGACGGGCCGCCGCTCGTATAAGGCGTAGCCATACTTGGAGCCCACCTGGGCCATGAGCTGGCCCTTCTGGACCAGCCCGAGGAAAATGTTGCCGGTGTCGATGATGGCGATCGACTCGCGGTCCGGGTGCTCGGAGAAATAGTCCACGAGCGCGTTCAGCGTGACCTGCGGAGCGACGCTCGCACGCGAGTGGATCAGGTCGCGGATCGTGTGCCGGACCGGGGCGGCTTCCGCAACGGCACGGGTATCACTGGATGCGGGATCGACGACGGTGTGCTGCTGGTTGAGCACGCTTCTCACCTCAAGGCCGAAGGGTTGCGACGGTTCCGGCGGGTGTTTCCCCCTGCCGCCGGATGGTTCTTTTCCCCGGTGTTCAGGATGGCATCAGCCGGGGACCGTTTTCGGGCGCTTATGTGACGGAGGGGTGAATGATGGGACGGGGTTGACAGGCACCGGGGCGGCGCGTCATAAAGACACCGCGGTCTCAAAGAATTCTCCCGTGTCAGTCAGATTTGGCTCGTTGAACCGAGACTTTTTATCCGGGCCAATTTTGAAAATTATCTAATAATATCAACTATATACGTGTAAAATATCGCCGAACACGGGTTCGCTGAATTGGCGTTTTTCCCTTGCCCTCCGAACTCCATGTCATCATAATTCCCCCGTGGCAGGACACGGTTCTGCCCCGCCTGGATTCTCGAACTGACGGGAACTGGGACGGCTCGAAGAAGCGCCCCGATCGAGTGCCGGCGCGGTGCATGGTGGAAAGGTTCCCTTGGAGCCCGTCGAGGACGGACCCAGGAGGAAAGAGTCCAAAAGCCATGCGAAAACCGCGGGCGGCAGACAGCCGGTGAGAACCGGCGGCAGCGAACGGGTGCGATCATCGGCCTTCCGACCGGTTCCCGGGAGTCTTGAACAGGACTCCAGGCGGACAATGTGGCGGAAGGCCGTTTGGCTTTTTCCGTCCCGGAGTCCCCTCGAAGAGGAAGCACCGGTGGCGTCGAAGAAGAAAACCGTTCCCGAACTGCAGGCGATGAAGGCCCGTGGCGAGAAGATCGTCATGGTCACGGCCTACGACGCCACGTTCACGCGGATTCTCGACCAGGCGGGCGTCGACGTGGTTCTGGTCGGCGACTCCCTCTCCATGGTGATCCAGGGCAATCCCGACACCCTCTCCGTCACCCTTGATGAAATGATCTACCACGGCCGCATCGTCCGGCGCGGCATCTCGAAGGCGCACCTTCTGGTGGACCTGCCGTTCGGCTCCTACCAGGAGTCGCCGGAGCAGGCGGTCCGCTCGGCGTCCAGACTCATGAAGGAAGGCGGCGCCGAGAGCGTGAAGCTGGAAGGCGGCCTCCCCATGGTCGCCACGACCCGCAAGCTCACCGAGGTTGGCATTCCGGTGATGGCCCATATCGGCCTCACCCCGCAGTCCATCCATGCGTTCGGCGGCTTCAAGGTTCAGGGCCGGGGCGCCGAAGCGGCGGCCATCCTGAAGGAAGCGGCCCTTGCCCATGAAGACGCCGGTGCCTGGGGACTTCTGCTCGAAGGTATTCCGTCGGCCCTCGCCCAGGAAATCTCGGAATCCCTCCGGATCCCGACGGTAGGGATCGGCGCCGGCGCCGGTTGCGACGGCCAGGTGCTCGTCATTTACGACCTTCTTGGTATGGACAACTCCTTCAATCCGAAGTTCGCCAAGAAGTACGCGCGTCTCGCCGACACGATCAACGGCGCGGTCGGCAAATACATCGACGAGGTCCGGTCGGGGGATTTCCCGTCGGCGGAGCACAGCTACTCATGAGGGTGATCTCCACCACAGCCGAAATGCGGGAGGTAACCCGGGCGCTCCGCCGCCAGGGGAAGACCATCGCGTTCGTGCCCACGATGGGGTTCCTCCACGAGGGGCACGCCTCTCTGCTTCGCATCGCCAGAAAGCGCGGCGACGTGCTCGTGCTGTCCATCTTCGTGAACCCGTCCCAGTTCGGCCCGAACGAGGACCTGGACCGCTACCCGCGGAACCTTGACGGCGACCTTGCTATCGCGCGCCGGGAGAACGTGGATCTCGTGTTCACACCCGTGCCGAAGGAAATCTACGGCCCCGGTTACCAGACCTGGATCGACGTGACGGAGGTGTCGAAGCACCTCTGCGGCGCCTCGCGGCCGGGGCACTTCCGGGGCGTCGCGACGGTCGTCGCCAAGCTGCTGAACATCTGCCATGCGGACGTCGCGGTGTTCGGCGAAAAGGACTTCCAGCAGCTCGCCGTGATCCGCCGGATGGTGGAAGACCTGGACATGGACGTCGAGATCGTGGGCGGCGCGCTCGTGCGCGAAGCCGACGGCCTCGCCATGAGCTCGCGGAACGTGAACCTCACGCCCGATCACCGCCGCCGGGCGCTCGTACTGAAGCGCGCCCTGGACCGGGCGGAAGCGCTCGCCGCTGCCGGCGAGCGCCGCGTCTCCATCCTGCTGGAGGCCGCCCGCGAGGTGCTCGCCGCCGAGCGCGAGGGAGCCGTGGACTATGCGGAGATCCGCGACGCGGCCACGCTCGAAACCATCGATACGCTGTCCGGACCGGCCGTTTTCGCGCTGGCCGTCCGGTTCGGCGGCACAAGGCTCATCGACAACACGGTGCTCCTGAACGACGGGGTCCGTGTCCGAGGGGAAAAAACCAGGGCTCCGATCGCCGAGGCGACGGTGACCCCGTAAGCTGAGAGAGAAGGAAGACGAACATGGCAACGCGCACGATGCTGAGAGGCAAGATCCACCGCTGTACGGTGACCCAGGCGGACCTGCACTACGAAGGCAGCGTCACGATCGACCGCGACCTGATGGACGCGGCAAACCTGCTCCCATATGAGGCGGTCGACATCTGGAACGTCGACAACGGCGAACGGTTCTCCACCTACGCCCTCGAGGGCCCGCGCGGCTCCGGCGTGATCTGCGTGAATGGGGCCGCGGCCCGCAAGGTGGCCGTGGGCGACCGGATCATCATCGCCCATTTCTCGGAGGCGACGGACGAGGAGGCGAAGAGCTGGGAACCTTTCTGCGTGTTCGTCGACGAGAAGAACCGCCAGAAGAAGCTCCAGAACTTCGAGTCGGTGAACCTGCGCGCCGTCTGACGCACCGGACCTGCCGCAGAAAAAAGACCGCCGGTAATTCCTGCGGTCTTTTTACGTTCCGGGACTGCCTCAGTCGGCCGTATCGAAACTGAGAACCTTCGCTTTGCCGGCTTCGACCGTTATCTCGCCCAGGGGGATCATCTTGCCGATCAAAAGCTGGGCGTTGATCCGGTAGCGGCCGGGGGCCAGGCGCAGCCGGGCGACGCGGATCTGGTCCGGCAGAAAACCCCAGCTGCGCGTGTCGGCGTTCTCGCTGGCGACTGCAAGGATGTTCATGCCGAGCCCCACGAGCGAGGCCGCCAGCGCATTGTCCTTGTTTTGCGCCTTGATGGCTTCTTCGGTCGCCTTGGCGGCGGCGTATTTCGCCAGTGCGCGGGCGACAGCTTTCGCCTTGATGCGCCCCAGTCGGTCCTCGAGGTTTTTCACCGCAATGTCGCCGAGGGGCTGGGCTTCTTCCGTCGACACGGAAAGGATCTGGTAGGGGAGCGCAGGCGTGGAGGCCGGGTCCAGCGGTTCAGCCTTCACAACCGAACCCCTGTTGAAATAGTTCCGCCGGCGGTACTCGGGATAGGCGACCTTGACGATGTGCCCGTCCGGCGTCGGGATGATCCAGGATTTCTCGACTTTCTCGGGCACGAGCCCGTTGTGGTGGATGACGAGGATTTCACCGTACTGCGCGGACTGGAAATCGGGCGGCGGGGGTTCGGCTCCCCGGGGGGCTTCGTCGCCGGAGATGAACGCGGCTTCGCCGGCCGCTTCCTTCAGATGCTTCGGCATCCGGATCTTGTAATTCTTCTCGTAGTCTTTCTCGTACACCTCGAACGCCTTGCGGAACGATACGTTGGCGTCCTGGAGGTCTTCCTTCGATCCCGAGTGGAGGTACAGGAGGCCGGAGATGAACCGTCCGAAAGCGTCCTCCGTGTAGACGTTCTTGCTGTCGTCGTACTTCGTGTTGTAGAGGGCGAGCTTCTCGTCCACCTTGCGGGCCTCGACGAGGGCCGATTCGGTTTCGCCTTTCTCGGCATAGATGAGCGCCTTGAAGATATTCACCGTGACCCGCTCGAAATCCTCGCCGCTGTATTCCGACATCGTATCGTTGACGATACCGGTCGAGATCGTCCGGGTGATCGAGGTCGTGTAAAGCTCCTCGCCGAGCCGGTCCGCCCGCTCGAAGGTCTTGAGCGCTTCGTCGAATTTCTTGGCGTAGTAGAGCAGCGCCCCTTCTTCGTAGAGGGCCAGCAGCTTGTCCGCCCGGCCGTAGGTCCGGCGGTTTTCCTGGAAGGTCTTCAGGGCGCCTTCGTAGTTGCCCTCGGCCCGCTGCTTGTTGACTGCCTGCTGGTACTGGACGCTCGGCGCGCAGGCCGAAACGAACAGGACGGCGACTGCCGCCAGAGCCGGGCGAAACGCCCGGACTTTCCGCCCCTGAACTCCCATGATCCCCACCCTTTCGGAAACC
This sequence comes from uncultured bacterium, assembly GCA_964621525.1. GTDB lineage: Bacteria > JAGRBM01 > JAGRBM01 > JAGRBM01 > JAHCIT01 > CAZMGV01. The sequence goes on from CAZUMS010000006.1 coordinate 93,449, forward strand.
CGCTGCCGGCCCCCGCCAGCCGCTTACGGAACGGTCAGAATTTCGTGCTGGGCCGCTCGATGTACTTCTTGATCTTCTTCTCGCCGATCCAGGCCTTCTGGTTGGTGCCCAGATTGATGAGCTCGAGATTTACCTGGTAGTAGACGACCCGTTCGCCCTCGATTTCGTCCGTGATCGTGTTGATCACGCCCTGGAGCGCGAAATCGGCGCCTTTCTCGTTGTGCTCGGAGACGTTCTGCTGGGTGAAGCCCATCTGCTGCTCCGTGCGCTCCTGCCGCAGCTCCTTGCGCTCGTCCGCCGAGGCGACGACGTCCACCTTGCCGGAATTCACCCACGCGCGTTCCAGATCCTTTTGAAAGGTCTGGGTATTGATGTGCTCGCTGGAACGGTTCTTGATCGTCTGGACGATCACCGTGGGTACGTCGCCGGGCTTTTTCGGCTGGTAACGGCCGAGCCAGGCGCCCGACATGACATCCTTGATCATCTCCTCGGAGACAAGCCGGGAGTCCGTGTCGTTCCAGCGTCCCGACAGGTCGACCTGCTCCTTGGTGTCGAGGCGGCTGACCTTGGGGGAACAGCCGGCGGTAAAGACGGTGAAAGCGGCCACAAGGGCGATTCCGGCAGACTTGCGAACGGACATGGAAAACCTCCGGGTCGTTAACTGAAAACGGAAAATCCGGCGGCCAGTTACCGCCGGTTCGTCTTTCTGTGACGCCCAATCGTAGGCGGCCCGCCCCGGCCTGTCCATGGGCGGTTTCCGCGTTCATGGGGGCCCCGGGCACCGAAGTCGCGTTTGATCCGGCCATGTTCTAACTACCGGAGTCCGGTACGCCCGGAAACCGCCATGGCGAAAGAGAAGAAAGACACTGACTCCCTGATCGTCGAGAACCGCAAGGCACGGTTCCGGTACCAGGTGCTCGAAACCCTCGAGGCCGGCCTCGTTCTCGAGGGCTGGGAGGTCAAAAGCCTCCGCGAGGGGGGGATCAACCTCTCCGACTCCTACGGCGTGCTGTCGAACGGCGAGGTATTCCTGCTGAACTGCCATATCTCGCCCTACGCGAAGGCGAGGCTGCGGCCCGGCCTCGAAACCCGGAGCCGGAAGCTCCTCCTGAACCGGAAAGAGATCAACGGTCTCACCGGGCAGATCCGCGACAAGGGCCGCACGCTGGTGCCGCTCAAAATGTACTGGAACAAGAACGGCAGGGCGAAGGTGCTGCTCGGCGTCTGCATCGGCAAGCAGGCTCACGACAAGCGGCAGGACATCAAGAAGCGCGAAGACGACCGCTACCTGAAACGGGTCCAGAAGGGACTTCGCTGAGGGGGCCTAACGGCCGAGCGCCTGCTCCTCCAGTCCGACGGTGAGTGTTGCGAGATTTCCGACCCAGTCCAGCACGGCAAGGCTTTCCTGTGTCAGGATCGGCGTCGCCGAGACCACTTCGCCGGAAGTGAGCGGCTCCAGGCAGATCTTCTGGAACTGGGCTCCCCGGGCGTTCAGGTTCTGCCGTTCGCTTTTCGTTCCGTGGCTCCGGAAAAACGCTCCTATGGACTTGTGGCCGATCCGGTAGAGCACCGGCTCGATGACGAACTCGTTGAGCCTGTCGGCGGTGGGGATGCCTTCCTGCAGGATCACGGTGCTTACGGTCGAGCGGCCCTTCGTGACGTGCATGGCATTCCGCTGCTTGCGGTTCAGCCGGAGCAGCTCCTCGCCGCTTTCCGCTTCCATGACGCTCATGCCGTAGGTGCCGGCGTCCGACTTCACGACCACGTAGGGGGCGTAACCCGTCTCCCTCGCCGCGTAGGTTTTCGCCAGGTCGCCGGCGAGCCGGTCCACCTCGCGGGCCACTTCGTCCAGCCCCCGTCCGCTCAGGAAGTCCACGTTCGTGACGAGACGGGTTTCCACGGTGAAGGCGAACGGATCGAGCTCGAGCACCGAGGCGAACTCGCGGGCAACAGCGTTGTAGATCTCGAACGATTTGAACTTGGACCTCCGGTGCCAGCCGAGGCCGGTCCGGGGCAGGATGGGCTGGCTGATCTCCAGCAGCTCCGGCGGTGGGCCGCCCATGAGGTCGTGATTGAGGATGACGGCATCGGCCGTTCCGGACGCACTCGTGAGACGGCCGTTCTCGACCCGCCCCTTCTCGAGGATGATCTGGCTGCCGCCGGGCAGGTCCACGGGAACGCGGTCCACGGTCTGCTCCGGGTGGAGGCTCACGATCGTCACGCCGTAGCCCGCTTCGGTGATCATCCGCTGGAGTGCCGCAAGGTTCTCGATGTAGCCCACGTTCACGGTGTGGAATTCGGGGATCAACGCCAGCGATTTCGCGCCGGGGGCGCGGCGGGACAGGGTTTCGCGGAACGCCCGCGCCCCCATCTCGAAATCCTCCTTGCAGAGGAGCGAGAATCCGGCCGGGAAACAGTTAATGTCCACTGGAGCGATCTTGGGCCCCGAGTGGCGGATATCCATGCTGACGGTCAGGGGTTCGGGCACATTCCCGATGCGGGACTGCCACCAGTCGTCCAGACGGGCGCGCTTCTCGGCGAGTCTTGAGGCGATTTCCGGGATCAAGGCTCTGTCCTCCGCGGTTCCAGGTCAGACACGGGGAACCGGACGCTGCCGCAGCCTGGTCAGGCTGAAGAAACCGTACCCGGTTTTACGAACGGGGTTTTCACCACTTCCGCGGGCAGCCACTGTCCGCGGATCTCCACCTCGAAGGCGGTCCCGATTCCCGCCTGGGTAGCGGGAAGATAGCAGAGGCCGATGGGCTTGTCCGTCGTCGGGGTCTTGGTGCCACTACGCACTTCGCCCGACTCGCCGAGGTAGGTCCGCACCTTGTAGTGGGACCGGGGAATTCCGTTCCCCCTGAGCTCGAAGCCGACGAGACGCCGCTGGACGCCTGCGGCCTTCTGTGCGGCGAGCGCGCCGCGGCCGGTGAACTCGTGGTTGAACTTCACGGCCCAGCCGAGTCCCGCCTCGAGAGGCGTGTCCTGGGGCGTGATGTCGTTTCCGTGGAGCGGGTATTTCATCTCGAGCCGGAGCGTGTCGCGGGCGCCCAGGCCCGCAGGCGAGACTTCCCGGTTCGAGAGCAGGAGGTCCCACAGTTCGGGGCCGAAGCGGCTTTCGGAATAGATCTCGAAGCCGTCCTCGCCCGTGTAACCCGAGCGGGAGACGAGCACGCGGCGACCGGCAACCTCACCGTAAACCGCATGCATGTAGGGGAGCTTCGCAAGATCCGCCTTCGTGTACCGGGTGAGCACCTTCGCCGAAAGCGGGCCCTGCAGCGCGATCTGGGCCCAGGCCTCGGAGGTGAATTCGGGTTCGCACAGGCCCGTCGCCCGCTCCCGGATCCAGTCGTAGTCCGTGAACTGGTTGCCCGCATTCACGACAGCAAAATAGTGCTCGTCTCCGAGCCGGTAGACGATCACGTCGTCGATGATGCCGCCCTGTTCGTTGCAGAGCAGCGTGTACTGGGCCTGTCCCACGGCGAGTTTCGAGGCGTCGTTCGTGAACAGCTTCTGGCAGGCGGCGAGGGCGTTCCTTCCGCGGAACTCGATTTCTCCCATGTGGGAGACGTCGAACAGTCCCGCTGCCGAGCGGACTTTCCGGTGCTCGGCGATGACGCCTTCGTACTGCACAGGCATCTCCCAGCCGGCGAAGGGAACCATCTTCGCGCCGAGGGCCACATGTCTTTCGTAAAGAGGGGTGCGCCGGAGTTCGCTCATGGAAAGTATCCCCTGTCAGGTTCGCCGCTTGCCGCTGGCACGTTCGGCCGAGATCAGCGTGTTTTCGAGCAGCTTGGCGATCGTCATGGGGCCCACGCCGCCCGGAACCGGGGTGATGTGGCCGGCGGTTTCCCGGGCGGAAACGAAGTCCACGTCTCCGGTCAGTTTTCCGTCCAGCCGGTTCATGCCCACGTCGATCACGACGGCGCCGGGACGGATCCAGTCTCCCTGGACGAAATTCGCCCTGCCGATGGCGGCCACTAGGATTTCTGCCTGTTTCACGATGGCGGGGAGGTCCTGCGTCTTCGAATGGCAGATGGTGACGGTAGCGCTCTGCTCGAGCAGCATGAGCGCCATCGGCTTTCCGACGATGTTGCTCCGGCCGATCACGACGGCATTCTTTCCCTCGATCTTCGTGCCCGTCGACCGGATCAGGTCCATGCAGCCCGAAGGCGTGCAGGGGCGGAAACCCTCGAGGCCCGTTGCGAGCGCCCCGGCATTGTAGGGATGGAAGCCGTCCACGTCCTTTTTGGGATCGATGCGGAGCAGGACTTCCCGCTCGTCGAGCTGCCTGGGGAGCGGAAGCTGGACAAGAATCCCGTGGATATCAGGGCGGCGGTTCAGTTCGTCTACGACGGCGAGCAGCTCCGCCTGGGTCGTGCTCTCGGGCAGGTCGATCTGCTCGGAGTGAAAACCCGCTTCCTTGGCGGCGACACCCTTGTTCCGCACGTAGACCTGGGACGCCGGATTTGCGCCCACGAGAACCACCGCGAGGCCGGGCCGCACGCCGCGTTCCCTGACCAGCTGACCGGCGAGGACGCCGATCCCCTGCCGGAGGGTTCCCGCTATCGCCTTGCCGTCGATGATCGCCGCTGTCATAGCGGGTCTTACATAATTGGAAATCGGCGAAAGAAAAACGGCTTCGGTGAGGAAGCCGTTCTTTTCCTGGCCGTCCGGGTCCGGGTCAGGCCGGCAGCGACTTGATCTGCTTGATGAGCGCCTGGCAGTCGCCGAAGAGCTGGCCGATCTTGCCCGGCTTGGCGAGCTTCACCGCCATGAATATCTTGTCGTCGAGCTGGTAGAACAGGATGCCGCCGCGGTCGGCGAGCACCACCATCGAGAACAGCTTGTTGCAGTCGAGCTCGCTGACGATGGTCGGGGCAGCGGCCGAAACGGCCGAAACCATGCCGCCGAGCTTGAGGTCGTTCTCGCCGGACTCATCCTTGGGATAGGAGCTGATGACCACGCCGTCGTCGGAAACAAGGCTTACGGAGGCGACGAGCGGCCGTGCCTTCACGAACTGGGCGAACAGTCCGGTGATCGCTTCAAAATTGGCGGATACGACGTCGTCGAGGCTCATACTTGCTCGCTGCTCCGTGGGACCCGTGGGAAAACGGCTCGCGGGACATATGAATAATGAACCGGATTTCCCCGAAGTCCGCCTAGAATGGCCCGGTCCTTGGGGAAAGTAAAGACTAGGGTTTTCGCGGGGTTGCGGGCTTTTGCTGTTTCGCCTTCGGGGCTTCGGCCGCCCCTTGAGTCTTGCGGATCAGGAGCGCCGTGAGTACGGCCGTCTGGACCGCCGCAGGATTGGCCGATTGCCCGGAAATGTTCATCACCACGTCTTCGTCCCGGTCCACGATCACGTAGGAGGGGGACTTCGCGGGGTCGAGCCCGTAGCGGCGGACCAGCGAGCCGTCGAGATCGAACAGCACGGGGTGCTTGTAGGCGCGGGTCTTGACGAGTGACTCGAGGTTGCCCACCGGGCCGTAGACGATATGCACGAGCTTTGCATCGCTCGGGCCTACCTTGTCGCCGAGTGCCCGGTTCGCGGGGGCTGACCGGTCGCACAGCTCGCAGTTCGCGGTTTCGAGGACGATCAGGAGGTAGGAGTTCCGGCCCGAGAGAAAGGACCTCAGGCTCCGGGCCGTCGCCTCTCCGTCCACGATCGCTGGAACTTCTCGGTCGATGGGGTTAACGGGAGTGGCGGGAGCCGAAGGAACGGGAGCCGCCAGCGCGGGCGCGGCGGCAAGACAGACGGACAGGAACATGGCAGCGGACGTTTTCACCTGGGACGTCTCCTGTTGCGGGCCCCACGGGGCCAGCTTCCTATAGCAGGGCTGGATAGTGAACCACCACCCGCCGAATGTGAAAGGACGATGAACGATGCCGCATTTCGTACTGATCGGCCGGGACCGGCCGGGAGCCCTGGACGAGAGGCTCAAAAACCGCGAGGAGCACCTGAAAGGGCTGTCGGCGCTGGACGGCGCCGGAAAACTGGTGGTCGCCGGGCCGATCCGGAACGGCGAGGACAAGCCGGTGGGCTCGGTGGTGATTTTCGAGGCCGAATCGCTGGAAGCCGCCCGGGCGCTCATGGCCCGGGACCCGTACGTTCGGGAGAACGTGTTTGCGAGCTGGACGGTCGAGCCGTACGGCGTCACGTTCCCGAAGTCCTGAAGGCGCGATGACGGGGGAACGGGTCAGGTGCCGGGAAACAGGCGTCCGTTCTCTTTCACGAGGATGATGCCCCAGTAGATGATGAAGGCGAGCAGGCCGATCAGGACGAGGTGAATGCGCCGGAGCTTGCTCTGGTAGAGCTCCAGTTCGGCGGCCCGGTTTTCGGACGGCACGACTCCCTTGGCGATGCGGATGTACTTCATCCCGAGGGCGAACATCGCCATGGACATCATCATCACGTAGAGGAACACGAAGCCGAGCTTGATCCCTAGCACGGGGCCCACGTGCCGGAAGTAATCCAGCCCGTAGGCCTTCTTGTATTTGAGCAGGTTCACGACGCCGCTCATGAACATGAACATCATCAGGTAGCCGTTCACATTGATGAACAGGCGCACGGTCTCGGCCTTCCGGTCCAGGCTCTCCCCCTCGTCGGGCATCTTCGAGACTGCCGGCAGGTAGAAAAAGACGAAGAACGCCATTCCGCCCAGCGACAGGGCAGTGGAAGCGAGGTGGATCCAGAGGGCGATCGTGTCGAGATCGAGATACCGGGGCATGATCCGTCCGTCCGGGGCCGGAGCCCCCGGCCGCCCGCGGCCTTGCGGGACGGCACGGTGCGGGAATTATCCGGTTCTCAGCTTCGTGTCGAGGAGCTGCAGGAAAAGATCGGTGGTCTTCGGGTCGTAGAGGGAGCCCCGGCCTTCCTCGAAATGCTCGCGGATCATTTCGTTGGTCCAGGCATTCTTGTAGCTCCGGACGGTGGCTAGTGCGTCGTAGACCTCGACCAGGATCAGGATGTTGCCAGCCTGGGAGATGTCGGAACCGCCGACGCCCCGAGGGTAACCGGAGCCGTCGTAACGCTCGTGGTGCTCGTAAACGAACCGGCGCTCCTCGCTGAGCGAAGGCACCTGCGCGAGGATCTTGTCGCCGATCGCCGGGTGCTGCTTGATCTGGTCCCGCTCCTCGCGGGTGAGCGGGCCCGCCTTCTGGAGCACGTAATCGCTGATGCCGAGCTTGCCGATGTCGTGGAGGATGCAGGCGACTTCCAGCTTGGCCTTCATGCGCGGGCTCATGTCCGTGAGGTCGGCGAGCATGCGGCTGTACCGGGAGACCCGCTCGGCATGTCCGCCGGTATACTTGTCCCTCGCCTCGAGGGCTTTCGCCAGCGTGTTGATCGTGGAGAGGTAACCGGTCTCGAGGTCCCGGTAGAGGCGGGCGTTCTCGATGGCAAGCGAGGCGTTCGAGGCGAGCAGCTCGGCGGCCGACTGTTCGGCAGCCTGGAACGGCCGTGCCGGATCGTTCCGGACGAGCACGAGAAAGCCGGACAGGGTTCCGTGCCTCACGAGCGGAAGTGCCAGTGTGGTACCGCCGGCGCCGATCCCGGCAAGCGGCGAGCCTTCGAGCGAGATCTGGCCTTTGTGCTCGTCGATCTGCTCGTTCAGTTTTGCGCAGAGGGACGCCAGCTCGGTTTCCCCAAGGTTGGCGATCCGGTCGGTTTCGTCCTTCGAGAGGCCGAGCGCGCAACCCACGCGGAGCTGCGTGGAATCCGCCGTCTGGTCGATCAGGGCGATGTACCCCTTGTCGCCCGCGAGGGTCTTGAGCGCCGAGCTCAGGACCAGCTCCAGGAGCTGCGGCAGCTTGTTGCCGTCGCCCATGCTCTCGGCGACGCGGTGGATCTCGACGATCTTCTCGAGCTGGTCCACCTGGCGGACGAGGCGCTTCTTCTCGAGGCACCGCTCGACGGTGGTTTCGAGCAGCAGCAGGTTGATCGGCTTCTGCAGGAAGTCTGACGCACCGAGATGGAAAGCCTCGATCACGTTCTCGATGGAGGCGTACCCCGTGAGCACCACGATATCGAGACCGGGAAACTGCGGTCGGACCTTCTTGATGACTTCGAGACCCGAAGTGTCGCCCAGGTAAAGGTCGCAGATAAGCAGCTCGACCGGCTGGCTCTTCAGCGCCTGGTACAGTTTTTCCGGGGTGTCGAAAAGAGAGACTTCGTAGTTCCGCGTCTGGAGAAACATTCCCAGGAGATCACGAACCGACGGTTCGTCATCAAGGATCGCCACCCGGCCCCTGCAGGCCGGATTATTGAGGGGACCAGCCAAACTTCTCTCTCCGCAGAACGTAATAACAATTTAGGCGAGGCGGTCCGTTTTGGGTAGGCGAGAGGCCCCTACAGGGGAGGATTTCCGAAGAAAAACACCGTTCGCGGAATGGTGCAGAGCGTCACGAAACGGCGTCACGCCATGGGAATCGAGTCCGGAGCGGACGGAGGCGCCAGAACCGGAGGTGTTGACGGTTCTGGTACCGGTTCCGGGGGCGGCGGCGGACGGTGTCGTTCGGCAAGATCCGCGAAATACACCGCCTCGGCAGCAGCCCCGGCGGCCTGCAGGACCGCCTGCACAGGGGCGACGAGAAGCCCGGCCAGGAGGAAATCGAGGTAACCGGCACCGGCCTCGCCAATAAACGCCTGTGCAGGTCCCGCGATCAGGATGCCGGCGCCGGTCTGGAGCGCCAGGAGAGTCAGCACCATGAAGACTCCCCGCATCCAGTGGAGACCGGAAAGGCCCGGTCCTGCCCGCCCGCCCATAAGGCGCCAGCTCTCCGACAGGGAATCTCCAGCAGTCCCCCGGCCCATGACGTAACAGGCTTTCGCCACGAGCAGCCGGGCGGAACAGTACAGGATGCCGAACATCATGAGCGGCAGGACCGAAAGGCCGCAGGCAAAAAGAAGCAGACTGCCTCCGGCACCCAGGTCCAAACGGTTCAGCGCGAACACCGCAGCCCCGAAGAATGCCGCTGTCCCGGCAATGGGGCCGAAGACCGCCAGCAGGCGGACCAGATCCAGTCCGATGGCAGGCAGCCAGGGGATATTGTCCGAGATTTCCTGAAGCGGGCGGTTTCCGCCGGAGAGCGTGTCCAGAGAAGCGCGGACCAGCACGGCATCCAGCACCGGCATGACCAGCACAAACAGGAGGATGCCGATACCGATCCAGACGCCGGAACCGCTGATTGAGGACCAGTCGAGGTCGGAGAACGATTCGAGGTCTTCGGCCAGCGTGCCAAGCCGGGCCAGCTCGTACTGGAGTTTGGCCCCGGTTACGGCCTGCGGCACCGTGTAAACAAGCCCTGCCAGAAGAAACGGGCGGAACCGTTCCTGGACGAGGGCAGCGGCAAGCGACACGAGATCGGCGAACGTCGCTCGGCCGAGGCGTGGATCTGGAACCTGAAGTGCCATCCGGAGGCACACTAACGCCCGGCAGCCGCTATTGCACGCTGCGGGTAGCGGAGGTGAGGGAACCGGTCAGCGGTTCTGGGGCGGGAGGATCTTCACCCGGCGGCCGTCGATCACGAGGCGCTTCTGGGCAAACAGCCGGATCGCCTCGGGGTAGATCCGGTACTCTTCCTCGTGCACCCGGTCGGCGAGCTTTTCGGGCGTGTCGTCGTCATCGACGCGGACGACCGCCTGCAGGATGATCGGGCCCGTATCGACGCCTTCGTCGACGAAGTGGACCGTGCAGCCCGTGAAGCGGACCCCGTAGTCGATCACCTGTTCGTGGATCCGGATGCCGGGGAACGCCGGGAGCAGCGACGGGTGGATATTGATGACCCGGCGCGAATAGGCCCGCAGGAATACGGGCGAGAGGATGCGCATGAACCCGGCGAGGCAGACGAGATCGGGCTTGTATTTCTCGAGACGCGCGAGCAGCTCGCGGTCGTAGGTTTCGCGGTTCGGATGATCCTTGTGGTCGATCACCTCGACCGGCACACCAGCCCGTTTCGCCCGTTCGGTCACGAAAGCGCCCGGGACGTTCGTCACGCAGCAGACGATCTGGACCCCGATCTCGCGGAGCACGCTGGAATCCTGGATGGCCTGGAAATTGGAGCCGTAGCCGCTCGCCAGAACGGCGATCTTCAGTTTTCCTTCGCCTAACATAGGACGAAATCCTCATCCTTCCGGGACCGTTTTTCAACCAGACCCAACAGCCACGCGTTCTCGCGGCGGGCCCGGAGCGCGCGGACCACTTTCGGGCCCTGGCCCTTTTTCACGATCAGGCAGAAGCCGACGCCACAATTGAAAGTCGCGAGCATCTCACGGTCGTCCACGTTGCCGCGGTCCTGGAGCAGCCGGAACACGGGCGGGAACTCCCACGAGGACCGGCGGACAGTCGCCCGCAGCCTGGCAGGGAGCTGGCGCGGGAGGTTGCCGGGGAGGCCGCCACCCGTGATATGGGCCATGCCCCGGACGTCGAACCGGGAGAGGAGCGGCAGGACGGTCTTCACGTAGATGCGTGTGGGTGCGAGCACCGCATCGCCGAGGTGACCCCTGAGCGGAGCGTAGGTGCGGTCCGGGCTGAGGCCGGCGGTCTCGATGATCTTGCGCACCAGCGAATAACCGTTTGAGTGGATCCCGCTCGATGCGATGGCGACGATCTCGTCGCCCGCCTCGATGCGCTGGCCTGTAACGAGCTTCTTCCGTTCGGCGATGCCGACGACGAAACCGGCGAGGTCATACTCGCCCGGCCGGTAGAAACCGGGCATTTCCGCTGTCTCTCCGCCGAGCAGCGCGCACCCCGCCTCGCGGCAGCCATCGGCGATTCCGCGGATCACATCGCGGGCGACGGGGACTTCGAGTTTTCCGGTGGCGTAATAGTCGAGAAAGAACAGGGGCCTTGCGCCCTGGACGAGCACGTCGTTCGCACACATGGCCACGAGATCGATGCCGATGGTCCCGTGACGCCGGAGTTCCTGGGCCAGCTTCAGCTTGGTGCCGACGCCGTCCGTGCCCGAAACAAGCACCGGTTCCCGGTAGCCGCCGGGCAGCCGGAACAGTCCGCCGAAGCCGCCGAGGCCCCCCATGACGCCGGGGATGTTCGTGGCTTTCGCAAACGGCCCGATTTCGTCGACAAGGCGGTCGCCTTCGTCCACGTCCACGCCGGCATCCCGGTAGGTCAGTTTCGGCCGGTCGTTGCGATTCGGGCGCTTTCCCATGGTCCTGCCTCGCGTATCTTAACGGGTCGCCGGGCGTCAATTGTGAAGACTTTTTTCATTGAGCCCGTCAGGCGGAGCGGGGTATAGTGATCGGGTTACGGGTCGCAACGCCGGATCACCGGGGGAACGGGGAAGGTTCCCGGCGCTGCCACCAGTTGCCGTTCGAGTTGCCATTCAGCGGAGGGCTATCGTCATGGATCGCAGTGCACTTCGGGAGAAAATCCGCGAGCTGGAACCCAATCAGCCGGTGACGGTTCCGATGGACGCGTCTGTCGGCCGGGTGATCGGCATCATGCAGGAACGCAAGTTCGGCGCCGTGCTCGTGGTGGATGCCAGGGGCTGCCTGGCGGGGATCTTCACCGAGCGGGATGTCCTGAACAAGTTCGTCTCGCGTAACCTCGACCCCGAGAAAACCAAGGTCAGCCAGCTCATGACGGCCAACCCGGCGGCCCTCACCCTCGACCATTCCATCGCGTTCGCCATGAACAAGATGTCGGTGGGCGGCTACCGCCATGTCCCGATCGTCGGTCCGGACAACAAGCCGGTGGGTATCATCTCCGTAAAGGACGTCGTGAATTTCATCTGCGAACACTATCCGCAGGAGATCCTGAACCTGCCGCCGGAACCCGAGGCGGCGTTCCGCGACCACCACGGGGCCTGAATTCAGAGCTTCGTTCCGGAATTACGGAGCCAGTCTCCGAACTTTTTCGAGCAGTTGCCGGCTATCGTATTGATGTCCGAGACGTCGTAGGGGGGCTCGATCCGGCAGCGCACTTCGCCCGCGGGGACTTCGGTCCTCAGCACCAGATCGTCCCCGTTGCAGATCTCGAGAGCGGCCTTGCCGTCGCTCAGGGACGGAAGCGGGATTCCCCGGAGTTCCGCATAAACGGTCTTGCGGAGCATGTCCCTGTTGGGAGTCACTTTCGCCTTGCACAGTTTCCCGGGTTTGGGGCCGTCCGAGACTTTGTCGAGCGTGTAGCCTTTCCAGACGCCGGAGGGCGGCGGTGCGGGAAGACTGCGGGCCAGGGCCGGCATGGCGCCCCGCAGGATGTTCTGCGCGACGGCGCTCGGCGAGAGGCCGCCGGGACCCCGGCCCTGGAACTGGCGCGGCCAGATTCCATGATGAGCTCCGCAGACGGACGGTTTGCCGGAAGCCTCGCCTGTATTCCCGTCGCCCACCTCGTACAAGCACCAGAAGATGGCGGCGGCGTAGTTCATTAGCCATTGATCTTCGCCGTCGCGGGTTTTGGACTGAAGTTTCTCGCCGATCTTGTAATAAAGGAGCACGTCGAGGGTGAGGTCATGGAACGGCATACCGGCGGACACCGGGGGACGGTCGCCCAGGATCAGGTACCGCTGGCCGGCGTTCAGGCTTTCGGACTTGAGCGTTACGGTCGTGGGCAGGCAGTGCGAGAACTCATCCCCTGGAACCGTCAGCGGACGGCAGATCGGGACATAACGGGGTTTGCCGCTGCCCGAGGCCGACAGGGACCACGGGACGAGCAGTGCCGCCAGCAGGATAAGCGTTCGTCGCATGAGCCTGTCATGCCCCCATTTCACCACCGGGTCAACGTGGCCGGGCGGTTCTGGCACTTGCGCGGGCGAAACTCTCGGCTAACGTCCCGGCTCGACTGGCTGAATAACGGTTCATTTTCCGGGAGGTTTCACATGTCCGCTGGCGAACTCGTTGAGCTGAAGGTGCAGGAAGTCTCGCCCGTGGGACCGGAACTCGTCCTGCTCCGCGTGGAGATCGCCGGGACCCCGCTGGAGAATGCCCCCCGCAGGCCGGGCCAATACGTGCGGATGACCGTGGGCGATGAGAAACCCTCGTATTTTGCCATCGCTTCCGGCCCGCGGGAGAAGGGCCCGCTCCTCTTCCTCGTGAAGCGGGGAAGCCCGCTTGTGGACCGGATCGTCGCCCAGGGCGCGGGCGGAACGGTCCGCGCCTCGCTGCCTGAGGGTAACGGCTACCCGATGGACAGGGTTCGCCCGGATGCCGACCTGTGGCTGTTCGCCATGGGCACCGGAATCACGCCGGTGCGGCCGGTGCTCGAGCACTGGATGGATAACCGGAATTGCACGAAACAGGTGCACCTTTACTACGGGTGCCGTAGCCGCGAGGCCGTTCCGTTTGCCGCCGACCTCGACCGCTGGCGCGCTGCCGGGGCCGACGTGAGGCTGGTGATCTCCGGAGAGGGAGGCCGCCACATTCAGGACGAATTCAGCGCCAGCGTGCAGAAGGCCACAGGTGTCGTGTTCGCCTGCGGCAAGAAGGAACTCGTTGCCGACCTCAAGACACACGCAGACCGCACCGGTATCGGCGCCGCCAACGTCTTCCAGAACTTCTGACGGGGCTACTTCTTCTTTTTGGGTTTCGGACTGCACCGGATCGTCAGCACGGCACAGGGCGCCCGGCGGACGACGTTCTCGGTCACAGAGCCGATCAGGACGTGCGAAAGCCCTGTGCGGCCGTGCGTACCGATGACGATGAGGTCGGCCTTCACGCTTTCGGCGAAACTGCAGATTTCAGCCGCGGGGCTGCCGTCCACGGTCATGAACCGGGGTGTGGGTCCGCTGTAGCCCGCAGGCCTGGCCTGCTCCCACTGCTTTTTCAGCCGCTGCTCGGCAACCGTGTGGATCTCGCGGAGCGCCTGCCGGGACACTTCGAGGCCGAGACCGTAGTCCCGGCCGAGGAGCAGTTCGGCAGGGGCGACGGCGTGAAGCAGGTAGAGCTTGTCCGCTTTGGCGGCGACGAGGGCCGCCTGCCGCAGGCCGTCAGCCGAATTGTCCGACAGATCGCTGGTCGCGACCACGCATTTGAACTCCGGAACTGCCATGGGTGGCTCCTCTCCGATTCCCCGCCAGCCTTCGGGGCCGGCCCCTGTTTTTTAACTGCCCGGAAACGCGGCTGGCAACAGGTTCATTTCCTGAACTGGTTGAAATCGGGCTTGCGCTTCTCGAGAAACGCCTTCATCCCTTCGCCGAGCTCTTCGCCGCCGTAGCACCCGGCCAGCAGTTCGCCGCCATGCTCGAACGAGCCGTCCATGGACGCCACGGCGTGGTTGAAGTTCATCTTGGCGATCCGGAGCGACTGAGGGGATTTGGCGAGAATATCGAGACAGGTTTTGCGTGTTTCGGCCTTCAGTTCTGCGTGGGGGATCACCCGGTTGCACAGGCCCCAGGCCAGCGCGGTATTCGCGTCGAGCCGTGGACAGAGGTAAACCATCTCGCGGGCGCGCTTCTCGCCCACGATTCTCGGCAGGAGCTGCGTTCCGCCCCAGACCGGAACCGAACCGACGGTGGGCCCCGTCTGGCCGAACACCGCCTTGTCCGAGGCGAGCGTGAGATCGCAGAAAAGATGCAGCTCGTTGCCTCCGCCCAGCGCGTAGCCGTTCACCATGGCGACGACGGGCTGCGGACAGTCACGCATGGCCTGGGAGAGCCGCCGGCAGGAGCGCAGGAATTCGCGGCCGGGACCCGGTTTCAGGTCCGACATCTCGGCAATATCGCCGCCGGCGCTGAATGCCTTGTCGCCTGCACCGGTAAGCACGATGACGCCGCAACTGCCGTCGGCTCCGGCCGCATCGAAGGCATGGGCCAGTTCGAGCAGCGTCTGGTTCCGGAAGGCGTTGAGTGCCTTCGGGCGGTTGATGGTGATCCAGGTGATGTTTCCGTCTTTCTCGACGAGGATATCGGCATAAGCGCTCATGACACTACGCTTCCGGTGGAGCCGGAAGACACTCCTTTTCTCGGCCAAGGATACTGGAAAGCTCTCACTAACCTGTTTCCGGCTCTCAGAAAACCCGATGCGAACCCGCTGTTTTTACGGCCGATATAGGCGGGGAAAACGATCTCCTGTGTATTGATTGACTTGCGAGTCAATGCTTATAGTGCCGCCGGGTCGGACAGACAGTGCACACCCTCGGCGGGTGCAACCGGAGTCACCATGGCCACTACCGCTCAAAGCCCCCAGGCGGGAGGCCCGTTGGGTCCCCCGGAACAGAATCCCTGGAAAGACCTCACGAACTGGAAGCCGCTCGACACCCTGGTGGACGAGTCGCTCGTTTCCATGACCGAACACGGCCATGGCTTGAACGGGCTTCACAACTACAGCGGGACGATGAAATTCGCCCATCCGGCGCTGATGGGTCCGCCGGGCCGGCTGCAGGGCGGACTTCACTGCGTCGCCCGGATTTTTCCGATCCTCCGCCGGATCGAGCGGCACGAACACAACCGCACGTTTCCGTGCCGGATCTACGTCCGGCTTGAGAAAGGCCTCCCCCTGAACGAGGAAGTTCCGTTCACGGCGAGCTATCACCAGACGGACCGCGGCCACTGGTGGATGACGAGCCGGTTTTCCGGTACGGACAAGCTCGATGCAG
Organism: uncultured bacterium; assembly: GCA_964621525.1. Classification (GTDB taxonomy): domain Bacteria; phylum JAGRBM01; class JAGRBM01; order JAGRBM01; family JAHCIT01; genus CAZMGV01. The sequence goes on from CAZUMS010000006.1 coordinate 109,000, forward strand.
GTGCGTGGTCGGTGGCCGATACCTCGCTGCTGCATCCGGAAAAATGGGAATCCTGGCGCGAGCGGTTCCAGAAGGTTTCTGCCGATCCCGGGCGCCGCATCCAGAAGGTCATGACTACGGAGTACGAGAGTTCGGGCGACCTCTTCTGGTGCCGGATCACCCCGGAGCAGATGCAGACTCCGGCGGCGATGCTCCGGGTGTTCGAGACCGGAGATGGCCAGTATTCGGCGGCTTTTATCTGTTACTATCTCGATGTGATCGGGGCTCTGGCCAAGGCGACCGAAGGGTTCCATCCGCAGTTCACGACACAGGTGTCACTGGAAATCGCCCAGGAGCGGATCCCCGCGACGGAACCGCTGATTGTCATCGCGGACAAGAGCACCCGCCAGCCGGCCCGTCATTCCCGTGCCAAACCGCTCGAAATGGGAGGCGAACTGCACGGTACGACACTGATCCAGACGCTGCTCGCTTCCGGCGATTTCAAGCGGATCTATGCACATGGATGGGTAGCGGCACACCCCATGGACACCCGCAGGATTCTCAAGAAATAAACTGTCTTTGGGTACTCTTTCGGGAGTCACAGGAGTTCAAATATAACGGCCGGCATGTATTCATGCCGGCCGTCTGCCTGTCAGGGTAAAGTCTGTTTTTACTTTTTCAGTTCGCGAAGCAGCCGCTGGGCCTTTTCCAGGCGGGTTTCGAGACGTTCTTTCTTCGGGCCTTTCGCCTTGGCGATTTCGGCCTCGAGCTTGGGAATCGAATTGGTATAACGGGTGATCCGCGCCTGACGGGTCGCTTCGGGGTCCCGCGGGCCACGCTTCCTGCCGGCGCCGCCACGGCCGGAGCCTCCACCGAGCTGCTTGTCGACCTTGCCGAGCTCTTTCTCCAGGCCGCGGATCTGCTTGAGCAGCTCACGGCGGCGGGCCTTCAGTTTCTTCAGATCCTTGCCGGCTCCGGTAGCTTTCTTGAGAAGTGTCTTGCGCGTGACGGGGGAAAGCTTGAGCAGTTCACGGAGCAGGGTTTCTTCGCGGCTGGGTCTGGGCATGGGGTAATCCTTTTGTTCTCTCCAGGAGAGTTTTTCCGGACATCATCCGGTATGTGAGATTGATAGAATTCTCAACCTGTGCCCGCATACACTATCCGCCGGAAACGGCATAAACAATACACATCTATTCACTTTCCAGGGGCGAATAATAAGGACTCCGGTTACAATGAATAAACAAACTATACAGGGCGGCAATATTCCACACTTAAGTGATATTTCCCTGATAATCCACAAAAACTGAAACCGGATCGGATTACCGAAGGGGCTCTGCGGTTCCGGACCGGCTCCGGGCATTGACAGGCCGCCACGAAGCCGGGTTTGCGGATAGACAAATGGAAACGGGTTCGAAAGCTGGCGGGTCACAGTGGTGGGAGTTGTGGGACTTGAACCCACGACCAACGGATTATGAGTCCGCTGCTCTAACCGACTGAGCTAAACTCCCATCTGCAAGTTAGCACAGGAATCACCGGCGAGAAGGAAAATGAGATGAGCAGGAAGAGCGGCGGCATCATGGTCCTGGGGGTTCCGAAGGAGATCAAGCCATCGGAAGGGCGTGTGGCGGCCACGCCGGCCCTGGTGAAGCAGCTTGTTCGTGAGGGCGTACGGGTACTGGTCGAAACCGGAGCTGGCGTAAGAAGCGGCTACCCGGACCGGGATTACCGGAATGCCGGTGCAGTTATGGTGCGCAGTGCCAACGAGCTCTGGCGGCGTTCGGGCGTGGTTCTCAAGGTTAAAGAGCCGATCGGCCAGGAGCGGAGGAGATTCCGTGAGGACCTGATCCTGATCTGCTACCTGCATCTTGCGGCAGACCGCGGCCTGACCGTGAGTCTTCTCGAATCCGGAATGATGGCTGTCGGCCTTGAGACGATGGTGCAGGCAGACGGCTTCGCTCCGATGCTGGCGCCGATGAGCGAAATTGCCGGCCGCCTTGCGGTTCTCGAGGGAGCTCATCACCTCGCCACGCATCCTGCGGGCCAGGGCCGCCTGATCGGTGGCGCGAAGGGCGGGGAGCCGGCAGCCGTCTGCGTGTTTGGTGCCGGAACCGCCGGACGGGCGGCAGCAGAGACCGCTGCCGGGCTCGGGGCGAGGGTTACGGTGCTGGACCGGTCGGAGGCGGCGCTCGGGAAACTTCATGGTGCGGACGGTGGGAAAATCGACTGCCGCCTTTCTGCTCCTGCAGCACTAAAAAAGGCGGTGACCTCCGCAGATCTTCTGGTGGCGTCTGCGTATGTTCCCGGAGAACGGGCTCCGGTTCTCGTCAGCAGGTCATTGGTGAAAACCATGAAAAGGGGGGCCGTGATCGTCGATATCTCCATCGATCAGGGCGGTTGTGTCGAGACGTCCAGGGCAGGTACGCACGCCGATCCCATCCGGGTAGTCGACGGGGTTCTCCATTACGCGGTGCCGAACATGCCGGGTATCGTGCCCCGGACTTCGACCGAGGTTTTTTCAACCGCCCTCCAGCCGTTTCTGCTGGATCTGTTCCGCAATGATCCCCGGATGGTGATTTATGAACATCCGGTCTGGAGAAGCGGTCTGAATGTCGTGGAACAGGAGATCATTCATCACGGAGTTCAGAGGGCCTATTTACCCCAATAATATCAATTAGTTACGAAGCTCGATTCCGGACGTGGAGCCGTGTATGCTGCTCTCCGAGTACAGCCCGGATCCTTTAATGATTGGAACAGAGGACCGGCCGGTGTTTTTCCACAGCCCCATATTCTTCGAGATCCGGGCGTGAAATTTCAGGAAAAACACCAAGTTATCTACAGGCCGGCTGACAGACTGCTTTGAGCGAAACAACAGCGAATGCGTCCGGTGCGGATGCAACCACGACGACCGACACTCCGAATCCATTCTCCTCCTTCGGCCTGAACGACAAGCTCGTTTGGGGCGTGGAGGACATGGGTTACCAGAAACCCACCGAGATCCAGGAACGGGCGATCCCCGTTCTCCTTCAGGGCAAGGACATCGTTGCCTGTGCGCGCACCGGCACCGGAAAGACGGCAGCGTTCGGGCTCCCGATTCTTCACCGTCTGGCGCCGGAGAAATCCCGGTCCAAGTACCCCCGCGCGCTCATCCTGACCCCGACCCGCGAACTCTGTCTCCAGATCCAGCAGAGCATGACCGATCTCGGCCGCTATCTGCCGATCAAGACGACCGCCGTACTGGGCGGCATGGGAATGGGTTCCCAGATCAGCGATCTCAAGAAGGGTGCCGATGTGGTTGCCGCGACGCCGGGCCGCCTGCTCGATCTGGCCGAGCAGCGGGCGCTCCTGTTTGACGACGTGCAGATCCTCGTGCTGGATGAAGCCGACCGGATGCTCGACATGGGCTTTATTCCGGACGTGAAACGGATCATCTCGAAGCTCCCGAAGGACCGGCAGAGCCTCATGTTCTCGGCCACCATGCCGCCGGTGATCCGGGAACTCGCCCGGCAGTTCCTCCGGGATCCGGAATACCTCGACGTTGCACGGCACGGCGAACGTGCCGAGACGGTGGAGCATTCGCTCTGGCCGGTGAAACCGCACCTGAAGAAAAACCTGCTGCTGAATATCCTCGAGCAGTACGGCACGGACGGCACGTTTATTATCTTCACGCGTACGCGGAACCGGACGAACGAGGTGTACCGTGCCATCGAGCTCAAGAAGTATCCGGTCCGAAAGCTCCATTCCGACTGCACGCAGACGGAGCGGAACGAAGCGCTCGACGCCTTCCGGGAGAAGAGAATCAATATTCTCGTCGCTACCGACGTCGCGAGCCGCGGTCTCGACGTCGAGGGCATCTCGCATGTCATCAACTATGACGTACCAGTCCAGCCGGAAGATTACGTTCACCGGATCGGCCGTACGGGCCGGGCGTTCTCCACGGGCGAGGCTTTTACGCTCTGCCAGCCGTCGGAAGAGCCGCTGCTTCGCGCCGTCGAGCAGCTCCTGAACGAGAAGATCCCGGTCCGGCACCTGGAAGGCTTCAACTACGAAGCACCGCCGCCTCCCGGTTTCTGGGACGATCTGCCGGTCGTCGGCGGCGGAATTACCGGTGCCTCCAAGACATTCCGGCCGAGACGGTAGGTGACGGCGTGAACAGCGGAGACCCTGCCAGTCGCAGCGGTAAACTGGCCGGAAATGTTCTTCCGGCATCTCCGGCTTCTCATTCCGCGGAAAGGTATCAGCCATGCCTTTCCTGATTGTCGGTATCTTCCTGACACTGGCCACCAGCTTCGCCTGTTCGGTGATGGAAGCGACGGTCCTGAGCCTTTCACCGGCCCAGATGGCAAAGCTTCACGAAAAGCACCCGAAGACGGCCGCTATCTGGCAGCAGTTCAAGGCGCAGATCGACCGGCCGCTGGCCGCCATCCTGATCCTGAATACCTCGGCGAATACGCTCGGGGCGACCATCGTCGCCGTTCATTTCGAAAACACGTTCGGCGACAGTTACCTCGTGGTCTTCTCGGCCGCCCTGACGCTCGGGATCCTCGTGTTCGGGGAGATCCTTCCGAAAACGGTCGGTTTCGTGTTCGGCGAACGCCTCGCGGTGATCGTGGCTCCAACGCTCAAGACCATGACGACGATACTGACGCCGGTGATCTGGCTGACGAACCGGGTCGCCCGTCTTATTACACGATCGAACAAGTCCGACCCTGTGACGCTTGCCGAAGAGATCGGGGCACTGGCGACGATGGCCCGCTCGTCGAACGTGATCCGCCGCCATCAGGAAAAAATCATCACCGGCGCGGCGCGTCTCGGGCGTCTGAAGATCCGGGACGTCATGATCCCTGCCGAGCAGATCGTCTATATGTACCTGGACTCCTCGCTCGTCGAGAACCTGCTGATCGCACACTTCAATCCTCACACCCGGTTTCCGGTCCGTCAGAACGCGGGCTCGTCCGAAGTCGTGGGCTATGTGAATTTCAAGGAGCTGGTGTTTCTCGCCCGGACCAATCCGAACGCAACGAATGTCGGCGGCATCGTCCGGTCGGTGACGGCGGTGAAGCCGGAAGAGACTGTGGACCGGGTGCTCGAGCGGTTCGTCGCCGAGCATGCGCACCTGGCCCTGGTGCAGGAAGCCGGCGGGCGCCTTGTCGGCCTCGTGACGCTGGAAGATCTGGTGGAAGAACTGGTCGGCGAAATCGAGGACGAATTCGATCACCTGCCGTCCATGGTCCACAGCCTTCCGGGCGATACCTGGATGCTCGGCGGCAAGCTGTCTCCGAAGGACGTCTTTGCGCTTACGGGAATTTCCTGTGAACCGCCCGCACAGAAAACCCTGTCGGAATGGATCATCTCCCGGCTCGGGCACATACCGAAGGCGAGCGAATCGTTCCGCGTGGACAGCCACGAAGTCACGGTCCGGCGCGTGCGCAAGGGGCAGGTATTCGAGGCTTCGATCCGCAAGTTGCAGGATCAGGAGAAAGAATCCCGTCCGCCTTCCTGAAGCGGATCAGTCGAGTTTCGCCTCGCGTTTCCAGACGGCCAGATTCAGGCAGATCAGCGACACCCAGACTGCCGCCGCGATCAGGAACGGCAGCCGGTGGTCAATCTCAAACGTCACGAGACCGCACAGCGGGCCGAGCACCCGGCCCAGACTGCCGAGTGAATGGGCGACGCCGAGCACCATTCCCTGCTCGTGGGCCCCGGCGTGTTTCGAAATCAGTCCGGTGATGTTCGGATTCGACAAACCGCTGGCCGTCCCGATCAGAAAAGCGAAAAAAAACAGCGGCGAATAGGCCTCTGTCAGCGGAAACAGCACGACCGGAGCCAGGAACAGGGTGAAGCCGGTGACAAGCAGCCTGCGCTCGTCGAACCGGTGGCCGTACCGGCGAATGAAAAACCCCTGCGTCAGGGCACTCGCGAGGCCAACGACCATGAGTACGAGCCCCGCCCGGTAGCCGGCCTCGGTTGTGTCGACCTTCAGCGTATACTGAATGAGCAGCGGAATCGGTTGCTCAAGATTCGAGAACGAGAAGCTGGCGACCCCGAAAGTCAGCACGAAGACCCAGAGCACCGGGCGTCTCATCACTTCCACGAGCGCCGAAACGTTGATCGGGGACCAGGAAGGCTGGGATGCCTGCCCCCGGAGCTCGGGCGTGAGCGATTCGGGCAGCCGGACCGTTGCGAGCAGAAAATTCGCAGCGCACAGCCCTGCGGCGATGAACCCCGGCGCGCCAAGGCCCAGCTTCGCCGCCGCGATGCCGCCAAGCGGCGGCCCGAGTGTGAAACCGATGCCAAACGATGCACCAACCAGGGCCATCCCCTTGGCCCGCTCCTCCCGCGGCGTGATGTCGGCGATATAGGCCATGGCGGCGGAGATGTTTCCGGCGAAAAGGCCGGCGAAAATCCGCGAGACGAACAGAAGGGTCAGGTTGCCGGCGAGGCCGAACAGAAGATACGACACCGCCTGCCCCGCGAGCGTCATGAGCAGTACCGGGCGTCGCCCGATGCGGTCCGAAAGCCGTCCCCACAGGGGCGCCGAGAAGAACTGCATGAGGGAGAACGCGGCGGCCAGAAGCCCGAGCCAGAAGCCCGAGGCCCCGAAGTGTTTCCCGTACACGCCGATCAGCGGGATCACCATCCCGAAACCGATCAGGTCGATGAATACCGTCGAGAAAATGATAAAAAGCTGGCTGCCGCGTTTCATGGGTCTCCGTTCTTAACTTAACCGTCCGCTTGAACGCGAATCGCCGGAGGGAGCCCCCGGCCGTTGAAACCGGCGCCGGGGAATGACACGTTAGCCGCTCCGGAGGGCTGTGACGGGGAAACCGTTTCCGAACCCATGGCAACGCCGCTTGAACTTCGCAAGGGAATCCGGGTCAGGATCTCTGGTCTGCGCCACGAGAACTCGGCCCGGGCCTGGCCGTTCCAGATGGAGGCGGGGCAGGGCGCGACCGGCATCGTCGTGACCGGTCCGTTCAAGGGCGACTGGTACCTTCTGGCACTGGACTGTGACCGCAGTCTGGTCGGCACCTATCGCCGGTTCGTATCGGTGACTCCGGATGAGATCGAACGGGCCTGACCGGAGCTTCAACCTTTGAGATTGTCAGCAAGGTTTGTGTTCCTCGCCGCCGCCTTCATTCTGGCGCCGGGATGCGGCCGTACGCCTTCTCCCTGGCGGACGGCCTTCGAGGAAACCCTGATCCGCGAGCTGGCTGCGTTCCCGCCATCGCAGCCGCTCACGGTGGCGACCAACCTGTATGTCGATTACGGGGATGCCGCCCGGTTCCGGCCGAATCTCACCCTCGTGAACATCGGGGACGAAAGCCTGATTCCTTTTTACCGCATCGATGCCTATCTGGCCGTCAACGTGCCGGATACCGAAAATCCCGCCCCGCCGCCGCTTCCCAAGGAAAACGTGGGCACGATGCTGCTGGCCTACGGGGGTTCGCCGCTTCGCCCGGACGAGAAAACCCGCTGGGTCGATCTCCGGCAGCGAAACGAGATGAGCACCTATCAGGCGGCGCTTGCGACCGTGCCCCGGTCGGTAGCCATCGACCGGACCAAGGGACTCGAGCTCGCCGTGCGGCCGTGGATATCCCTGTCCGAGACGACACTGGATATCGCGGGGCGGACTTATCGCGGCCATGAGCTGATCCGCGCCGCGTGGTCCGGGCTCGACGTGATCATGTACAAGGATACGATCTCGCTCCGTTACACGCGGCCGCCGCCGCTGTTTCGGGCGGGATGGGCCGTGGTCCGGGCCTATCCGTGGGTGCTGGGTCCAAGGCGGAAGGACCCCCTCCGCGGTCACCTCGTTTTCATGGACCGCCGCAAGGGCGACTTCTCCTGTCCGTTCCCCGAAGCCCGCGTGATCTATTGCGACTACCGGGAGTCCGATGCGGATTAGCAGGCTCATTGCCGGCCTGCTGATCGTTGCCGCAGCGGTAGGCCCCCGCGTCTGGGCCGCACAGGAAAGCTGGCAGCGCAATCTAGGTCTCTGGCGGGACAATACTTACGTGCGGGCCGGGACGGTCTTCGCCCGGGAGGGGTTCTTTACCGGCGGCTACCTGTTTCAGCCCGTCGAGCGGACGGGAACGGAACCGGGGTACTACACCCGCCATCCGCCGTCCTATCCGCTGGCGATCGGGGTCTCTCTCTCCGTGTTCGGCGAGAACTACTGGGCCGCCCGGCTTCCCGACCTGTTCGCCTCGCTTGTGCTGGTGTTCCTGCTCTGGCGCCTCGCCGCCCGCTCCGAGCGGGACCTGCCGGACGTACCGGTATTCGTGATCCTGCTGGCGTCGTTTACTCCCGGCCTCGTTTTCGGGACCTTTGCCGGCGATGTGGTGGCGGTCTGGTCGGCGGCCGCCCAGGTGCTCGTGATCTGGGCCTATCTTGCCTACCGGGATACATGGTCTCCGGCGGCAGGGCCGCTTTTTGCCATTGCCGGGATCCTGGCGGTCTGGTGCGACTGGCTGGCGCTGATCGCCGTGGCGGTCTGCTGCCTGCACCTTCTGGTGGACCGGGATGCACCTCCGGCAGGAAAACGTGTCGCCGTCATGGCCGCCTCGGGAGCGGTGGCGGGGTTCCTGTTCCTGCTGCTTTTCTATGTGTCCCCGGCCGGAGGGCTCTCCGGCGTCATGCTCTTTCTCCAGTCGGTGCTCAGGCATACCCTCCCCGGTAACTGGGGCAGCGGCAGTTCCTGGTGGGAACCGTACGTCAGCCTGCTGTCGAATCTCCGCTCCATGCTGATGCTGCCGGTGCTTCTCGCCGGACTGTGGGAGATTCTCTTTCAGCCCGAAGACCCCCGCCAGAACGGGCTCCGGACGGCCACCCGACTCCTGCTGATGACGGCAGGGATCCAGACAGTCCTGTTCGCGGCCGGTTCGGTGGAGGCTCACCCGCATCTCCTGATCCCTCTGGTTGCGGTCTTGTCGTTTGCGGCGGCGGCGCGGCTTGCCCGGTATCCCCAGGCGGTGATCTCGTGGAGCGTGCTCGCCATCCTGCTGGCTGCCTCGGTATGGGGTATTCGCGGGCGGCTCATGGCGGAGCGCCAGTTTTACGGTCCGGTGGTCCGGTACTACGCCGAGGTCCGGCAAACGGTACTGGACCGGACGAGAACCGTGCCGCACCCCGTGATTGCCACAAACCTCTGGATTCCGGATGGCTACATGCAAGGCGAAGCGGCGTTCCTGAGGACGGGTACTCCTGATCTTCTGACCGGGCTTCCGGTTGCGGGTTATCTGGCGGCGTCGCCGGATGCCGATCTGACGCCGGCGCCCTACCGGCCGCTCCCGGCGACGGCCGTACTGGCTGCGCTCGGTGAAACACCGTTGGGGCCCGGGGAGCGGTTCCGGTGGGTTCCCCTGAAAACCGAAGCGGCCCGTGCAAATGAGGCTGCGGATCCTTCGGTAAAGGTGTCGCTTGGAGAAGGGCTCACGCTTTCCTGGAAACCGCCACTGCCGCTCACGGATGTCGAGATAGCCATTGCCGAGCGGCTGTACCGTGCGGAAGATATTTTCCGCGAGGCGGAGGACCGGATCCGGCTTTCAGAAGAAGACGGCGAGACGGTCATCCGGTACCGGCTTCCCGGCACGGGAGACCTCGTACCGCTGCTCCGGCAGTACCCCGTGCTGGCAGGCTCGTGGGCGGATTCGTTTGTCCGGGTGCACCTGAAACCCCTGAAGCGGTCTTTCGCCTGCCCGCTGCCGCAACGCGAAACGGCAGCCTGCCGGCAGTACGACCGGAAGTAAGCAAACAGAGTCCGTCTGTAGAAACCGGGATGCGCTCAGGCGTCCACGAACCTGTAGCGCGTCGGATTCAGCGCTTTCTGCATCCGCTTCTTCAGGTAGCGGTCTACGGGTCCCATTTCGCGGTCCCGGCCGGTGCGTTCCAGTGCCTTGAAATAAACCGGCGAAAAACGAAGCCGGGGGTGCAGCAGCGGATAGCCATACTTGAGCGCTTGCATAGATGCTTCGAAGATGGCCTTCTCGGCGGCGCCGTACTTGAACTGGTACTGGTGGCGGATCCGCCGGGGCAGAAGTCCGGCGGTTATGATCTTGAACCAGTCCATCACGGGCTGCATCTCCTGCTTGGGCGCCGTGAGGACGAACTTGGCGATGTCCGCGCTTGCCTCGCCGACGGCCAGCGTGTCGGACTCCCACATTTTCCAGTTGTACTCGAGGAACTCGGTCCAGTTGGGCGGGAGAATCCGGTCCGGGATCCCGAACAGGTAGGCGAAGAACTTGGTTTCCTCATAATACCTGTTCTTGATCTCGAGCGGCTGCGGGCCGAAGATCCGCTCGTACATCATCATGCTGGATTCCCACAGCGTCGCGTGGACCCAGAGCAGCGCCTCGTCGTCGTTTGCGTCATAGGGAGCGCCATTGTCGAAGCGGCCGTTCCGTTCGTTGATAAAACCGTGGATCTTCTCGTGAACCGTATGCACACGCCGTGCTGCACGGAAAGCGGCATCGAGGTCACCGAACGTCATGGCGAGCACGTTCTTGAAGGTGCGTACGCCGCGGCCGTGGCTGTCGGTCTTGACCTTGCTGTGCTGCTGGACTGCATGAGCCACGAACGGGTGGGCGGTCTGGAGCAGGAGGGCCCGGCCTCCGCTGACGCCGCCGATCGCTTCGCGGCCGATCTTCCACATGAGGGAATCGGGACCGAAGATACCCTCTTTCGGGTCTTTGGTACGGGCGCGGACACGCTCCAGATAGTTTTCGAGATCTGCGCGGGCGACGTGGGCCATGGGATGCCTCCTCATAGGTGTAGCTCCCGGAACCGCGCCAGTATCCGGCAAAATGACGCCCGTGTCAATGACACGGGCGTCATTTTGGGTGACGGACGACAAATTTACATCTGTGGACCGGTCATGACTGCCAGGGCTTCTTTGTACATCCCTTTCTTCAGGGCCGCCATTGTTCGGCGGTCTTTTGAGGCGAGCGGAAGCACTTTAGCGATTGCGGTCTTGAGCAGATCCCCCTCCGGGCAGACGGAATCCACGATGCTCGCCTTGAGGGCTTCGTCGGCAGTCCATCGGCGGCCCGTCACGATCGCCTCGTGGGCGGTGATTTTCGGGAGCTTTGCCACCAGAAGGGCGGTCATCCCCGGCGTGAGCGGCATCTTGAGGTCGATCTCCGGCACGCAGTAGTAGCCGCGGTCGCTGCGCATCACCCGGAAATCGTGGGCCGTCGCGAGCATGGCGCCACCGGCGAAGGCATGGCCGTTCACCGCTGCCACGGTGGCGACGGGGAAACTCACGAGCCGGGCAAACAGCTTCACGACGTCGGCCACGAATGCACCCCCTTTGGGACCCTGCGACATGATCCAGGCGAGGTCGAGACCGTTCGAGAAGAATTTTCCCTCGCCGGTCGTGACAAGCGCCGCCGGTCCGGCGGAGTTTTCCACCTCGTCCAGGGCGCGGTTGATACCGGCGAGGTTATCGCCGTTGAAGCGGTTTTCTCCCGCGTTCAGATGAAGAATAAAAACGTCGCCTTCCTTCCGGAGATCGATCATCGAATCAGGCTGCCTTTCCGGTGGCTGCCGGTCGTTTGCCGGCCGGTCCCGCACTTCCGGCACCTTAACCCGGAACAGGGGCTGTGGATAAACACCTCGCCGCAGATTCCGTCCGGGCCTTGCGGGTAGAGGCCGGGCGGACCTAAGTACCTGTGACGCACCATTCGGGCGGCGAGGGATCAGCAGGTGAACGACCGGAACCGGGACTGGGAACGGGCGAAGGAGGATATCCGGAGCCGCGTCGATATCGTGGAGATCGTCTCCCGGTACACCCAGCTCAAGAAAGCCGGCCGGGACCGCTGGAAAGGTCTCTGCCCGTTCCACAACGAAAAGACCCCGAGCTTCTCCGTCGATCAGGTCCGGGGCTTCTACCACTGCTTCGGCTGCAAGGCGTCGGGCGACATCTTCACAATCATCCAGCAGAAAGAGCGCATGACGTTTCCCGAGGCGCTGCGGATGCTGGCCGAGCGGGCGGGGGTCGAGCTGCCGGAAAGCTCGGGGAGCGCCGAAGCCTCGCGGGCCCGCACCGAGGCCCGGCAGGAACAGCACAATCTTCTGGAACGCGTCGCCGTCTACTACCGGAACCTTCTGGAGAAGGACCCGTCCGCCGCCGATGCGCGGGCCTATGCCGTCCGGCGCGGGCTCACGGGAGAGACCGCCGAGACGTTCCGGGTGGGATACTCCCCCAAAAACCGGCGCACGGTAGTACAGCAGCTGGAGAGCAAAAAGATCGATCCGGCCATCGGCGTCGCGACGGCAGTCGTTATTGCGTCCGACGGCAGCGACGATCCAGACCGGAAATACAGCTACGGTGAACTCCGCGACCGGTTCAACGACCGGCTCATGTTCCCCATCGAGGACGACCGGGGCCGCGTGGTCGGTTTCGGCGGCCGCGCCCTGGGCGATGTGCAGCCCAAATACCTGAACTCGCCCGGCACCGAGCTCTTCCAGAAGGGCCTGATTCTCTACAACTTTCACCGGGCCCGGCCGCACATCGACGACGACAACGGCGTGATCGTCGTCGAAGGCTATATGGACGCCATCGCTTTCTGGCGGGCGGGGGTGAAGAACGTCGTCGCTCCGCTCGGGACGGCGCTCACCGCCGATCAGGCACAGAAACTCGTCCGGCTGACGAAAAAGGTTTTTCTCTGCTTCGACGCCGACGAGGCGGGCGAGCGTGCGGCAGTAAGGTCGCTGGAGGTGTTCCTCGGGCTCGGCGTTGCCCCGCTCCGGATCGTGATCCCGTCGGGCAAGGATCCGGACGACCTGCTGGCGAGCGAGGGGCCGGATGCCGTCAAGGCGCTTGTCTCGTCCGCCGTCCCGATGCTGGACCGGGTCATCGAACGTACGGCGTCGGCCTCGCCGAAAGACCTTGTCGGACGCCAGAAGGCGGTCGCCACCCTCCTGCCCCTGTTCTCGCTGGTGAAGGATGCGGGGCTCAAGTCGGAAATGCTCCGTCAGTCGGCGCTCGCTTTCGGGTTCCCCGAGAAAGCCATCGAGGAGCTGATCGCACAGGCATCTGCGAAAACCCGCGTCTACCGCCGGGAGAGCGATGCGCCGCCGGAATCCGCCGGAGTGCCCCAGAAGACTGTGACGATTCCGCCCGCGCTCCGCTCGCTGATCTGGATCTTCGCCTCCCAGCCCCGGCTCCGGGGACTGATCGTGGAACTCGCACCCGAGTCCTACCTCGCGGGCGATGCGCTCGCGTTGTACGGAAGCCTCGTGGAACTCTGGAAGGAAACGAACGGCTGCGAACCGAAAAAGTGGTTCGATCGCCTGCACGAGCCGGGACTCGTGGAAGCGGCGACGGGAATCCTTGCAGGCGAAGAACCGCGCCTCAAGGATCTGGACGGCGAGGCGCTGGAGCGGCTCGTGCGGGATGCCCTCGGTGTCTTCGAACGGGAGCGTCTGAAAAACCGCCTCGGCGAGCTCCGTACCGAGATGGCGGCACTCGAAAAATCAAGTGGAGACCGCGCGCGCATCGAGAAGCTGTCCCTCGAACTGGTTGCCGTCACGGCACGCATCAAACAGACTATTCCCAGTCAGGGTGGAGCAGGAGTGGTGTCGGGTTCTACCGGCGATCCGGCCGTGCAGGCGGAAGCAGTTCCGCACAGCCCGGCGGCAGCCGGAGACGGAGAAACCGGACCCCCTGAGGCCGGGTACGACCCGGCCGATGACTACTACGATCAGGACAACGACGGCGAACAGCCTGTGTGATGGCGAGGGGTGAGGGTTTGGCCCGGGCGTCAGCGAAAAAGAAGGCGGCGAAAGGCGCAGCCCGTCCGAAGACGGCTGCCAGGCCGGCGAAGGCGCTTCCGAAGAAGCCCGCTGCCGCCCGTCCGGCGAAGCCGGCACCAAAGGCCGTTCCGAAATCCCCGGCGGCAAAATCTCCAGCGTCCGCCAAACCCGCCCGGTCCGCCAAGGGCCGCCCCGAAACGGCTTCCGTTCCAGTGACCCTGCCTGCCGGACTGCCGGAAGCGGTTCGTGCTCCGGCACTCGCGCTTATGGAAAAGGGGCAGGCCCAGGGGTTCCTCACCTGGGACGACGTGAACAACACGCTTCCCGACGAGGCCAAGGATCCGGCGGTCTTCGACGAGATCTACCAGAAATTCTCCCAGCTCAATATCGCAGTCGTGGACAGCGCCGAAGGCACGCCCTCCGCGCTTGAGGATGACGAGGAAGAAGCCGAAGAGGAGGACGAGACGCCTGCCTCCGACGAACCCCAGACCGAAGACGAAGAGAAGGAGGAGGGGTCCATCTTCGAATCGGAAGAGGCGAAGCAGGCCGAAACCTCCACCGTCGATCCTGTTCGCATGTATCTGCGCGAGATGGGCGCCGTGAGCCTGCTGGACCGCGAGGGAGAGGTCGTCCTCGCCAAGCGGATCGAGGCCGGGCAGTTCATGATGTTTCACGCGGCCTACAACTGCCCGACGGTGCTGGAAGAGCTTCTTCAGCTCGGCGAGCGCCTCGAGAAGGGCGAGATCCGGCTCCGGGACCTGCTTGAAGAGCCTGACGAGCAGCCCGAAGACGAGGATTTCGTCCCCGACGCCGAGAGCCAGACGCTGGAGTTCACGATCCAGTCGTTCCGGAAGATCAGGTCCCTGATCCGCGACCGCGACAAGCTCGCGAAGAAAGTGCACCAGCTCCGGAACGCGAAGCCCAAACAGAAGGCCCAGGCCGAGAGGGCGCTCGGCGAGAACTCGAAGAAGATCACGACGCTGATCCGGCAGGTCCGGCTCCACAAGGCCCACGTGCAGCGGCTGGTGGACCGGGTCCGGGAGTTCAGCCGCGAGGTGAACGCCATCGACCGCGAGCTGGCCGACGCCGCCCGGCGGTCGGGCTTCGACGTGGACCAGTTCCGGAGCGAGCTCCAGAAGGTCAGGAAATCCAAGAAGCACGCCGAGATTCTCTCGAAACAGGCCGGGCTTCCGGTTCATGAGATCATCCATCTGGAAGGGGGCGAGGACGGACGTCTCGAGCAGCACGCCCGGATCGAAACGGTCGCGAAGCTGGGTCCCGCGGACATCCGGCGCCTCGTCCGTGAAATCGACGACGGCGAACGGGAGGCCCTTCAGGCCAAGGCCGAGCTGGTGGAGGCGAACCTCCGGCTCGTCGTCTCCATCGCCAAGCGGTACACGAACAAGGGGCTCCAGTTCCTCGACCTGATCCAGGAAGGGAACATCGGCCTCATGAAGGCCGTCGACAAGTTCGACTACCAGCGGGGCTTCAAGTTCTCGACCTACGCGACGTGGTGGATCCGGCAGGCGATCACCCGCGCCATCGCCGACCAGGCCCGCACGATCCGGATCCCGGTCCACATGATCGAGACGATTCACAAGATCACCCGCGTGCAGCGGCAGATGCTTCAGGAACTGGGGCGGGACCCCTCACCCGACGAGATCGCCGTGAAGCTCGACATGCCGCTGGACCGGGTATCGAAGGTCCTCAAGATCGCCCGGGAGCCGGTCAGTCTCGAAACGCCGGTTGGCGAGGACGACGACTCGCATCTCGGCGACCTCTTGGAAGACACCTCCACCGCCTCGCCCACCGAGACGGTCATCAACGTTTCGCTCAGCGAGCAGACCCGCAAGGTGCTCGCCACCCTGACGCCGCGGGAAGAGAAAGTCCTTCGCATGCGGTTCGGCATCGGTGCCAAGACCGATCATACGCTGGAAGAGGTCGGCGAGGATTTCTCCGTCACGCGCGAGCGCATCCGGCAGATCGAGGCGAAGGCGCTCCGCAAGCTCCGGCATCCGTCACGTTCCAAGCGGCTCAAGACCTTCGTCGACAATTGACAGTAGCGTCACTTCCGTAGAACGCCGCGTTTTCTTCCCCGGCGTTCCGGCGTCCACACTTGTCCTCCGTAACGGCGCGGACTTTACGCCGCGACCAACCCACTGGAGGTCCCCAATGTCAACGAAGCAGGCAGTCATCGTATCCACGGCCCGTACGCCAATCGGCAAGGCGTTCAAGGGCGCGTTCAACGCCACCCACGGAGCCGACATGGCCGGCCATGCCATCAAATCGGCCCTCGAACGGGCGAAAGTGCCGGCCGGAGACATCGAGGACGTGATCATGGGGTGCGGACTTCCCGAAGGCTCCACCGGCAATAACGTGGGCCGCATCGCCGCGATCCGTGCCGGATGCCCGGTCACGGTGAGCGGAACGACGATCAACCGGTTCTGCTCCTCGGGACTCCAGGCGGTTTCTCTCGCCGCGCAGCGGGTGATCGTGGACGGAACGGGCCCGGTCGTCGCGGCCGGCGTCGAGTCGATCTCGCGTGTCCAGAAGAACATGAACATGAACGATGCGGCGAACTCCTGGGTCATGCAGAAAAAGCCCGGTATTTACTTCCCCATGGGCCAGACGGCGGAGATCGTCGCCGCCCGCTACAAGGTAAGCCGCGACCTTCAGGACGAATACGCGTTCCTGTCCCAGCAGCGGACGGCGGCGGCCCAGCAGGCCGGCAAGCTCGCCGAGGAAATCGCACCGATCGAGGTGACGATGACCGAGAAGAACAAGGACACGAACGAGGTCACCAAGAAGACCTTCGTGTTCGACAAGGACGAGGGCAACCGTCCGGACACGACGCTGGAAGGTCTCAAGACGCTGAAGCCTGCTTTCAATCCGCAGGGCTCGATCACGGCGGGCAACTCGTCCCAGCTCTCGGACGGAGCGGCCGCCGTTGTGATCATGAGCGACGAGGAGGCGAAGCAGCGGAACCTCCAGCCGCTGGGCGCTTACCGCGGGCTTGTCGTCGCTGGCTGCGAGCCGGACGAAATGGGTATCGGCCCGGTGTTCGCCATCCCGACGCTCCTCAAGCGCCATGGCCTCAAGCTGGATGACATCGACCTCATCGAGCTGAACGAAGCGTTCGCCGTCCAGGTGGTCTACTGCCGCGACAAGCTGGGCATCGACCCGGCGAAGCTCAATGTGAACGGCGGGGCGATCTCCATCGGCCATCCGTACGGAATGACCGGTACGCGGCAGACCGGAGCGATCCTTCTGGAACTCCGCCGCCGCAAGAAGAAGTGGGGTATCGTAACCATGTGCGTCGGCGGCGGCATGGGCGCGGCGGGCCTGTTCGAGGCTTTCAGCTGATTTCCGGCTGAATCCTGGGAACACAGGACGGGGGTCTGACCGGTTTCCGGGCAGGCCCCTTTCCTTTTCCATTGCGGAGCATGCCGCCGGATGACACCATGGGAAGGGTGAGTGTGCTGCGAGGTCCTGTACGTGACGGATGAACTGGAATCCGGTGACGGCCGTGCCCGTCCCCAGTGGAAGCGCTTCGTGGCGGCGGGTCTTGTGCTGGTATTCGCCGTCCCGCTGGTCGTGATCCCGCTCCGGAGGTTCGAGCAGCGTAACCGGCCGGAGGAAGCTCCGGTCCAGAAGGTGCCCGATGCCAGCGATCCTGTGGCGTACCTCTCCACCGGTCCGAAAGAATATTCGGGGCCGGACGAGCTCAAGACCGAATACGACTCGGCGCTCACCAGTTATCAGGCGTTTCTCGTGCGCGCCGATCAGGACATTTCATTCCTCGAACGGACCTGTTCGGGCCAGCCGGTAAACAACGAAGAAACCGTCTTCCGGGCGAAATCCATGGCGACCTTTCTTCAGAAGGCCCGCGAGCATGAAGTGGACATGTCAGAGATGCGGCGGATTGCCCGTCAGAAAAAGCTGGATCTCGGCGAGGCTCCGTGGATCGCCCGGGCGGCGGATTTGCGCGAGCTGCAGATCCGGCTCCGGCGGGCGCAGGACGCCTGCCTTGAGATCAAGAAGAAACGGCTGAAGGAATCCCTGGCGGCGGAGCAGTCCACCGCCGGGCAATGATCGGAGGCTGCTGCACATGGACGCTCCCGAACTGTCCGTCGTGATTCCCGTGCACAACGAGGCGCAGAACCTGGCGCCGCTCATGAACGAGCTGTCGAACTCGCTGTCCGGGCTCGGGCGTTCGTGGGAAGCGGTATTCGTGGACGACGGTTCGGACGACGGCAGTGCGGATCTCGTGAAGGCGTTCGTTTCGACGGGCGGGCATGCCCGGGCGGTGATTTTCTCCCGGAACTTCGGCCAGTCGGCCGCCCTCGAAGCCGGGTTCCTCGCCGCCCGCGGGACTTACCTGCTGCCGATGGACGCCGACCTGCAGAACGACCCCAGGGAATTCGGCGCGATGCTCCGGCAGCTGGAGGTTGAAAATGCCGGCATGGTCGTCGGCTGGCGGAAAGACCGGAAGGACGGCCGTGCCCGTGTGCTGGCTTCCGCTGCCGCGAGCCGGATCATCTCTGATATCACGGATGTTCCGCTTCATGACCACGGTTGCACGCAAAAGGTGATCCGCCGGTCCCAGTGGCACGGCCAGAGAATTCCGGCGGGCTGGCACCGGTTTCTCGGCGTACTTGCCCAGCGGCGCGGCATGATTGTCCGGGAGCGCCCCGTGGCGCACCGGCCCCGTATCCATGGGGAGTCCCACTACGGATTCGCAAGGATTCCGGTCGTTGCGAAGGACGCTCTCAGGGTGGCGAAGCTCTCGAAAGCGGACGTGCTCGCCCTGAAAGGTGTGAACTACGAAGTGGCGGACGTGGCCCCGCCGGAGCATCACGCCGCCGGGATCTGACCGGCTTCCGGTTTCGGTCCCCTGAGGCCGAGTCCCGTGATTCCCCAGAGACCGAGAATCGTCAGCAGGTTCGCCGACTGGGAGATGCCGTGCCACCGGCCGAACGCTTTCTTCAGCGGGTGTGCGGGATCGGTGATGTCTTCGATGCGGATCTGGGCACCGAGCTCGGCAAGCACCGGTCCCGAGAGAAACTGGTTGGTGAGTGCCGCCACGAGGGCCACGAGTGAAAGCACGAAAATGGCGGCGGAGGGCCGCGCCCGGTGGGACAGGCCCGCGACAACCGTGACGGCGGCAGCGAGCAGCGCACCGGCCAGAAAGTAGGACGGAAAGATCGCCGCAAGGAACTCGCCCCTCGCCGGGTTTTCGATCCGGGCGAAAACCACCGGTGTCAGGACGAAGGAATAGAATGACAGGCTTCCGGCGGCGGCCGCCGCCAGCACGACGAGCGCGCGACGAAGCGGCGGCCACGCGGCGGTGCTGCTCACGGCGTCAGCCACGGGCCTTCTGGAGCAGACGATCCAGATCGGACCGGACCGATTTCTCGATTGCCTGCCGTTCCTTGCCGGTGGTCTCGCCGCCGGGGAACACGGTGGCCGACACTTTTACCTTGCCGCCGTCGCTCTTGAACTCGAACCGGAACTCCAGGGGGAAGACGTGCCGCTTGCCGCGGATCACCAGCCGGCTCTCGGCCGGCTGATAAACGTAGCTGAGCATCTGCCGCCCCGAGGGGCTGTCGGCTTCCAGCGTATCGCCCGCGACGCTCGATACCCTGCTGGCGAGAGAAGACCACTCCGGCAGCCGCAGGGGGTCGGACAGCAGTTCGTGAAGCCGGGCGGCGCTGGCCTGCCCTTCGGCGCTCGTCTGGATGGGTTCGCGGTCGATCATGGAAAAGGCTCCTCGCCCGGCGGCACTAGCACGAAGCCGAAGGGATCGGCCACCGGCCGCCGCCGCGCTGTCCACGGGCGGTTTCTGGCGTCTATACTGCTCCCATGCCGGAAACCCCCGATATCCCCTGGTACTCCTGGCCCCCGCCTGCGGAGGGTCCCAAAGTCCGGATCGGAGTCATCCACACCGGCTGGATGCGGATTTTCCGCCAGTATCTGGCGGAAGGAAATCCGCCGGGCTCCGTACGGATTCCCTCCTACGCATTTCTGATCGAGCATCCCCGCCGGAAAGTCCTGTTCGACCTCGGGCTGCCGAAGTTTCTCGCCGCTCCGCTCAAGTCACGTCTGGCGCCGCTGGTTCCGGCCGCAAAACTCATGGGAATCCTGCCGGAAATGAAACGGGGCGAGGACGCCGTCTCGCAGCTCCGGACCGCCGGGGTGGAGCCGGGTTCCGTTGAGACGGTCATTTATTCGCACCACCACTTCGACCATACGGGCGATGTCCGGTACTTCTCCGGCGCCGAAATAGTCGTGGGGCCCGGTGTGCTGGAGCTCCGCAAAAGCTGGAAGCGGGTGTTCAAGGGATTGAATCCGGACGACGTTCCCCTGTCCGGAAAAGTTACCGAAGCACCGCTCGGCACCGGCCCGAAACTCGGTCCCTTTGCACGTACCTGTGACCTGCTCGGCGACGGTAGTGTTTATCTTGTGGATACGCCGGGCCACTGTACCGGCGCGATCGGCGCACTCGTTCGTCTCGGTTCCGGATGGGTGTTTCTCGCCGGTGACGCAGTCTACATCCGTGACAATTATCTCCTCCCTGCTCCCAAGGGAGTTCTCTACGGAAGATCCGCTGACGAGGACCGGGAAGCCGCCTGGCGGACGGTGCTGGAGATCCGCGAACTCTCGCGCCGCGCTCCCGGTGTGCGTATCTGGCCTTCGCACGAGATCGCGGTCCTCGACGGACTGCTTCCGTTCCCGGCGATGCATGGGTAGTCTGCGGCTTCATGAACGGAAAACCCTGGGTGAAGTTTCTCGGCGCGGCCGGCTGTGTGACCGGCTCGCGGTTTCTGGTCGGCACTCCGTCCGGTCTCGTGATGGTCGACTGCGGACTCTTCCAGGGCGGCCGGGACATCAAGGACCTTAACTGGATGCCGCTCGGGTTCCCGGTCCGGGAACTGAAGGCCGTCGTCCTGACCCACAGCCATATCGACCACTCGGGCTTTGTTCCCCGCCTCAACGTGCTCGGCTACAAGGGCAATATCTACGCCACCGAGGCGACGGCCGATCTCTGCTCGATCCTGCTGCCCGATTCCGGGTTCCTTCAGGAAGAAGAGGCCCGGTTCGTGAACCGTCGCGGTTACTCCCGCCACCAGCCGGCGCTCCCGCTTTACACCCGGAGCGAAGCCGAGGCAGTGATGCGGTTTTTCCGTAAAGTACCTTACCGCCGGGCAGTGGAGATTCTCCCCGGGGTCCGGGTGAAGTTCATCCCGAGCGGACACATTGTCGGTGCGGCGCAGGTCTATCTGGAGATCGACGGCCCCGGCCGCACCTGGCGGCTTCTGTTCTCGGGCGATCTCGGCAGGTACGACCAGCAGTTCATGGACCCTCCGGTCCGTATCCCCCTGCCGGAGGGCCTCGACCTCCTGTGCGTGGAGTCCACTTACGGCGATCGCCGTCACGACGATGTGGATCCCTCTGACTGGCTGGAGAAGCACCTGAAGGACGCCCAGAAGAACCGGCGGGTTGTACTGGTTCCGGCTTTCGCCCTCGGGCGCACCCAGCACCTGCTCTATCTCATCGAGGAACTGGAACGGAAAAAACGCATTGCACCGATGCCGGTGTATATCGATTCCCCGATGGCGGCGGAGATCACACGGCTTTATTCCCGGTACGAAGAGGAGCACAACGGCGAAATCGCCCGGATGCTCGGCCACTCGGCCGGCGTGAAGGGCTGGAAATCGCTCCGGCTCACCTCCACCGTCGCCGATTCCAAGGAACTGAACGAGGTGAAGGGCCCGGCGGTCATCATCGCCGCCAGCGGCATGATGTCCGGCGGCCGCATCCTGCACCACCTCGCCAACCGGCTCGATGACCCCAGGACCAAGATCCTCGTTGTCGGCTATCAGGCCCAGGGGACCCGCGGCTGGGCGCTGCTGAACGGGGCCAAGGAGCTGAAGATTTTCGGCGAACCGGTTTCCGTGAAGGCGGAGATCGATCACCTCGACGTTTTCTCCGGCCACGGCGATCAGGCCGACCTGATCGAATACGTCCGTCGGCTGGAGACCGAACCGCGTCAGACCGTGCTGGTTCACGGCGAACCTGACGCGCTGAACGGCCTCCAGAAGGCGCTCCGGGAGCAGACGACGATCCGGGCGCAGATCGCCGTACTCGGCGGGCGGATCGAGCTGTAGGGTTTTTACTTTTCCTTGGTAACGGTGAACCAGAACACGTTTCGGGCGGCCTGTCCGAACTTGTACATGCCCCGGCCGAGGAAGCTGCCGGGCGACATTTCCCGGACCTCGTCCGTGAGCGGACGCATCGGAGCGGGATTGCGGCGGTCGTCGTAAATGATCTTCGTGACCTCGGCGCCGTCGGCCGAGCGTCCGCGTTCCACATGAAAATGCCCGGCCTTGATCAGTTTTCCGAGGAAAGCGTTGTAGCCCCGGATCGTTCCGTCCGCGTCCCGTCTGAATACCTTCGTGTGTCCGAGAAAACGGATCGGCTGTGGCAGAAAATCGGCCACGAGGTGAACGGCGTAATCGCCCTCGATCGTTTCGGGATCTTTCGCAATCGCGTGGGCGAAATCTTCTTTCAGGCTCATGGATTACCACCTCTTCGTCGTCCCGCACCGGCCGGAACCATTCGGACATCAAGGATAGCCGGGGGCCGGCGCTGTCGTCGACCATGAACCGTACGAACCGGATTCAGGGCTGAGCGCCGTTCATCCAGTCGGAGAGCTGGATCGGACTGCCGTTTTCGGCGGGGAGTCCGTCGTCTCCGACGATCGTGAGATAGTCGTGGGCCGGATCGAAGCCGTCCAGCCCAGGCGGGTTCTGCGGATTCCGGACGGCCTTCAGCGCCTTGTCGCGTTCGGCCTTTTCCTGATCGTCGAGTTCCCTAAGCCGAACGGGACCGGGCATCGCAAGGCGCAGTACGGGAGGCGGCATGGGTACGGTGGGTCTGACCCAGCCGTCCGGTTCGGATGCTCCCAGATGCACGGGCAGGGCGGAAACCCCGGGCTCCGGAACCGGGGCAATCAGCCGTTCGATCGCCTGTGCGTAGAGTTGTTCGCCGTCCGGTCCGTACAGGAGCCGGTAGTTGGACCAGCTCTTGAAGATCTTCTTCACGTAGTTCCGGGTCTCCCGGAACGGAATCTCCTCCACAAACTCGTCGAGGTCGAGTGCGCCAAGCCGCTCACGCCACTTGTTCACGTTGTGAGGGCCGCCGTTGTACGACGCAATCGCAAACACCATGTTCCCCTCGAAATCGTCCACGAGCTGGCGCAGGTAACTGGAGCCGAGACGGATATTAAGCGGCGGGTTGCGGAGGTCCGAGACCTGGACCGGCGGCAGGCTGAGCGACCGGGCGACGTTGTTCGCCGTCGGAGGAATGAGCTGCATGAGGCCGTGGGCGTTTGCGGCGGAGAGGGCGTTCGGATCGTAGGCCGACTCCTCCCGGATGATCGAAAGGATGAACCGTGCATCGAGGCGGCTTTCGGCTGCCATGCTGTTCACGAGATCCAGATAGGCTTTCGGATACAGGGCGCGCCAGCTCCGGACGTTGGCGATCTCGGGGACGGAGGGCTTCCCGAGCGTGTTCCAGCCCCACGTGCGAAGCCGCTGGAAATCCCGCGTCTCCTCGAAAAGCGGCAGGAGCCGGCTCACCTGCTCCGCATCAGGATTGCCCTGTGCCACGAAGTCGAGTTCATCCGAAGCCTCCCGGAACAGGCCGAGCACGATGAGCTCGACGGCCGACTGGACCGAATCCCGGCGCATCCCGCCGAACGATTGTGCGATCTGCACGAGTTCCGGCTCGTGCCGCAGGCCCGCCGGATCCATCGCCACGCCGCGGGTGTCCCGTGGCAGCATCTGGCGGTAAATATCCGCGGCGTCGAGCCCGTCGAGCCGTCCCTTCGCCAAGGCGCCGTAGTAGTGCCAGCTCCGCTCGTTCCAGAGCTTCCCGTATATTTCCCGGCTGCCGGCCGCGTCGCCGGATTTTTCCCGGGTGCGGGCCAGCCAGTAGAGAGACCGTTCGTACTCGTCGGCTTCGGCGGGAAACTCCGAGGCCTTCTGAAACCATCCGGCGGCTTCGGGGTAGCGGCCCGCGAGGAAATCGAACCAGCCGAGCTGAAAGGTGGAACTCGCCGCCAGAGGGGACTTCGGATAGGCGGAAATGATCTGCTGATAGAGCCCGGCTGCATCGGAATCCCGGCCCGCGACGTGGTGAAAGCGCGCAGCGTTGTAGAGCGCGTCCGGTGCGGCGGCAGATTTCGGGAACTCTTCCGCCACTTTCAGGAGCCGCTGGATGCCGAGGTCCTCGTTTGTGCGCACCGTCGCATTGGCGGTCTTGAGCCGCATGGAGGCGACGTCGGCGCCGGGAATTGCCGCGATCTGGTCGTAGACCGTCCGGGCGTCCGTGAGGCGGCGTTCCCGTTCCAGCGCCTGCGCATAGAGCGTCAGGGCCTCGATAGCCGTCCGGCCGCCTTTTTCGCGGTGAACCGGGAGCACGGTCTCGATCTCCTGCACTGCCTGGCGGGACTGTCCGCCGTCCAGCAGGCGGCGGGCGCGCTTCAGCGTCCGGTCCGGGCTCGCAGTGAAAGCCGGGCTTCCGAGTGCCTGACGCACCTGCACCATCCGCTCGGCGGCAGCCTGCGCCTCGGCGGACAGCGGGAAGTCGTAATAGAGGTCTTCGTACTTCGAGAGCGCTTCCTCGCGGCGGCCGAGCGCCGTCAGGGCGTCTCCGGCGTTCAGGACCGCCGCCGAGCGGCCCGCGAGGTACTGCTCGCCCTGAAGGTTCGGATTCCGGCGCATCATCTCGTAGAGATCGAGCGCCTGCTCGAACTGTCCATTAGCGAAATAGAGGCCCGCGAGATCGAAGCGTGCCTCGACCGCCCGGCGGCTCAGCGGGAATTTCTGCATCAGCTGCTCGAACAGGCGGGCGGCGTTCTCGCGGTCGCCGTCCTGAACGAGACTCTTTGCCCGGAAATACAGTGCGAGCGGCGTGAGCGCGAGGTTTGAGTCCGGAATCTGCTCGAACCAGACGCGGGCGACACGGCGGTCGCCCTGCGAAAAGGCGATCCAGCCGCGCATGAAGTTCAGCCGGTCCAGCGTGCGGGCATCGGAGAAACGGCTCTGGTTTTCCTCGATGAGGGCGGAAGCGAGATTATACCGCTCCTGGGAAACCGCCGAGCGGATCTGCTCGAACAGGAGTTCCGACGGTACCGGCGCGGTTTCAGCGGTACCGGGCGCCTCGACCGTCGTCCGGGTACAGGCGGTCCCGCCGAGCAACAGCCCGGCCGAAACCGCGAGCAACCGTGGGCGAATACCCGGCATGCAGGACTCCGCTGTTTCCCCCGCCCGTCTCCAATTCTGGCCGGACCCGCGGCCGGTACCAACGGCTGCCCGGTAAATGAATTTGGCCCCTTTCATTCCGGCACAGTCCGGGTGTCGTTGACCGGCGGACGGTTGCAGGACTACACAGGGGGCAGAACGGACCCGCGGACGGCCGGTGCTTCATGAACGGCCTTTTACCGCCCCGGTTCACGAAAGGGTGAGGAACATGGCGGACACGAACGAACGTCGGCGCTCTGGCAATCCGATTGCCAATCTCCAGAAAGACCTGAGAAAGCGCGGGCAAGCCCAGATGCAGCAGTTCATGGGCAAGATGATGCAGAATCCGGATCTGATGAAGTCGGCCGGACAGGCGATGGCGCTGCTCTCGCAGGTCAACCAGGTCCGCGCCAAGGGCGTAAAGCCCCTGAACGAGGTCCTCAAGGAAGTCGACAAGGCCGTCGAACGGCTCGACAAGAAGGTCGACCAGATGACCCAGCGGGTCACCGAACTGTCGGCCAGGCTCGACGCCAAGCCGCAGGCCTGAACCCTCTTGCTGGAATTCCGGAGAGCCGGGGGCCTGGGCTCCCGGCTCTTCGTTTACGGACATGAACGAACCCACTGCTGAAGAACTCCGCCGCTACCGGGATTTTGCCTCCGCCACCGCCCGCCGGGCCGGCGCGCTGATCCGGGATAACCTCCGGAGCCGGAAAACCATCCGGTCCAAGGGCGCCGACATGGATCTTGTCACGGAAACGGACGTGGCTGCCGAGCGGCTGATCGCGGAGGAAATCCGCCGGACTTTTCCCGGTCACTCGATCCTCGGCGAGGAAGGCGCCGGCACCCACGACGCGGGCGGCGACTACCAGTGGATCGTCGATCCCGTGGACGGCACGACAAATTTCGCCCATTCACATCTCATTGTCGGCTGTTCGATCGGTCTTGCGTTCCGGGGGCAGGCGGTAGCGGGCTGCGTCTACTGCGCGCCGCTCGAGGAGGAGTTTCTCGCCGCGAAGGGCCTCGGCGCGACGCTGAACGGGGAACCGGTCCGGGTGTCGGATGTTCCGGAACTGTCGAAAGCGCTGCTCGCCACGGGGTTTCCCTACGACAGCCGCGAGCGCGTCGATCATTACCTATCCTTCTGGAGGCCGTTCATCCTGAAGGCCCACGGCATCCGGCGTCTGGGCTCGGCGGCGCTGGACCTCTGCTGGCTCGCCGCCGGGCGGCTGGACGGATACTGGGAAGAAAACCTTAAGCCCTGGGACACCGCCGCCGGCGTGATCGTCGTGCAGGAGGCGGGCGGCCTGGTCACCGACTTTTCGGGCGGACCCTACGACCTGTTCGGCCGCGAGACGCTCGCGAGCAACGGGCTGATCCACCGGGAGATGTCCGCCATCCTCACCGGCACTGGCCGCTAGTCAGGCGGGTTTCGCCACCAGCGCCGCGAATTCCCCGAGTTCCGTATCGCCGAGACCGAGCCCGGCCGCGAACGCCTTTTCCGCCCTCGCGGCTCCGAGGACGGGGGCCGTTTCCCGGATAAATTTTTCCTTGAGCTCGAACCGGATCTCGGGGTTGCAGAACGATCCGGCGGGAAGATCCGTCTGGGCGGACAGCGTCCGTCCGCTGCCAAGCTCGATGCTCACCCGGTTCGGGAAATAGAGGGGGATCGCGCTCCGCTCCCTTTTCTTTTCCGGCGCCTGCGCCCGTTTCTGCCGCATTTGGCCTGCGACGCGAAGCCAGCCGGCCACCTCGGACGGGGTGACGAGCTGCGAGCGGTACTCCTGCCGGTACTTGCGAACGAGACCGGGCAGCTCGGAGAGCCTTACCGATTTCAGTGCCGCCCGTCCCGAGCTCACGGCCCGCACGCTCGCTACGGTCTTCGCGGTGAGCTGCGGGTCGTGGATCATCGCCGTCTTCGAGGCCAGTGCGCGGATTTCGGCGGAATGCTCTTCCAGCCACTCGGGGTGCATCTGCTCGCTGGTCAGTTTCCCCGCGATCAGCCGGATGGCGACCGTGACTCCGAGGTCGAAATTCACGTTGATGGGAGTCACCCGGCCCACGGAGGCGGAATACTCCCCGGCGAAACGGGTGGCCTCGAAACCGAGTTTTGTGGTTTCGGCGCGGATGCGGCGGACCTGCCGGACATCGACCGGGCCGTGGACCCGCTCGATCTCGTCGATCGCCGAAACGGCCGTCTGGAAATAGTGACAGCCGGGAAAGGTCTTGATGGTCAGGGTCTGGGTCGTCCAGAACGAACCGAGACCCTCCATCATGAAGGGAAGCGGCAGGTAGGTGAACCGTTTCCAGAATCCACGCCGGTCCTCGATGATGTCCGGTGCTCCGGTCATGCCCGCCCGGGCGAAATAGGCGGCCTGGATTCCGGCCGCCGCGGGTGTGGCGGCGGCGAGCAGTTTCGAGGAGGGGGTCATGAACCCCGGCTGAAGCGCAAAGTTCGGCTGGGCGAGGGAGATCGCCAGTGCATGCGTCGTCTGCTCTGCATCGAGGCCGAGCACCTTCGCCGTTGCCCCGGCAGCGCCGATGAGGTGGATGAAGGTCCACATCTGGCCGTTCAGGGGCCCCAGAAAGCTGGTGGCTCCGAGGCGGCCGCCGATCTCGTTCGCCGCGACCACGGCTGTAAGGAAGGCCCGGGCATCCCGTCCCTCGTGCTGCGCCACCGCCAGCGGGGCGAAGACGGAAGAGTGGCAGGTGTGGCCCATCCAGACGATGTCGTCGAAATCCTGCGCCATGGAATAGGCGGCATTGGAGAGGACGGCTTCGTGCGGGGCGTGACGGATTCCGGTGGCGAAGGCGGTGGAACGGCCCGCCCCCACCGAAAAACCGGTGAGTCCGCAGGCGATGGAGGAGGTCTCCGTGGATCTCGCGGATGCGTGGAGCGCCGCAAGCATGTTGAGCACCTGATAGCGGGCGGCGGTCAGCGTGTCGGCCGGGATCGAATCGTACTCGAGAGCGGCGACCCAGCGGCCCAGCCGTGCCAGATAAGGTTCGGACATGTGCGCCCCCTTTCCCGAAGTCTAGCGCAACGGGAGGCTCTAGCCGGAGTGAAAAAGTAGCGCGCCTGAAGCACGTTCAGGCGCTGACAGGAGATGGAAGGCCTGACCGGCTGGCGTCCGGCCTCAGATGCTGTCCAGGGACATGCCGAAGGCGCGCCGCTGGAGGAAATACTCCTCGCTCACGCCGTAGCGGAGCAGCTCGCCGAAATGCGGGCGGTCGCGGAAGAGGCCCGGCCACTCTTCCGGCCGGGGCAGGGGCCCCTGCTGGATGGTGCCGGTGCGCACGGCGACCCGGGTGAGGGCTGCCTGCAGGTCGCCGCACATGACAAGTCCGAACCGGTCGCGGGAATACTGCATTCCCTCGAGCCAGGCGTTCATCACGATCCGGGAATGGGCCTCGCGGAACTTCGGGAGCTTCGTCTGGAGTTCCTTCTTCAGCGCACGGGAGATCTCCTTGTCGATGGTCTTCACGTCGCGCTTGATGGCCGCGGGGTCGCCACCCATCTTGAAAGTCTCGTCCACGGCCCGGCCGAACAGGGCGAGCAGCCGGTGAATGGTTTCGCCGTCCAGCCGGTTCAGGGCGTAGGTGCCGTCCAGGAGCTGAAACAGCGTACGCGAGGCCACGAACACGGCCTCGGGGCCGGTAACGGTCTCGAACAGCTGGTCGCCGATCAGGACGACGGGACCCTTGGCGCCGCGCTCGATGCTCATCTGGAGCGGCCGCCGGTTGTCGCGCACGAAGATCAGCCCTTCCACGGGGCCGATCTGCTCCATCGCCGCCTTCACCGGCTCCGGCACCATGGCCGGCGGCATCGGGTCCGGTTTCACGCCGAGTTTCACGAAGTCCATCGGATAGGCGCGCGTGATCGCCGGGGCGAGCTGCGGCAGGAACTCCTGCAGGAAGTTCTGGCAGTTCGGGTGCCAGAACGGCTTTCCGGCGAGCTGGGGATTCTGCTTCGTCTTGGGTGCGGCCGGCTGGTTCCCCCGCTGGGCCGAGACGAAGTCCTCGATATCGGAGGTTGCGATGCCGAGCGCCACGAGCGCCTGCCCCGCGCAGTATTTCTTGTCGAGATCCGTCGCGTAGATGATGCCGAGCGTCTCGTAGGTCTTCGAGTGGAACGGATCGATCTGAAGCAGCGCGTGGTACGACTTCACCGCCTCGCCGAGCGTCGCCGGATTGTCCCGGAAGATCGCCGCCAGGGTTTCGTGGAGCTGGACGTTCTGCGGGTCGAGGCGGATCGCGCGGCGGATCTCCATGATCGCGTCATCGCGGCGGTTCAGCCGGTCCTTGAGGATCGAGGCCCGGCGCAGCAACAGCGGCAGCGAGGCCCGGGGGTTGTCCTTCCTGAGCTGGTCGATGAGCTTTTCGAGGGCCTGGGACGCCTTTTCCCATTCGCCGTTCTTCTCGTAGACGGCGATCATCTGTTCGGCCGAGGCGCCGGCGTCGCCGCCCTGGGAGCCTGCCTGTTCCAGGTAGGTCTGGGCCGCGGCCGTGTCGCCTTTCGCAAGGGCCGCCTTGCCGAGAAGCCCGTTGGCGGCGGCGAGCAGCTTCGGGTCGAGGCGCGGCATCTTCACCAGCTTCTGGAGCAGGGCCGATGCCGAATCCGCGTTTCCGGCGGCCAGATCGGCCTCGGCCACCTTCAGCGCCGCGTCGTGGGCCGTGCCGTCCAGGTCGAGCGCCCGGCGGTACTGGATCACCGCCTGCTGCGGATCGTTCAGGTGCTTCTCGAGATTGCGGGCGATCTCGAGGCGGCATTTGGCCGCCTTCTGGTTCTCCATGAGGGCTTCGTACTGTCCGGCCAGCCCCTCCAGCGCCGTATTCGCCCTGTCGATGTAACCCCGCGAGGCCGCGAGCCGCGCGACCGCCTGGAGTGCGTCTTCGGACGAGGGGTTCTCGCGCATCACGCCTTCCCACGCCTTGAGCGCATCGTCGGGTTTCCCGGCCTTCTCGTAGGCGTGGGCCATGCGGGTCCAGATATTCGCCCGGAACGCGGGCGTGTCGTCGGCCGCCGACTTCAGCACGAGCTCGAGCCGCTGGCCGAAGGAGGCCCAGTCCTGCTTCTGGGCGTCGAACTCGGCAAGCGCCAGCAGCGCGTCCCGGTGCGAGGGGTTGTCCTCGATGACGCGCAGGAACGCGCCGCGCGCCTGCTCGTTGTCGCCGGTCTGCCTCAGGCAGACGCCCATCATGTAGTTGGCTTCGCTGCGCACGCGGGGCTCGGACTTCTGGATGCCCGCGCCGAACGCCTTGCGGAAGACGGGGAGCGCCTTGGCGAACTGCTCGTCGCGGAACAGCTTCTCCGCCTGCGCCATCAGGGCGGCCGGATGCGTGTCGTCCAGTTCGGCGGCGGCAGCGTAGAGGTCCTGCGCCTTCGCGCCGTTGTCGAGCACCGTTTCGTAGAGCTTCGCCGCCTCGATCAGGTCGGCGACCTGGCGGCTCTCGTCGCCTGCGAGGGCGGCCCGCTGCTCGAGCATCTGCGCGAGTTCGGGAGCGAGGTCCAGCGCCCTTGCGGTGTCGATGGCGGCGGACAGAATGCCCGGCTGATCCGATGCCTGCACAAGCCGGTCCCGGCACCACTGGTAGAGCGACTCAAGATCCTCTTCGGGAAGCTGCCGGTCCACCGCGATCCGGGCGGCCTCGATAACCAGCCGTTCAGCGGCCGGAGCGTCGTCGGTGACCCGCGCCTGCCGCAACAGGTTCCGCGCGAGCTCGGGCCAGTCGCTGCGGCCCCTGTGGAACCGGACGAGCTGCGCGAACCGGAGCGCGTTCGAGGCATCCACCCGGGCCAGTTCCTCGAGGTGAAGGAGCTGCCGTTCGGGCTCTTTCAGCTCGTCGCCGTAGATGGCGGCGAGGCGCTCGCGGATCTCGAGCCGTTCTGCCGTTTCGACAAAGGGCTCGATCCCTTCGAGGGCGGCGGCGACCTGCTGAGGATCGGCCTGCCGTTCCGCCATGGAGAGGAGGTAGCGGCGGGCGTCGAGACACCCGGAATCGAGCGCGAGAGCGTCGCCGAGCAGTGCCGTGGCTTCTGCCGGATTCTTCCCGAGATCGAACGCGATCCGGGCAAGCTCGGTCTTGGCGAGCGCCTTCTCGGCCGGGGTTTCCGCCTTGGCGAGGCGGCGCTCGGCGAACAGCCGGGCGTCGTCCGAGCGGCCCAGTTCCGTGGACAGCTTCGAGATCAGCTCGGCCGCGGCCGGATGGTCCGGATTCAGGTGGAACAGTTCCCGGGCGGCCGCGAGGGCTTCTTCCTGCCGCCCTTCGAGGGCGGAGAGGGCGCGGGCTTTCGATTCCAGCAGCTTTTCCTTCGCCTGGGGGTCCAGCGACTGCTCGAACAGCTTCTCGACCGCCATCAGTTCGTGTCCGGCGTCTCCGGTTTCGGCAGCGGCCTGGCGGAGCGCTTCAAGGATGCCGGGGCTCACGGTGCCGGTTTCGGCCCGCTGGACGAGGAGCGGCAGCAGGCGCGACGAGGTGCCGCCGATGCCGATGCCTTCCCAGATCAGGGCGTCCAGCTCGTCCGTGCCGAGTCCGAGCCGGGGCCAGAGGGCGGCCTTGAGTTCCCAGTGGCCGAGCGAGGGTTTCCGTGCCGAAATGCGGGCGTAGATCCGCCGGATGCCGTCGTCCTCGAGGGTGCCCTCGCGGAGCAGCGTCTCGATATAGGCGGCTTCGGCGATCTCGTCGGTGCCGGGCAGTTCAATGAGGATCTGCCGCGCGGCTCCAGCCGACGGTCCGCCGGTGGAGGCGGCCCGCTCGGCGAGCGAGCGGAGCCGGTCCGTGTCGAGCAACGGCTGGAACGCCGCCAGCGCCCGGGGCACGGCGGCGTCGGGGATCAGGGCGATCCTCCCGGCGGTGATCTCGGAAGGGTTCGCCGCCAGAAGGTCGATGAATCGCCCCGCGAGTTCCGGCGAGGCGTTCTCGTCGAGCGCCCGCGCGAGGGCCTCGATCCGCTCCGGCGGCGGCACGTCGGAAGCGCGGCCCTCGTCCAGCTCGTGCCGGGCGATGGACAGCGCGGGGTCGAGCTCCAGGGCGCGTTCGAAGCTCTCGTTCGACTTGCTGCCGAACCGGAACCGGTCGCGCCAGATCTCGCCGATCAGCTGGTGAAGGGCGGCCGCGTAGCGCGGGTCCTTCGTCATCTGGGCCTCGCGGATGTAGACCTGGACGAGATCGTCCCAGTTTTTCAGCGCCGGAGACAGCCGCGAGAGATGGTTGATGACCATCTGGTTCTCGGGGTCCAGTTCCAGCGCCTTGCGGAGGTATTCGACGGCGAGCGGGATGTCCTTCTTCCGGTCCTCGGCGATCTCCGACACCTTGATGTAGATGCCGGCCTTCGCCTGAGGGGCCTCGACCAGTTCCATCTCGCGTTCGAAGATCCGGATCAGCAGGTCCCAGTTGCCGGTGGCGTGGAACAGGCGTCCCAGCGTACGGAGCGCCGGGGTGTACTCGGGGTCCACCTCGAGCGCGTGGTAGTAGTTCTCCACCGCCTGGGCGAACTTGTCCACGGGTTCCGACGGCTGGAAATCCTTCTGCCACAGCTCGCCGAGGGACATGTAGATGGCGATGAGCCGGCTCTTGTCGCGGGTCAGCGTCGCCTCCGCCTGGTAGAGGCGGATCAGGTCCTCCCACTGCTTCTCGGCGTAGAGCAGGCGGCCCAGCTCGCGGTAGATGTTCAGGTTGCTGTCGTCCACGAGCAGCGCCGTGCGCAGCACGTCGATCGCCATCTTGCGCTGGTTCAGCCGGTCGGCGAGCAGCTCCGCGTGCTTCAGCATGAAGTCGATGCGCTGCTGCTTGTCGGGGCTTCCCTCTGCCTCGAACTCATACACCTGCGCGAGTTTTTCCCACTCGCCGGCACGGGCGAACAGCCGGCCGATGGAGGAGAGGGCGAACGGGTTGCGCGGGTCCACCTCGAGGGCCCGGCTGTACCACTCGATGGCGGTCTGCGGCTGCCTGAGCAGTTCGTCGGCGACCTGGCCGCCCTTGACGGCGGTGATCGCCCGGAGCTGCGGGTCGGCGATCTGGCGGTACTGGGCGTCCAGCACGGCGAGCAGTTCGTCGGCGCGGCCCGTGCGGCGTTCCACGTCCTCCAGCAGCTTCAGCACGAGCAGGTTCTTCGGTTCGGCCTGCCGGATCGATTCGTAGATCTCCCGGGCCTCGTCGAGCCGGCCGAGATCCTCGTGCAGCACGCGCGCGAGCCGGTAAAGGACAGCCGTACGTTCGTCGCCCGAAAGGCGTCCGGCACGCTCGCGCATGGCGGCGGCCCAGCCTTCGTGATCGCCGGCGAGCTCGAGGACCGCCGTCTGGTATTCGCGGGCGGCCGCCGACAGGGGATCGTCCGCCGGAACAGCACGGAGCCCTGCGAGGACGGCGGCCTGGCGTTCCGGCGCGGGCTTCCGGCCGGCTTTCAGGTCCGCCGCCAGCAGGCGTCCCCGCTCCACGGCGGAAGCCGACGAACCGGAACGGGCAAGATATTCGTCCCACGTTTCGGCGAGCCGGTCCTGCGGGAGGTGCCGCGCCTGCACCCAGCGGGCGAGGGGATGTCCGGGGTCGATCTCCCCGAGCGCCCAGGCGAGCCGCACGGCCCGCTCGCCGGCCCCTTCGGCCACGGCGCGGCGGAGCGCTTCGGCGATCCAGGGCGTACGGTTCTGTGCCCCGCCGCCCACGGCGGAACCGAGGCGTTCCAGCTCGTCGGAGTTCGATTCCTCGGCGATGGCGATCCGGGCCCTGAGTTCGGCGGCCTTTGCATCCGTGCGCTCGCCGAGGAGCCGCCGGGCTTCGGACATCCAGCGGCCCGAGGCGAGGCCGCCCTGTCCTGCCGCCGCCACATAGACGGCCGCGAGCTGGAAATTCCGGTCTTCGCTTTCCGGCTGCGCGGCGAGCCGCGCGAGCACGGAATCGACTCGCTCGTTGCCGGTGACGACGAACGGAACGCTTTCCGCCGGCACGGATTCGCGATGGGGCTCGGGCGGCGCCCCGGAAACGAGCGTCTGCCCGACCGACTGCATCGTCTGGACGGACCAGGGCTCATCCGCGGCCGTGGTGTCGAGATAGGCGTCCTTGTCCTCGACCTCGAGAATCTGGTCGAAGTCGCCGCCGGTGGCCGCCGCTGCTGAGGGTGCGGCCGGCGCGGGTTCCGGAGCGGCGGGTGTTTCCGCCGGTTCGTTCGCGGCGAACTCTTCCGCGTCCCAGCCATCGCCGCTGGAGGTGTCAGCGGCCGGAGCGGCTGCCTCCTGCACAGGTTCGGGGGCACGGACGGCGGCAGGTGCGGAGACGGCCGGAGGCGGCGCCGAAGCCGCCGCAGGCTCGCTGCCGCTGAATTCGCCGAGGTCCCACCCCGAATCGTCCGCCGGAGCATCGGCGAACTCCACCGGTTCCGGTTTCGGCGCGGGCGGAGCGGATATGGGCGGAACAGAGGCGACGGCGGCCGAGGCGCTGAATTCGTTGAGATCCCAGCCGTCGCCGCTGCCGGCATCGGGCGGGGGAACGTCATCGGCCATGGCGACCGGTTCGTCGTCCGAAGGCGCGGCGGCAGAGACCGCCGGTACCGGCGCCGACGGAGCGGGTGCAGATGCCGCCGCAGGCGGCGCGCTGCTTGCAAACTCGCCCATGTCCCAGTCGTCCCCGGGAGTGAGGCTCGGCGGGACGCTGTCGTCCATGGCCACGGGCTCGTCGTCCGCCGGGAGCGCCTCTGCCAGCGGAGCCGCCGGAAGGGGCGGCACGGATGCAACCGCGGCCGGGGCACTGAATTCATCGAGGTCCCAGCCGTCGCCGCTATTTGTTGCGGCGGCATCGGGCGGGGGAACGTCATCGGCCATGGCGACCGGCTCGTCGTCCGACGG
>CAZUMS010000006.1:143975-148532 GCA_964621525.1 uncultured bacterium
CGGCATCGGGCGGGGGAACGTCATCGGCCATGGCGACCGGCTCGTCGTCCGACGGGAGCCCAGCCGCTGCGGCCGGTGCCGGGGGAGCGGGCTCTGCGGCGGCAGGAACCGCTTCGGACGGCCCGGAAAATTCCGCGAGGTCCCAGTCGTCGCCGGCGACGGCCGGGGAGAGGGACTTCGGAGCTTCGCCTGACGATCCCGGAAATCGCGGCGCGGCGCTGGAGTCCCAGGCGTCGGGATCGGGGTCCGGGGTCTTCGAGGTCGCCCCGGTGTTGAACGTGGGTTCCAGCGAAACCGGAGACAGGGTGATGTCGTTGGGGTCGGCAGCAGGCGGAGCGGACGTGGTTTCGGAAAACTCGTCGAAATCCCAGGAATCCTCGGACGGAGGCACGGACAGGGTGGGCTTGTCCCCCGGTTTCTGGCTGTCGAACTCTGACATGAAATACCCGTTGCCGCCCGGACCAGCGGTGCTGGCAGGCGAATTACCTTGTGGGAACCGGAACTTACGCATGATAAGCAACCCTTCGGGGCCGGGGCAACCCCGGACGTGCCGGACTGAAACGCCCTTCCCGTCCGCAAAACCCTGTGTAAAGGTCGGTGCATCAACCCATGGCCATCCGAACCCGCTTCCAGCAGACCCTCACCCGCGCCCTCGCCGACGCCGGCTTTCAGTCCGTGGCCGAGGCCGCGCGCGCGGCCGGCGTCCCCTACGACACGCTCCAGAAGGCCGTCGCGGGGACGGTGATCCCGACCCCTGCGACGGTGCGCAAGCTCGCCAGAAGGCTCGAACTGGACGCCAACCGGCTCGTGCGCTCGGCCATCGAGGATCACGCCATGGGGATCAAGACCGACCGCGAGTCCCTCGACCTGGACTGGAAGCACCTCATGGAGCGCGCCCGCACGCTTACGCCCGAGGCCGAGCGTGCGCTGCTGGAGCGCATCGACTGGTTCGTCCGGGGGGCCGAGGCCCAGACCCGGTCCACGCCGAAGCGCCGGCGGTAAGGGGCGGCGATCCCGTGCCTGTCTTCGCCCGCCTCGTTCAGCTCGGCTACCGGGGCGTGGACCGCGCGGCCTACGAAGACCACAACGTCTACAAGAAGATCCGCGACGCCGCCGACGCGCTCGTGATCCAGCTTCTCGGCGAGATCGAGCGGCAGACGGGCCGCCGGGCGGACTTCCGGCAGGGCGCCGCCGACACCCGCAACTGGGAGCTCGGCGACCCGGAGCTGATTCACGAGCTCCGCCGGGCGGCGCTCCACCTCGCCGCCTCCGGCGGGCTTCCGTCCGATCCGCCGGGGGTGATCGACCCCACGGGGGATCCGCTCCTTCGCGAGGCCTACCGGGCCGAGCGGCTGGAGAAGACGACCCACCTCGTCCGCCACTCGGAAAGCTCGGGCGTCTATGTGCCGCTGTTCTTCCCGAGATCGTTCTGGATGGACGAGCCGGGCCTCTCGGTGGGTTCCGCGCAGGGACTCCTGCTCGAAACCGAACCCCTCGCCAACGTGCTGGCGGGGGAGTCCCCGTCGTCCCCCTGGGCTGACGCGGCGGACTATCTCGCGGCGCTGCGCGAAGCTGCACAGGCGGCCGTCGAGACCGGCCTCACGCTCGAACTCTACTGGGAAGAAAAGCAGACGAGCGCAGGAGAGGTGTGAGCGAAATGAATAGGAAAGATATGTCGAATCTTGATTATTTCTTTGCGCCTCTGCGAGATTTTCCATGGGACGGAAGGATTCAAATTGATTCAAACTGGTCGATTGAGAAAATCCCCAATAAATGGCTTGAAGAACTGCTCAGCAGTTCGTTGATCTCTAAGGAAGACGAAAGAACCCTGGGACAGGCTACTCATGCTTTGGTTGGCAGAGGAATCAGTGGTGCCAACGCAAATATCAACTTGTTTCTTCTGGCCCTGTGGATAGTCCGGCCAACAAAGACCCGTGCCGACTTCTCCTTTTTCCGAAAAGGGCTATCCACAAGCCCTTCAAGGTATATGGACAAATTTCAGCCTAACCCCGCGAGCATCTCTGAAGAGTTGCAGGACTCAGATATTGACCTAGCGGCAAAGTTTTTCCTGTTTTTCCAGCATGAAGCTTTCGGGTGCCCAGGCCGCCTCCGGACTGCATTACAGTTCTCAATCTTTGCCAACTTTAGTATTGCTTGGCAGGTCTCGTTCATTTGTCATGCGAGCTCGACGGAGACTCTCCTGAACTGTTTCAATAGTCCTGGAATTACCCGACAGCTTGCAGAAGCATTTTCGCTGATATGCGCGAACAATGGCGGATCCCGGCAGGACGAGTTTCGACAGTTTTACGACCGCCGGTCGGATATCGTTCATGGTAAGGGTTACCTCCCGAACAATCCCGACGAGAATCTGAATCTGCTCAACCAGGCGACGTGCATTTCGCGTGATCTCTGGCAGAAAGTCTATTCCGAGCAGGCCTATTTCGAAGCGCTGAAGAACGATTCGCTGAAACCGTATTTTGATTCGTTAAAATCTAGGCCTACTTCGTCAGTCCCTGCTTCACGATCGACTTCGTGACCCGCGCGACGGCGACGAGCTTGCCGTTCACCCAGGCCTCGCTCTCGGTGAAGGCGGTGGTGCGGCCGCGCTTGAGCACCCGGC
The DNA here is from genome assembly GCA_964621525.1 of uncultured bacterium. Lineage (GTDB taxonomy): Bacteria > JAGRBM01 > JAGRBM01 > JAGRBM01 > JAHCIT01 > CAZMGV01. The sequence goes on from CAZUMS010000006.1 coordinate 146,596, forward strand.
CCTTGAAGCGGATCGTTTCCCCCAGCATCACGGGCCGGAGTACCGACACATGGATGTCGTGGGTGACGGCATTCTCCCCCTCGTGGAACGTGGGGATGAGGCCCTGATAGGCGGCGGCGTCGAGCAGCGCGTAGAGCACGCCGCCGTGAAGCACACCCGCCACGTTGACGGCGCTCTTTCCCGCCTTGAGCTCGAGCTCGCCCGAGCCCTCGCGGAAGCCCTTGTGCTTCACGCCGAGGAACTTGTGGAGCGGCAGCGACTCGGCGAGTTTCGCCACCTTCTTCTGGTCGGCTCTGGAGAGGAGCCGGGGTTCGGCAGTCTTCATCTTGCGGGCAATCTGTTCAGCCGAGGGCCTTCTTCACGAGGTCGGCCAGCAGCTTTCCTTCGGCGCGTCCGGCGGTGCGGGCCTGGACGGCTTTCATGAGCCTGCCCATGTCCTTCACGGACGCGGCGCCGGTGGCGGCCTTCTCTTCGGCGATGATTTTCACGAGCTCGGCCTCGGACATGGCGGCGGGCAGGTAGGTCTGGATCACGTCGATCTGGGCCTGCTCATTGGCGGCCAGATCCTCGCGGCCGCCCTTTTTGAACTGGTCGATGCTCTCCCGCCGCTTCTTTACCATCGACTGGCAGATGGCGATCAGGTCGTTGTCGTCCAGGTCGGAACCCTTCTCGACCTTCTTGTACTTGGAGTCCGAGAGGATCAGCCGGATCGTCTCCAGCCGGGACTTCTCGCCCGCCTTCATGGCGGTCTTCATGTCTTCGTTCAGCCGTTCGAGGATGGTGGGCATGGTTTTGCCTCCTGAGGCGCGCTTGCTCGCGGGCTGTTCCCTTAGCCGTTTGCGGCGGCCCGTTCCAGCGGCAGTTCGTGGCGCTCCATGGCGAGGAGCCGTTCCTTCACGTCCAGTCCGCCGGCGAAGCCGACCAGCTTCCCGTTCGTCCCCACGACCCGGTGACAGGGGATGACGAGCGGCAGCGGGTTCCGGTTGCAGGCGAGCCCCACGGCCCGAGAGGCCTTCGGACGCCCTATTCCGCGGGCGATGCCGCCGTAGCTCTCCGTGCGGCCGAAGGGGATCCGGCGGAGCGCCTTCCAGACCTCGTGCTCGAACGGCGTGCCCTTCGCCACGAAGCGGCCCGTGAACTCCTGCGAGGAGTCGAAGGCGTCCCACTCGTCCAGGAACGTTCGCACATGGGCCGGAAGCCCGCGCAGGTTCCCCGGTGCAGAGCCGCTGGAGAAATGGCAGCCGTGGATGGCGTCCCCGCCGTAGCTCACCTCGATACATCCCCACCGCGTGTTGGCGGTGAACGTGGCGGCCGGAGCGGCGGGGGCGTCGTGAACGAAGTCGAGCTGCATGGCGGACCCAAGTCTGTCCCCGGCGCACGGGCAGCGTCAAAAGCATGAAGGCGGCTCTGGATCGCTCCGGAGCCGCCTTCACGGGCATTGTGGATGGAGGAAGCCTAGCGGTTGGCCTTGGCTGCCTTCTTGAGTGCGCGCTTGCGGGCCGCCGCGGCCTTCTTCTTGGCCTTCACGGACGGCTTCTCGTAATACTCGCGCTTCTTGATCTCGGCGAACAGGCCGGCCTTTTCAAACTGCTTCTTGAAACGGCGGAGCGCTGTCTCGAACGGTTCGTCATCGCGAACTTCGATCATGTAACGGTTCACCCACTTCCTGTGAGCTCTTGCGAGGAGCCCCGCCGCCCTGTGGCGGCGATAATCTGGAAACCCGGCCCCGCCACCAGCGGAACTCCGGGCGGCGCAACAAAGACCGGTTGCGGGGGGAAAGTCAAAGGGGTCCCCGGACTCCCCCCCCTGACCCCCTCCTTATAAACAGGGAGGGGGAACCGGGGAAAAACCTCCCTGAGTAGGGAGGGTGGCGGCGGAGCCTCCGGGAGAGTCTGATTCCCCTGAAAACGCTTTGCGCCCGGTTTCCGGCTCCCCGA